>NZ_CP156082.1:820245-1560491 GCF_039830145.1 Croceibacterium sp. TMG7-5b_MA50 | reverse complement strand
GTGCCGCCCCATCAGCGCGGCGCCGCGTCGCCCGCGTCCGTTCAGTCCACGATCGAAGTCCCGCTGCGCGCCGCCGCGCATTTCGCTTTCCGACCAGTCGGACTTGGCATGACGCAGCAAACCCAGCAGCTTCACGACCTTGCTCACGGCTCCCCTGGCAGTCCGGCGTCCGGCACCGCTGCTTCCGTCAGGCATGAGACACCCGCACCGACAGCTTGTAAAGCCTGCTCCAGACTCACGCGTCTAACCGGTGTGCCGGCGGGAAAGGCATCAAGCAGGCGGCTTGGGAATGCGGCTGACAGGACAATGAAGTGGCCGCGATCCCCGGCAGAGCGGATCAGGCGGCCGAAGGCCTGCGCCAGCCGAGCGCGGATCAGCATGTCGTCATAGGCCGTGCCGCTGCCGTGCGCGGCGCGGCGGGCACGATGCAGGATGCCCGGCTTTGGCCAGGGCACCTGTTCCAGCACCACGCAACGCAGCGAGTGGCCGGGCACGTCGACACCGTCGCGTAAGGCATCGGTTCCCAGCAGGCTGGCGCGGGTGTCGTCGCGAAAGATGTCGACCAGCGTGCCGGTATCGATCGGATCGACATGCTGCGCGTAAAGCGGCAGCCCGTTCCTGGCCAAACGGTCGGCGATGCGCGCATGCACGGCGCGCAGCCGGCGGATGGCGGTGAACAGCCCGAGTACGCCGCCGCTTGCGGCCTCAATGATCCGCCCGTACGCGCCGGCGAGCGCGGGAATGTCTCCGCGGGGTACGTCCGTGACGATTAGCACCTCCGCCATGCTCGCATAATCGTATGGGCTGGCGGCGGCGGTGAGCAGCGGGGAGCCTTCCAGATGGGCGGCGCCAGATCGGGCCAGCGCCACCTGCCAGTCCTCCCCTTCCGCGCTGCCCGGGCACAGCGTGGCACTGGTCAGCATGGCGCCGTGAGCCGGTTCCAGCACCACGCGGGCGAATGGCTTGCTAGGATCCAGCCAGTGGCGGTGCAGCCCGACATCGAACTCGCGAGTATCGGCCCGATCCACCGCCATCCAGTCGACGAAGCTGGGGTCAGCAGGGCCACCCAGACGCGCCAACATCGCCTCCCACGCCAGCAGCAGATCGACCCGCCAGGTTAGGGAGTGTCGCGCGCCTTCCACCCGCGCCCGGCCTTGTGCATCCAGCCAGTCGGGCGCGTCCTCTAGCACCGCTTCCAAACGCTGGCCCAGCAGCAGCAATGGTTGACGGATCGCCGCCAGAGACATGGCGGCCTGCTGCGCCAGTTCCACTACCGAACCGTCCAGCCCGGCTACTTCGGTCTCCAAGCCGTAGCCTGCATCTTGAGCGCTCTCGTCCCGGGCATAGGTGGTGGCGCGCACCGCACCGAGCAGCGCTTCTACAGGGCCAAGCGGGACTCCTTCATGGACCCGCTGCAGCCATCCGTCGGCCGGCAGGGCGTCGGCAGCCTCGACCGCGCCGGCGATTGCCCCGCTGCCCGCTTCGTCATAGCTGGCGATGTCAGCTAGGCGCGCCGCTAGCCCGCGTCGGCGACCCTTGCCGCCGCGTTCGGGGCCGAGCAGCCAGCGGCGCAGCTCCACCGCCTCCCGCCCGGTCAGCGCCGCGGCGAAAGTGCTGTCCGCCGCCTCGAACACGTGGTGTCCTTCGTCGAAGATGATGCGTGTCGGGCGTTGCGCATGATCGCGCCCACGCGCCGCATTCACCATCACCAGCGCGTGATTGGCGATGACCAGGTCCGCCTCGGCACTCGCGCGTGCGGCGCGTTCGATGAAGCATTTGCGGTAATGCGGGCAGCCGGCGTAGATGCACTCGCCGCGCTGATCGGTCAGGCTGCGAATGGCGCGGCTGCGGAACAGCGTGCCCAGCCAGCCGGGCAGGTCGCCGCCCACGATGTCGCCATCCTGCGTGTACGCGGCCCAGCGCGCCACCAGGTGCGCCAGGACGGCAGCCCGTCCGCCGAAGCCGCCTTGCAGCGCATCCTCCAGGTTCAGAAGGCACAAATAGTTTTCGCGTCCCTTACGCACCACGACGGGGCGGCTGCCGTCAGGCCGTTGCTGTGGCCATGCGCGCGCGCTTTCACGCCGAAGCTGCCGCTGAAGGTTCTTGGTATAAGTGCTGACCCAAACGGTTCCGCCGCTCTGTTCCGCCCACAGGCTGGCGGGGGCAAGATAACCCAGTGTCTTGCCGATGCCTGTGCCCGCCTGTGCCAGCAGCAGGTGCGGGCGACCCCGGGTAGCGCGTGGCGCGAACATCTGCGCGACGCCCTGGGCATAGGCGAATTGCCCGACACGGCGTTCGGCGCCTGTGCCGGTGAGATTGGTCAGGCGTGCGTTGATGGAATCGGGTTCCAGGATCGCCTGTCGCGGCTGAGCGCGGGGCGCGGCCTCTTGCCATTCGGGTAGTCGGGCGAACAGCCAGCGTTCCGCCCGCTCCGGCTTGGCGATATGCGGCCCCAGCACCTGCGCCCACGGCCACCGCAATCGGCTCAGTGATTGCAGCGCACTCCACGCGCCCTCCCGTTCCGCCCAGGCGGGATCGGCGCAAACCGAGACGAGCCGCGCTGCGGCTGCACGTAGCAAGGCGGGCACCTGATCGTCACTGCCGGGCACGGGCATTCTCAGCGCTTCGGCCAGACCCTTGGGTGTGGGCACGACGAAGCGGGCGGGGTGCAGGAAGGCGAATAGTTCCAGCAGATCGAGGCCGCTGAGGTCGGGATAACCCAAGCGGCTGGCGACCAGCGGCGCGTTCAGCAGCAGCACCGGCGTTTCCGCGGCAGCATTCAGCGCGGCCCCCTTGCCCAGCGCTCTGACGTTCCCTTCGGCATCGGCCAGCCAGCAACCGGCATGGCTGGCATGAAGAGCAGGCAAGGACAGGGCATCCATGTCGAGTAGATGGCGGTGGTAGAACGGAAAGTAAACGCGCCCGCTCAGCCGTATCAATATGTTCAGATAGTGGGCGGCAAACATGAACAGATCTTGCCAGCCCGGTTCAGTGAAGCATCATGGCTGTGGCTCTATCCAGGTCCGGTCAGTGGCTCATCAGGTCACCTTCACGAAGTCAGGAGCAAGATCATGCACAGCATTACCAAGGGTCTGATCGGTTCCGCTGCCGCCGGCGCCATGGCGCTGGGCAGCATCGCGCCGGCACAGGCGCAAGGTTATCGTTATCGCGACCGCGACAATGGCATCTCCGCTGGTGAGATCATCGCGGGCGCGCTGATCATCGGCGGCATCGCAGCCGTCGCCAGCGCGGCCAGCCGCGACAATCGCCGGGGCGGCTATTACGACGATCGTTATTACAATGACGGTTATTACGGATACAATCCGCGCGACGCCGTGGAGCAGTGCGTTGCCGTGGCGGAGCGGACGGCCAGCCGTTATTCCTATGGTGGCAGATCCGAAGTGACCGACATCCGCGACATCGACCGCAATCGCAACGGCTATCGCATCCGCGGCCGTATTGCGGTGAACCAGATGGATCGCGGCTGGCGCCGCGGCGATCCACGCTACGGTCGCGGCTGGAACAATGATTACCGCGGTTGGAACGACAATTACCGTGGTTGGGATGCCGGCAACTTCACCTGCCGCATCGATTGGGGCCGGGTGGTTGATATCGATTACAGCGGGATCCGCGGTCTGTGATCAGCGGGTGGCCGGTTCAGCATCATGCAAGCACCGGCCACCTATCATGTTCATCTAACCAGTCGGATCAAACGCCCATGCGCCGCCATACTCAACTCCTCGCCGCCGCCGCCGCCAGCCTCGCGCTGATTACAACGCCTGTCATGGCGCGTGACCATTGGGGTCGCGGACGCGACTGGGATCGGCACTATGATCGTGACAATGGCGTGAGTGCCGGCGACGTAATCGCAGGCGTTGCCGTGCTGGGCGCCATTGCCGCCATTGCGGGCGTGTTCGACGGGCGCCAGCGGGAGAACGAGCCTGTACCGGTCCGTTACCCGGAACAGGATACGCGCGGCTATGGCGCGGAGTATGGCAGCCAGGCGGGTGGCAGCGGGCTAGACCGGGCCGTCGACATCTGCGTGGCCGAGTTGGAGGCGACGGGCACCAATGTCGTTGGGGTAGACGGGGCCAACCGCACCGGCGATGGTTGGTTCGTGTCCGGCGCGGTCGATGGCGGGGCGCCGTTCTCCTGCCGTATCGGCAATGACGGCCGGGTCAGCGACGTCCAGGTGGGTGACGCTGGGCAGCCCGCCGATGATGGCTATTACGGTGCTGCGGCCCCGATTGACGGCCAGTACGACGATGCCACCTATATTCGCGCACGTGGCGACCTGGGCGATGGCCGAAGCTATTCCGCGCGATAGGCGGGCAATTCGATTCGCCAAACCATCGCCGCCCCGCGCAATGCGAAACCAGCCGCGGCGGAGATGCTCCAGCCCCATGCCGGTGGCACGTTCAGCGCGGTGAACAAGGCGCACAGCCCAGCCGACAGGGCGGCGGCGGTGACGTAGAGTTCGGGCCGCATCAGGATGGACGGAACGCCGGCCAGCACGTCGCGGATGATCCCGCCGACACAGCCCGTCACCACTCCCAGCACCGCCGCCGGCAGCGGTGCCACGCCATAGGCGATCGCCTTCGCCGTTCCCAGCACGCAGAACACCGCCAGGCCGAGCGCATCCGCCCATTCCAGCAGCATTCCCTCCCACCACCGGGTCGGCGTCAGCCAGACCAGCAGGGCGGAAGCAAGGATGACGGCCGCGACCCACGGATCCCTGATCCAGAACGCCTGCAACCCGATCAGCACGTCACGCACGGTCCCGCCGCCCACGCCCGTCACCAGTGCGAAGAAGCAAGTGGTGACGAAGGTCTGCCGCATCCGCGCGGCGACCAGCGCCCCACTTACCGCAAAGATTGCTATTCCGGTCAGGTCCAGCAAAGGCGGCAGGGCAGGGGTAGGCAGCGGTTCCATCGTCGTTGCCCTGACTTAGCTGCGGGAACGGCGCAACAAAAAGGGGCCGTCCGCTGCCGGACGACCCTTTTGTCCCACTTGGCCGGCGTTCCGGTCAGACGTGGATCGGCTTGCCCTGAACCGCCATGGCGGCTTCCTTGATAGCTTCCGAATGGGTCGGGTGCGCGTGACAGGTGTAGGCGATGTCCTCGCTGGTGGCGCCGAACTCCATCGCCTGCGCCGCCTGTGCGATCATCGTGCCGGCAAGGCTGGAAACCATCCACACACCCAGCACCTTGTCGCTCTTGGCATCGGCGATGACCTTCACCCAGCCGGTCGTGTCGCGGTTGGTCTTGGCCCGGCTGTTCGCCGCCATCGGGAACTTGCCGACCTTGATCTCGTGCCCGGCCTCCTTCGCGGCCTCTTCGGACAAGCCGACGCCGGCGAATTCGGGCATGGTGTAGACCACGGACGGGATCACCGCGTGATTGACGATGCCGACCTGCCCGGCGATGTTCTCGGCGACGGCAATCCCTTCGTCCTCCGCCTTGTGCGCCAGCATCGGGCCGGTGATGACGTCACCGATAGCCCAGATGCTCTCGACCTTGGTGTTGAAGCCGTGGTCGGTCTCGATCTGGCCTTTGCCGTTTACCTCGAGGCCCGCGGCCTCCAGGTTCAGGTCGGCGGTGTTGGGGCGGCGGCCGATGGCGACGAGCACGCAATCCGCCTCCAGCGTCTCGGCCGCGCCGCCGGCGGCGGGCTCCAGTGTGAGGGTGGCGGTGCTGCCGTTAACGGCGACGCCGGTCACCTTGGTCGACAGGCGCAGTTCCATGCCCTGCTTCTTGAAGATTTTAGCGGCTTCCTTCCGGATCTCGCCGTCCATACCGGGCAGCAACTGATCCAGGAACTCCACCACGATCACTTCGGCCCCTAGACGGCGCCATACGCTGCCCAGTTCCAGCCCGATTACACCGCCGCCAATCACGACCATGCGCTTGGGCACCTTGGTCAGCGCGATCGCGCCGGTGCTGTCGACCACCACGCCGGCGGCATTGTCGATCTCCACGCCCGGCAGCGGGGTGACGCTAGAGCCAGTGGCGACCACAATGTTGCTGGCGGTGACCTTCTGGCCCGCGACCTCGACGCTGTTGGCGTCGACGAAGCTGGCCTGACCCTTCAGCCAGGTGACCTTGTTCTTCTTGAACAGGTATTCGATGCCGCCGGTCAGCTCCTTAACGGCGGTGGCTTTCTCGCCCATCATGGCGTCGAGGTCCAGGCTGACGCCCTCTACCTTCACGCCGAACTTGGCGAGGGCACCCTCATGCGCTTCTTCGAACAGCTCGCTGCCGTGCAGCAGCGCCTTGGACGGGATGCAGCCGACATTGAGGCAGGTGCCACCCAGAGTCTCGCGGCTTTCGGCGCAGGCGGTCTTCAATCCCAGCTGCGCGGCGCGGATCGCGGCGACATAGCCGCCCGGTCCGGCACCGATGACAAGGACGTCGTAGTCGTGTTCAGCCATTGGTCTTCCTTCCGTGCGTGCCGATGTGGGCACGAGCGGGCCAAATCAGAAGGCCGGCAGCTCCGTAGCGGAGCGGCCGGCCCATTCTTCCTTACAGGTCGATCAGCAGACGCATCGGATCCTCGATGGCGTCCTTGATGATCTTAAGCGCGGTCACCGCCTCGCGCCCATCGATGATGCGGTGGTCGTAGGACAGAGCGATATACATCATCGGCCGGATCACGACCTGGCCGTTGATGGCGACCGGGCGATCCTCGATCCGGTGCAGGCCCAGCACGGCGCTCTGCGGCGGATTGATGATCGGCGTCGACATCAGCGATCCGAACACGCCGCCATTGGAGATGGTGAAGGTGCCGCCGGCCATGTCGGCCATGGTCAGAGCGCCTTCCTTGGCCTTCTTGCCGAAGCCGGCGATCGCCTGCTCCACCTCGGCGAAGCTCATCGCCTCGACGTTGCGGACCACCGGCACGACCAGCCCGTTGGGGGCGCTGACTGCGACCGAGAGATCGACATACTTGTTGTAGATGATCTCGTCGCCTTCGATCCGGGCATTCACCGCCGGCACGTCCTTGAGCGCCAGGCAGGCGGCCTTGGCAAAGAAGCTCATGAAGCCGAGCTTGATGTTGTGCTTCTTGGCGAAGACGTCCTTGTACGCCTCGCGTGCCTCGATCACGGCGGTCATGTCCACGTCGTTGAACGTGGTCAGCAGCGCGGCATTCTCCTGCGCGCTCTTCAGCCGCTTGGCGATGGTCTGGCGCAGGCGGGTCATCTTGACCCGCTCCTCCGTGCGATCGGCACCGCCTGACGATGCAGGCGCGGCGCTGGGCGCAGGAGCGGAGGTGCTGGCAGCCGGGGCGTCCTTCTTGGCCTGAGCGGCGGCGAGCACGTCTTCCTTGGTCAGGCGGCCATCCTTGCCGGTGCCCTTGACCGACGCGGGGTCGATGCCGTGTTCCAGTACCGCGCGGCGCACCGCGGGGGACAGGGTCTGGTCACCGCTATTATCGCTGCCGCCGGAAGCGGCGGGCGTCGGGACGGGAGCAGGCGAGGCGGAGGGTGCGGGCGCCGCGGCCGGGGCGGGGGAGGGCGCCGGGGCGGCGCCACCGGCACCGGCTTGGTCGTTGACTGTGGCAATCACCGCGCCGACCTCGACCGTGTCGCCGACCTGCACTAGGTAATCGCCCATGACACCGGCCACGGGGGAGGGGACCTCCACCGCCACCTTGTCCGTTTCCAGGCTGGCGATGGGCTCGTCAGCAGCGACCGCCTCACCCGGCTTCTTCAGCCACTCGCCAATGGTCGCCTCGGCCACCGATTCCCCCAGAACGGGGACCTTAACTTCAATCGCCATGTCGATTTCCTGCCATCAATTCTGCGAAAGGCCGAGCGCGGCCGAAACAAGGGCTTCCTGCTGGGTCTTGTGCCGGCTGGCGAGACCCGTCGCGGGGGAGGCGGAGGCATCGCGTCCGGCATAGGACGGACGCATGCCGGTCTTGCCGGCGGCGATCAGCGCCTCCTCGATCCGGCTTTCCACGAAGAACCAGGCACCGTTGTTCTTGGGCTCTTCCTGGCACCAGACCACTTCGGTGAGGTTGGGCATCCTGGCGATCCGCTCCGCCAGCGGCTCGCCTGGGAAGGGGTAGAGCTGCTCCACCCGCACGATCGACACGTCGGTCAGGCTTTCCTTGTCGCGCGCTTCGAACAGGTCGTAGGCGACCTTGCCGCTGCACAGGACCAGGCGCCGCACCTTCTCGTCTGCGACGGGCGTCATGTCGGACAGCAGCCGCTGGAAGTGGCTGGTGCCCTGGAAGTCGGCCGCGGCGCTCTTGGCCAGCGGGTGGCGCAGCAGCGACTTGGGCGTCATGATGACCATAGGCTTGCGGAACGGCCGCAGCATCTGCCGGCGCAGCACGTGGAAGTAGTTCGCCGGGCTGGTGATGTTCAGCACCTGGATGTTGTCATCCGCGCACAGCTGCAGAAAGCGTTCGAGCCGGGCGCTGGAATGCTCCGGCCCCTGGCCTTCGTAGCCGTGCGGCAGCAGCATGACGAGGCCGTTGGCACGCAGCCACTTGGACTCGCCCGACGCGATGTACTGGTCGATCACGATCTGCGCACCATTGGCGAAGTCGCCGAACTGCGCCTCCCACAGAACCAGCGTCTTGGGATCGGCCAAGGCGAAGCCATATTCGAAGCCGAGCACGCCGTATTCGGACAGCGGGCTGTCATAGACCTCGAACTTGCCGTGCGGCAAGGTGGACAGCGGCACGAACTTGCGCTCGTCCTGCTGGTCGACCCAGATTGCGTGCCGCTGGCTGAAGGTGCCGCGGCCCGAGTCCTGGCCGGACAGACGGACGCCGAACCCTTCGGTGACCAGGCTGCCAAACGCGAGCGACTCGGCCGTGGCCCAGTCGAACCCTTCGCCGCTGTCGAACATGGTGCGGCGCCCGTCGATCACACGCGACAGCGTCTTGTGGACGGTCAGGTCCTCCGGCACCGTGGTAAGTGTGCGACCCAGGCTGTCGAACAGCTTGGGGCTGATCGCCGTTTCCACGTTGCGGGGTGCGGTCTCCGGGTCGGCCGGCTTGTGCAACCCGCTCCAGCGTCCGGCGAACCAGTCGGCCTCGTTCGGCTTGTACGACTTGGCAGCCTCGAACTCGCCGGCGAGAGTCGCCTCGAACTCGGCACGCATTCCATCCGCATCCGCGGCCGCCACCACGCCTTCGGTGGCGAGACGGGAGGCATACAGCTCGCTGATCCGCGCGTGGCTGCGGATTTTGGAATACATCAGCGGCTGGGTGAAGCTGGGCTCGTCGCCTTCATTGTGGCCGAACCGGCGATAGCACCACATGTCGATTACGATATCGCGCCTGAACTGCTGGCGGTACTCGATCGCCAGCTTGCAGGCGAAGGTCACCGCTTCCGGGTCGTCGCCGTTTACGTGCAGGATCGGTGCCATCACGCCCTTCGCCACATCGGACGGATAGGGGCTGGAGCGCGCAAATTGCGGGCTGGTGGTGAAGCCGATCTGGTTGTTGATGACGAAGTGCAGGCACCCGCCGGTGTCATATCCATTGAGACCAGACAGGCCGAGGCATTCCCATACGATCCCTTGGCCCGCGAAAGCCGCATCGCCGTGGATTAGCACAGGCAGGACCTGCTGGTGCTTGTTCAGGTCGTCGCGCTGCGCCTGCTGCGCGCGGACCTTGCCCAGCACGACCGGATTAACGGTCTCGAGGTGCGACGGGTTCGGCACCAGGCTCATGTGGACGGAGGTGCCGTCGAACTCGCGGTCGGTGCTGGTGCCGAGGTGGTACTTTACGTCACCCGAACCACCGACATCGTCGGGGTTGGCGCTGCCGCCGGAGAACTCGTGGAAGATCACGCGGTATGGCTTGGCCATCACGTTGGCGAGCACGTTCAGCCGGCCGCGATGGGCCATGCCGTACACGATCTCGCGCACGCCCAGCGCGCCGCCATACTTGATGACGGCCTCCAGCGCCGGGATCATGCTCTCGCCGCCATCCAGGCCGAAGCGCTTGGTGCCGACATACTTCTTGGCCAGGAACTTCTCGTATTCCTCGCCCCGGATCACCGCCTGCAGGATGGCGCGCTTGCCCTCATGCGTGAAGGTGATGACCTTATCCGGCCCTTCGATGCGGTCCTGCAGGAACCGGCGCTCCTCCACATCCGCGATGTGCATGTATTCAAGGCCGACCTTGCCGCAGTAATTGGCCTGAAGGACTTCCAGCAGCTTGGCGGGCTTGACCCAATTAAGGCCCAGATTGCCGCCGACATAGACCTCGCGGTCCAGCGCCGCGCCGGTGAAGCCGTTCCACTCCAGCGTAAGATCTTCAGGCAGCTCACGCTTCGCCAAGCCGAGCGGGTCGAGCTGCGCCGCCAGGTGTCCACGGACCCGATAGGTCCGGATCAGCAGCATGGCGCGGATCGAATCGCCCGCGGCCTGTTCCACCTGGCTGGCGTCCAGCGCCTTGCCAGCCTTGGCCGCGGCCTCCTTCACCACCACGCTCATCCGGGTGGGGTCCATCGCCAGCGCGAGATCGTCGCCGGCGCCGCCTTCGGTCAGCGGCCAGTTGGCATTCTGCCAGCTGGGACCGGGCTGCTGACCTTCCTGGTCGGTCAGCTCGGGGAGAAAGGAGTGCGCTTCGTTACCCATGATCGGTTCCAGACCTGTTGGTGCCCGCGTGATGCCGCGGCAGGCAATACCGGCGCCCCATGGCGGGGCGCCGGCTTCGGAGGCGTTACACGCGCTCCTTGAGCAGCGCGTCAAGCGTGCTGCCGAGTTCGGACGGGGAGGAGGCGACGCGGATGCCAGCCTCTTCCATCGCTGCGATCTTGTCTTCCGCGCCGCCCTGGCCGCCGGAGACGATCGCACCGGCATGACCCATACGACGGCCCGGAGGGGCGGTGCGCCCGGCGATGAAGCCCACCATGGGCTTCGACCGACCGCGCTTCGCCTCGTCCTTCAGGAACTGGGCCGCTTCCTCTTCGGCAGATCCGCCGATCTCGCCAATCATGATGATCGACTTGGTCTCGTCATCGGCCAGGAACAGCTCCAGCACGTCGATGAAATTGGTGCCGTTCACCGGGTCACCGCCGATGCCGACCGCAGTGGTCTGCCCCAGACCCGCATTGGTGGTCTGGAACACCGCCTCGTAGGTCAGCGTGCCCGAACGCGACACTACGCCGACAGACCCCTTGGAGAAGATGGAGCCCGGCATGATGCCGATCTTGCATTCGTTGGGCGTCAGCACGCCGGGGCAGTTCGGGCCAATCAGGCGGCTCTTGCTGCCGGACAGCGCACGCTTCACGCGCACCATGTCGAGCACCGGAACGCCTTCGGTGATGCACACGATCAGCTCCATCTCGGCGTCGATCGCCTCCAGGATGGAATCGGCGGCGAACGGCGGCGGGACGTAGATGCAGCTTGCGGTCGCGCCGGTCGCGGCCTTCGCTTCCGCCACCGTGTCATAGACCGGCAGGTCGATGTGCGTGGTGCCGCCCTTACCGGGAGTCACGCCACCGACCATCTGCGTGCCGTAGGCCAGCGCCTGTTCGGTGTGGAAAGTGCCCGTTGCACCGGTCATCCCCTGCGTGATGACCTTGGTGTTCTTGTCGACCAGAATGCTCATGATGGTCCCTTTCAGCCCAGCTCGCCGTCGATGCCCTTGCAGGCAACCAGCAGTTCCTTGACCGCATCGACGCTGACCTGGAGATTGCCCCTGGCCTCGTCGTCCAGCGCGATTTCGATCACTTCTTCCACACCATTGGCGCCCAGCACCGCAGGCACGCCGACATACAGACCGTCCAGGCCATACTGGCCGTCCACATAGACGGCGCATGGCAGAATACGCTTCTGGTCGCCCAGATAGGCCTCCGCCATGGCGATTGCGCTGGTGGCGGGTGCGTAATACGCACTGCCGGTCTTCAGCAGGCCAACGATCTCGCCGCCGCCGGAGCGGGTGCGCTGCACGATGGCATCGATCGCCTCCTTGCTGGACTTGCCCATGGCGACGAGGTCATCGACCGGCACACCGGAGATGGTGGTATAGGAGGTGACCGGCACCATGGTGTCGCCATGACCGCCCAGTACGAAGGCGTTTACGTCCTTCACCGAAACATCGAACTCCCACGCCAGGAAGGTGGCGAAGCGTGCGCTGTCCAGCACGCCGGCCATGCCGACCACCTTATTGTGCGGCAGGCCGGAATATTCGCGCAGCGCCCACACCATCGCGTCCAGCGGGTTGGTGATGCAGATCACAAAGGCGTCGGGCGCATGCGCCTTGATGCCCTCGCCGACCGCCTTCATCACCTTCAGGTTAATGCCGAGCAGGTCGTCACGGCTCATGCCGGGCTTGCGCGGCACGCCGGCGGTGACGATGATGACGTCCGCGCCCGCGATGTCGGCATAATCGTTGGTGCCGGTGATCTTCGCGTCGAAGCCTTCAACCGGGCCGCACTGCGACAGATCCAACGCCTTGCCCTGCGGCATGCCTTCGGCAATGTCGAACAGGACGATGTCGCCCATTTCCTTCTTGGCGGCGAGGTGCGCCAGAGTGCCGCCGATCATGCCGGCGCCGATAAGGGCGATCTTCTTGCGGGCCATGGTGTGCCGTATCCTCTTCAGCGCGGGCGCATTCTCTCGGCTCTCCAGGCGCGGCCCTGCATCCCGCAAACGGGCACGTCGCCAGTGTGGTCCCGCCGTAGGCGCGCGGGAGACGCTTGGCAACCGACTAAAAGGATCAGCGGGAAACAATTACTGCAATCAGTTCGCAATTACATTAACGTCTTCGTTTAACTTGGCGCGCCAGATTTCTCGGCGGCCACCTGCTGGCTAGCATACCCAGATGATCGACCAGCACGCTGCGGATTGCCTTCCAAAATGCGGACCAAGTCATTAGCGCCGATCCGCTCAGCACTCGGAAATGTTCCTGATTCCCGGAGGGGGTCATGCGTATCGCGGCGACATGGTTGCGGACGTCGGTTGGGACCTGTGCGCGGCCCTACAATCTGCGGTCGACGGACGTCAGAGACACGCCTCCAGATAGGCCTGGTCGAAACCAAACTGGCGTGCCTTTTCCAGCGTGTAGGGCCGCAGGCCGCTGGACCGGAACTCGCCCAGGATCTTTCCATCCTCGCCCTCGTCCAGGTACTCGAAGTTGAACAGTTCCTGCGTGACGATCACGTCGCCTTCCATCCCAATCACTTCCGTGATGTTGGTGGTGCGACGACTGCCGTCTCGCAGACGCTTGACCTGCACGATCAGGTCGACACTCTCCGCGATCTGGCGGCTGATCGCCTCCTTGGGAATCTTGATGTCGCCCATCATGATCATGTTCTCCATGCGGCCCAGCGCCTCGCGTGGGCTGTTGGCGTGGAGAGTGCACATGGACCCGTCATGGCCGGTGTTCATGGCGGCCAGCAGGTCGAAGCATTCGGCGCCGCGGATCTCGCCCAGGATAATGCGGTCCGGTCGCATGCGCAGCGCGTTCTTCACGAGGTCGCCGATGGTGATCGCGCCCTGACCTTCCAGGTTGGGCGGGCGGGTCTCCAGCGGCAGCCAGTGGGGCTGCTGCAGCCGCAGCTCCGCCGCATCCTCGATCGTCAGCACGCGCTCGCCCGGGTCGATCATCTTCGACATGGCGTTCAGCATCGTGGTCTTGCCAGAACCGGTACCGCCAGAGATCACGATGTTCATGCGCGATGCGCCCGCGATCTTCAGCGCGGTGCACATCGGCTGGCTCATCGACCCAAAGGTCTTCAGCATGTCCAGCGTGATCGGCTTTTCGGAGAACTTCCGAATGGAGATGGCAGTCCCCCGCAGCGACAAAGGCGGGACGATCACGTTGACGCGGCTGCCATCCTTCAGGCGGGCGTCCGCCAGCGGAGTCGTCTGATCGACACGTCGACCGACCTGATTCACGATCCGCTGGGCGATCTGGAACAGGTGCACCTCGTCGCGGAAGCGGATGGGGGCAAGCTGGAGCTTGCCCTTCTTTTCGATATAGGTTTGGTCCGGCCCGTTCACCATGATGTCGGTCACTTCAGGATCGCCGAGCAGTTCCTCAAGCGGGCCGAAGCCGAGCAACTCGTCGATCAGCACCTTCTCCAGCGCGAACTGCTCCCGCCGGTTGAGTGTGATCTTGAGCTCGGTCAGCACCTCCATAATGATCGGGCGGAACTCCTCCGCCAACTCGTCCTTGCTGAGGGTCGCAGCGGCTTCAGGATCGACGCGCTCCAGCAGGCGAGGCAGCACCTGTTCCTTGATACGGTGAATGCTTGCCTCGAACCCTCCGGCATCGTCCACGCCGGTGTTCAGCAATGCGCGGGCGCGATCTTCCAGCCGGCTCATCGCATCGGCCTTGCTCGATCCCGAGACGCTCGTCGCGATCAACGCACCCGGCGCTCCGGCATCGAGACCTTCAGGCAAAAGCGGCTCTGGCGGGGCGGAGACAGGACTGAAGCCGCCAGCCTTGCCCTGCATAGGCTGGGCCACGCCGAAACGGGGGCGGGCGGCGACGGTTCTCTGTCCAAAGGCGGTCATACGTTAGTGCGTAGGGGGCAATGCTTGCGTTTCCCTAAATGCCGCGGCCCGGCTAAGCGCGGCGGACGGGTACCGCGACAGGGATGCAGGGCGACACGATGCAGGGTGGAGAACGGGCAGGGCTGCTGTTCACGCTGGCGGGGTTTTCCATGCTTTCGGTCGGCGATGCGATCGTGAAAGGCATGGCCGGCGAATGGGCGGCGCCGGCGATGGTGCTGGTCCGCTATCTGGCCGCCATGGCGCTGCTGGGGACCTTGCTGGTCCGGAAGGAGGGCGCGGGCGCCTTGGCCGTACCGCGGGCGCCGCTGCAATGGGTGCGCGGGATCGGCATCGCGCTGTCCGCCCTGGGCATGTTCTTCGCACTGTGGATCATGCCTCTGGCGGAGGCGACGACCATCACCTTTACCCAGCCGATGATGACCGCGCTGCTCGCCATGCTGCTGCTGGGGGAGCCGGCCCGACGACAGACCTGGATCGCCACTGCCATCGCCTTTGCCGGGGTCGCTATCGTTCTGCGACCCAACCTTGCCGAAGCGGGCGCCGCCGCCTTTCTGCCCTTGGTAGGGGCGGCGGGGATGTCGGTTGTGATGGTGGCCAATCGTGCCAGCGTGGGGCATGCAAGCGTGCTGCGCATCCAATACTGGCTGTGCGTGACGGCCTTCATCTTCATGCTGCCGCTGGTGGCAGTGCTGCATGCGACCGGCCTTCCGCCGTTCCAGGTGGGTTGGCCGGACTGGAGCGTGCTGGCCCGCTGCGTCCTGATCGGCGGCACCGCAAGCCTGGGGCACTGGCTGATCTACCTGGGCGTGTCGCGCGCAGGGGCGGGTACAGTTGCGCCGATGACCTATGGCCAATTGCTGGTGGCGGTGGCGTTGGGCGCGCTGTTCTTTGGGGAAGTGCCCGACATGACCGCGCTGGCAGGTGCCGCGCTGATTGTCGGGGCCGGCCTGTATCTGTGGCGAGCCACGCAGGGGCCGCTGGTGATGGCGGAGGACAATGCCGTCGGCTGATGATCTGGCGCCGGCTTGCTGGCTATGCGGGCGGTCGCTCGGCAGCCGGGTGCAGCAGCACCATACAGTGCCCAAGTCGAAGGGAGGACGTGCGACCGTTCCGCTGCACCCGATCTGCCACAAGGCAATCCATGCGAACTTCACCAACGCGCAACTCGCGCGCATTGGCGCCGATCACGGATCCTTGCTGGAGAATGCCGATATTGCGGCCTTCGTGCGCTGGGTGGCGGGCAAGCCGCCTGACTTCCATGCGCCGACCCGCACGAAGCGACGTTGAGTCGATCAGTCGTCGACGTGCTCGGCCAGAACCGTCAGGCCCCGATCACCAACTTCGGCGAAACCGCCGCGCACCTGGATCGTCTCGGGCGCGGAATCGGCCGTACGGTAGACCTGCACCGCACCATCGCGGATGGTGGACATGAAAGGCGCATGCCCTTCTAGCACGCCGAACTCACCCTCGGTGCCCGGGACGACGACCATGTGGACGTCCTCGCTACGGACAAGCTTGGCAGGGGTCACGAGTTCGAAATGGAGCGGCATGGGTTCAATCCTTTGACGGGCGCGCGTCTACCAACGCGGCGGAGCGGCTGTCCAGCCCGAAGGCGAGGATGATGGCGATGGCGCCGGTGATGCCGTAGCCGGTCAGGCGCAGCAGGTCGGGCCAGATCATCTGGTAACTGACCGTCTGCAATCCCGCGAGCGGTACCAGCGCGATGCCGACGGCACTGCCGACGAACAGCCGCAGCAGGCCCCGGCGTTGCCCGCGCAGCAATTGAACGTGGCAGTAGAAGTTGACGGCGATGAACGGCAGACCGACCGCATAAAGCCAGACCGGCTGCGGCGGAACGCCGAGTACATGCCCCTTCAGCATAGCAAAGGCAGCATCGAATTGCTGCCAATGGGTCACGCGCCAACGATGGATATCGAATGCGGAGATCGCCAGGAAGCAGGCGATCCCGGCCCAGACCAGCCGCCGCAGCAGCCAATCGGCCATAACCTGAGAGGGATGGGCCGATTCGCCAATGGCAGAACCGGCCCGATCCCCCAATCATCAGGAACCTTCGGCCATCTTGCGGGCCTTTTCCACGGCCTCGTCAATGCCGCCGACCATGTAGAAGGCTGCTTCCGGCAAATGGTCGTATTCGCCATCGACCACCGCCTTGAAGCTACGGACGGTGTCTTCCACCTGCACGAACTTGCCGGGGATGTTGGTGAACACCTCGGCCACGTGGAAAGGCTGCGACAGGAACTTCTGGATCTTGCGCGCGCGCTGGACGGTCAGCTTGTCCTCTTCCGACAGCTCGTCCATCCCCAGAATGGCGATGATGTCCTGCAGGCTCTTGTACTTCTGCAGCGTCTCCTGAACGCGGCGGGCCACGTCGTAGTGCTCCTGCCCGACGACGGCCGGCGTCAGCACGCGGCTGGTCGAATCCAGCGGATCGACCGCCGGGTAGATGCCCAGTTCGGAGATCGCGCGGTTCAGCGTGGTGGTCGCGTCGAGGTGAGCGAAGGATGTGGCGGGCGCCGGGTCGGTAAGATCGTCCGCAGGCACGTAGATCGCCTGCACCGAGGTGATCGACCCCTTGGTGGTGGAGGTGATGCGTTCCTGCAGGTTGCCCATGTCGGTCGACAAGGTCGGCTGATAACCGACGGCCGAGGGGATACGGCCGAGCAGCGCCGACACTTCCGAACCTGCCTGGGTGAAGCGGAAGATGTTATCGACGAAGAACAGCACGTCCTGGCCTTCCTCGTCGCGGAAGTATTCCGCCATGGTCAGGCCGGACAGCGCGACGCGCGCGCGGGCACCCGGCGGCTCGTTCATCTGGCCGAACACCAGCGCCACCTTGGACCCGTCGGAGATGGCGTTGCCCTCCGCATCCTTGGCGATGACGCCCGCATCCAGGAACTCGTGGTAGAGGTCGTTGCCCTCGCGGGTACGCTCACCCACGCCGGCGAAGACGGACACGCCGCCATGCCCCTTGGCGATGTTGTTGATCAGTTCCTGGATCAGCACGGTCTTGCCGACGCCCGCGCCACCGAACAGGCCGATCTTGCCGCCGCGCGCATAGGGGGCGAGCAGGTCGATCACCTTGATGCCGGTCACCAGGATCGCGGCTTCGGTCGACTGGTCGACGAACAGCGGAGCCTCGGCATGGATCGGGGCGGAGCGGTCGGCGCCGATCGGGCCGCGCTCGTCGATCGGGTCGCCGATGACGTTCATGATGCGGCCCAGCGTCTTGGGGCCGACGGGCACGCTGATCTGCGCGCCGGTGTTCACCACGTCCTGCCCGCGGACCAGGCCGTCGGTGCCGTCCATGGCGATGCAGCGCACGGTGTTCTCACCCAGATGCTGCGCGACCTCCAGCACCAGCTTGGTGCCGTTGTTGGTGGTTTCCAGCGCGGAGAGGATCGCGGGCAGTTCACCGGCGAAGGTCACGTCGACGACGGCGCCGATGACCTGGGCGATCGTGCCCTTCTCGGTGATGTTCGGGTTGTAAGCGGGGGCGGTGGCCATGGTGTTCGTCCTTGGTCCTTAGCTCAGAGCGCTTCCGCGCCAGCAATGATTTCAATGAGTTCGGTGGTGATCGCGGCCTGGCGGCTGCGGTTGTACTGGATCGTCAGCTTGTTGATCAGGTCGCCGGCATTACGCGTGGCATTGTCCATCGCGGTCATCGACGCGCCCTGTTCACTGGCCGCATTCTCCAGCAGCGCGCCGAAGATGCGGGTCTTGAGATAACGGGGCAGCAGCTCGGCGAGAATTTCCTCCTCGTCGGGCTCGTATTCCACCACCGCGTCGTTGCTGCCGGCCTTGGGCGCAGCCTCGGGCGCGGGCACCGGGATGATCTGCTGCACCGTCGGCTCCTGCACCAGGGCGGAGCGGAAGCGGCTGAAGATCAGGTGGGCGACGTCGAACCGGCCGGCCTCGTACATCGCCACCAGCTCGTCCGCGATCCGCTCCGCCTCCGCGAAGCCGGGCTCACGGATCTCGGTCGTGTCGAATTGCGCGCTGATCCGGTCGGGATAGGTGCGGCGGATCACCGGGCGGCCCTTGCGGCCGATCAGGTAGAACTCGACGCTGTTACCCGCCGCCTCCAGCTCGCGCGCCTTCTGCAGCGCGGCGCGCACGATGTTGGAGTTGAACGCGCCTGCCAGTCCCTTGTCGCTGTTCGCCACCACCAGCAGGTGACGGGTGTCGGCGCCCGTGCCGCGCATCAGCAACGGGGCATTGGCCTGCCCCGCCACATTGCCGCTGAGCGAGGCCATCACGCCCGCCAGCCGGTCGGCGTAGGCGCGCGCGGATTCCGCCGCCGCCTGCGCCTTCCGCAGCTTGGCCGCGGCGACCATCTGCTTGGCCTTGGTGATCTTCTGGGTCGACTTGACCGAGTTGATCCGACCCTTGAGTTCCTTGAGCGAAGGCACCGGCTGTCCCTGTTCTTACGCGAAGGTCTTGCCGAACGCGTCCAGCGCGCCGACGACCTTGTCCTTCACCTCGCCTTCGAACTTCTGCGAGGAGCGGATCTCGCCCAGTACCGCAGAATGTTCGCTGCGCATGAAGGACAGCATGGCCGCCTCGTATTCCGTCACGCGGGCGACCGGGACATTGTCGAGGTAGCCGTTGGTGCCGGCGAAGATGGAGACGACCTGCTCCTCGAACGGCATGGGATCGAACTGCTTCTGCTTCAGCAGCTCGGTCAGGCGCGCACCGCGGTTCAGCAGGCGCTGCGTCGCGGCATCAAGGTCGCTGCCGAACTGGGCGAATGCGGCCATCTCGCGGTACTGCGCCAGCTCCAGCTTGATGGAGCCCGCGACCTTCTTCATCGCCTTGGTCTGCGCGGCGCCACCGACACGGCTGACCGACAGGCCCACATTAATGGCCGGACGGATGCCCTGATAGAACAGGCCCGTCTCCAGGAAGATTTGCCCGTCGGTGATGGAGATCACGTTGGTCGGGATGTAGGCCGACACGTCGCCCGCCTGCGTCTCGATGATCGGCAGCGCGGTCAGCGAGCCGCCGCCATTGGCGTCGGACATCTTGGCCGCACGCTCCAGCAGGCGGCTGTGCAGGTAGAACACGTCGCCCGGATAGGCTTCGCGGCCCGGCGGGCGGCGCAGCAGCAGCGACATCTGGCGATAGGCGACAGCCTGCTTGGACAGATCGTCATACACGATCACGGCGTGCATGCCGTTGTCGCGGAAGAACTCGCCCATCGCCGCGCCGGTATAAGGGGCCAGGTACTGCAGCGGGGCAGGCTCGCTGGCGGTGGCGGCAACGACGATGGAATATTCCATCGCGCCGTTCTCCTCCAGCTGGCGCACGATCTGCGCCACGGTGGACCGCTTCTGGCCGACGGCGACGTAGATGCAGTAGAGCTTCTTGCTCTCGTCTGTGCCGGCGTTCGCTTCCTTCTGGTTGATGAAGGTGTCGATCGCCACGGCGCTCTTGCCGGTCTGGCGGTCGCCGATGATCAGCTCGCGCTGGCCACGACCGACCGGCACCAGGGCGTCGATCGCCTTCAGGCCGGTCTGCACGGGCTCGTGGACCGACTGACGCGGGATGATGCCGGGGGCCTTGGCCTCCACACGCTTGCGCTCGGTCGTATCGATCGGGCCCTTGCCGTCGATCGGGTTACCCAGCGCATCGACCACGCGGCCCAGCAGGCCCTTGCCCACGGGCACGTCCACGATGGTGGCGGTGCGGCGCACGCTGTCGCCTTCCTTGATGCCCGCGTCGGAGCCGAAGATCACGACGCCGACATTGTCGGCCTCCAGGTTCAGGGCCATGCCCTGCAGCCCGTTGTCGAACTCGACCATCTCGCCCGCCTGCACCTCGTCCAGGCCGTGGATGCGGGCGATGCCGTCACCGACGGACAGCACGGTGCCGACTTCCGACACCTGCGCATCGGTGCCGAAGCTGGCGATCTGCTCCTTGATGACGCGGGAGATTTCTGCGGCGCGGATTTCCATGCTCTGCCTTTCGTGCAGGGTCTGATCTTCAGGCCTTCAGGGCCTGGGAGAGGGTGTTGAGACGGGTGCGGATCGAACTGTCGATCCGGCGCGAGCCGATGGTGACCACCAGCCCGCCGAGAATGTCGGGATCGACGCGGGACCGCAGCTTGACAGTGCGCCCTTCGCGCGCCCGCAGCTTGCCCTCGATCACCTGCAGTTGCTGATCGTCGAGCGGATGAGCGCTGACGACCTCCGCCGTGACCTCGCCCCGTTGCGCGGCGGCGATGGCGCCGAAAGCGCGAATGATCTCCGGCAGCTTGTCCATCCGGCGGTTCTGCGCGAGCGTGCCCAGGAAGCCGGCGGTAAGGCCGGAAATCTCCAGCGTTTCGCCGATCTCGTCGAAGACGCTGCGCAAAGCATCGCGGCTGACCTGCGGGTTGCGGATCAGCGCGCGCAGTTCGGCGCTCTCCGTCAGAGCGGCGGACAGGCGATCAAGGTCGCCTTCCACCTGGCTGACCGAACCGGCCTCGCTCGCCAGATCGAACAGAGCGGAGGCGTAGCGGCCTGCAAGACTTGCCTGAATACCGGCGGAAAGCTCCACGGCGCGAAGGTCCTCTCAAGACGGACAAAGGTGATAACACGGACCTGCCGCTTAACGGATCGCTGAATCAGCCCCCCGGCAGAATTGCCGCGCGCCTAGCATCCACATGCGCAGCTTGCAACCGGACCGCTTTGCCTTGCACGTTCAGGGCTGGCGACGGCACTGGTAGACCAGCCGTTCGTTGGGGCGCGGGGGCAACACGTTCAGCACGGCCTGCTGCCGCTCGGCCAGTTGTACCGCAGCCTCGGCTCCGCCACCACATCCCGGCGCCTCGTAGCTTCCGCGCGCCTGCCGCGCCCGTCCCAGCACGTCACGGCCGAGCAGATAGCGGTCGACGCGGTACTCTCCGGTGACGGGGTCGAAGCGGTTTACGGAGACGGCGGCCTCCTCCTCCGGCACGAGGATGCGGGTCCAGCGGCCGGCGGTCAGGGCATATTGCGTGCGGCCGTTGATGCAGCCGCCTTCCACCCAGCCGATCGTCACATCAGTCGCGGCATCGCCGATCCTGCGGCTGCGTGCATCGTCCAGGGTGCAGACATATTCACCCGCATCTCCTGCTGCCGGTGCCTCTGCCCCCGCCTGCGTGCCCGCCGCCAGTCGATCCGCCACCCGATCGTCGATGACGTTGAAGCCGGGGCGCAGCGCCCAGGCTCCGCCGGCGCCCGCCAGCGCCAGCCCGGAGACGGCAAAGGCGATCCGCTGGTGCCGTGCATCCTGCGCGCCTTCTGCAGCCGGGAATTCGCGCAGGAACAAACCGTAAAGCGCCGCCGCGAAGCCTGCCAGCAGCAGCACGAAGGCGGCAGCCATGCCGTTCTCGCGCTCGGCAATGATCGACCATTCCTCTGCCTGGCGGGCATCCGCCACTTGTCCGGCACGCTCCGCAGCGGCGGTCTGGGCCCGCCGCGCGGCATCGGCGCTGGCGCGTTCGGCCCGCGCCGCCTCCGCCGCGTCCAGCTCTGCCAGGGTGCGGCAGGCCGAGACGCTGACCACGGGCGACACTTCGTGCTCGCCCAGGAAGGGCAACAGCTCCCGCGTGGAGACCGCGAAGAAGAACTCGGCATCGGCGCTGCCGCTTTCCGCGCCGAAGGAATTGACTCCCACCACCCGGCCGCATTCGTCCAGCAGCGGGCCGCCGCTGTTGCCGCGCGCGATCGGCGCAGTGTGCAGCAGCGAATCGAACTCGCGCGAGGGGCGCCGGCCGCTGAGGAAGCCGGAGCTCTTCACCGGGGGCACCGCGCGGAACAGGTCGCCTGCGGACAGGCCCTGCGCCCGGTCGACGTTCATCGGGTACCCCACCGCCGTGACCGGCCCGGCTTCCGCTTCCGGGTTGCCGCTGATGGTCAGCGGCGGCAGGCGCATGGGTGCGGTGGTCGCCAGCAGCGCGAGATCGTTACGGGGCGAGACCGCCACCAGCCGGGCGTAGATCGCGTCGCCTCCGTCCGACGGGACCAGCCCGATGGCGAGCGCCGGGTCATCGACCGCCTGCTGCACGACATGCGCATTGGTCACCACGCGTTCGGCCCCCACGGCGAAGCCGCTGCCATGCGAGACCGGCGTGACCTGCCCGCCGCGCCGGTCGATGATGACGACGCGCACCACGCCGCGCGCCGCCGCCGCGATGTCCGACGGCTCGGCACGCGATTGCGGCGCCCAGGCGAGCAGCGTCAGGGCACACAGCAGCAGGCGAAGAAGGGCAAGGCGCATGGCGCGGGTACTTGCCGCCCGTCCGGTTTGAACGCAAGGCGCGGGATGCATCGGCGCGCAGGACCTGCCACAACCCGGTGCCATGACCGACACCGCCATCATGACCACCGCGCCGATCGACGATGACGAAGCCTGGGCCGCCGTGCTCCGCCGTGATGCGGCCGCCGACGGGCGCTTCGTCACCGGCGTGCTGTCCACCGGCATCTATTGCCGGCCGTCCTGCGCCGCTCGCCACCCACGGCGCGGCAATGTGCGGTTCTTCGCGGATGGGCCGGCCGCACAGGCGGCAGGTCTGCGCCCCTGCCTGCGCTGCCGCCCGGACGAGCAGGCGCGCGACGTGGCCGCCGTGGAGCATGCGCTGGCGCTGATCCGCGCGGCGCAGCAGCCCGTGTCTCTGGCGGAGCTGGCCGCTGCCACCGGCTACTCGCCGGCGCACTTCCAGCGCCTGTTTACCCGCGCGACCGGCCTGTCGCCGGCCGCCTATGCCCGTGCCCTGCGGCAGGAGCGCGCGGCAGCGGCGCTGAGCGAGGCGGGGGCAGTCACGCCGGCGGTCTACGATGCGGGCTTCGCCGCCCCCAGCCGCTTCTACGCCGCGGTGGATGGTCGACTGGGCATGGCGCCTTCGGTCTGGGCGCGAGGCGGGGCGGGTGTCAGGATCGAGTGGGCGGTTGTCCATACCAGCCTGGGGCAGATGCTGGTCGCCGCGACCGGCAAAGGCGTGTGCCGCCTGTCCTTTGCGGAAGGTCCGGCTGAGCTTGCCGCCCGGTTCCCGAAGGCAGATCTGGCGAAGGGCGGCGCGGCTTTCCACGCCCTGTTGGAACGGGTGGTCGCCGCCGTTGAGCAACCCGGTGCCAGTGGCAGCACCATCCCGCTGGATGTGCAGGGCACCGTGTTCCAGGAACGCATCTGGGCCGAACTGAAGCGCATTCCGGCCGGGGAAACCCGTTCCTACGCGCAGCTTGCCGCCGCCGCCGGGCAGCCCAGGGCGGTTCGCGCCGCGGGCAGCGCCAATGGCGCAAACCCGGTTGCCGTGCTGGTCCCCTGCCATCGCGTTGTGCGCAGCGGCGGAGCGCTGGGCGGCTATGCCTACGGTTCCGAAATCAAGCGCGAACTGCTACGCCGGGAAAGGGAGGGGCAGGGCTGAGCAGCCGTCCGCGGAGATGTAACGATTTGTAACTTGTACCTCGTCCGGCGCGAACCAACGTGAGCCGCAGGCCAACAGGCCGGACAACGCCCACGGTCACAAAGGCCGGGGCATCGCAGGTGGAGAACGCTTATGATCGGATTGTTTGCCGCCGCCGGGCTCACGCTCGGCGCCATTGTCGTATCGCCGCAGCAGCCGCTGGAACACCGCACGCAGATCGAGCATGCCAGTGGGGCGATCGATGCCGAATATCGCGGCATCGTCACCCTGGACGCACGGCAGATCGGCCACCCGGCGCCGGGTGGCCGCGCCGCCACGTTGCGCTGCGAATGGAACGCTGACATGGCGGTGGAGCGGGAAGCGCGCCATGCCAATGGCAGCCTGCTGTCGCGCAGCATCGACGGCAGCAAGGCACTTACGCTGACGCGGGCCGGCTGGTGCAACGCCCATCGCAGCGATGTGGCGCAGCACTTTGCGGAACGGTCGGATGAACTGCGCAGCCGGCTTGTCGCTACGGCAGAGGCCGACCGCGCCGTGCTGATCGCGCAGGTGGAACGGCAGCTGGCGATGGCGGGCGAGTGAAGCTGCTCCGACCAGCAGCAAGTGTGGTTGTGGCGGCCGTGTCGTTCGCCGGCACGGCCGCCTCGGCACAGAACGTGATATCCGTGCGTCCGGGCGTGGAGATGGCGACGGAGGAGAACCGCCGCGGCGTGAGCTGGAGCGAAGGCCGGGCGACCGCCTCTGCCGACGTGGCGCTGGGCATCGGCGCGCTGGAGGGGACGGCCCGCGTGGGCGCCCTGCGCGATGCGGGCCTGCATGGCGGGGCGGACGCGGTCATCGATCTGGGCCTCGCCGCCAGGCAGCAGGCGGGGCCGGTGGAACTGACCGCGCAAGGCATCGTGCACCTGTTCACCGGCGCCGTGGGCAAGCAGGATTACGCGGAGCTGGGCGTCACCGCCGGCTACACCCTTGGCCCGATCCGTGCCACCGGCGGGGCGTTCTATGCGCCGGCCCAGGACGCGATCGGCGGTAGCAACCTTTATCTGTTCGCCGGCGCGGATGCCGGCATCCCGGCGACCCCATTCACCGTGTATGGCCATGTCGGCCGGTCGTCAGGCGATGTGGACGATCCATTGCGCGCCAGCCGCCTGCGGCCGGGTGGCACCTATCGCGACTGGCGGGTCGGGGTCGATCACGTCACCGGACCGCTGGCCTTTTCGCTGGAATATGTCGGCACCGACATTCCCGACCGCGATGCCAAAGGCGACCATGACGACCGGCTGGTCGCACGCGCGCGCTTCAGCTTCTGAACTTGCCTGGCGTCAGGCCGATTGCCGGCGGATAAGTTGCGGGGGCAGGCTGACGGAGGCTGCAATCTCTCCCCCGATGCGACGGAACAGCAGGTCCAGCATGACCTCCGCCGCGCCCGTCAGATCCTGCCGCACGGTCGTCAGCGCGGGCACGACATGCGCGGCTAGGCTGACGTCGTCATAGCCGACGACCG
Organism: Croceibacterium sp. TMG7-5b_MA50; assembly: GCF_039830145.1. Classification (NCBI taxonomy): domain Bacteria; kingdom Pseudomonadati; phylum Pseudomonadota; class Alphaproteobacteria; order Sphingomonadales; family Erythrobacteraceae; genus Croceibacterium; species Croceibacterium sp. TMG7-5b_MA50. Next base: position 1,535,092 of record NZ_CP156082.1, on the reverse strand, counting down.
CAACGTCGGCCGGGACCTGCTGCCCCGCCTCCGTCAATGCGGCGATCACGCCCATGGCGATCACGTCCGACGCGGCAACTACGGCATCGACCGGCCCGGCCTTGTCCATCAGTGCATGCAGGCAGGCGTCCCGGCGGTCAAAGGCCAGCGGCACGGGTACCTGCGGTCCGGGCGCCACGCCTGCCTCCGCCAGAGCCGAAAGGTAGCCCTGATGCCGGGCGGCAAGTTCCGGAATGTCGGTCATCCCGGCATAGGCGATCCGTCGTCGACCGGCGGCCAGCAGATGCTCCGTTGCCAGGCGGCCCCCCGCAAAATTGTCGGTGCCGACACAGCAATAGCCTTCGGTGGCCTCTCCCCAGACCACCAACGGGCCGTAGGTGCGCGCGACATCGCGAAGCTCCGGGTCCTGATCTGACTGGCAGAGCACGATGATCCCGTCCACCCGCCCGCTGCGGGCTAGGCTCTCCAGCCAGTCGGTATCGTCCGGCGCGCCGCTCTGCAGCAGCATGGCATGCCCCCGTCGCGCCAGTCCCTCCATCAGTTCACCGATCAGGGCGGTGTAGAACGGGTCAGACACCCGCTGCGCGCTGCGATGGCCCAGCGGGATCACCACGCCGATCGCCTGTGTCCGCCCAAGCCGCAGGTTGCGCGCAGTCTGGTTCACCTGGAAACCATGATCGCGCGCGATCGCCAGTACCTTCTGCCGGGTGGCGGTGCTGATTTGCGTATGCCCCGACAATGCGCGCGAGACGGTGGCCGGCGTGACCCCTGCCAGCGCGGCTATGTCCGCCAGTCGTGTCACTCGTTTGCCCGTCATGCTGCCTTTAATGGTCACGCTACCGCTCTCGACGCAAGCCTCCTGCGTACCGTCCAGACGTATGGAGCGAATGAATTATCCGCAATACGCCGCGCAGGCCAAACAAAATTGCACAAGTAGCTGCAAGTTCGACATTACCGTTTGCACTTTGGCAGCATGTTCGTAATTTGCATTGCAACGGGGCGGGATGCGGTCGCAGCGTCCGCCGTAAGCATGAGGGGTCTTGCTGAACAGCAGAGCGAACGGCCGGACAGTGAGGGAGAGGCGCCCGGAAGATCACAGAATCGGGGGGTTAGCTGAATGATTTCTAAGCAATGGGTTTCGCGCGCTGCGGTGGCGGCGGCGCTGGTCGCTGTGCCCCCGCTAGGCGCGCCGGCCGCGCTGGCGCAAGCCGCTCCGGGCGCGGAGAGCGGTACCGCCACATTTGGTGAGGAGCTGGACCAGGACCAGATCATCGTTACCGGTACACGCCGAATAGACCGTACGGTGACCGAATCCGCAGTGCCGGTGGATGTGTTCACGGCCGACGACTTGGCGACGCAGCCAAGTCCAAACCTGCAGACCATCATCCGCAACCTGGTTCCGTCCTTCAATCAGCAGCGCAATGCCGGCGCAGACGGCGCGTCCTTCGTCCGCCCACCCACGCTGCGCGGATTGCCGCCAGACCAGATCCTAGTGCTCATCAATGGCAAGCGCATGCACCGCAGCGCGCTCGTGCAGGTGGCCGGCGATTCGCTCTCCACTGGGTCACAGGGGCCCGACCTGTCGCAGCTGCCGTCCGTGGCGCTGGGCCGGGTCGAAGTGCTGCGCGATGGCGCAGCCGCGCAGTACGGCTCGGACGCGATCGCCGGCGTGATCAATCTCGGCCTCAGGGAGGATGATGACGGGTTGGAGCTGAACGCCCGCTACGGCCAGTCTTACGAAGGGGATGCGGAGGATATCCAGCTGTCGGCCAATGCCGGGTTCAAGCTGGGTGACGGCTTCTTCAACATCTCCGGCGAGTTCATCGACCAGGGCCTGTTCAACCGTGCGCTCGACCGACCGGACTCCGCCGCGCTGCGTGCGGCGGGCGTGGACGTGCCGTTCCCGCCGACCCGCTATGGCCAGCCGGAGAACACCGCCTATCGCGTGGTCATCAACTCGGCGATCCCGGTCGATGAGGCGACGGAGCTCTACTTCTTCGGCAATTACGGCCGCGCGGATCAGGAGGTGGATTTCAACTACCGCCGCCCGATCGCGGTGACCGTGCCCGGCGTCATCGCCTTCCCCGGGGTGACACCGGCCGCGCCGCAGACCTTCGGCAAGTCGGTCGGGACGATCTACCTCGACGCGATCCCCGGATTGCAGACCGCCACCGGTGCACCGGTCTACAGCAGCATCGGCCGCACGTTCGAGGCGAGCGAGTTCTTCCCCGAAGGTTTTGTGCCGCTGTTCATGTCCACCAACACGGATATCCACGGCGTCCTCGGCTATCGCGGGGAGACATCGTTCGGCATGCGCTTCGACCTCAGTGCCGCGACCGGGCGCAATCGCATCCGGTACCACATGAACGAGACGCTGAACCCGTCGCTGGGACCGCAATCGCCGACCGAGTTCTATCTCGGCTCGCTGGAGCAGCGGGAGACCAACCTCAACTTCGATGCCAGCTATCCGCTGGAAGTTGGCTTCGCCAGCCCGCTCAACATCGCCGCCGGCCTGGAATTCCGGCGCGAAACCTATGTCGTGGGCCAGGGTGACGAGGCTTCATGGGCGATCGGCCCCTATGCCACGCAGACGGTGCAGCGGCCCAATGGCACCCGGTTCCAGGCGACTGCGGCCGTGGGTGCCAACGGCTTTCCGGGTTACGGCCCGGCGTCGGTGTCGGACCAGTCGCGCAACAGCTACTCGGCCTACATCGATCTTGAGACCGATATCGTCGATGCGTTTACGCTTGGTGTCGCCGGGCGGTTCGACCACTTCTCCGACTTCGGCTCGACGGTGAACGGGAAGGTCAGCGCCCGCTACGCCTTCTCCGACGCGATCGCCATTCGCGGCAACGTGTCGACCGGCTTCCGCGCGCCGACGCCGGGTCAGTCGGCGACATCGAACGTGCAGACGGGCTTTCCCAACGGCAGCACCGTCCCGGTCGCCACCGCCACCGTGACGCCGAACAGCGTGACCGGCCTGTTCTTCGGGTCGGAACCGCTGTCGCCTGAGGAATCGGTCAGCTTCTCGGGCGGTGTGGTCATCACTCCCGACAACGGACTGAACCTGACGGTCGACTACTACAATATCGAGGTGACGGACCGCATCGCCATCACCTCCCCGTTCAACGTCACGGCGGCGCAGCAGCAGGCATTGTTCGCGCAAGGCGTCAGCAATGCGTTCGACCTTGGCCAGGTGAACTACTTCACCAACGGCTTCGCCACCCGCACGCAGGGTGTCGATGCGGTGCTGACGTATCGCGCGCCGCTTGGTTTCGGGTCGATCAACAGCTCGCTGGCGATGAACTACAACAAGAGCAAGGTGACCGACATCACCCGCCCTGCCGCGATCACCGCGCAGCGGGCGCTCAACATCGAAGGGCTCACGCCGGAGTTCCGCGGCGTGTTCGCCACCACCTTCGATGCCGACCTGTGGTACGTCACGGGCCGGGTGAACTATGCGGGTGAGATCACATCGTACAACGATGTGCTGGCGAGCGGGCCGACGGTGCAGACCTTTGGTGACGAGTTCACCTTCGACCTGGAAGTGGGAACCACCATCGCCGAACGGTTCCGCCTCGCTGCGGGCGTGGAAAATCTGTTCGACGAATATCCGGACCGCGAGATCCGCAACATCTACCCACAGACTGGCGCACAGGGCAGCGGACGCATCTACAACGATGCCTCGCCAATCGGGTATCTGGGCGGGTTCTGGTACGTCCGGGTGGGCGCCGACTTCTAGGTCGGGCCACGTCAAGTAAAGGGAAGGGCGGGGCCTGGCGGCTCCGCCCTTTTCTATGAGGCGGACGGTTCGGGGATACGGGCACGCTGCTCCAGCGGCAGGGCTGTGGTCAGCTTCAGCACCTCCACTGCAAAGGTGCTGGTCACGTTGACGATCTTCACCGACTTGATCAGCCGCTTGTACACCGCGTCGTAGGCAGCGATGTTCGCCACGGCCAGCTTGATCAGGTAATCGGTTTCACCGGCCATGCGGTAGAACTCGACCACCTCCGGCATCTCGCGGACGGTGGTGGTGAAGGTGTCGAACCATTCCTGCGAATGCTCGCTCGCCTTGACCGCGATGAACACGGTGAGGTCCAGTCCCACCTTGCGCGGGTTGAGCAGCGTGACCCGGCCGGAGATGACGCCTTCATCCTCCAGCCGGCGGATGCGCCGCCAGCAGCCGTTCTGCGACAGGCCTGTTCGTTCGGCCACCGCCGCGATGGAGAGGGAACCATCCTGCTGCAGGACATCCAGGATCTTCAGATCCGCTTCGTCCAGCGCAACCATACTGACTGTGCTAACTTTCATCGCCACGCCAATAGGGCAGGCGGCAGGCACGCGCCAGTGTCGTATGATTACAGAGGCATGTTTAGCCCGGCCTGATCTCGCGCCCGGCCAATCCGGCACTGCTACATGCTGCGATTGAACATCACCGCCGCCACGAACAGCAGGTAAAGCCCAAACACGATCTTCAGCGGCCGGCTGGGCAGGCTGTGCGCCGCCGCGACACCATAAGGTGCGGTCAGGATCGACATGGCCGCGACCGCCAGCGTAGCCGGCAGGTTGACGTAGCCGAGCGAACCCCATGGCAGGCCCTGCTGCCCCAGCCCGATGGCGACGAAGCCGATGGTTGTGGGAACCGCGATCAGCGCGCCGACGCCGCTGGCGGTCGCAATCGCCCGGTGGATGGTCCGGCCGCACAGCGTCATCATCATGATGGCGAGCGTCCCGCCGCCGATCCCCAACAGGCTGGAAAAGGTGCCGAGCCCGGTGGCGAAGGCGATTCGCACCGGGCCACCCGGCATCTGGTCCGATACGACCTTGTCGCCAAGTGCCGGCACCAGGAAGTTGATGGACATCAACGCTACGCCTGTGGCGAAGATCAGGGTCAGCAGGCGCCCGTCCACATGGTCGGCCAGCAGTACGCCTAGGCCGCAGCCCACCACGATCCAGATGGCCCAGCCGCGCAGGACCTCGAACTCAACGGCGCCGCGCCGTGCATGGGCAGACAGGGAGCGGAGCGAGGTGACGATGATGGTCGCGGCACTGGTGCCGATGGCCACATGCGCCAAGTGAGTCGGATCACCGCCCAGCAGCGGCAGGACCACCAGCAACGCCGGAACCACCACGAAGCCGCCGCCGATGCCGAACAGCCCGGCGGCAAAGCCGGCAACCAGACCTGCTGCCAGCAGGCTCAACCCCGGCACGATGATGTCGATCATATTTCCAACCCCTGCACATCAAAGGTCCGCCCCCCGGCGTGCTCCGCATTTTGCCCCCGGAAGCCATCGCCACAGCCTCGTTAGGTGCAATGTTCAATCTGGACAAGGGCTGAGTGACAGAAGAATCATGCGTCAAAGCGTCAGATTGGCTCTAAAAATGTTTGACGCAGGCCGTTGCGGGTGGGAGATAGTGTTAGAGCGGGGCCGCCGGGGGCGGTGTGGGCTGTGCGCAGCTGCCGCCTTCGACTTTTCGGTGACGCAATCGGGGGAATTCAGGTGATGGAACAGCAAGCACGCGAGGAATTGCTCGACCGTGGCTATTCGCGGCGGCAGCTGGGCCGCATCGCCGCGCTGGTCGGCGGCGGAATGGCTTTGGCGCAGGTCGCCGGGCAGGCTCAGGCGCAAAGCCAGGCCGCGCGCGGCGTGGCCGGTGCGGTGCGGATCGGCGCCAATGAATGCTGGACCGGCCCGTTCCCGGAAGCGACCGCCGCCGCCGCCCGGATCGTGGCGGAAGGCAACCGTTACGACCCGGACGATCAGCGTGGCATGCTGCTGCGCACCGTGGCGCAGACGGAGGGGCTGCCGGAGGATCGCATCCTGCCATGGCCGGGCTCGGGCGACCCGCTGGTCCGGTCCGTGATCTCGTTCTGCTCGCCCACCCGCGGGCTGGTGACGGCTGATCCCACCTTCGAATCGGCCTGGCGCGCCGCCGCCTGGCTGGAAGCTCCGCTGACCAAGGTACCGTTGGAACCGGGCAAGGGGCTGGACGTGCGCGCGATGCTCGCCGCCGATCCCAATGCCGGCCTGTATTATGTCTGCACGCCCAACAATCCGACAGGCACGGTCACGCCGCTGGCCGACATCGAATGGCTGGCGGCCAACAAGCCGGCCGACTCGGTGATCCTGGTGGATGAGGCCTACATCCACTTCTCGGAAGCGCCGTCCGCCGCCAAGCTTGCCGCCACGCGTGACGACGTGGTGGTGATGCGCACCTTCTCCAAGCTGTTCGGCATGGCCGGCATCCGCCTCGGCCTGACGTTCGCGGCACCGGCGCTGCACGACAAGATGATGCGGTATGACGGGCGGCAGGTGACCGGCACGCTGCCAATCACCGCGCTCGCCTGCGGCAATGCCGCCTACACGCTGGCGCCGCAGATCGCCGCCCGCCGGGCGGCGATGATCGCCAATCGCGAACAGACGATTGCGCGCCTGAATCGCCACGACGTGATCGTGCACGGCGGGTCGGAGGCGAACATGATCATGGTCGACTGGAAGCGCGGCCCGGCGGCCGACATGCAGAAAGCGCTGATGGCGGAGAACATCCAGATCGGCCGTTCGTGGCCCATCTGGCCGAACGTGTCCCGCGTCACCATCGGCTCTGCGGCCGACATGATGGCCTTCAGCAATGCGGTGGACAAGATCATGGCCTGACCTGGCTATGACTGTTTGAACCAAACGTGGCGGGCGGCCGTTGCATGTCTCGTGCAGCTGGCCCCCGCCCTTTCTCGTTCGGTCACGACACCCGCCGCCTGGCGCCCTCGCCGAGTGATCGCCACCCGCGCGGCACTCGGCTTCGCTCATGGCCGCTCGATTGCCGAGCGCGCCGCGAAGTTGGGCATTGAGGTGATGGAGCTTGCGGGAGACCGGCTGAAGCTCGACCTGCCAGACGATCCCCGCCGCGCCTATGTGGAGGCGAAAGCCACTCTGGCGCTGACCGTCGCCTCGCCTTCCAAACGGCGTCTGCAGCCGATCGCGCCCAGTGCCGACTGGCGCGTGGACCTGGCTGAGGGGTGCCCCGCCCATTGCAGCTACTGCTATCTCGCTGGATCGCTGAAGGGCCCGCCGATCACCCGCGTCTACGCCAATCTCGATGAAATTCTCGATGGACTGCCCGCCTATCTGGGGCAGGGCACCATCACCTCGCGCAGCCGCACACGGGCGGGGGAGGGCACCACGTTCGAGGCATCGTGCTACACCGACCCGCTCGCGCTAGAGCCGCTGACCGGATCGCTGTCCGCGACGATTGCCTGGTTCGGCCGCTGGCAGGCTGACGCGCAGCTCCGTTTCACCACCAAGTTCGCCGATGTCGCACCATTGCTGGCGCTGGACCATGGCGGGCGAACACGGATGCGCGCCTCCGTCAATCCGCGCGCCTTCGCCCGGTTCGAAGGCGGCACATCGCCCGTGGCGCAACGCCTCACCGCGCTGGCTGATATGGCGGTCGCCGGATACCCCGTCGGGCTGACGATCGCGCCAATCATCGCCGCACCCGGCTGGCAGCAGGCCTATGGCGAGTTGATCGCCGATGCCGCGGCGGCGCTGGACGGGATTGCCGGGCTGGACCTGACGATCGAGCTCATCACCCACCGGTTCACACCGGGGTCGAAAGCGGTGCTTACGGAATGGTATCCCGGCTCCGCTCTCGACATGACCGAGGCCAATCGCACCACCAAGCGGACCAAGTTCGGCAGCGAGAAGCAGGTCTACGATGCGGCTACCATGCGCGACCTGCGCCGCTTCTTCGAGGGGCGGATCGCCACGGACCTGCCGCAGGCGCGTATCCTCTACTGGACCTGATTGGCCGCCACCCTTATGTGCGGCCCTGCCATGGGCCAATCCCGACCACTGACCTTTGCCGTGCCCAAGGGGCGCATCCTGGAAGAGGCGCTGCCCGTCATGGCGCGCGCCGGCATCGTTCCGGAGGATGCCTTCCATGACAAGGGCAATCGCGCGCTCAGCTTCGCGAGCCAGGACGGCGCAACCAGCATCATCCGCGTGCGCGCGTTCGATGTCGCCACCTTCGTGGCGTTCGGCGCGGCGCATGCGGGGATCGTCGGCTCCGACGTGATCGAGGAGTTCGACTACTCCGAACTCTATGCTCCGGTCGATCTCGCCATCGGCCACTGCCGCCTGTCGGTGGCGGAGCCGCGTGGCGGGGCGCAGGATCTGCCAGGGCGCGCCAGTCACCTGCGCATTGCGACCAAGTACCCCAACATCGCCAGCCGCTGGTTCGAGCGGCGTGGCATCCAGGCGGAATGCGTCAAGCTGAACGGCGCGATGGAGCTTGCCCCGTCGCTGGGTCTCAGCGGCCGGATCGTTGATCTGGTGTCGAGCGGGCGCACGCTGGCCGACAATGGGCTGGTCGAGACTGATCGGATCATGGACGTGTCGGCCCGCCTGATCGTCAATCGCGCCGCGCTGAAGACCGATGCCCGCGTGGCCGATCTGGTCGAGCGTTTCCGGGCACTGACCCTTGTGGCGGAGCCGGCCTGATGCTGCGCCTTCACAGCCAGGCTGCGGATTTCGAGCGGCGTTTCGCCCGGCTGGTCGATGACCGGCGGGAAAGCGAGGGCGACGTCGCCCGCACGGTGACGGACATCCTGCAGGACGTTCGCCTTCGCGGCGATGCGGCGCTGGCGGAATATACGCAGCGCTTCGACCGGCACACGCTGACGGATGATGCCGACTGGCGCATCCCGCCGGAGGATTGCCGGGCGGCGTTCGACGCGCTTGATCCCGATCTGCGCGGCGCGCTGGAACTGGCGGCGGAGCGGATCACCGCCTATCACCGCGACCAGTTACCGGCGGACCGCGACTTCACGGACGATGCGGGCGTCAGGCTCGGCGCGAAATGGTATCCGGTCGATGCCGCCGGCCTGTATGTGCCGGGCGGGCGGGCCGCTTACCCGTCGAGCCTGTTGATGAATGCCATACCGGCGAAGGTCGCCGGGGTGGGGCGGCTCGTGGTGGTGACTCCGACGCCGAAGGGGCAGGGCAATCCGCTGGTGCTGGCCGCCGCGCATCTCGCCGGGGTGGACGAGGTGTGGCGGGTCGGTGGGGCGCAGGCGATCGGGGCGCTAGCCTACGGCACCGACCGGATCGCGCCGGTGGATGCCATCGTCGGGCCGGGCAATGCCTATGTGGCGGAGGCCAAGCGGCAATTGTATGGCGTGGTGGGTATCGACATGGTCGCTGGGCCGTCGGAGATCCTGGTGATCGCCGACGGGCGGAACGATCCCGACTGGATCGCCGCCGACCTGCTGAGCCAGGCGGAGCATGACCCGGCGGCGCAGTCGATCCTGATCACCGACGATGCCGCCTTCGCCGATCTCGTCGCAGATGCGGTGGACGTGCAGTGCAGCCAGCTGGCGACGGAGCGGACCGCGCGCGACAGCTGGAACGCGCATGGCGTGATCATCGTGGTGGACGACCTCGCGGCGGAGGCGCCGGCGCTCGCGAATCGGTTGGCGGCGGAGCATGTGGAGCTGGCCATCGCCGATCCGGAAGCCATGTTCGCCCGGTTGCGGCACGCGGGCAGCGTTTTCCTGGGCCGGTACACGCCGGAGGCGGTCGGCGATTATGTCGCCGGTCCCAATCACGTCCTGCCCACCGGCCGGCGCGCGCGTTTCGCCAGCGGGCTGTCGGTGCTCGATTTCATGAAGCGCACCAGCTTCATCGCGCTTGATGCGGCGGCGTTGGGCCGCATCGGTCCTGCCGCCATCGCCCTTGCCCATGCCGAGGGGCTGCCAGCCCATGCCCGTTCGGTGGAGTTGCGCCTGAAATGAGTTCCCGGTCCAAGTCCGTCGCCCGTTCCGCCGCGCGCCTCGCCGCGGTGCAGGCGCTGTATCAGCGCGAGATGGAAGGGACGATGATCCCGCAGTTGCTGGACGAGTTCCACCAGCACCGCCTGGGCCGCCCGATCGAGGAGGAGCCGATCGCGCAGGCGGAAATGGCGTTCTTCGACGACGTGGTGAAGGGTGCGATCGCCCGCGCGGAGGAGATCGACACGCTGGTGGAAAGCAAGCTGGCGAGCGGCTGGACCATGGCGCGGCTGGACCGCACCATGAAGCAGATCCTGCGTTGCGGCGCCTACGAGCTGCTGGCCCGCCATGATATCGCGGTCGGCACCGTCATCAGCGAGTACCTGGACGTCGCCCACGCCTTCTTCGATGCGCGCGAGGCGAAGTTCGCCAATGGCGTGCTGGATGCCGTGGCCAAGGCGGTGCGCCCCTCCGCCGGCAAGTGAGCCGCGAGGCCGCCTTCATCGAAGGATTGCGCGTGCTGGCCGGGCATCCGGCGGCGCGCGGGCTGGCCGATGATGCGGCCGTGCTGACGGTCGGCGGCGAGACGCTGGTGCTGACGCACGACATGCTGGTGGAAGGCGTGCACGTCCTGCCGGGGCAGGACCCGGCAGATATCGCCTGGAAGCTGGTCGCCACCAATCTGTCGGACCTGGCCGCCAAGGGGACCGAGCCGGTCGGCGTGCTGCTGGGGCACATGCTGGGCGCGGATGATGAGCGATTTCTCGGCGGATTGGCCGAGGTTTTGCGAATTCACAAAGTGCCGCTGCTGGGCGGGGACACGGTCAGCGGCGGCCCCCCGCGCAGTTGGGGGCTGACCGCGATCGGCCGGGCGACCCATTGCCCGGTGCCCGGGCGCGATGGGGCGCAGCCGGGCGACGGGTTGTGGGTCACCGGCACGCTGGGCGCGGCGCTGGCGGGGTTCGAGGCGCTGCGTGATGGCACGGGTGGGGGCACGGGCGCGGACAGCGCCGCATATCGCCGGCCGGTGCCGCTGCTGGCGGAAGGGCGGGCGCTGGCGCCGCTGGTCACGGCGATGATGGACGTGTCGGACGGGTTGCTGCTGGATGCCTGGCGGCTGGCGGAGGCGAGCGGCGTGTCCATCGCCATCGACACGCACGCCGTGCCGATCGCCCTGCCGGACCGGCGCCGGTTGCAGGCGCTGAGCTGGGGCGACGATTACCAATTGCTGTTCACCCTGCCGCCAGGCGCCACGCCGCCGGTCCCCGCCACGCAGGTCGGGCAGGTGGAACAGCGCGGCTTCGTGCCGATGTTCGTGGACGGGCAGCCGGTCGCCAATGCCGGGGGCCTGGGCTGGCAGCACGACTGATTAGCGTGCCAGCTTTTCGCTTGCGCATGACGTTTTAGCCCTTAGCCTCCGCTGTTTGGACCCGGCGACAATGATCGGGCCATCAGGAGAGGATCGCCGATGAACTTGATCGGTATCGCCGTGGCGCTGGGCCTGCTGGCCATTGTCTACGGCTTTTTCACCAGCCGTCAGGTGCTGGGCAGCGCCACCGGAACCGACCGCATGCGGGAGATCGCCGCCGCCATCCAGGAGGGCGCGACGGCATATCTGCGGCGGCAATACACCACCATCGCCGTGGTCGGCGCGGTCATGGCGCTGGTCGTGCTGCTGCTGCTGGGGCCGATCAGCGCGGGTGGTTTCGTGGTGGGGGCGGTGCTGTCGGGCGTCGCCGGATTCATCGGCATGACCATTTCCGTGCGCGCCAATCTGCGCACCGCCGCAGCTGCGGCGACGGGCCTGCAGGAAGGATTGACGCTGGCGTTTCGGTCCGGCGCGATCACCGGCATGCTGGTGGCGGGCCTGGCGCTGCTGGCGATCGCCTGCTTCTTCGGCCTGCTGGTCGGGCCGGTGGGGCTGGCGCCCAACAACCGGCAGGTGGTGGACGCGCTGGTGGCGCTGGCCTTCGGCGCGTCGCTGATCTCCATCTTCGCGCGGCTGGGCGGCGGCATCTTCACCAAGGCGGCCGATGTCGGCGCCGATCTGGTGGGCAAGGTGGAGGCCGGCATCCCAGAGGACGACCCGCGCAACCCCGCCGTGATCGCCGACAATGTGGGCGACAATGTGGGCGATTGCGCCGGCATGGCCGCCGACCTGTTCGAAACCTACGTCGTGACGGTGGGCGCGACCATGGTGCTGACCGCGCTGCTGGTGCGCGATGCGGGCGACCTGCTGCTGCCGCTGATGGCATTGCCGCTGCTGATCGGCGGAGTGTGCATCGTCACCAGCATCATCGGCACCTATGCCGTGCGGCTGGGCAAGAGCGGCAGCCGGGCGACCAATGTGATGGGCGCGATGTACAAGGGGTTCGGCCTGACGGCGTTGCTGTCGATCCCCGCGATCTGGTTCGCCATCAACCTGGCGCTGGGCGGCATGGACGCCGCGATCGGCGGCGACGCGCTGACCATCACCACGCAAGGGGTGGCGCCGGGCGAGCCGATCGACGTGGAGGGCATGGCAGCGCAGGTGCGGCCGTTCACCGGCTGGGCGCTGTTCTGGTGCAGCCTGCTGGGCCTGCTGATCACCGGCGCGATCATCTGGATCACCGAATATTACACCGGCACCGGCTTCCGCCCGGTCCGCTCCATCGCGAAAGCGAGCGAGACGGGGCACGGCACCAATGTGATCCAGGGCCTCGCCATCAGCCTGGAGGCGACCGCGCTGCCCACGCTGGTGATCGTCGCCGGGATCATCGGCGCCTACGAGATCGCCGGCCTGATCGGCATCGCCTATGCCGCGACGGCCATGCTGGCGCTGGCGGGCATGGTGGTCGCGCTGGACGCCTACGGCCCGGTGACCGACAATGCCGGCGGCATCGCCGAGATGGCTGGACTGGACGCCACGGTCCGCGCACGGACCGATGCGCTGGATGCGGTGGGCAACACGACCAAGGCGGTGACGAAGGGATATGCCATCGGGTCGGCCGGGTTGGCCGCGCTGGTCCTGTTCGCCGCCTACACCACCGATCTTGCCGAGTTCTTCCCCGGCCTCGACGTCGATTTCAGCCTGGAGAACCCCTACGTCATCGTCGGCCTGCTGCTGGGCGCGTTGCTGCCATACCTGTTCGGCGCGATGGGCATGACGGCCGTGGGCCGCGCGGCGGGCGACGTGGTGCAGGACGTGCGCGCGCAGTTCGCCGGCAATCCGGGCATCATGGCCGGCACCAGCAAGCCCGATTACGCCCGCACGGTGGACCTGGTGACCAAGGCCGCGATCAAGGAGATGGTCGTGCCCAGCCTGTTGCCGGTGCTGGCGCCGGTGGCGGTGTATTACGGCATCACGTTGGTCGCCGGGCAGCAGAACGGCTTCGCGGCGCTGGGCGCCCTGCTGCTGGGCGTGATCGTCGGCGGGCTGTTCCTGGCGCTGTCGATGACCAGCGGCGGCGGCGCGTGGGACAATGCCAAGAAGTTCATCGAGGACGGCAACCACGGCGGCAAGGGATCGGAGGCGCACAAGGCCGCCGTCACCGGCGACACGGTGGGCGACCCGTACAAGGATACCGCGGGTCCGGCGGTCAACCCGATGATCAAGATCACCAACATCGTCGCGCTGCTGCTGCTGGCGGCGCTGGCCGGCTGAAAGTTGGACGGCACAGGGAAAGGAGGGGGCCCGCGTAACGGTTTGTGACACCGCGCTGCAATAAAGTTGACTAGCCATGGCGTGCCGCGCATCTGCGACGGACGATGGCCAGCTTTGACTCCAGACGACCCACGCCCGAACAACTTGTGGCGGAATTGACGCTGCTGCTGGACCTGGAACCCCGCGGGGGTGATCGCTTCATCGGCCGGCGGCAGCCCGACGCGGCGGGCCGGGTGTTCGGCGGGCAGGCGATCGCGCAGGCGCTGGGCGCCGCCCGGCGGACCGTACCCGAAAGCAGGATGGCCAATTCGCTGCACGCCTATTTCCTGCGCGCCGGCACGGACCAGCACCCGATCGAGTTCCGGGTGAAGCGTGATCTGGATGGCAACAGCTTTTCCAACCGCCGCGTCGTCGCCAGCCAGCAGGGCCAGCCGATCCTGACGCTGCTCGTCTCCTTCCAGGAGGCGCAGGACGGGCCGTCGCACCAATGGGCGGAGATGCCCGACGTGCCCCCGCCCGAGGAGCTGGTGTCCGACGCGCAGATCCGGCGCGAAGTGGCCGAACAATTGCCCGAAGGGCTGGCCAAGCAGTTCATGATCCGCAGCCGGCCGATCGATTTCCGGTCGGTGGAACCGCGCGACTGGCTGGACCCGCAGAAGCGGGCGCCGGTGGCGCATGTCTGGTTCCGCACGGTCGCGCCGCTCCCCGACGGGCGCCCCGTGCACAATGCGGTGCTGGCTTATGCCAGCGATTTCCAGCTGCTGTCGACCGCGCTGCAACCCCACGGCCTCAGCTTCCCGCGAGGCGACGTGAAGGCGGCGAGCCTGGACCATGCATTGTGGTTCCATGGCGAGTTCCGGGCGGACGACTGGCTGCTCTACGTGATCGAGAGCCCGTGGTCCGGCGCGGCGCGCGGTTTCGGCCGGGGGCGCATCTTCACCCGCGACGGGCGCCTGGTGGCGAGTGTCGCGCAGGAAGGAATGGTGCGGCTGGCGTGAGGAAGGTGTGCCTTCCCGTGAGCCGGTGCCGCGTTCCATCATGAAGCCCCACGTTCGCGCCATGGTCGCTGCCGCGACCTTCGCCTCCGTCACCGGCAGGAAGGTTGCCGGCATCTACGACCATGCGGCCGGGCACGACCGGCGCATCGCGGCCGAATGCCGCGGCGACCGGTTGCAGGGTTTCGACGGGGATCGTTCCGCCGGGTTCGGTGGTACTCTGCCGGAAATCTACAGCACGGAGGAGGTGACCTTCGTCTCCTTCGTGCGCGAAGGCGATCGGGTGACCGGCCACGATCGCGGATCGGGCACTTCGTTCGAGGCGCGGGTCGCCGACGGCATGGTCCAGGTCTACGACCATGGGGCGGGCGCCTGGTTCAGCTACGACGTGCAGGACGCGGCGGCGGCGCAGAGCTACCACCGCCGCTGAGCGTTACCGGCAGGGACCGGTGGCGACCCCCTGCCGCGTCTGGGTGATCGGCTGCATCGTGCCATCGCCGTTGTAGACGATGCGTTCCGCCGCCACGGACCGGCGATATTGCGAGCCCGGCTTGCCGTCGATCGTCAGCAGCCCGTTGTGGTAGAAGAAGTACCACTCGCCCTTGAACTGCTCGATCCCGGCATGGATGGTGAAGCTGTTCTCCGCCTCCCCGGTCAATTCCCCGCGATAGGTCCATGGGCCAGCCATGGAGGGGGCGGTGGCGTAGGAGATGCGCTCGTTCTTCTGCTCCGGCTCCTTGATGGAGGCGTAGGTGAGGTAATACAGGTCGCCGCGCTTGTGCAGCCACGGCCCCTCCAGGTAATTGGTGAGGTGCAGTTCCTGCGGCGGGCCGTCCAGCTCGATCATGTTGGGCTTCAGCTTCGCCAGGTACAGGTTGGAATTGCCCCAGGCGAGGTACGCCGTACCGTCATCGTCGACCAGCACGGTGGGGTCGATATCGCTCCAGGTGCGCCAGGTGTCCTTGTTGTCCAGCACCAGCGCGGACCCGCGGGCATCGGTGAACGGGCCCAGCGGGCTGTCGCCGACCGCCACGCCGATGGCCTTGCCGCCATGGGGCTTCGCATGCTGCGCGGTGACGTAGAAGTAGTACCTGCCGCCGTGCTCGACCATCTGGGATGCCCATGCCTCCCCGGTGGACCAGGTGAAGTCGGTCGGTTTCATGAAGGCGCCGTGATCGGTCCAGGTCTTCATATCGGTGGTGGAGTAGGCGACCCATTCGTCGATGCGGAAGTGCTCCTCCCCATTGTCGTGGCCCGCGTAGAGGTACAGGCGGTCACCCGTTACCAGCGGGGCGGGGTCGGCGGTCCAGCGGTTGCGGAACAGCGGGTTGCAGCCGTCGGCGGCGGCCAGCGGCGTGGCGCCTTGCGGCCCGCTCGGCGCGCAGCCGGTGAGGGCGAGCGTGGCGGCGGTGGCGGCAAGGGCGGCGCGGCGGATCATGGCAGTCTCCCGGGTCAGCGTTTTGTCTGACATAAACGGGAGCGGCGCGGCCTGTCACCCCCGCGGGTGGTAGAAATCGTACACCGCCTGCGCCACCGCCGCGCTGACGCCGGGCGCGCGCTGCAGGTCCTCCAGCCCCGCCGCGCGGACCTTGCCGGCGGTGCCGAAATGGAGGAGCAGCGCGCGCTTGCGGGCGGGGCCGATGCCGGGGATCTCGTCCAGCGGGCTGGCGGTGATGGCGCGGCTGCGCTTCTCCCGATGGGCGCCGATGACGTAGCGGTGCACCTCGTCCCGCAGGCGCTGGAGGTAGAACAGCAGTGGCGAATTGACCGGCAGCATCTTTTCCCGCCCGTCTGGGAAGTGGAACACCTCCCGCCCTTCGCGCCCGTGGTGCGGGCCCTTGGCGATCGCGATCAGCGGCACGTCCTCGATCCCCAATTCCTCCAGCGCGTCGCGGACGGAGGACATCTGCCCCTTGCCGCCGTCAATCAGCACAAGATCGGGCCACATCCCGCTGTCGCGGTCCGGGTCCTCCTCTAGCGCGCGGGCGAAGCGGCGGCCCATGACCTCGCGCATCATGGCAAAGTCGTCGTTCGTCTGCGCGCTGCGGATATTGAACTTGCGGTACTGGTTCTTGAGATAGCCGGTTGGCCCGGCGACAATCATCGCGCCGACCGCCTTGGTGCCCTGGATGTGGCTGTTGTCGTAGACCTCGATCCGCTGCGGCACATCGGGCAGCTCCAGGAACTCGGTGAGGTCCGCCATCAGCCTGGCCTGCGTGCCGGTTTCCGCCATGCGGCGGTCGAGCGCCTCCTCCGCATTGCGGCGGGCCTGTTCCATCAGCCGGCGGCGGTCGCCCCGCTGCGGAATGCTGAGCTCCACCCGGCGGCCGGCGAGGGCGCCCAGCGCCTCCTCCAGCACTTCACGCTCCGGCAGTTCGCGATCGACCAGGATGGTGGGCGGCGGCGGCACCTCCTCGTAGAACTGCGCCAGCACGCGCGACAGGATCTCCTCCTCGCTCACCTCCGCCGTGTGGCTGGGGAAGAAGGCGCGGTGGCCCCAGTTCTGCCCGCCGCGGATGAAGAAGCCCTGCACGGCGACATGCCCGCCCTTGCATGCCAGCGCGAACACGTCCGCATCGCCGACCCCGCCGGCATTGATCGCCTGCGTGCCCTGGATGAAGGTCGCCGCGCGCAACCGGTCGCGCAGCATGGCGGCGCGTTCGAAGTCGAGCGCCTCCGCCGCCTCGGCCATCTGCGCCTCGATCTTCTTCTGCACCGCGCCCGACCGGCCGCCGAGGAAGTCCTTCGCCTCCTGGATCAGCTCGCCATAACCCGCCTTGTCGATGCGGCCCACACAGGGCGCCGAGCAGCGCTTGATCTGGTAGAGCAGGCAGGGCCGGTCGCGGCGGGCGAAGAAGCTGTCGGTGCAGCTGCGCAGCAGGAACAGCTTCTGCAGCGCGTTGATGGTGGTGTTGACGCTGCCCGCGCTGGCGAAGGGGCCGTAATATTGGCCCTGCATCTTGCGCGCGCCGCGGTGTTTCTGGATGCGCGGGAAGTCATGCCCGGCGCGCAGCAGGATGAAGGGGAAGCTTTTGTCGTCGCGCAGCAACACGTTATAGGGCGGGCGGAACCGCTTGATGAGCTGCGCTTCCAGCAGCAGCGCCTCTGCCTCCGAGTTCGTGGTCACGATCTCCATGCTGCGCGTCTGGCCGACCATGCGGCGCAGGCGGTTGGAGAGGCCGGCGATCTGCGTGTAATTGGCGACGCGGTTCTTCAGCGCGCGCGCCTTGCCGACATACAGCACCTCCCCCCGGGCATCGAGCATGCGGTACACGCCGGGCTTGGGCTTCAGCGTGCGGACCGTCTCCCTAATGGCGGCGACGCCCGTCTCCAGATCGGGCTGGGCGGAGGAGACGGTGTAGGCGGCGCGATCTTCGTTGAAGCGGGCCGAACCGCGGGGATCGTGGGGGGTACCGGCAGGCGTACGGGACATGGGGGGCAGATAGGGCCTGCCGCCCCGCCATGGAAGCGGGCGCGGCAGGCGGATGCGGCGATCAGAACAGCTTGCGCAATTCGATCTCGAACCGGCGGCCGATCGGATCGACCAGGAACGGCTGGTAGCGGATCGGCACGACCCCATCGTCGTTAGTGACCCGCTGACGGGCGTCGAAGATGTTGTCGATGCTGAACGACACGCGCACATTCTCCAGCAGCGGAACGTTCTCGGTCAGGTTGCCGCGTTCGTTCATGTTGACGAAGGTACGCAGGCTGAACGTGGCGTAATCGTTGAACAGCAGGTCGGTCCCGCCCGCCGCGGCGCTGCCGCGCAGCCGGTTGGAGCCGATATATTCGGCCTGCAGGAAGCCGCCCATGCCGCGATAGAACAGGCCGCCACGCGCGCGGACCCGATGGCGCGGATTGCCGTCACCGGACAATGCCTCCCCATTCAGGAGGTCGAGCACCGGTCCACCTTCCGCGACGAGCACCTCGTTTTCGATCTCGTAGGTGTAATCGACGTTCAGGTTCCAGCGACCCTGACCGTTGTTGCCGCCGCCGAAGGGACCGCCACCGCGTCCACCACCGCCGGGGCCGCCCGGACCGGCCCCCGGTCCGCCGCCCGGACCCGCACCGCCCGGAGGAGGCGCGCCGGCGGGGCCACCTGTCTGCGGGGCCGCGCCGCCGGCGGCCGCCGGCCGGGGCCGATCCCGGTCCCGGTCCTCCGGCTCTTCCGGCGTGGTCGGGGCGCCGGCGCCACCGGACGCCGCCTGCCCTTCGGCCCCCGCCGGGCGACCGAACGGCGCCTCCCGACTGCAGAACCGTTCGCGGAAGGTTTGCAGGCGTTCGGGTGCGATCTGCCCGTCCGGTCCGCGCAGCCGCTGCTGCAATCCTTCGGGCAGGACCGAAATGTCGGCGGCGGCGCTGACCGCCGGATCGCTGCTGCAGAAGGTCTGACGGAAGGCGGCGACCTGCTGGCGCTGCTCCGGCGTCAGGTTGGCGCCGAAGCCGCCCGGCCGGCGACCCTGCCCGTCGGGCGTACCGCCCGCCGGGGCGGATGGCGCCTGCGCGGGCGCGGCATTGCCGCCGGGCGCACCGCCGCCGGGCCGCAGGGCAGACCGCAGCGGATCCCGCGATTGCCGGGCTGCCTGCTGTTCGGGCGTGAATGGATCACCCAGCGGCCCAGACAGGTTGAAGCCCACGCGAATGCGGCGCGCCTTCTGTTCGGCGAAGGTGACAGGGCGCTGGTCGACGGAGATCAGCCGGCCGTCGGCGTCGCGGATGACCCGTCCGGGGAAGGCCGCCTCGATCGTCGGGGTCAGCACGGGGAAGCCCTGCGCCACATCTTCCGACTTGGTGTCGATATATTCGAGCTCGACATTGGAGCGTTCCAGGAACGGCAGCTGCCAGTTGACGCCGATGTTCCAATCGCTCTGCTGCTGTTCGGGCAGGGTGGGATTGCCGCCGCTGATGACCGTCGCCAGCACGGTTTGCCCGGTGTTGAAGTCGAAGATCGACACGTTGGGTGTCTCGATCGTCGGATTGCCGAGCTGCGCCAGGGAGGGTGCCTGTTCACGCCCGACGCGGGTGGCGCGGAAGGTCAGCGTGTCGGTCACGCCCCAGATCAGCCCCGCCGACCAGTCGGTCAGGGTGCCGAAGTCCGACAGGTGATCGACCCCGCCCGTCAGGTTCAGCGACAGATTGCCGACATCGGCCAGGAAGTCGTCGCGCACGCTGGTCAGCGGCACGCTGACGCTGATCCCGCCATTGACGTTGCCGCGCGTCAGCCGGGCATCTTCGTTGATGGAGCGGGTGTCTTCCCGCGTCAGGCGCGTCCAGTCGTAACCGGCATCCAGCGTCACCGACAGCTCCCCCGCGGGCAGCAGCAAGGGGCGGCCATTGGCGGTGATCTTGCTGGACAGGGTATCGGTGGTGCTGTCCGCCCGGTCGAAGCCCGCATCGGGCAACTGGCCGAGATCGCCGGTGATCGGCAGCGTGCCCGCCGCAGCCGCCGCCACTAGCCCGGACGTATCCGCCCGGCGCGCGGTCAGCGTGCGCTGATCCTGCCGGCTGGCATCGACGGTGCCGGTCAGCTGCCATTCCTCCACCGTGGCGTTCAGCGCGCTGGCGACCGAGTAGGTGGTGGTGCGCCGGTCCACCGTGCGTGGATCCTCCTCCCCCAGCACACGCAAGGCGGTCGCTCCCGAAGGATCAGCCAGCGTGACGGTGTCGAGGCCCTGCAGGCTGAGCGAATCGTCGCGTTCAACGGTGCCGTTGACGCTGAGCGAGGTGCCGGCATCGTCCAGCCGGGTGGTCCAGTTGACCGTGCCTTCCAGCCCGGCCGTGTCGCTGACGAGGCTGCGGTAACGGGCCTGATCCGGGTCGCCCGGCACGGTGGACACGCTGCCGACCGCCTGCAGCACGCCGCGTTCCGCCTCCGTCAGGATGCTGCTGTTGTTCCAGCGCAGGTTGACGTTGAAGCGGCTGGGGCCGCTGATGCGGAGCAGGGTGGCCTCCACCTCCTGCGTGGAGAAGCCGCCATCCCAGGGCTGGCCGTATTCCGCCTCGATCTCCCGACTGGCGTAATTGCTCTTCAGGATGATGTTCACGACGCGCTGGTCCGCCGAATAGCCATAGCGCTGGGCGACGGATTCGGGGAACACCTCCACCTTCTCGATCGCCTCGGGCGGGTAGGACCTGAGTTCGCGGAAGCTGGCGATGCGCACGCCGTTGACCAGGATCACCGGGCGCCCGTCACCCCGGCCGCTGCCGCTGGTGACCTGCGGGGCGAGCAGTTCCAGCAATTCGTCGATGGAGCCGGCGCCGTAGCTGGCGATATCCTCCTCCCCCAGTTCCAGCAGCGGGGGTTCAGGCGCGTCGACCTGGCCGCGCAGGGAACGGGCGAAGACGATGATCTCGTTCGCCGCCTCGTCCACCACGGCGCCGCCCGGCGTCGCCTGTTCCCCGCCTTCGGCCGGGGTTTGTTGCGCCAGCACGGCGGTCGCGGGAAAGACGGCCAGGACCGCGGCAAGGGTCAGCAGGCTGGGCGGCAGATGGCGCAAAGTCGATGGTCCTCATGTGGGCGTGTTGTTCAGGCCCCCCAACGCGCTTCTTGCGACAACGGGTTGTGCGGGCAAGCAGCGGCCGGTATCAATGTGTCGCACCTGTTGCAGGTATGTCGCGCGGGCTGTCGCAACGATGGCCGGCGGGCTTCCCTTTTGTGCGGGCAACCGCTATGGGCCGCGACCATGATCAATCAAAGCATCGCAGCCTGAGCCCGCATGGCGAAGGAAGAACTGCTGGAAATGCGCGGCCGGGTGGTCGAACTGCTGCCCAACGCCATGTTCCGGGTCGAGCTGGAAAACGGCCACGAAGTGCTGGGCCACACCGCCGGCCGCATGCGCAAGAACCGCATCCGCGTGCTGGTGGGGGACGAGGTCCTGTGCGAGCTGACCCCGTATGACCTGACCAAGGCGCGCATCACCTACCGCTTCATGCCCGGTCGCGGCGGCCCCGGCCTCGCCTGAGGCCGCGCTGGTGGCCGAGGCACAGGGTGCCGCATCGGCCCCAATCCCTTTGATCGGCGCCCCGTCGCTGATCCTGGCATCCGCCAGCCCGCGCCGGCGCGAATTGCTGGCCCGGCTGGGGATCGCGCCCGCGCGGGTCGCCGCTGCCGATATCGACGAGACGCCGCAACCCGGCGAACTGCCGCGCTCGCACGCCTTGCGGCTGGCGCGGGGCAAGGCGCTGGCCCTGGCGGGCGAGGCCGGCGGCGCGCATGTGCTGGCCGGCGACACGGTGGTCGCGGTCGGCCGGCGCATCCTGCCCAAGGCGGAGGATGCGGCAACGGCAGAGGGGTGCCTTCGCCTGCTGTCCGGCCGGCGGCATCGCGTGTTCTCCGCCATCGCGCTGCTGGCGCCCGACGGGACGATGCGCGAGCGGGTGAGCGAGACGCAGCTCCGCTTCAAGCCGCTGACCGATGCGGAGATCGCCGCCTATGTCGCCGGGGGCGAGTGGGCGGGCAAGGCCGGCGGCTACGCCATCCAGGGCAGTGCGGAGGCGTTGATCGCGTGGATGGCGGGCAGCCATTCGGGCGTGATCGGGCTCCCCTTGTTCGAGACCCGCGCGCTGCTGAAGGCGGCCGGGTTCCCGCTTGGCTGAGTGGCTGGTCGAGCAGGGGATCGCGGAGGAGCGCGCGATCCTGCTGGCGGATGACGAGGTGCGCGCCGCCGCCTGGCGGTGGGACGATGGCCTGCAGGCCGGATTGGTCGCCGACGCGGTGCTGGTCCACCGGACGAAGGGCGCGCGCCGCGGCACCGCCCGCTTCGCCGATGGGGCGGAGGCGCTGGTCGATCGCCTGCCCGCCGACGCGGCGGAGGGCGCGACGATCCGGCTGGAAGTGACGCGCCCCGCCATGGGAGAACGAGGCCGGACCAAGCTTGCGCGGGCGCGGCCGAGCGATCTGGCGGTGCGGCCGGCGCCGACGCTGGCACGGCAACTTGGCGGACGGATCGTGCACCGCTTCCCCGCAGGGCTGTGGGACGAATTGCTGGCCGAAGCGTTTGCGGGCGAGGTCGGCTTCGCGGGTGGATCGCTGGTGCTCTACGCCACGCCGGCCATGGTGCTGGTGGACGTGGACGGCACGCTGCCGGCGTTGGCGCTGGCACAAGGCGCGGTGGCGCCGCTGGCCGCCACGCTGCACCGGCTGGATCTCGGCGGGCCGGTCGGCATCGACTTCCCCAGCCTGGACGCCAAGGCGGATCGTCGGATGGTGGACGAGGCGCTGGGCGTGGCGCTCGCCGACTGGCCGCATGAACGCACCGCCGCCAATGGCTTCGGCTTCGTGCAGATCGTGTCGCGGCTGGTCCGCCCGTCGCTGCTGCACCGCGCGCAATTGCAGCCGGCGCAGAGTGCCGCCCGCTGGCTGCTGCGGCGGGCGGAAGTGGCGGGTGAGGGCGGCATGGCGGGCGGGGTGGTGCAGCTTGCCTGCCATCCGGCGGTCGCGGCGCAATTGCAGCCGGATTGGCTGGCGGAGCTGGCGCGGCGCAGCGGGCGGCGGGTGGAGGTGGCGCCCGATCCGCGGCTTGCCATCGGGGCGCCGCATGCCCAGATCATCACTCGATGACCCGTTCCTGCCCCATCTGCGGCAAGCCCCGTAGCGAGACGCATACGCCGTTCTGTTCCACCCGCTGCCGCGACCGCGACCTCGCGCAATGGTTCAACGACGGCTATGCCGTGCCCGGCCGCCCTGCCACGCCGGAGGAGATCGCGGGCGAGGGCTGAGGGTGGTCGAAAAGGCGCTTGCCAAGCCGCCGACCCTCCGCCATAGCGCCGCCTCCAACGCCGGTCCGCCTGCCATGCGCGGGGGCATCTGCCTGACCGGTTGGACCCTGCCCGGGTAGCTCAGTTGGTAGAGCATGCGACTGAAAATCGCAGTGTCGGCGGTTCGAATCCGTCCCCGGGCACCATTTCCCGTCCCGGAATGTCCCAGATCTGGCGCGAAAGCTTGCCTGTTTGCCGGTCACACCTCAGCGACAGTTCAGAGCAATCCATATTATTCCGGACTGTTCCGGAGCACGTTGAGGGCATTGACAGGGCACCCGATTACCTGACCGGGGCACCGGAGACTGAGCGCACCGGAGTGCCGATACCTCCATATAGTGCGCCCGACACCCCGCCCAATGAAGATACTTGTGCAACCATCTAAGTCTGCGCAACGTATCTGATGATTGAACCAACCCGCATCGATACCGAGGCATGCTGCAATGCTGACGGGACATACTCTCGCTGATAGATACGGCACCCTGCTAGCGGTGGATTCGCACATCTGCGAGATCATGCAGCGGGAGGAGCACGAACTCATCGGCGTGGGCTTCCAGGCTTTGACGCACCCTGATGATTGCGTCCGCAGTACCATTGTCGTCTCCAGCCTCCGCCTGGGTGAAGGACCGTCTGTTCTACGCAAGCGGTATATGCGGCCAGATGGCACCTCGATCTGGGCGACCGTGCAGGCGTCACGGTTGCACGCACAGGATGGCGGAAAGATTGTCGCCACCATCCAACTGGCCGATGCGGGGCAGCTCAGGCGCAATCCGAAGGGTTTGATGGAGGCGGCGCGGCTCGAAGACAGCTACCTGCAGCGGCGGCGCTTGCAGTTCGGGGAAGACCTATTCTCCGACTTTCCCTGGCTTATCCTGCTACAAATCTACCTAGCGGAAGCCGAGGGAAAGAGCGCGACGATCAGGTCGATCAGTGATGGCGCCGCCATGCGCCCGTCGCTGGTCACCAGCCAGCTTGTTGTGCTGGAGCACAAGCGCTTGATCGAGCCGCCGCGCTCCTCTGACGAACCGCTTCAGCTCACGGATCGGGCATGGAAGAAGATCGAGCATCTCCTCGACAGGAGCGTCGGCGACTGAGGATCATCGTGGTTGGCTCGGCTTGCCAGCAAACGGGGTTGTGGAATGCTCCGACAGCAGGTCAGCTTGGCCCATGCCGGTTCCGAGTTGCACTTGAGTCAGAGCCGTTCGCGGACGCCGCCGATGATCTGCCGTGCGGTGTCGGCCAGCACCCGCGCCGTGCCGCGATCACCCTTAGCCATGGAGGACAGGAAGCCCTTCGCCTGTTCCAGCGTGACATGCGGCGGTAGCGGGGCGATATCCGGATCGGTCTTGACCTCGATCACCACCGGACGGTCGGCCGCGAGCGCACGGTCCCAGGCGTCGCCCAACTCTTCCGGATGGTCCACGAAGATGCCGGTCAGCCCGAGCATCTCCGCGAAGCGTGCGTAGGGCACGTCGGGCAGCGACTGGGTTGTGGGGAAGCGCGGATTGCCTTCCATGACGCGCTGTTCCCAGGTCACTTCGTTCAAGTCCTCGTTGTTGAAGACGCAGACGATCAGCCGCGGGTCGGCCCAGCGCCGCCAGTATTTCTGCACGGTGATGAGTTCGGCCATGTTGTTCATCTGCATGGCGCCATCACCGACCAGCGACACCACGGGGCGGGTCGGGTGGGCGAACTTGGCGGCGATGGCATAGGGCACGGCGGCGCCCATCGACGCAAGGCCGCCCGACAGCGATCCGCGCTGCCCCTGCTTCACCTGCCAGTCGCGCGCGTACCAGTTGGCGCAGGAGCCGGAATCGGAGGTCACGATCGCGTCGGCCGGCAGGCGGGGCGACATCTCGTACACGACGCGCTGCGGATTGACGGGTGATGCCTCCGCCATGGCGCGGCCTTTCAGTGTTTCGCGCCAGTCCGCCATTCCGGCGACGATCCCGTCCTGCCAGCCGCGATCTTCCTGCCGGTTCAGCAGCGGCAGCAGCGCGCGCAGCGTCTCCCCGGCATCGCCGTGCAGATTGACTTCCACCGGGTAGCGCAGGCCGAGCATCTCTGGCGCGATGTCGATCTGTACCGCACGGGCCTGCCCGTCCGTGGGCAGGAACTCCGCCCATGGGAAACCCGTGCCGACCATCAGCAGCGTATCGCAGCCTTCCATCATGTCCGACGATGGCCTGGTGCCGAGCAGCCCGATCGCACCGGTGACGAAGGGCAGGTCGTCCGGCAGCACATCCTTGCCGAGCAGCGCCTTGGCGACACCCGCGCCCAGGCGGTCGGCCACGGCGACGACCTCCTCCGCCGCGTTGCGCGCGCCGGCACCGATGACGATCGCGACCTTGGAGCCCGCATTCAGCACCTCCGCGGCACGGCGCAGGTCCGCCTGCTGCGGCACCACGCGCGGCGGCGAGTAGCCGGGGCCGGAGCGGGTGAAGCCGTGAGCGCGCTGCGGCTCCTCGTAAGGCTCGCCCTGCAGGTCCTTGGGCAGGATCAGGACCGCGATGCCGTTCCGCGCACGGGCGATCCGCAGCCCGCGATCGACCAGATGGCGGAGCTGCGCTGGCGCCACCGCCTCCTGCACAAAGTCGGCGACGTCGGCGAACATGCGATCGAGGTTCAGCTCCTGCTGGTAGCTTGCGCCCCGTACCGTCCGTTCCGCCTGCCCGGAGATGGCGAGCACGGGGACATGGTCGCTTTTTGCATCGTAGAGGCCGGTGATGAGGTGCGTGGCACCCGGGCCGCCGGTCGACAGGCAGACGCCGATCTCGCCGGTGAACTTGGCGTGGGCCGTCGCCATGAAGGCCGCCATCTCCTCGTGGCGCACCTGGATGAACTCGATACCGGCGTCCGTCCCCTCGACGCGCTGGAGCGCTCCCAGCACGCCGTTGATGCCGTCACCGGGATAGCCGTAGATGCGGGTGACACCCCAGGCCCGCAGGCGTTCGACGAAGAAGTCGCTGGTAAGCTGAGCCATGGGTGCTCCTTGTGTGGCGCGCAGATGTCCTGAACGCCTGAGGCGCCTCATCGGGCTCGACGGATCGCGGCCTGCGGGCAGCGATGGCCTCCGGCGCGAGGTCCGCCAACCGTGCGGGCAGGGCTATTCGGCGCCGGGGCTAGGGTGCCGACCTGCCCAGGCGATGGCGTTGGTGAGGATGCGCTGGTAGTTCGGATCGTCGTAGGCGTCCGGCAGGTGCCCGAGCGCGGAGTAGAGCACGCGGCCCTTCGTGGCGGGATTGGTCCAGATCACCGGGTGCGATCCCATCTCCCGCCCGGCAGCCGGCCGGTACGTCGCCTCGTCAATGCGGGCGAGCACGACCATTCCGCTGGCGGCCGGGCTGGCGGTGTAGGCATACCATTCGTCGACCGGCGACCAGGGCAGGGTCACACCGGCCATGACGGGATGGTCCGGCTGGTCGATGATGATCCGGGCCGACTGGAACTGGTCCGCGCCGCCCGGATGCCCGGCATAGGGCGCGCCGATGATCGTGCCGGTATACCAGCTGTCGGCATGGCTGCCGTCGCCCGCGGCATGCAGCGCCACCACGCCCCCGCCGCGTGCCACGAAAGCGGCCAGGGCGGCGCGCTGATCGGGCGTCATGAAGTCGCCGCTGGTGCTGTTGAGGACCACGACGGAGAAGTGCCGTAGCTGCTCGTCGTTGAAGACCGCCGCATTCTCGGTGACGTAGCTTGCCTGCCCAAGATCATCGGCGATGCGGGCGAGCACCGCATTGGAATGGGGAATGTGTTCGAGATGCCGCCAGGCGTTGGTCTTCGATACGATCAGCACGGCGTCGTCCAGACGGCCGGGCAAAGCAGGGGCCACGACATCGTAGGTCGGGGTCGGACGATGGGGATCGGGTGCCGCCTGCGCCATCGTCAGCAAGGCGATCACGGCCAGCATCTTGCGCATGGTCAGAAGGCTCCGGTGCAGGGCATCAGCTTTGTCGGGCGGTGTCGGTCACCGCGTCGGCGAGTTCGCGCGGCGTGATGTCGCGCATGCCCGGCAATGTCGTGGTCTGGCGTTCGATCATCCGGTGGACGACCGGTTTGGTGTCGCCGGTATGCAGCGCCAGCAGGTCATGCGTGTTCTGCGCATCCTCGTGCGTGCGGCGCTGGTTGTGCCGGATGTAATCGAGCCAGGTCGCGACGTGGTAGCGTTCGACCCACAGCTCGCTTTCGCCAAGATCGCGCAGCAAGGTCCAGTGCCGCGCCCCGTCCCGCCGGCGGATGCGTCGGCGTTCGTGCATCACGCCGAGGAAGCGCGGGATGTCGCCGGGGTCGATACGGTATTCGATAGTCACCACGACAGGCCCACTGCGTTCGTCGACGGAAACGGCGGTCTCCGGCTCCGCCCATTCGCGCAAGGCGAGGTCGAGATCGCGGGCGGCGGGGAGAGGCAGGACGAGGCCGGCCAGAATCGTCAGCGTCTGGACGCCGGCCGCGACCAGCAGGGTGGCCGGCGCGCCCTGTGCATCGGCGATGCCGCCGAACAGCACCGCGCCCGCCGTCATCCCGCCGAACGCCGCCATCTGGTAAAGCGACAGCGCGCGGGCCACGACCCATCGCGGCGCGGAGAGCTGGACGGTGACGTTGAAGGTCGACAGCGCCAGCACCCAGCCCGCGCCCGCCAGTGCCAGAGCGGGTACGGTCAGCAGCATCGTCCCGCTGAGCCCGGTCACCACGCTGCCGGTCGCCATCGCGGCGGCGGCGGCGCGCACGATGGTTTCCACCGTGATGCGGTCGCGCAGCCGGCGCACCATCAGCCCGCCGCCCACCGCGCCGATCCCGAACGCGCCGAGCAGCACGCCATAGGTAAGCGAATTGCCCACGATCACGTCGCGGGCGATGATCGGCATCATCGCTGGCACCGCGCTGGCGCCGACACCGAACAGCAAGGCCCGGGCGAGCACGATGCGGATGTCGGGTGACATCGCGACGTAGCGTACGCCTGCCGCCATCGCGTGGCCCAGCGTCTCACGCGGGAGGACACGTTCCGCCAGGCTGGGCCGCCAGCGGCTGAGCACCGCGATCAACCCGACATAGCTGACGGCGTTGACCACGAAGGCCGCCGCGGCGCCCGCGGCCGCGACGATTGCGCCGCCGATCGCGGGGCCGAGGCTGCGGGCGATGTTGAAACCCATGGAATTCAGCGCCACCGCCCCCGGCAACGCGGCGCGTGGGACCATGTCGCCCACCGATGCCTGCCACGCCGGGCCGTTCATCGCCGCGCCGCAACCGATCAGGAAGGTGAAGGCGAGCAGCAGCCAGGGCGTGATCCAACCGGCAAAGGTGATCACCGCCAGCGTGACGGACACCAGCAGCATGAAGAACTGCGCCGCCAGCATGACCCGGCGGCGATCCAGATTGTCCGCCACTGCCCCGGACCACAGCGACAGCAGCAGGATCGGCAGCGCGGTGGAGGCCTGCACCAGCGCGACCATCTGGGAGGACGGGGTCAGCGAGGCCATCAGCCACGATGCCCCGACCGACTGGATCAGCCCGCCAAAATTGGATGCCATGCTGGCGATCCACACCGCACGGAACACGGGTATGGAAAGCGGCGCGTCGGCCTTGTTACCGGCCATGCCGGGCCAGTTGCGCGATCGTCCCGCGGGTAAGCGTCAAGGTGCCTTCCTCTTGCCCGATGTCTCCCGATCCTGGCGGTGTCCGAGCTGGGCGCTGATCTTCTGCCCCGCCTCCTTCAATTGGGGGGCAAGATGCGCCAACTCTTCCGTCTTAAGGTATTGCGACACCGTGACCATGCTGATCCCGGCGACGATCTTGCCGGAGAAATCGCGCACCGGGGTGGCGATCGCCCGGACGTGATCGGGCGGCGGGCCGGCATGGAGGACGACGTTCTCCGCCACGCTCCGCTCCATCGCGGCCTGCCAGTCGGGCGGGCAATGCGCGGGATCGGCCGCGGCGAAGTGGCGCTTCCACTCGGCCGGGGTGTCGTCCAGCATCAGCGCCTTGCCGAGGCTGGTCTCCGCCAGGCGGCGGCGGGTGCCGACGGGGGTGATCACCGCCACCCGCTGCCGCCCGGGGACTGACAGCAGGTTGAGCGAATGATCGTCGTCCCGGCGGCCAAGGAAGCTGGGCAGGCCGGTCTGTTCCGACAGGTCGGCGAGCACCGGGTGCGCCAGCGCCATCAGGTCGGTCTGCGTCTGCGCCTGGTAGCCCAGCTCCAGCAGCTTGGGGCCGAGCTGGTAGCCGCGGCCGGGCGCGAGGGTCAGGTAACGCCGTTCCAGCAGGGCATTGGCCAGCCGGTGCGTGGTGCTGCGGCTGAGGCCGAGTTGACTCGCAAGCTCCGCCAGGGTGGCTGATCCGTTCGCCACCACATGAAGCACATCCAGCCCGCGCTGCAGCGTCTGACTGCCGGTCGCGCCACGCTCCCCCTTTTCCTGGTCCACTCCGCTCGCCTTTTCTCAACGCGGCGCGGACCTCTCCGGTCATTGCCGCCAATCTGTGTCGCGATCACCTTTTCCAGCAAGCGCGACCATTCGCAAGGTATGCGACATCATGCCAGCCAGTTGCGCCGGGGATGAAAGTATCGGACACGCGGATCGTTGCCAAAGCGGCGATCCTGTCCCATGCTGCGGCTGCGAACATGCGGATCGTGATCATCGATGATACGGGTGCCAGGGCTTCGGTCCTGGAAGACGGCCTGCACGAGGCCGGCTACGACGATATTCATGTCGTGCAGCCGTCCGGCGCGTTCGTCAGCCGGATAGAGCGGCTGGTGCCAGACGTCGTGCTGATGGACCTGGGCAGCCCAAGCCGTGACACGCTGGAGGAGATGCTGCTGGTCAGCCGTGCGCTGGCCAAGCCCATCGCCATGTTCGTCGACCAGTCGGACGACCAGATGACGGCCGCGGCGATCGATGCCGGCATCTCGGCCTATGTGGTTGATGGCCTGCGCAAGGAACGGGTGAAGCCGATCCTGGACCTGGCCGTGGGCCGCTTCACCGCCTTTGCCCGGATGCAGGCCGAACTGGCGGAGGCGCGGACGCAGCTCGCCGACCGCAAGGTCATCGACCGGGCGAAGGCGATCCTGATGCAGCAGCGCGGCCTGAACGAACAGGATGCCTACACGCTGCTGCGCACCAGTGCGATGAACGCCAACAAGCGCATGGCGGAGGTGGCGGAGGCGCTGATCACCGCCAGCAGCCTGCTGGGCAAAGGACAGCCATGACGCCGATTCGTGCCGCCTTCCTGCCGCTGACCGATGCCGCGGTGCTGATCGCCGCGCGCGAGCAGGGCTTCGCGGCGGAGCAGGGGATCGCGCTGGAGCTGGTGCGTACCGAGAGCTGGGCCACGTTGCGCGACCGGTTGGTCTATGGCCAGGTGCAGGCGGCGCAGATGCTGGCGCCGCTGGCGGTCGCGGTCAGCCTGGGGCTGGGCGGCGCGGCGACGCCGCTGGCCACGCCGTTCCGCCTGAACGTGAATGGCAACGCCCTGGTCATGCGGCCCGACTTCGCCGCCGCGCTGGACCCCGATCCGGCGGCCCGGCTGGCCGATCCGCTCGCCACCGCGCACGATTTCGCCGCCGCCATCGGCCTTTATCGCCGCAAGCCGCAGATCGGCATCGTGCATCGCTTCTCCAGCCATGCGCTGATGCTGCGATACTGGCTGGCCAGCGCCGGGATCGACCCGGACCGCGACGTCAGCCTGCGGGTGCTGCCCCCGTCATTGATGTTGGAAGCGATGCGCAGCGGGGAGATCGACGGCTTCACCGCGGGCGACCCGTGGCCAGCCGCCGCCATCGCCGAAGGTCTGGCCGAAGCGGTGGTGCTGGGCGCGCGGATCTGGCGGCGCGGCGTGGAAAAGGTGCTGGCCTGCCGCGCGGACTGGCTGGCCGGAAATGCCGCGGTGGCCGACCGCCTGCTGCTGGCTCTGTCACACGCGGCGGCATGGTGCGACGCGCCGGAGAACCGGGCGGAGCTGGCCGAGATGCTGGCCCGCCCCGATCATGTCGGCATGCCGGCGGAGCTGATCGCGGCATCGCTGAACGGGCAATTCGTGCCGCGCGCGGGTGCGGCGCCGCTGCCGGCCGACGACTTCCTGCTGTTCCATCGCGAGGCCGCGAATTTCCCGTGGCGCAGCCAGGCATTGTGGATCTGGTCGCAACTGGTCCGCTGGGGTCAGGCGGACCGATCGGCAGAGGCGGAGGCGGCGGCCGGCGCGGTGTTCCGGCCGGACGTTTATCGCCGTGCGCTGGCCGGCAGCGGCGCGGTGATGCCGGGCGCCAGCGCGAAGCTGGAGGGGGCGGTCGCAACACCGACCGGGGTCGGCGCGCATGGTGGCGCGCTGCTGCTGGGGCCGGACGGCTTCTTTGACGGGCGCGTATTCGATCCCGATGCGATCGATGCCTATCTGGCCGGGTTTGCCAAATGATCGCTTGCGGAATCGCGCCTGTTGCGTGAATATATCTGCGTTCGCGCGACGCTGCGCGGATGGATCGGCTGACCACCCCAGGGGCGGGGCACGGCCAGCATCAGCAAAACCGCAGCAAAGCCGCTGACCGGATGGGCCGCCTTGGCCTGTCCGGCCGCGGCTTTTTTCGTGTCCACGATCCGGCCCCAAGGGCGCCGGTCGCCTGGGGGAACAGCATCATGGCAACCGCCTTTCTCGACGGCAGTGACCGGCCACGGCCGGGTGGCGATACCGCACCGACCACCAGTTTCTGGCGCAGCGGGCACACGCCCACGCTGGTCGCGGCCTTCCTGTATTTCGATCTCGCCTTCATGGTCTGGGTGATCCTGGGGCCGTTGGCGCCCGACATCGCGGCCAGCCTGTCGCTCAGCCCGGCGCAAAAGGGGCTGATGGTCGCGACGCCCACGCTGATGGGGGCATTGCTGCGGGTGGTGAACGGCCTGCTGGTGGATCGGATCGGTCCCAAGCGTTCGGGCGCGATCGGCCAGCTGATCGTAATCGGCGGGCTGCTGAGCGCCTGGGCCCTGGGGGTGAACTCCTTTGCCGGAACGCTGGTGCTGGGCGTGATCCTGGGCTTCGCCGGCGCAAGTTTCGCCATCGCGCTGCCGCTGGCCAGCCGGTGGTATCCGGCGGAGCACCAGGGCAAGGCGATGGGCCTGGCGGGCATGGGCAATTCGGGCACGGTGCTGGCGGCGCTGTTCGCACCGACGCTGGCCAAGCTGTTCGGCTGGAACGCGGTGCTGGGCCTCGCCTGCATCCCGCTGTCGATTGTGTTCGTCGCCTATATGATCATGGCTAAGGATGCGCCGAACCAGCCGGCGGCGAAGCCGATCGCAGCCTATTTCACTCCGCTGAGGAGCGCCGATGCCTGGTGGCTGATGGGGTTCTACGCCGTCACATTCGGCGGCTTTTCCGGCCTTGCCTCCTCCCTGACGATCTACTTCACCGACCGGTTCGGGCTGACGACCGTCGCCGCCGGGTACTGCACCGCGGCGTGCGTCTTTGCGGGATCGCTGGTGCGGCCGATGGGCGGCGCGCTGGCCGATCGGGTGGGCGGCGTGCGCGCGCTGCTGGTGGTGTTCGCGGTCGCCGCGGCGGCGCTGGCGGGGGTCAGCATGGCGGGAACGCTGGTGATGGCGCTGTCGCTGTTCGTCGCCGCGATGCTGGCGCTGGGCACCGGCAATGGTGCGGTGTTCCAGCTGGTGCCGCAGCGGTTCCAGGCGGAGATCGGGGTCATGACCGGCCTGGTCGGCATGGCGGGCGGGGTCGGCGGGTTCTGGCTCGCCTCCTCCCTGGGAGTGGCGCGGCAATTCACCGGCAGTTTCGCCGGCGGGTTCCTGATCTTCGCTGCGCTGGCGCTGCTGGCACTCGCCGGGCTGCTGCTGGTGAAGGATGGCTGGCGGGCACGCTGGTCCACCGCGGCGCGGATCTGATGGGGCGCAGGCATCTGCTGGGGATGGGCGTGCTGCTCCTCGCCAGCCCGGCCGCCGCGCAGGAAATCACGCCGCTGCTCGACGCCCGCCTCCGCTACGAACATGCGGAGCAGGCCGATCTGCCGGACGAGTCCGACGCGCTGGTCATGCGCCTTCGCGCTGGAGCCACGGTCACCAGCGGCCGCTTCGCCCTGCTGGCGGAGGGGCAGGCGCTGTTCGCCCCGATCGACCGCTACAATGACGGGCTGCATGGCCCCGCCACGCGCCCCATCGTGGCCGATCCGGAGAACTGGGCGCTGTACCGCGCGCAGGTGCAGTACCGCAGCGATCCGCTGGTGCTGACCGCCGGTCGGCAGCGGATCGCGCTGGATGACGAACGGTTCGTCGGCAATGTCGCGTTCCGTGCCAATGCGCAGACCTTCGACGCGATCAGGGCCGAGATCGCGCCGACGACCGGGGTCAAGGCAGACCTGACCTATGCCTGGAGCGTGCGTACGATCTGGGGGTTCGAGGGTGCGGGCGCGCGGCCGCAGGCTGCGGGCGGAGACAAGATCTTCGCCAACCTGTCCTGGGCCTCCCCGGTGGGCAAGGTCACCGGCTTCGCCTATCTGCTGGAACAGGACAGCACGGCGCTGATCCGCCAGTCCAGCCAGAGTTACGGCCTGCGGCTGACGGGTGCGCAGCCGGTGTCCGCCGGCTGGAGCGTTGCCTATCAGGCGAGCCATGCGCGGCAGGCCGACTGGCGCGGCAACCCAAACGATTACCGCGCCCGGTACTGGCTGGCGGATCTGGTAATGGAGGGACATGGCTGGCGGCTGGGCGGCGGGTACGAGCTGCTTGGTGCCGCCGACGGCCGCGCGCTGACCAGCTTCCAGACGCCGCTGGGCACCAATTTCAAGTTCCAGGGCTGGGCCGACCGGTTCCTGACGACTCCGCCCGATGGGGTGGCGGACTGGTACGTGCAGGGGCAGCGCACCTTCAAGGCGGTCGGCCCGGCAGATGCATTGAGCCTGCAGGCGGCCTGGCACTGGTACCGCAGCGACCGACAGCAGCGACCCTATGGTCGGGAGCTGAACCTGCTGGCGAGTGCAAGCTTCGGAAAGACGGCATTGTCGGCCCGCTACGCGCATTATGAGGCTCAGAGCTTCGCCAGTGATTCCGACCGCTTGTGGCTGCAAATCGACTGGAGCCTGTAGCCGGCGCTTGAGTTTGCGGGTGAATCGTTCTACAAGAGGTGCAAGCAAGGCAAGGACGCCTTCGTTTCCACATCGCCGCGTCGGTCCGCCGCAGGACCGCCAAGGCACCGCATGATGGCAAGGCCGCCATCCAGGCTCCGGATCGAACCGGGGCCCGGATGGCGGCCTTTTTCGTTCTGGAGCATGAGGCATGGATCTGCAGACCGGACCCGACCCGGTTCTCTTTATCGATGGCGAGGACAGCCTGGCCATCAGCCCGGTGGCTGCTCGGCAGCATCTGGTGGTGATCGGCAACGGCATGGCCGGCTGCCGCGCGGTGGAGGAACTGCTCGCCCGCGACGGGGCGAACTGGCGGGTTACGATCTTCGGGGCCGAGCCGCATGTGAACTACAACCGCATCATGCTGTCGCCCGTACTGGCGGGTGAAAAGAGCTTCGACGAGATCGTCATCAATCCGCGCGCCTGGTACGACGACAACGGGATCGAGCTGGTCGCCAGCGACCCGGTGATCGCCATCGACCGGGCGGCATGCACCATCACCAGCCGTTCGGGTCGCACCATCGGCTATGACCGCCTGCTGATCGCTACCGGGTCCGACCCGTTCATCATCCCGGTACCGGGCCACGACCTTCCGGGCGTGATCTCGTTCCGCGACATGAACGATGTCGAGACCATGCTGACCGCCTCCGCCACGGGGGGATCGGCGGTGGTGATCGGCGGCGGTCTCCTGGGGCTGGAGGCCGCGCACGGGCTGACGCTGCGCGGCATGAACGTGACCGTGCTGCATCTGATGCCGACGCTGATGGAGCGCCAGCTGGACGAAGCGGCCGGCTGGCTGCTGAAATCCGCGCTGGAGGCGCGGGGACAGGTGATCCTGACCGGCGCCGACACGGCCGAAATCTTCGGCGAGGGCCGGGTGGAAGGTGTGCGGCTGAAGGATGGGCGGAAGATCCCCGCCAGCCTGGTCGTGATGGCCGTCGGCATCCGCCCGTCGGTCAGGCTGGCGCGGGAGGCCGGCCTGGCGGTCGGGCGCGGCATCCAGGTGGACGATCACATGGTCACCAGCGACGCGCGGGTCCTGGCGGTGGGCGAATGCGTGGAGCATGACGGGCAGGTCTATGGTCTGGTCGCGCCGCTGTGGGACATGTGCCGCAGTCTGGCGGACGGACTGGTGGGCACGGCGAACCCGTATCGCGGCTCCGTCACCTCCACCAAGCTGAAGGTGTCGGGGATCGACGTGTTCTCCGCCGGCGACTTCTCCGGTGGGGAGGGATGCGAGGACATCGTGCTGCGCGATGCGGCCCGCGGCATCTACAAGCGGGTGGTGCTGCGCGGCGATCGGGTGGTCGGCGCGGTGCTGTATGGCGACACGGCTGATGGCAGCTGGTATTTCGACCTGCTGAAAAAGGGCACGGACATCGCGGATCTGCGCGATGTGCTGATCTACGGCCAGGCCTTCGCCGCCGGGGGCGGCCCCGCGGACCCTAATGCCGCCGTTGCGGCCCTGCCGGCAGATGCGGAGATCTGCGGCTGCAACGGCGTCACGAAAGGGCAGGTGGTAGAGTGCATCGGTGCAGGCGCGGCCAGCCTCGATGCCGTGCGGCAAGGCTGCAAGGCGTCGGCGAGCTGCGGCTCATGCACCGGCCTGGTGGAGACGCTGCTGGCACTCACGCTGGGCGAAGCGGTGGAGAGCGGGCCGAAGACGATGTGCGGTTGCACCAGTTTCGGCCATGACGATGTCCGGCAGGCGATCGTGGCGCAGGGCATGCGCTCCATCCCCGAGGTGATGCAGCGGCTGCACTGGTCCACCCCCGATGGCTGTTCGTCCTGCCGGCCGGCGCTGAACTACTACCTGCTGTGCGCGCTGCCGGGGGAATATGTCGACGACCAGCAGAGCCGTTTCGTCAACGAGCGGCTGCACGCCAACATCCAGAAGGACGGCACCTACTCCGTCGTGCCGCGCATGTGGGGCGGGCTCACCAACCCGCGCGAGCTGCGCGCGATCGCCGACGTGGTGGAGAAGTTCAACGCGCCGATGGTGAAGGTGACAGGCGGCCAGCGGCTCGACATCTTCGGCATCCGCAAGGAGGACCTGCCCGCTGTCTGGGCCGACCTCAACGCGGCTGGCATGGTCAGCGGCCATGCCTATGGCAAGTCGCTGCGCACGGTGAAGACCTGCGTCGGCAGCGAATGGTGCCGCTTCGGCACGCAGGATTCCACCGGGTTGGGCGTCAAGGCGGAGCGGATGACCTGGGGCAGCTGGATGCCGCACAAGTTCAAGATCGCAGTGAGCGGCTGCCCGCGCAATTGCGCGGAGGCGACGATCAAGGATTTCGGGATCGTGTGCGTCGACAGCGGATACGAACTGCATGTCGGCGGGAATGGCGGGATCAAGGTCCGCGTGACGGACCTGCTGTGCAAGGTCGCGACGGAGGAGGAGGCGCTGGAGCACTGCGCTGCCTTCATCCAGCTCTACCGCGAGGAAGCCCGCTACCTGGAGCGGACCGCACCGTGGATCGAGCGGGTGGGTCTCCCCTACATCCAGGAACGGCTGCTGGGCGACGCGGAGGAGCGCGCCGCGCTGGCCGAGCGGTTCCATCATTCGCAGACCTTCTCGCAGGACGACCCTTGGCGACAGCGTGTCGAAGGGGCCGACGCGCATCTGCACCAGCATCTCGAACCGGCGGAGTGACCCAGATGATCGATATCGGCCCGGTCGATGCCATCCCCCTGCGCGGCAGTCGCTCCGTGATGCTGGAGGGGGAGAGCATCGCGGTCTTCCGCACCGGTGACGATCGCATCTTCGCGCTGGTGAACCGCTGCCCGCACAAGCACGGGCCGCTGAGCGAGGGGATCATCCACGGTCATGCGGTCGCCTGTCCGCTGCACAATTGGCGCATCAGCCTGGAAACGGGCGAGGCGCTGGGCGCGGACAAGGGCTGCACGCCCACGGTACAGGTGGAGGTGGTCGACGGCCGCATCCTGCTGTCGGCGCCGCTGAAGGTCGCCGCCTGAGATGGAGCAGGCCGTCCGCACCACCTGCGCCTATTGCGGGGTCGGCTGCGGCGTGCTGGCGCGCCGCACGGGGGATCGCACGCTGGAGATCGCCGGCGATCAGCGACACCCCGCCAACGCCGGGCGGCTGTGTTCCAAGGGCACGCATCTGGGCGAAACCGTCGGCCTAAACGGGCGACTGCTGCATCCGCTGATCGGCCGTGCCGGGGCGGGGAAGCGGGCAAGCTGGGACAAGGCGCTCGATCTGGTGGCCCGGCGCTTCGCCGAGGCGGTCCGGCAGCACGGCCCGGACAGCGTCGCCTTCTACGTCTCCGGCCAACTGCTGACGGAGGATTACTACGTCGCCAACAAGCTGATGAAGGGCTTCATCGGGTCTGCCAATATCGACACCAATTCGCGGCTCTGCATGTCCAGTGCGGTGGCCGCGCACAACCGCGCCTTTGGCGAGGATGTGGTCCCCGCCAGCTATGCCGATCTGGAGGCGGCGGAGCTGGTCGTGCTGGTGGGATCGAACACCGCCTGGTGCCACCCGGTGCTGTACCAGCGCATGATGGCGGCGCGGGAGGAGCGTGGCACCAAGCTGGTCGTGATCGACCCGCGCCGGACCGAGACGGCGGAAGGCGCCGACCTGCATCTGCCGCTGCGGCCGGGCAGCGACGTGCTGCTGATGAACGGCTTGCTGGCACATTGCTGGCGTGAAGGGCTGGTCGATGACGGTGCCTTGAGCGTGCCCGAGGGGTTCTGGGATGCGCTGGACCAAGGCCACGATCTGTGGAGCGTGGCGAAGGGGTGTGATCTGGCGCCGGGCGACGTGCAGCGCTTCTATGACCTGTTCGCCGCCAACCCGCGCACGGTGACGATGTTCAGCCAGGGGGTGAACCAGTCGATCCGCGGCACCGATGGCGGCAATGCGATCCTGAACCTGCATCTGGCCACCGGACGCATCAGCAAGGCGGGTGCGGCGCCGTTCTCCATCACCGGGCAGCCCAATGCCATGGGTGGCCGGGAAGTGGGCGGCCTCGCCACCACGCTGGCGGCGCATCGCGGCTTCGCAGAGGCGGATCGTGACGACGTCGCCCGGTTCTGGGCCGCGCCGAACATCGCGCGCAAGCCGGGGCTGAAGGCGGTGGACCTGTTCCGTGCCGTGGGTGAGGGCCGGATCAAGGCGCTGTGGATCATGGCTACCAATCCCGCCGTCTCCATGCCCGACGCCGCGCGCGTGCGCGATGCGCTGGCCGGCTGCCCCTTCGTGGTCGTGTCGGATGTGATCGAGCGGACCGACACCTCGCTCCACGCCGATGTGCGGCTGCCGGCCGCCGCTTGGGGGGAGAAGGACGGCACCGTCACCAATTCCGAACGGACGGTCAGCCGCCAGCGCGCCGTCCTGCCGCTGCCGGGCGAGGCCCGGCCGGACTGGTGGATCGTATCGCAAGTGGCCGCGCGGATGGGGTGGAGCGATGCCTTCGGCTATCGCCACCCGGCGGAGATCTGGCGCGAACATGCGGGGCTGACCGCCTATCGCAACAATGGCGCGCGGCTGCTGGACCTCGGCCCGCAGGCGATGTTGACGAATGCGCAGTATGAGGCGCTGGAACCGTTCCGGTGGGGTGGCCAGCCGTTTGCCGATGGACACTACCCCACGGCGGACGGCCTGGCGCGCCTGATCCCGGTGGCGCAGCGGGAGCTGGAGGCGCCGCTTGCTCGCTGGCCGCTGCTGCTCAACACGGGCCGCTACCGCGACCATTGGCATACGATGACCCGCACCGGCCTCAGCCCCAGGCTGGCACGCCATCGGGAGGAGCCGCTGGTCGAGGTGCATCCGGCTGATGCGGCCGATCTGGGCCTGGCCGACGGGGGACTGGCACGGCTGCACACGCCGCAGGGCGCCAGCCTGTTCCGCGTGACGCTGACGGATGGCCAACGAAGGGGAGAGGTGTTCGCGCCGATCCACTGGACCGATCGCACCGCCAGCGGTGGGCGCACCGGCCTGCTGCCGCGCGACGGCACCGATCCCCACTCGGGTCAGCCCGGCTTCAAGCAGACGCCCGCCCGGCTGGAGCCGGTGGCGCTGGCCTGGCGGGGCTTCCTGATCGTGCGCGGCGGGGCGGAACTGCCGGGCATTCCCTGGGCGGTGCGGGTGGCGGTACCTGGCGGCGTGCTGTTCGAACTCGCCGGCGAGAGCATGACCGACATTCCCGAAGGCAGCCTGCCGGCAGGGCAGCGGATGGAGGCGAGCGATCCGGCACGTGGCACCCGCCGCATCGCGGTGCTGCAGGACGGCCGCCTGATCGCCGCCCTGTTCGTCACCGCCACCGGCGAGCTGCCGGGACGAGACTGGCTGGTGGCGCAGTTGGGGGCGCAGCACGGCCCGCTGGTGTTGGCCGGGCGGGCGCCGGGCCGGCAGCAGGAGCGCGGGGCGGTGGTCTGCGCGTGCCTGGATGTCGGGCTCAACACCATCGTGGCGGCGATCCGCGATCAGCAGCTCGTCAGCGTCGCGGCGATCGGCGCGGCGCTTGGCGCGGGTACCAATTGCGGATCGTGCCGTCCGGCACTCGCCCGCATCCTGGCGGAACACACCCTGGAGACGGCGCATGGTTGACGACTTTCCCGCAGGCACGGTCTGGCTGGTCGGTGCAGGGCCGGGCGACCCCGACCTGCTGACGCGTAGGGCGGCCCGACTGCTGGAGTTGGCAGAGGTGGTGTTCCACGATGCACTGGTCGGGCCGGCGATCCTGGACCTTGCGCATCGTGCGCGGCTGGTGCCCGTGGGGAAGCGGGCCGGCCGCCACAGCGCGAGCCAGGCGACCATCGACGCGGTGCTGGTCGAGGCTGCGCTGGCGGGCCGGCGGGTCGTGCGGCTGAAGGGGGGTGATCCCTCCATCTTCGGGCGATCGGCGGAAGAGCTGGCCGCGTGCCGTGCAGCCGGCGTGCCGGTCCATGTGTGCCCCGGCATCACCGCGGCGAGCGCCGCCGCGGCGAGCGCGGGCGTGTCGCTGTCATTGCGCGGGATCGCCAGGCGGGTGCAGTTCGTCACCGCGCACAGCCGGCGCGGCGCGGCGCTGGACCTCGACTGGGCGGCGCTGGCGCAGGCGGATGCAACTCTGGGCATCTATATGGGGCGGGAGGCCGCGGGCGAGGTCAGCCGGCAGTTGATGGCGCACGGCCTGCCCGGCAGCACGCCGGCGCTGATCGCGTGCAATGTCAGCCTGCCGGACGAGCAGATGCTGCGCACCCGGCTGGACCTGCTGCCCCTGGCAGTCCGCGCCTTCGCCGCCGATCTGCCGACGCTGATGCTGATCGGGGACGCGGTGGCGCAGGGTGACGCGGCCGGGCAGGTGCGAGAAACCCGTGAGGTCGCCAGTTCGGCTGCCTGCACGGGGTAACGGCGGGACCACATCGCAGCCCCGCCGCAAGCCGGATCAGATGCGTGCGTTCAGACTGATCCAGTAGCTGCGCGCCCGGTCCTTGTTATTGTAATGATCCTGGTAGTTCGGGGTGAAGGTCCCGTCGCCATTGTCGATGAAGCTGGTGTCGTAGCTGGTGAAATCCCGATCCAGCAGGTTGTTCACCCGCCCGCCGATCGTGAGATTGTCGTTCAGCTGATACTGCGCGCCAAGGTTCAGCACCGTGTAAGGCCGCCAATACAGGTGGCTGCCATCGACATCGACGCCGCGATACCGTTCCGACCGATGCTCCGCCATCAACTGCGTCGATACGCTGGGCAGCACGTCCCAGTTCAGCGTCGCATTGGCCATGTGCCGCGCCGTCTGCGTCAGCGGCAGGCCTTCCTCCGGCCCGCTGAGCTGTTCGCTGTCGGTGAAGGTGTAGTTGGCGCGTACTGAGAGGCCGGGGAAGAACTCGTACCGTCCGGCAATCTCCGCGCCGCGGATGCGCGCCTCGTCCACGTTCACCGGGATGCTGATATTGCCGCCCAGGCCCAGCACTTCCCAGTAATCGCCCAGATTGGCGCAGGGCCGCACGAAGCCGGTAACCGCGCAGGGCTGCACGTTGGTGCTGGCGATCTTGTCGTTGAAGTCGTTCTGGAACAGCGTCACGTTGATGCCGCTGAAGGGTGACGGGTTCCAGTAGACCGCGATCTCGCTGTTGACGCTGGTTTCCGGCTGCAGGTCGGGGTTGCCGATGAACGGGCTGGTACCCTGGCCGCCGAAGCCGCGGATGCCGTCATACAGGTCGGTGGTGCGCGGCGTCTTGTACCCGGTGCTGACGCCGCCCTTGACCGTCAGGATCGGGGTGACGTTGTAGACCGCATACAGCCGCGGGCTGAAGCGGCCGCCGAACAGATTGTGATCGTCATACCGCAGGCCACCGGTGATGGTCAGCCCGTCGAGCGGGGTCCAGTTGTCCTCCGCAAATAGCGACCAGATCCGGTGGGCCTGCACCGCCTCGACCCCGCCGGTGCTCGCCTCCAGCCCGAACACGCCGTCGTCCAGCTCGCCATCGATATACTGTCCGCCGACGACGAAGCGATGTTCGCCGAGCCAGCCATCCACGGGAATGTCGAGCCGCGCATCGAGCGTGTACTGGTTGCTTTCCAGCGTGCGCAGCGGGCGCGGCAGGAAGGTGTCCTCCGCGATCTGGCGGCGTTCGGCGACGGGCAGGCCGGCATAGATACCGGTACCGCTCCACATCTCCTGCAGGTGCAGCCGTTCGGCGACGGAGAAGGGCATGGTCCGGCCCTTGTTGTTGGTGCGGATATAGGCGAGCGACACGAAGCTGCGCACCGCGCCATATTCGCCCTGGTGCGTGGCGGCCCAGTTCAGGCGGTCGAACACCTGTTCTTCCGTGTAACCCACTCGCGGCTGGACAACGTTGCGGGTCGCGCGCCAGATGCTGTCGATCCCGTCAAGCGTGCCCAGCGGGTAGGAGATCGCGCCCGTCTCCGGATCGACGATCGGGGTGTTGTCATATTCCTGCCGCGAATAGTCGATGTCGAACACCAGACTGTGCCCGTCAATTGGCGTCAGGCTGAGCGATCCGCCGATATTGCGGTTGGTGTTGTCCACGGTCCGCCCGCCGCCGCCGAAGCCCAGGCTGCGCACATGGACGACGCCCGCCGGGTCCACGGCAGGGGTGAAGTCGGGGCTGGAGGGCATGCGGCGATAGAGCGATCCGCGCAGCGTGAGCCCGGCGAGGCCCGGCACCAGCGGGCCGCGCGCCGTTGCGTCGTACGTCATGTCGTCACCGAAGACGGGATCTTCCTGGATGACGCGGCCGATGGTGGCGGAGGCTGTCCAGCGATCGGCCACCTTGCGGGTGATGATGTTGATCACGCCGCCCAGCGCGTCGGCGCCGTACAGGGTGGAGGCGGGGCCACGGATGACCTCGATCCGCTCGATCGCATCGAGCGGAGGCACATGGTTGAACTGGTTGCCGCCGAAGCTGTTGGGATAGATGTCGCCGTGATTGTTCTGACGCTTTCCGTCGATAAGGATCAGCGTGTAATCGGCGCCCATGCCGCGGATGCTGATCGTGCGCTGGCCGGTTTTGTCGCTGGTTTCGCCGACATCGACACCTTCGACATCGCGCACGGCATCGATCAGGGTGGTATAGGGGCGTTCGCGCAACTCCTTCTCCGTGATGACGGTGATGCTGGCGGGCGCGTCGGTGATCTTCTGTTCAAATCCGGCGGCGGTCACCACGATCTCGTCCGTGCGTGCGCCCTGGTCGGCAGCATCTTCCGCCATGACCGGCATGGCACCGGCGCAGGCCAGCAAAGACACGGCGCCCCTCAGCGCCGCTCGCGAAATGGACATTGATTATTCCCCTGCTGCGGGCCGATCCCGCGGCCCAACTCAGCCGATAATGCAAATGGATCGCATGATCAGCGCGTCGCCGATGCGGGGCGCCCGCCGTTTGGTCAACTGCCCAGCGTTCCTGAGAGTCACTAGCAACTCTTTGTTACGAAGTCGCTAGGAAGTGCCAATCGGACGATTGCGGTTGATATGTGTGTAAATCAGGTACTTACACGTGCAGTGTCACTGCAAGTGCAAGTATTCGTTGCCTTGTGGTGGATCAGAAAGACGATGATGTCGCGCGATCATTTGCACAGTAACCGTTCTCGGTCATGCCGCGCGGATCAGTGCAGGTCTACTTAGTGAGCGCCCGCGCCATGGCGACGAACTCGGTGACCGACAGGGTTTCCGCCCGACGTTGCGGATCGATGCCGACCTCTTCCAGGGCGGCCAGCCCGCCGGGCAGTCCCTTAAGGCTCTGCCGCAGCATC
Source organism: Croceibacterium sp. TMG7-5b_MA50 (assembly GCF_039830145.1). Taxonomy (NCBI): domain Bacteria; kingdom Pseudomonadati; phylum Pseudomonadota; class Alphaproteobacteria; order Sphingomonadales; family Erythrobacteraceae; genus Croceibacterium; species Croceibacterium sp. TMG7-5b_MA50. The sequence goes on along the minus strand of NZ_CP156082.1, from coordinate 1,491,601 downwards.
TTGCGGCGCTGGCCGAATGCGGCGGCGGTCAGGCGTTCGAGCACGCGGGCGCTGACGCCGTCCGGCTGCTCCGTAGGCACGACGTGCACGATGGCGCTCATCACCTTGGGCGGGGGGGTGAAGGCGCTGCGATGGACCTTCAGCGCCAGCTTCGCGGTGCTGCGCCACTGCGCCAGCACCGCCAGCCGGCCATACGCATCCGTGTCAGGTTCGGCGACGATGCGCTGGGCGACTTCCTGCTGGAACATCAGCGTCAGGCTCTGCCAGCGCGGGGGCCAGCTTTCGCCGCCCAACCAGCCGGTGAACAGCGGCGTGCCGACATTGTAGGGCAGGTTCGCGAGGATAGCGTAGGGCTCGCCCATCAGCGCGTCGTGGTCGATCTGGGTGGCGTCTCCTTCCACCACCTGCAACTTGCCGGGAAACGCCTCCCCCAATTGCGCCAGGGCAGGCAGGCAGCGGCGGTCCATCTCAATCGCGGTGACCCGGGCGCCGGCGCGCAGGGCGGCGCGCGTCAGGCCGCCAGGACCCGGGCCGATCTCAAGCACTGCGTGGTCCTGCAGGTCGCCCGCGATGGCGGCGATGCGGGCGAGCAATTGTTCGTCCAGCAGGAAGTTCTGGCCGAGCGCCTTGCTGGCGCTGAGGCCATGCGCGGCGATCACCTCCCGCAAGGGCGGCAGAGCGGTCATGCCGCGGCGCGGCGGCCGGCGAGGTCCGCGGCCATGCGGATGGCGGCGATCGTGGCGCCGGGATCCGCGATGTTCCGGCCGGCGATGGCAAAGGCGGTGCCGTGGTCGGGTGAGGTGCGGATCACCGGCAGGCCCAGCGTCACGTTCACGCCCTGATCGAAATCCAGCGCCTTCAGCGGGATCAGCGCCTGATCGTGGTACATGGCGATCGCCACGTCATAAGTCGCGCGGGCACGCGGGGTGAACAGCGCGTCCGCCGGATGCGGGCCGCTCGCGTCCCAGCCGGCGGCACGCAGGGCGGCGATGGCAGGGGCGATGATGCGAATCTCCTCATCCCCCATGCGACCGTCTTCCCCGGCATGCGGGTTGAGCCCGCAGATAGCGAGGCGCGGAGCGGCGATGCCGAAGTCGCGCCGCATGGCCTGCGCCACGATGGTGGAGCGGCGCACGATAAGATCGACCGAGAGACGGGCCGGCACGCTGGCCAGTGAGCAATGCACGGTGAGCGGCACGGTCCGCAACGCCGGCCCGGCCAGCATCATTACCGCGTCCTCCGCCGCCACATTGCTGGCGGCGGCCACGAATTCGGTCTGGCCGGGGAAGCTGAAGCCGACCTTCGCCAGTTCCGCCTTCGCGATGGGCCCGGTGACGAGCGCCGCCGCCGCGCCGCGGGTGACCAGTGCCGTCGCCTGTTCCAAGGAGGCGAGCGCCAGCCGGGCGCCGTCCTCGTCCGGCTGGCCCGGCCGGAACGGACCGTCCACCGCACCGAGCAGCGGCAGCGCATCGGCAAAATGATCGGCCGCCTCGTCCGGACTGTCGATGCGCACCACCGGCAGGTCGATGCCGCGCGATGCCGCTGCTGCCACCAGCAGTTCGGCCCCGCCGACCACGAAGAAGGGCGGCAGCCCGACCTGCCGGCGCTGTGCCCAGCAGGCCGCGATCAGTTCGGGGCCGATCCCCGCCGGGTCGCCCAGCGACAAGGCCAGCGGGGACATCACCGGATCAGTTATATTCGACCACCGCGTCTCGGCGCAGGTCGCGCAGGTAGCGCTGGGCACGGCGATTAACCCGCTCGTCCTCCATCTGGCGCATCAGCTGGTCCCGGCTGGGACCGCTGGCGACCTGCGGATCGTCGCGGCCGCACAGCATCAGTACGCGCACGCCATCCTCCAGCGAACCGAAGGGCGGGGTGGTCTCGCCCACATTCAGGCTCAGCATCGCGGATTGCAGCGCCTCGGGCAGAGACCGGACGACGATCTCGTCATTGGTGACCACCTCTGCACCCAGCTGCACGGCGGCGGCGTCCGCCTCCCCGCAGCCGCGGATCGCCGCCACGCCCTGCGCGAAGGCGGCGGCCTTTTGCTGGGCCTGCGCCTCGGTCGTGCCGGCGGGGAAGTCGATGGCGATCTGCTTCAGGCTGACCACCGCATCGCGCGGATCGGCCATGCCGATCTGCCGCTTGTCGATCAGGTAAAGGATGGAAAAGCCGCCGGGAATCTCCACTGGGCCGACCAGCTGGCCGGGGGCGAGATCGCGGGCCGCCTGTTCCAGCTGCGGGTTCTGCAACTGCGCCAGCTGGATCCAGCCGAGATCGCCACCGACCGCCGCGGTCGACGCCTGCGAATATTGCCGGGCATAGGCGATGAAGCTGCCGCCGCCGCGCAGCTGTTCCATGATCTGCTGCGCCTGCTGCAGCTTCTCCGTGCGGTTGTTGGAGGTCGCCGCCAGGAAGATTTCGCCGATACGGTATTCGTCCGTGCCCTTCCTCGCCTCAAGGTCGGTGAACCTTTCCCCGACCTCTTCCTGACTGACGTTGACGAACGGTTCCACGTTGCGGCGCAGCAGCCGGTCCCACGCCAGCTCGCCTTCAATCTGACGCTTCAGCGATGCGGGGGAGGAGCCGATGCCGGTGAGATAGGTCGTCATCCCGTCGATCGTCCGGCCGAAGCGTTCGGTCGCGAGCTGGTTGTAGGTCTGGTCGACCTCCTCGGGCGTGACCTCAATCTCCTGCAAGCGGGCTTCCTGAATTTGCAGCGTCTCGTCGATCAGGTTGCGCAGCACCTGCAGCCGCAGCCGCTGCTCTTCTTCCGGGCTGATCTGGTTCGACTGGTTGGCAGCCAGGATCAGCGCGACGCGCTGGTCCACATCGGTGCCGGTGATGATCGTGCCATTGACCCGCGCGGTCGCGCGCCGCTTGTTCGGGTCGGCACGGGTCATCAATTGCACATCGGCGGGAATGTTCAGCGCATCCCCGGCGGCATCTGCGTCCGCAGCCTCCTCCGTCGAAGGGTCGGGCGCCTGATCTTGCGCCTGTCCGATCGCGGGTGCGCTCAGCAGAGCGGCGGCCAGGGCAGGGGTCGCCACGCGGTTCCACCAGCTTTCACGCCGCTGCAGCCGCCCGATAGTTCCGATCACGCACATATCCTTGAAAACACGTTTGCGGGAGAGCTGGCGCATGGCACCACCCGGCTGAACCGCGGATTGATCCTTCGGCCCGCCTTAGCCGGTCAGCCCCCCGCTGCCAACCTAACGGAAGTTCAGGTTGCGCAGCGCGAAATGCAGGCGGAAGCTGCTGCCGTTCTGGGAGTCGGCGATGGAGGTGTAGTCCTGCCGCCAGGTGAAGCCCAGTTCCAGGCACTCGTCCGCATAGGCGAAGCCCAGCCGGGTCCGGACGGGCGCGAACCCGTCGGAGGTGTTGAGCGGATCTTCCTCCCGATCGGTCAGGTTGACCACGGCGGAACCGAACACCGACCAGTAATCCAGGAATGCCACCCGCCCGGCGGCGCGCACCTCTTCCCGATCCTGCAAATCCTCGAACCCGGCATCGATGTTGCGGTTCAGCCGGAGATAGCCGAGCTCCAGATAGGTGCGGGTGGAGCCGATCGCGGCATCGATCTCGTTCCGGCGCACCGCCAGGCTGTCCTTGTCCAGCCGGAAGCGATGGGTGAACCGCAGGAAATTGCGGTACTGCACATCCACCCGCCCGACATAGTCCGAAAAGCGGTCCGTCAGCCCGGTCCCGTCGGGGAACAGGTTGGGCTTGTCCGACAGGCGGTATGACTGACCGACATTGGCGGTGATCCGCCAACCGGGCAGGTCCAGCTGGTAATCGGCGCCGTAAGTGACGCGTGCGCCATCCTCCACCCGGTCGTAACCAGGGAAGCGGTTGAGCGAGAACAGGTTGCTGTCCTCCAGCTCGAAGGCGCGCGAATCCTCGTTGGGAATGGCGATGTTCTTGATGTCCGGGCTGGCGGCGAACTGGACTCGCGGCGTCAGCACCTGCGTGCCGCCCAGTGCCTCCCCCACCAGCGGCCATTTCACGTCCATCGCGCCGATCGCGATCCCGCGCGCGGTCCAGCCATCGGACCCGCGGTATGGCTCGGCGGAGGTCAGCAGGTCGCCGCCGGTGTGGTAGACATCGCCGCGCAGCAGGGTGGAGAAGGTCACCTCCTGCCCCCAATCGGTCACCCGGCGCCGTTGCCACAGCGCGCTGGTGAAGGCGCGTTGCGTGTTCTGCCCTTCGTTGCGGGTGATCGCCAGAGTGTTGGCCTGCAACTGCACCGTGCCGCCCGCCACCGGGTCGGCGAGGTTCAGGCGATAGTCGAGCACCGGCAGCGCCAGCGGCACCAGGTCCTGATCGCGCCGGACCAGCAGCAATTGCGTCGCCCAGCCCGCCAGCGAGAAATAGGACCGGTCACCGATCCGTTGCGCCTCCACGGTGGAGCGCAGGCGATCGTCGCGGCTGATGTCGTATCGGCGCAGGAAGGTCCGGTCGCTCGCCAGCCGCAGCGATCCGCTGACCGACCAGGCAGGGTCCAGCTGGAATCGGCCATTGGCGAAGATATATCCGCGGAAGCTGTCCTTCTCCTGCCCGGTCTCCGCCTGGTCCAGCGGGATCCGGGCACCTTGCGTGGCGTAGCCGGTGATCTGGTACGCGCCGTTACCCGTCAGTTGACGATACTGCCCGGACACCATCGGCTTCGCCCCGGTGAACACCGTGCCGGTGACGGACAGGTCACGGTTGGGGGCCAGCCGCCAGAAATAGCCCGCGCTCGCCTCCAGCCCGTTGGCCGGGGTGTAGCCCACGTTGGGCACCAGGATACCCGAATTGGCCGATCCGTCCGTCTTGAAGGCCAGGCCGGGCAGGCGCAGCAGGCGGCGGCCGAACATCTCGAACCAGGCGCCTTCGAAGCTGATCGCGCGCTGTTCCGCATCATAGATCACGCGGCTGGCGGTGATGCGCCAGCTCGGCGTGTCGGGGCAACCTTCGGGAGTTTCCACCCGGCACCCGGTGTAGGCGACGCGTTCCAGCACCACGTTGCCGGCATCGTCCCGGCGCCCTTCATTGGCGGCGAGCCGTCCGCCGGCGTTGAAGGCGAGCAGCAGGTTGCTCATGGCGCCGGCCCGCAGTTCGTCCGTCAGCTCGACCCGGTCGGTGAACAGCTGGTTGCCGTCCTGGTCCACGAGGCGAATGTTACCGGTGGCGACGATCTGGCCGGTGGTGCGGTCCCAAGTGACGGCATCGGCGCGCACCGACTGGTCGCCCTGGCGCAGGATCACGTCGCCGGATGCGGTGACGGTCTCCCCGTCGCTGTCATATTCCAGCGTCGTCGCCTCGAACGCGATCGGCTCGTCCGTGATGGGCGACGGGGCGGGGGCGGGATCGGCCGGATCGGGGGCGGGCGTTTGCTCGCCCAGCAATTCGGCACGGCCGAGGCGGGGCGGATCTCCCGCCTCCTGTGCCAGCGTTGGCACGGCAACAAAGGCAAGTGCCGCGCACGTCGCCAGCGCAGCCGTCCGCACGGGCTGCAAGCGGGATAGCGCGGCTTGCAACCTGATGGTCTGGCCGGGGAGCATGGCTTGCCTATCGCACCGCCGGTCCTTAACTGCAACGCCAGCCTTTCACTGGCGGCCCACGTCCCGGCGCATCTGCTTAACGCCTTGCGGCGGGACGACGAATTGACCGCGATTCCCCCGGATCGGAGACAGCATGCAGATCGAGTTCACCCCCGTTGCCCCCGCCGCGACCAGCCCGCTGATCGCCGGCGTCTTCGCGGAAGGCCAGTTGCCGCAAGGGCTGGAGCCGACGCTGGCGCAGGGTGCGGCGGCGATGCGTTTCACCGGCAAGCCGGGCCAGCTGTTCGACGGCTTCGTGGAGCGTGACGGCAGCGTGGTGCGCGTGGTGCTGGCCGGCATGGGCGCGGACGATGCCGATCGGCCACACGCCTTGGAAAAGGCGGGCGGTGCGCTGGCGGCGCGGTTCCTGACCTCCGGCAACCAGGAACTCGTGATCGAGGCGAGCAACCTGTCGGCGGAGGCGGTCGCGCACCTGCTGACCGGACTGACGCTGCGCAGCTGGCGGTACGACAATTACCGGACCCGGCTGAAGGACGACCAGAAGGTGTCCCTGCAGAAGGTCATCGTCGCCAGCGTGCCCGAGGGTGCCGAGGCGGCATGGGCGGATGCGTCCGCGCTGGTTGAAGGTGTCGGCTTCACCCGCGAGCTGGTGACGGAGCCGGCGAACATCATCTACCCCGAAACCTTCGTGGAACGCTGCCGTGCGCGGTTCGAAGGTACGGGCGCGGAACTGACCGTGCTGGACGAGGCCGAGATGGCGGAGCTGGGCATGGGCGCGCTGCTGGGCGTCAGCCAGGGTTCCGTGCGCGAGGCGCGGGTGCTGGCGATCCGCTGGAACGGCGGCGTGGACGGCGCGGCGCCGATGGCCTTCGTGGGCAAGGGCGTCACCTTCGACACCGGCGGTATCTCCATCAAGCCCGCCGGCGGCATGGAGGACATGAAGTGGGACATGGGCGGCGCGGGTGCCGTGGCCGGCGCCATGCTCGCGCTGGTGAAGCGGCGGGCCAAGGCCAACATCATCGGCGTGGTCGGGCTGGTGGAGAACATGCCCGACGGTAACGCCCAGCGCCCGGGTGACGTGGTCACGACCATGAGCGGCCAGACGGTCGAGGTCATCAACACCGATGCTGAGGGGCGGCTGGTCCTGTGCGACGTGCTGACCTGGCTGCAGCGCACGCACAAGCCGACGGCGATCGTCGATTTCGCCACGCTGACCGGCGCCATGATCATCGCGCTGGGCAGCGAGCATGGCGGTCTGTTCTCCAACAACGACCAGCTCGCCGGCGACCTGCTGCAGGCCGGGCTCGACACCGGGGACAAGCTGTGGCGCTTCCCGCTGTCGCCGGCTTACGACAAGCTGATCGACAGCCCGATTGCCGACATCCGCAATGTGGGTCCGCGCGGTGCGGGATCGATCACCGCGGCGCAGTTCATCGCCCGCTTCGTGGAGAACGACACGCCGTGGGCGCATTGCGACATCGCCGGCATGGTGTGGGCGGACAAGCCCGGTGACACCTGGGGCAAGGGCGCAACCGGTTTCGGCGTGCGGCTGATCGACCGCTACGTCCGGGCGCACCTGGAAGGCTGAGCCCTTGCGCGTCGGGTTCTACCTGGCGGCGACCCAGCCGGTGGAGCGCGTGCTGCCGCAGGTGGCGCGCGCAGCCGTTCGTGCGGGGCAGCGGATGCTGGTGGTGGGTGATGCCCCGCTGCTCGCTCGGCTGGATCAGGCGCTGTGGGACAGCGCGGCGGAGGATTTCCTGGCGCATGGCCCGGCCGACCAGCCACATGCCGCGCGCCAGCCGATCCTGCTGTCAGCCGAATGCCGGGCGCCCAATGGCGCGCAACTGGTGGCGCTGGCCGACGGGCAGTGGCGCGACGACGCGCTGGCCTTCGCCCGCGCGCTGCTGTTCTTCGACGAGAGCGGGCGCGATGCCAGCCGGGCATTGTGGCGCGACCTGAAGGGGCGCGAGGGCGTGGAACTGGAGTTCCACGAACATGACGGCACCCGCTGGCACAGCCGCGGCTAGACTTGCCGCCGGGCCCGCCCTAAAGGCGCGCGCAACTTCTTACCCCTGCAAGGATACATACGATGGCGGTTACCCGCACCTTCTCGATCATCAAGCCCGACGCGACCCGCCGCAACCTGACCGGTGGCGTGACCAAGATGCTGGAGGATGCCGGCCTGCGCGTCGTCGCGTCCAAGCGCATCCAGATGACGCAGGAGCAGGCCGAAGGCTTCTACGCCGTCCACAAGGAACGCCCGTTCTTCAACGATCTGGTCAAGTTCATGATCAGCGGCCCGGTCGTGGTGCAGGTGCTGGAAGGCGAGGATGCCGTCACCGCCAACCGCACTGTGATGGGCGCCACCAACCCGGAGAATGCCGACGAGGGCACGATCCGCAAGACCTATGCCGAGAGCATCGAGGCGAACAGCGTCCACGGTTCCGACAGCGACGAGAACGCCGCGATCGAGATCGACTACTTCTTCAAGCCCGAAGAGATCGTCGGCTGAAACCGCGATAGGCGGCCTTGTGGGCATGGTGGGGCTGGCGCGTCGCGCGGCCCTGCTCCGCCCGCATGGCCGTCAGCGCCGCCGGGGTGAGCGGCAGGCCCAGTGCATGATAGGCGCGGGTCATCTCCCCCTCCCAATCCGCATCCAGCGCGGCGAAATCCACCTCCGCCAGCGGGCCGGTAAAGCCGGCCAGCGCCTGCGCCATGCGCTGTTCCCGCAGGGCTATCTTGCGGCGGCACTCCGCCTCGATCCCGGTCAGGCAGGCGCTGTGCGATTGCAGCGCCATCTGGTTTGCCACCAGCGAAACGGCGCTGGGCACCACATCGTCATGATTGCGGCGCGCCACCAGCACCTTCGCCTGGGGGAAACGATCGAGCAGCGCGGGCAGGTCCTCCGCGAATTGCGGCACCTTCAGCACGCGTGGCAGATGGGCATTGCCGCGCATCGCTGCGTCCGTGGCCAGCAGGCGGGCAAATTCGGCATAGACTGGCGCCGGATCGCGCTCTTCCGACCACAGGCTGTAGCTGGGGATGCGCCACTGCGCCTCGTACGCGCAATGATCGAGCGCGGCCGCCAGCCAGCCCAGCTCCTCGTCCGGACGGGTGGCGCCGAAGGGATGGATCGTGTCGAGCCACGGATCCAGCCGCCGGGCGAAGGCGAGTGACAGGCCGGACCATAGCGGGCGCAGGTCCGGGTGGCCGGGGCGGGGCGGCACCGCGTGCCAGCTATCGCAGAAGCGGGTCGCGGCATGCGCCGGGTCGGCGGCGAGCAGGCGGTGGACCCGTGTGGTGCCGCCGCGCATCTGCCCCACGACGATGATCGGCGCGGCGACAGGTGTGGCCGGCAGGTCCGGCCGCTCCAGCCAGCGGGCACCCAATTGCAGCCGTTGCCGCAGCACGCGCACCAGCTGCCCGTGCGCGATCGTGCGGCCCAGATTGCTGAGGTCCGCTTCAGCCTCCAGCGCGGTGGTCAGGCGGACCAACCGTTCACGGAAGTCGGACACCTCCGCATCGGCGCGACCGCCCGTTTCACCCACGGCGGGTGCCTGCCGCAACCCCTTGGCCCACAGCACAGCCGGGTCGAGCGAGGGCCGGTGGGCCATGCCGGTGGACCACAGGCGGTCCAGCAGCCGGTCCAGCCGGCCGACCAGCGGCCCGCGGGCGAGCGGGTGAGGGCGAGGGCGGCGGCTCACCGGATCAGAACTGGTCGGCCGCGGCCTGCAGACGGGTCAGCCGCGCCGGCGCGACCCGGCGCCAGCTGCGATCCAGCCATTCGGCGACATGATCCCAGTCCACGCGCGGGCGATTGAGGATGATGCCGACCCAGCCGGAGGCACCGTAATAAGCAGGCCGGAAATAGATGTCCGGGTCCCGTTCGACCAGGGCGGCGAGTTCGTCCGGCCCGTCCGTCTTCACCAGCAGCGCCAGACGCGCGCTGCCGTGATGATGGTGATCGAAATAGGCGAAGAACTTGCCGCTCTTGCCGCCGGTATGCCAGCCGATCGCGCCATGGCTGTCGCGTTCCTCCGCCTCCGGATGCGCCAGCGCCAGGGTGCGAAGCTGTTCCACCACCCATTCGGCACGATAGGCGCGGCCGACGTAATCGGCGAAGACGCGCGGCAGCAGCTGGTATTCGGCGAGCCGCACGCGGTAGCCCAGCGCATCGGAGGTGTCGCCGGGCAGGATAGCGACCGGCATCTGGCCCAGCACCGGCCCATCATCGAGCTCCGGCGTGACCACGTGGACCGAACAACCGCCATGGGCGTCGCCCGCGGCAATGGCGCGGGCATGGGTGTCCAGCCCCTTGTATTTGGGCAGCAGGGAAGGATGCGTGTTGACCATCCGTCCGGCCCAGCGTTCGACAAAGGCGGGCGTCAGAATGCGCATGTAGCCGCACATGGCGATGTAATCGACGTCGGCCTCCTGCAGGGCGGCGTCCATCGCCGCGTCATGATCGGCGCGGTTCATGCCCTTGTGCGACAGGGCAAAGGTCGGCACGTCCTCGGCTGCGGCGATGGCGAGACCGGGCGCGTCGGGCACGTTGCTGGCGACCAGCACCACTTCATAGGGGCAGCCGGGCAGGCGGCTGTGGAACAGCAGCGCGGACATGGTCGTGCCGGTGCCGGACAGCATGGCCGCGACACGCATCTTCGGCCGTTCCGCGCCCCGCTCAGGCAAGGTGCTGAGCCTGCCAGTCGCCGCGCCCGCTCCACGTTCCGGCGGAGCCGCGCACGGTGCAGCCGCGCTGTCCTTCCACGATCTCGCCGACGCGGCTGACCGCCTCGCCCGCCGCCTCCAGTTCCGCCGCGACCTCGCGCGCCAGTTCTGCCGGGACGGCCAGCACCATGCCGATGCCGCAATTGAAGGTACGCGCCATCTCGGCCGGCTCGATGTTCCCTTGCCCTTGCAGGAAGGCCATCAGCCGCGGCTGCTCCCACGCATCGGCGTTGATTACTGCATGCGCGCCCGCGGGCAGCACGCGGGGCACATTTTCCAGCAGGCCCCCGCCGGTGATGTGCGCAAGCGCGTCGATCTTGCCACGCCGGATCACCGGCAGCAGGCTTTGCACATAGATGCGCGTCGGCGCCATCAGCGCGTCGACCAGCATCACCTCCGGATCGAACAGTGCCGGCGACTTCATCCGCCAGCCGAGATCGGCGGCGAGCCGGCGGACCAGCGAATAGCCGTTGGAATGGACGCCCGAACTGGCGAGGCCCAGCAACACATGGCCCGGCGCAACCCGCTCCCCGGTCAGTTGCTCGCCCCGCTCCACCGCGCCGACGCAGAAACCGGCGAGGTCGTAGTCGCCGGCAGCATACATGCCCGGCATCTCTGCCGTCTCGCCGCCGATCAGCGCGCAGCCAGCGATGCGGCAGCCTTCGGCAATGCCGGCGATCACCCGCTCCGCCACGCCGGTGTCGAGCGTGCCGGTGGCGAAATAGTCGAGGAAGAACAACGGTTCTGCGCCTTGCACGATCAGGTCGTTGGCGCACATGGCGACAAGGTCGATGCCGACGGTATCATGCGCGTCATGATCGATCGCCAGCTTCAGCTTGGTGCCGACGCCGTCATTGGCCGCGACCAGCAGCGGATCGGTATAGCCGGCGGCCCTGGGGTCGAAAAAGCCGCCAAACCCGCCGATCTCCGCATCGGCACCCGGGCGGCGGGTGGCGCGGACCAGCGGGCCGATCGCCTTGACCAGCGCGTTGCCCGCCTCGATCGAGACGCCGGCGCCGGCATAGGTGTAGCTTGCGGTGGAGGGTGTGGTGTCGTCGGCCATGGGCCAGTGCCTTAGTCTTTCGCGCTTGGATTTCCACTCGCCATTGGGCACAAGGCCGGCGATTTCCCCAATGGCTATCTCGATCCCCCCCTCTCTGCCTCTCCGTCTGCCCGCGCTGCGTCCCGCTGCGGCCGCGCTGCTGCTGGCTGGCATGGCGGCCGGAGGCGCGGCATTGTGGGCGCAGGTGGCGGGCGATCGCGGCATCCGCCCCGTGGCGGCAACCACCGATATCGAGGTGCGCGGCATCCAGGTGAACGTCACCGGCGACAACGCCGAAGCCGCGCGCCGCGCCGGCTGGGCGGAGGCGCAGCGGCTGGCCTGGGCCAAGATCGGTGGGCCGAAGCTGCCCGATTCGCAGCTGGACGGCCTCGTCACGGCGATCATCGTCGGGCAGGAACAGCTGGGGCCGCGCCGCTACATCGCGACGCTGGGCGTGGTGTTCGACCGGGCACGGGCGGGCGGCCTGCTGGGCGGTGGAGGGGCGCGGGCGCGCAGCGCGCCGATGCTGGTGCTGCCGGTCCTGGTGACCGGCGGGACCGAGACGGTGTTCGAAGTGCGCAATCCCTGGCAGCGCGCCTGGGCGGAGTTCCAGACGGGCGCGAGCGCGGTGGATTACGTGCGGCCCACCGGATCAGGTTGGGAATCGCTGCTGCTGACCGCGGGGCAGGCCAATCGCCGCAGCCGCGCGTGGTGGAACGCGATCCTCGACCAGTTCGGGGCTGCCGACGTGATCACGCCGGTGGCGCAGCTGACGCATGTCTATCCCGGCGGGCCGGTGGAAGGGCGCTTCACCGCCCGCCACGGACCCGACAATCTGGTACTGGGCAGCTTCACCCTGCGCGCTGCGAACAGCGAGCAATTGCCCGCCATGCTGGCGCAGGCGGTGGAACGGTTCGACCAGCTCTACACGCAGGCGCTCGCTAGTGGGCAGTTGCGGCCCGATCCGACGCTGAGCCTGGAGGAGATCGACCTCAGCCCCGAAGTGCGCGCCCTGATCGACGCCGCGCGGCAGGCCGAGGTAGACGAGGCGGCCAGGATCGCGGCGGAGCAGCCGCTGGCACCGCCAACGCCGGTCACCCCGCCAAGCCCCGTACCGGGTACGGAGCCTGCGGCGCCGGTCGCCAGCTTCACCGTGCAGGTGACGACACCCGACCCTGCCTCCATCGACGCGGCGCTCGGCTCCGTGCGCGGCACGCCGGGCGTACGGCAGGTGACGACGCCGTCGATTGCCATCGGTGGCACGTCGGTGCTGCAGGTCGGCTATGCCGGCGATCTGGCGGCACTCGCCGCCGCGCTGCGCGCTCGCGGCTGGACCGTGACGCAGGGGTCCAACGCCCTCGCCATCACGCGATAGCAGGCTGGCGATGGCCAGCGCCGCCGGTCAGATCGCCCTGCCGCTGGCGCCACTGCACGGCGTGGCGGAGCGGATCGTGACCGGCCCAGCCAATGCGCAGGTGGTTGCCGCGCTGTGTAACCCCGCGGCGTGGCCGTACCGGACCGCCGTGCTCACCGGGCCGCCCCGTTCGGGCAAGTCGCTGCTCGCCCGCTGGTTCGCCGAAGGTGGGCGGGGGCAGGCAGTGGATGATGCGCCGCTGCTGGGCGAAGACGCGCTGTTCCACCGCTGGAACCGCGCGCAGGCGGAAGGCGCGCCATTGCTGATCGTCGGTGGATCGCAGGCATGGCGGATCGGCCTGCCCGATCTGCGCAGCCGCCTTGGCGCTGCGCTGCAGCTATCCATCGGGCAGCCGGACGATGCCATGGCGGCCGAGCTGCTGCTGGCCCTGGCGGAACAGCGCGGGCTGGCGCTGGGGCCGGAGGCGGCGGCCTATCTCGTGCCGCGGGCAGGCCGATCCCACGCCATGCTGGAACGGCTGGTGGCGGAGATCGACCGGCTCAGCCTTGAACGCAAAGGGCCCGCCACCCAAACTGTATGGCGCGCCGCACTGGAAGCGGCGATGGGCCCGGCCGAGCCGCGGCTGCTGTGATCCGCTTGCCCGTCGCGGCGGGTGATGCGACAATGAGGGTCCGATGTTCGAACGCCTGATCGCCTATCTGGACTCGATCCATGCGCGTGACCCTGCGCCGCGTTCGCGGTGGGAAATCCTTCTCTATCCGGGGGTCTGGGCGCTCGGGTTCCACCGGGTGGCGCACTGGCTGTTCGTCGGCCGGCTGTTCTTTCTGGCCCGGCTGGTCAATCATCTGGGCCGCTGGCTGACCGCGATCGACATCCATCCAGGTGCCAGGATCGGGCGCAACTTCTTCATCGACCATGGCTTTACCGTGATCGGGGAGACGGCGGAGATCGGCGACAATGTCACGATCTACCAATGTGTGACCCTAGGCGGCAGCAATCCCACCAATGGGCAGGGCGGCAAGCGGCACCCGACGCTGGAGGATGGCGTCATCATCGGTTCCGGTGCGCAGATCATCGGGCCGATCACGGTCGGCCGGCGCGCGCGTGTCGGCGCCAATGCGGTGGTCACCGACGATGTGCCGGAAGGCGCCACGATGGTGGGCCTGAAGGCGCGATCCACCCTAGTCCCGGCGGAGACGTGGCTGCGTGAGTTCATCCCCTATGGCACTCCGTGCCGGGAGGGTGAGTGCGAGGAGGCGCGACCCGATCGCACCGGCCTGCTGGAGGCGCAGATCGCCGAGTTGCGGGCTGAAGTGGCCCTGTTGCGGGCTGAGCGTCATCAACCCGAACCCACGCCGCCCGCCACCCGCCGGGTGCGCGCCGTCAAGAAGGCGGAAGGGTGATGGACGGCGGCATCATCACCTTTCCGGGTGCCGGCCTGCCGCAGCCACGCGGCGCCGCGCAGCAGGTGGGGTTCGACCGGGCGGAACTGACCCGCATTCTGGACCTGTATGGCCGCATGGTCGCAGCCGGTGAATGGCGCGATTATGCCATGGGCTTCACCAAGGACCATGCGAGCTTCTCCGCATTCCGCCGCACGGCCGAAAATCCGCAGATGCGGCTGGAGAAGCGCCCGTCGCTGCGCGGCAAGCAGGGAATGTGGGCACTATTCGGCGAACATGGCCAGGTATTGAAGCGCGGGCACGAGCTTGCCGGCGTGCTGGCGGTCGTGGAGCGGCGGCTGCTGAAGGTGGTCTGATCCCTCAGGCTACCTCCGGCATACCCTCCAGGTACTTGTCCAGCGTGATCGGGTAGTCGCGCACGCGCACGCCGGTCGCGTTGTAGATCGCGTTAGCCACCGCCGCGCCGACGCCGCATACGCCCAGTTCGCCGACCCCCTTGGCCTTCATCGGATTGGCTGTGCTGTCCGGGTGGTCGAGGAAGATCACCTGCTGGTGCGGGATGTCGAGGTGAACCGGCACTTCGTACGTGGCGAGGTCGTGATTGACGAACAGGCCGTGGCGGGTGTCCACCGCCAGCTCCTCCATCAGCGCGGCGCCGACGCCCATGGTCATGCCGCCGATCACCTGGCTGCGCGCGGTCACGGGATTGAGGATGCGCCCCGCCTCGCACACGGCCAGCATCCGGCGTATCTTCACCTGCCCGGTAAAGCGATCCACTGCAACTTCCACAAAATGGCCGGCAAAGGTCGATTGCTGGTATTGTTCGTCGAGGTCGCCGTATTCGATCGCATCCTCGCCCACCTGCGCACCGGCGTCGGCCAATTGGCAGACGCGGTTGCCCGCGCGCACTTGGCCATCCGCGAACTCGGCGGCGTCCGGGTCCATGTCCAGCGCGGCGGCAATGGCCTGTCGCAGTTGGACGCAGGCGGCATAGACGCCGCTGGTGGAATTGGCCGCGCCCCACTGGCCGCCGCTGCCGGCGCTCACCGGATCATCGCTGTCGCCCAGCTTCACGGTGACCCGGTCCAGCGGCAGGCCCAGCATCTCCGCCGCGGTCTGCGCCAGGATGGTGTAGGTGCCGGTGCCGATATCCGTCATGTCCGTCTCGACAACCACGCGCCCGTCCGCCCCCAGCCTGACTCGCGCGCCCGACTTGGTAGCCATGGAATTGCGGAAGCCGGCGGCCACGCCCATGCCGATCAGCCAGCGCCCTTCCGCCACGCTGCCGGGCACGGGATTGCGATGCTGCCACCCGAACTCCTCCGCCCCGCGGCGCAGGCATTGCACCAGATGCCGTTCTGAGAACGGCCGTTCGGGCTTTTCCGGATCGGTCTGCGTGTCGTTGACGATGCGCAACTCGACCGGATCCATGCCCAGCTTCTCCGCCAGTTCGTCCATGGCGAGTTCCAGCACCATCAGGCCCGGCGCCTCGCCCGGCGCGCGCATCGAATTGCCTTCGGGCAGGTCGGTGACCGCCAGCTTCATCCAGATCTCGCGATTGGGCGCGGCGTAGAGCAAGCGGCTCTGGTTCACGGCCGTTTCCACTTCGCCGCCGGGCAGGTTGCCGCTGGTGCTGGAATGATGCAGCGCGGTCAGCCTGCCATCCGCACTGGCGCCCAGCTTCACCTGCTGGATTGTCGCCGGACGATGGCTGGTGTTGTTAGCCACCAGCGGGCGTTGCATCGCTATGCGCACCGGGCGACCGACCTGCTTCGCGCCCAGAGCGGCCAGCACCGCGTCGGCCCGGACATACAGCTTGGCGCCGAAGCCGCCGCCCACATAAGGTGCATCGATCCGCACCTGCGACTTCTTCAGCCCCAGCATCTTGGCGACAGAACCCTTGGACCACGCGATCATCTGGTTGGATGTCCAGATGGTCAGATTGTCGCCATCCCATGCTGCGACGGAGGCGAACGGCTCCATCATCGCATGTGTTTCATCAGGAGTGGAATAGGTCGCGTCGAGCGTCACCGGCGCGGCGGCAAAGGCGCCGGTGAAGTCGCCGACCTTCACGGTAAAGGGTTCCTCCTCCAGGGTGCCGCTCTCGTCCGCGATGCGCGCTTCAGGCGCGACGGCGGCGAGGTCGTAGTGGCCGTCCGCTTCTTCGTAGTCCACTCCGATCAGGTTCGCCGCGGCACGGGCCTGCTCGAATGTTTCGGCCACCACGACGGCGATCGCCTGGTGGTAGTGGCGGATGTCGGCCCCGCCGAACAGATTGGCGACGATGCCCTGACCCGGCGGCAGCAGATCGTGGTCCAGTGTGGTGATGACGGCCAGCACCCCCGGCGCCTTCTGCGCGGCGGCAATATCCATCGCGGCCACTCGCCCTTTCGCGATCCCGGCACCCAGGATGTAGCCATAGGCTTGGTTCGCCGCGACCCCGTTGACCGGGCCATGCCGCTCATGCGCGTAGGGGGCTGTGCCGGTGGTCTTCAGCGGGCCATCGATGCGATGGGTCGGTTGGCCGACCACGCTCTGCCGGTCGATCGGGTTGCTGCCTGCTGGCTGGTCGAACTTCAACGGACATTCCTTTGCGGCGCCGGATCACCGGCCCAGTTGTCCAGCCTAACGGTCCAGCGGGCGAGCCGTTTCGCGCCCGCGCGCAAGAGCCACCTGCGCGGCCATGCCGATGACGCCGATCGCCGCACCCAGAAGCGTGTCCACCCCGCGCACCAGCAGCAGCCCGGCAGGATCGGCAATGCCCCCGGTGGTGGTCAGCGAGACGGTCTCCGCCAGCAGGATCGCCATGGGCGTTATGAAGGCGACTGCCAGGGCGTAATGCCGCACCACCAGCACCTCCACCGCGAACAGCAGGGCCATGATCGCCAGCGCCGCCTGCAATGGGGTGGCGATCAGCAACAGCAACGGAACCGCGATGGCGAGGCCAAGCAGCGTCCCGGTGACGCGGTGGATCTTGCGTTGCCATGCCTGCGCTACCGATGCGCCCTGCATCACGGTCAGCGTGCTGATCGCCGCCCAGTACGGGCGTGGCAGGCCGAGGATGGTGGCCAGGGTCAGCGCCAGCGCGACGCTGGCGCCGAGCAGCGCCGCCTCCCGCATGATGGTGGGGACAGCCTCTGCCAGCTTCTGCACCGGCAAGCGCGGGCGGCGCCGCCCGATATGGATCGAATATATCGTGCCCAGCACCAGCGCGACCAGGCATCCGGTGGTGAGCGCCGCAAGATCGTTCAACGCGGTGACGGGTGGCGGGGGCGGCCCTGCGGCGGCGATGGCGGCCGGCATGACCAGGAACAGGCTGCCCGGCGGGCTGCGTTGCAGCAGGCGGCAAAGCGTGGCGGCGAGCGCCGTCAACACGCCGATCCCGGCGACCGCCAGCCAGCCTCGCCCGGCCAGCCACAGCCCGGCGGCGTAGCACGCGATCATGGCGAGGGAGAACAAAGCCACGATCCGCAGCCGGTGCAGCAGCGGCGTGCGGGGCAGGTACAGCAGCACCATACCGCCAAGAGAGCCGGCAAGTCCGGCGCCGACCTGCCCGAAGTGGATCCCGGCCAGCAGCGGCAACCCTGCGCAAAGCGAGCAGGTCAGGGCCAGTTCCGGCGGGCGATCGCTGGGTTGCAGCGTGCGCAGCGTGGCAAGTGGCGCCAGCAGCGGGGATCGTGTGTCCATCGGCGTCGCTATCGCCGATGACTATCCAACAGGAAAGGCCCGCACCGATCGCCCGTGAAGGGGAGCGGTGCGGGCCTCCTTTGCCCGGTTAGGAAGGGTGGGCGAAGGGTATGCTTAGCGCAGCAGCGACAGCACGTTCTGCTGGCTCTGGTTCGCCTGGCTCAGCATCGCGGTCGATGCCTGGCTCAGGATCTGGGCCTTGGACAGGGCGGTCGTCTCGGCCGAATAGTCGGTATCCTCGATCCGGCTGCGGGCGTCCGACAGGTTGGTGACGCCGGCAGTCAGGTTGTTGACCACCGATTCCAGACGGCTCTGGCCGGCACCCAGGCTGGCGCGGGTCGTGGCGACATCGTCCAGCGCGGTGTCGATCGTGTCGAGCGCACCCTGCGCGCTCGCCGCGGACAGCACGGACACGCCACCCGCCACGTCGGTGTCGCCATCGGCGATGTAGAAGGTGTCGTTCTCTTCCAGCACCTTGTCCGTGCCGATATCGGCGGCCAGCACAACGGCGCCTTCCATGGTGGCGCCGTAGGCGACGTCTTCCGCCGTCACGGTGCGGGTGGCGCCGATCAGGGCATGGCCCGCGACCAGGGCGGTGGACAGGCTGCCGGGCGTGCCCAGCGTGGCGGTGCCATGCACCGCGGTCAGGTTGAGCTGCGACACCTTCAGGACCAGCTGCTCGTCCGAACCGGAGCCGACCTGGATGGAGATGTTGTTGTCAGCAGTCGCGTCGAACAGGGTCACGCCGTTGAACTCGGTCTCGGTGATGTCGACCAGCTGCTTCTGCAGCTCGGTGACTTCCGCCTGCATGTTCTCGCGATCCTTCAGCTGGTAAGTGCCGGACGATGCCTGCACGGCCAGTTCACGCATACGCTGCAGGATGTTGGTCACCTCGCTTAGCGCGCCTTCGGCGGTCTGCGCCAGGCTGATGCCGTCATTGGCGTTGCGAATCGACTGGCTCATGCCGCGGATGCTCGCGGTCATGCTGGTCGAGATGCCGAGACCCGCGGCGTCATCCTTGGCGCTGTTGATGCGCTTGCCGGTGGACAGACGCTCCATCGCGGTGCCGAGCAGCTTGTCGGCGGCAGTAGAGGCGTTGGCCGCCTTCATGGACGAGATGTTGGTGTTGATGACAGCCATTTCAGCTAACTCCTTGGCGTGTGAAACCGTTGGGTTTGTGCTGCCATCACGATCCCAGTGTGCGTGGCAGTCAGGGGCTAGACCGACCGGGCGCCCGGTTTTTTAAGCGCTTTTTTTGGCCGTCATCGGGAACCTTCCGCCGGCTACGGAAAAACACCGGGGCTGAAATTAAGCGCGTCTTGTCCGTCCACGCCGCATGAGTCGCCGCAGGAAGGGTTACGGCGAAGGACAGTGATGAGCGTTCTTGAAACGACGCGGGCGTTCGATGGCGCGCACGCGGCTCTGGCGGCGCGTCTGGCGGGGGTGGCATCGTCGCTGTTCCCCGATCGACCGGTGCTGCTGGCCGATGCGGGGGAGCGGGCGGCAGGAGATCAGCCCGCGATCAGTGTGCAGCGCGGGGCGGTGCCTGGCATCGAGCTGGCCGGGGCCGGCGCGCGGCTGACCTATGACGATGCGCGCAGCCCGGGCAGTCTGGCCGCGCTGATTGCGCTGATGTGTGGACGGCGGGCGCCGGTGGCGGCCGATCCCGCCAGCCTGTCCGTGCTGGCGCTGGCCGACCGGATCGCCCGCGCGGACATACCGGTGCTGATCGCCGGTCCGACGGGAACGGGCAAGGAAGTGGTCAGCCGCTTTATTCACGATCGGTCGCCACGGGCAGGCCGGCCGTTTGTGGCGGTGAACTGCGCGGCAATCCCCGAAACCATGCTGGAAGCGCTGCTGTTCGGCCATCAGAAGGGCGCTTTCACCGGCGCCAACGCCGCGGGCGAAGGCTTCTTCCGCGCGGCTGATGGCGGCACGCTGCTGCTGGACGAGATCGCGGAGATGCCGCTGGCGCTGCAGGCCAAGCTGCTGCGCGCGCTGCAGGAAGGCGAGGTGGTGCCGGTCGGCGCGACGAAACCCATCAAGATCGACGTTCGGATCATCGCCTGCGCCAACCGTGACCTGCCGCAGGAGGTGGAGGAGGGTCGGTTTCGCGCCGACCTCTATTACCGGCTGAACGTCTTTCCCGTCGCGCTGGCCGCCTTGTGCGAGCGGCCGGCCGACATCGCCCCGCTCGCCTTCTCCATGGTGCTGCGCCATGCCGCCAAGGGACGCCCGGTGCCGTGGATCGCGGACGAGGCGCTGGCCATGCTGGAAGCGCATGGCTGGCCCGGCAATATCCGCGAGCTGGAGAACGTGATCCGCCGGGCCTTGGTACTGGCGGGGACAGAACGGGCGATCGGGGCGCAGCACATCGTGTTCGACCGACCCGCCCGTCTCGTCACCACGGCGGCCGAGCCCGCGGCAGTCGCCCCGGTGGAACCGACCGCCGCCAGCAAGCTGGCGGGGATCGTGCAATTGTCGGAAGCGCGCGCCATCCTGGAAACGCTGGATGCCTGCGGCGGCCGGCGTACCGAGGCGGCACGGCAGCTGGGCATTTCGGAACGCACGCTGCGCTATCGTCTCGCGTCCTACCGTGAGGCCGGCTTGCTGGCGGCGGGTGCGCGATGAACGGCGTGGGGGCGATCGGTGCCAGCATGGGCACCGTGCAGCAGATCATGCAGATGCGCGCCGAACTGATCGAACGGTCGGCGACCCTGCGCGAACTGCACCGGGCGCAACCGGTGTCGCCGCAGGGCGCTCCCGGCATCGTTGGCGCGCCCGGCGCGGTTCAGCCGGCAGGCGCCAGTTTTGCAGCGACGTTGGAAGCGGCGCTGGACGGGGTCAACGCCACGCAGACGCGGTCCAACCAGGTGACCGAAGCCTATGAACGGGGCGAGGTGACCGACATCGCGTCGGTCATGCTCGCCCGGCAGGAAGCCGGTGTCGCGTTCGAAGCGACGCTGCAGGTGCGCAACAAACTGCTGAATGCGTACCAGGAAATCATGCGGATGGGGGTCTGATAGATGGCTGAGCTGGTTTCCTCTCCCGCCGTGCCGCAATCGCCGGCCGCGCCGCCCGCCAGCCTGCTGGCGCCGCTGCGCGATCCGGTCGGCGGCCCGCTGCCGCGCCGGCTGGCCGCCTTTGCCGCGCAACCGCCGGTGAAAAAGGCGCTACCCTGGTTCGCCGGTATGGCAGGCGCCGGCGTGCTGGCGCTGACCTGGGCGGCGATGGCGCCCGCGCCGCAGCGCGTGCTCTACTCGTCGCTCGACGATGCCGATCGTGCGGCGATTGTCGCCGCACTCGATACCGGCGGGATCGGCTACATGATCGACAATACGACCGGCGCACTCAGCGTGGCGGAGGACGATCTCTATCGCGCCCGGATGCTCGTCGCGCAGGACGGCGCGCTGGCGGAGCCGGAAAGCGGCACGGAGCTGCTCGACAGCCTGCCGATGGGTGCCAGCCGCACGCTGGAAGGCGACCGCCTGCGCGCCGCGAAAGAGCGGGAGCTGACGCTGACCATCGCGGAGATCGACGGGGTGGAGGGCGTGCGCGTCCACCTGGCGGAGGCGGACCGGTCCGTCTTCGTCCGGGAGAATATCCCCCCCTCGGCCTCCGTCATGGTGCGCATGGCGCGGGGCCGGCAATTGTCGGACGCGCAAGTGACCGCCATCGCCAATCTGGTCGCCGCATCGGTGCCGGGTCTGGCGATCGACGCGGTGCGCATTGCTGACCAACACGGCCGGCTGCTGAGCCAGCCCGATGCCGATAATCCGGACCGGTTGGACCTGCAGGCGCGGATGGAAAGCAAGCTGCGCGGCCAGGTGGAGCAATTGCTGGCGCCCATCGTGGGCGTCGGCAACTTTTCCAGCGAGATCCAGGTCCGCCTGAACATGGACGAGACGACGTCCGCCCGCGAAAGCTACGACCGGGAAGGGGCGCTGCGGCGCGAGACGCAGCAGCAATCGCAGGGCAACGGCCCGGCGATGGGCGTCCCCGGCGTGCTCTCCAACACGCCGCCGCCGCCCGCGCAGCCGGTGGACGAGGCGCCCGGCGCCACCCCGCCGCCCGCCCCGGGCCAGGTGGGTGAAAGCAGTTCCACCCGACAGTACGAGCTGGGGCGCGAAGTCGCGGTGTCGAACAGCTCGCCCGGCAATCTCGAACGGCTTTCGGTCGCCGTGGCCCTGAACCGGGAGGCGCTGGCCGGCATGAAGCCTGCCGACACGCAGGCGCTGGAACGGCTGATCGCCGCCGCCGTCGGCGCCGATCCGCAGCGCGGCGATACCGTCGCCGTCATCGTGCGCCCGTTCAGCCCGGTCGTGGAGGAGGAGACCGCCTTCTGGGAACAGCCGTGGTTCGCCACGGTGGTGCGCAATGTCGTGGCGCTGCTGGCGGTGCTGCTGGTGCTGCTGCTGGCGGTGCGTCCGCTGGTCCGCGCCGTCACGGGCGAGAAGGCGAAGAAGAGCAAGGCCGACAAGCTGGCCGAGGCAGCCGCCAATGACGTGGACAAGGACGGCGAGGAGGACGAGCTCGACGCCGATGGCAAGCCGTTCAAGCTGGGCGCGCCCGACGCGGTGCCGCAGCTGCCTGACCTGCTACCGCCCGACGATCCGCGCCGCCTGGCCGCGCAGATGGAACTGGCGCGTCAGATCGTGCGCGACAAGCCGGACGACGCACTGCAGGCGCTGCGCCGTCTGATCAACGAGCCCGAGCGGAAGGAGGCCGCGTGATGAGCGAGGTGATGGAAGCAGCGCCCGTCCGGGGCGCGGATCGGGCTGCCGTCATGGTCATGCTGCTGGAGGAGAAGGACGCGACCGGTCTGATCGGTCGCCTGAGCCAGGAGGAGCTGCGCACGCTGGGCAGCCGGATGCTGGAACTGGGCGAGATCGGCCCCGATGCCATCATCGACGCTATTGCCGCCTTCGCCGGCGAGGCTGGGCAGGGCGGCATCCCGGCCTTCAACCGAATGCAGGAGGTACGCCAGCTGATGACCGGCGCACTGGGCGACCTTCGCGCTGGCAGCCTGATGCGCCAGGTCGCGCCCGACGCGCTGCCCCCGCCGACCCCTGCGCTGGAGATCGCCCGCTGGCTGGAGCCGGACGTGCTGGTTCCGCTGATCGCGGAGGAGCCGCCGCAGGTGATCGCCGTGCTGCTGGTGCAACTGGATGCAGGCCTCGCCGCCAAGGTGCTGGCGCTGCTGCCGGATGCCGTGCAGGTGGCGGTGGTCCATCGCATCGCCCGCCTTGGCAATGTGCCGGCCCCGGCCATCGCGCTGCTGGAAGAAACCCTGTCCGCCCGGCTGGAGCGCATCCACGGCGTGCCCGCGCACCGGATGGGCGGCGTGCGCGATGCCGCCGGCATCATCAACAGCGCCGCGCGCAGCCTGGAACGCCGGGTCATGCCGGCCATCACCAAGGTCGACAAGCAGCTCGCCCGCGACCTGGAGAACGAGCTGTTCCGGTTCGAGCATCTGTTCGGCCTCGACCCCAGGATGATGGGCGCGCTGCTGCGCGAGGTGGAGAGCGAGGTGCTGATCGATGCGCTGAAGGGCATCGACGAAGCGCAGCGCGACGTATTCTTCGCCGCCATGTCCAGCCGCGCTGCCGATGGCGTACGCGACGAGATCGAAGAGCGGGGTCGCCTGAAGCGCGCCGACGTGGAGGACGCGCAGAAGAAGATCATCGCTACGGCGAAGCGGTTGGCCGCGGAAGGCACCATCGTGCTGGGCGATGGGGAGGAGGACTATGTCTAGCCTGCCGCCGCCTGCACCCGGTGGCGCGTTTCGCCCCATGCGCATCGGCGGTGGCTTCGCCGCCGACCGGCGGTTCAGCCTTGTGCCGGTCGATCCTGTGCCGCTGGCCGTGCCGGCGGAACCCGCTATCGACCCGGCGGAGGCCGCCTTCGATGCAGGTCGCGCTCAGGGCCGGCTGGAGGCCATGGAGGATGCGCGTCGGGAGGAGGCCGACCGCGATGCCGCGCGTGGCCAGATCGAGCTTGCCTTCGCCCGCATGAATGCCGATGCGTTGGTGGAGTTGCGCGATCGCCTGCGTCAGACAGTGCTGACCCTTTGCGAGGAGACGATCGCGCCCTTGGCGATCGATCCCGATGGTCTCGCTTTGCGGGTGGAGAAGGCCGCCGCGCTGCTTCGCCGCGCGCAGGATGAAAAGCGCGTACTGCTGCATCCCGACGATTTCAGCCTGATCGCCGCGCGCCTGCCGGCAGGGCTCGAGTGTGCGCCCGACCCAGACGTCGAACGCGGTGCCCTGCGGATCGAGACGGCCGATGGCGGCGTGGAGGATGGCCCGGCCCAATGGCGCCGCATCCTGGCGGAGGCATTTCGCGAATGCTGAGGGAGCTGGACCGCCTGCTGGACGATCTCGCCGTCACGCCGTTCGACTGCGCGCCGCGCCGCTTCGGCCGGATTACCGCATGCGACGGTGGTCTGATTGAGGCGAGCGGGCTGACGGTCCCCGTCGGCGGGTTGTGCCGGATCGACGATGGCCGCGACACGGACCTGATGGCGGAGGTGATCGGCTTCCGCAACGGGCGCACGATGATGATGCTGCTGGGCGATGCGGTGCTGCTGCGTCCCGGCCTGGTGGTCCGGCCGGAGGGGCGGCCCGGCATGGTGCCGGTCGGCCCCGAGTTCCTGGGTCGGGCGGTGGATGGCATGGGCCGGCCGATCGATGGCGGCCCGCCGGTGCGCGCTCTAGCCGACTGGCCGGCGAACGGCCGGCGCACCGGCGCGCTGGACCGGGCCAGCGTACGCCAGCCGTTCGACACCGGCATCCGGGCGCTGAATGCGCTCACCACCTTCGGCATCGGGCAGCGGGTCGGTATCATGGCCGGATCGGGCGTGGGCAAGTCCGTGCTGATCGACATGATCGCCCGCTGGGCCGCCGCCGACGTGGTCGTGGTCGGCCTGATCGGCGAACGCGCGCGCGAAGTGTCGGATTTCGTGAACCGGCATATGCAGGGGGACGCGGCGCGCCGCACCTGCGTGGTGGCGGTGCCCGCGGACCATGCCGCCAATGTCCGCCTGCGCGGCGCCTTGCTGGCGACGTCGCTGGCCGAACATTTCCGCGCCCAGGGCCTCAACGTCCTGCTGATCCAGGACAGCCTGACCCGCATCGCCCATGCCGCGCGGGAGATCGGCATCCTGCTGGGGGAGCCGGGCGCCGCGCGCGGCTATCCCCCCTCGGCCCTGAACACGATCGGCAAGCTGGTGGAACGTGCCGGCAATTCGGCAACGAGTGGCGGCTCAATCACCGGCATCTACACCGTGCTGGCCGATGGCGACGACCAGAACGACCCGGTGGTGGACACCGCCCGATCCATTCTGGATGGCCATATTGTGCTGTCGCGTGATCTGGCGCAGCGCGGGCAATATCCGGCGATCGACATCGGCGCCTCGCTCAGCCGGGTGATGACCGACATCGTGCCGCCCGCGCAGCTGGCGCGCGCGCGCCGGTTCCGCGCGCTGGTGTCGGCTTACGAGAGCAATCGCGATCTCGTGCTGATGGGCGCCTATCGCGCCGGGGCCGATGCGCTGCTGGACCGCGGCATCGCGCTGGCGCCGGCGCTGTCCGCTTTCCTGTCGCAGGAGATCGGCGAATGCGTGCCGCTGGCGACAGCGGCGCATCAACTGACCGCGCTGATCGGCGATGAGTAAGGCGCGCCTGCGCCGGGCGCTGCTGATCGAGCGGATGCGCGGCGCCGAATACCGCCGCGCTGCCGCCGACGCTCAGGCGGCGCAAGCGGTGCGCACCCGGCTGGAGGGGTTGTCCGACCGGACCCGCACGCTCGCCGAACTCTATTCCTTGCGCGACAATGCCCGCGATGGTGCGGACCTCGTCGCCGCCACCACGCTCAGCGCGCATCTGGGCGAAATCGGCCGCGCCGCAAAGATGCAGGCCGAACAGGCGCGAGCGGAGGCGGAGGCGCGCTTTGCCGAACTGGCGCGCGCCGATCGGCGCCGCCAGCGCTCGGCGGAGGATCGCCGCGATCTTGCCGCGCTGTTGCAGACGGAGCGGGAGCGGCGCGATGCAGCGGTGCCGCAACGGGTGGATGGCACGCTTCTTGATTGATGCGCCTGCGGGATCACAGCGCAGGACACATCGACATGGCACCTCTCAACGCAACCAGGATGACCGGCGGCGATAGCTTGCTGAGCCTGCTGGGGAACGGAACGGCAGAAAAGGGCGCAGAGCCACCCGCGGACATGCCTTTCGCCCGGATGCTGGAGGGGGCGGTGGCGTCTGCCCCCGCCGGCGTGAAAGGAGATACGGCGATCGTGCCAGCGCTGGCACAGGTCCAGCCGGCTGCGGCGAACCCTATTTCAGCCTTGCCTTGCCGGGTGCCGGCATCGGCCACCGGCAAGGAATTGCCGCCTCTCCTTGCCGGTGGCAGCTTGCTGCCACGATCGATGCCAGCGCTGGCACTGGAAAGCGTGGCGACCGCCATGGGGACCATCGACGCGAACCAAGATGGCGAACCCCAAGCGGGTGGCGAGAGCTCCGACCCGGCATCCGGCTTGCCGGTTGCCACAATTGAGGAGCTGCCGACGCCTGTTTCTGTGCCCGTGCCTGCCGCTGTGCCAGCGTTGGCACCCACGCCCGTTCTCACGGCCGCGCCGGTGAGTGCGGGGACCGTGCCGTTCGCCGGTGCGGCGCGCGACCGCACGGCGGAGACCGCGTCGCCTCAAACCGCCGTTACGGCGCCGGGGGCCCCGGCTGCCGTGACGCTGGTCGCCGCGGATCTGCCGGTCGCCGCTTCGGGCGAGCGTTCGACAATGCCCGGCCTTCCGTCGGCAGCGATGCCCCGAGCGGCGCAATCGCCCGCCCTTGACCTGCAATCCGTTGCGGGAGCGGTGGATCAGGCCGTCACCATCCCTGCCGCGCCGCAGGCGCAGCCTTTGGCGATGCAGGATCTCACGCAGATCGTGGAGCGGCTCGCCGCAGCGCGTGAGGCGGTGGCGCCGGTCTCCACCCAGCTGGCGGTGGATCATGCCGATTTTGGGCCACTGTCGCTCTCCATCGAGCAGGGGAGGGGCGGCGAACTGGCGATCCAGGTCGCCGCTGCCGACACCGACAGCCAGGCCGCGCTGGTCGCCGCGATGGCTGGGGCCGACCTGCCGCACTTCGACAGCGCGCCAGATCGCCGCGAGTCTCCGCCGGAGCGGGAGAGTGCCAGGCCCGGCGGGGAAGGGCGCGGGCAGCAGCAGGGCCGCGACGGCTTCGCCGGACAGCCACACTCGCGCTTCGACCAGAGCCGTCGCGAGCAGCAGCAGCAGCCCGTCGGCCACGGGGAAGCGCGTAGCGGGACCTATGCGTGAGGTTAACTCCTTCCGCGCCATTAACCAGACATCGTAACGGGGGTTTTCGGACGTGAGCGAAGGCGGCGAAGCGAAGAAGGGTAAGAAGGGCCTGTTGATGAAGGTCCTGCTGGGCGTTGTCCTGCTGGGCGCGGGCGGTGGCGGCGCCATGGGCCTGATGGCCGCTGGCGTGGTCGGCAACGGGCATGGCGCGGACGAGGCTGATGGGCCGGAACTGGTGCGCAAGGGAGAGGACGATCCTTATCCCGTCGCATCGGGAGAGAAGGATGCCGTGGCCGTGGTCCATGGCGATGGCGGCAGCAAGTACCGCACCGCTTATTTCAACTTCACCGACAGCTTCACCAGCAACCTCAAGGATTCGCCTGCGATGGTGCAGGTCAGCCTGGTCGCCTCTACCCAGCGCGACGGGCGGGTGCTGATGTGGCTGAAGGAGCATGAGCTGGCGCTGCGCAGCCGTGCGCTGGTCGAACTGGCGAATACGGACGAGATGGCCGTGAATACCGCGCCAGGCCGCGCCGACCTGCAGAAGCGGCTGGCGCACGCGTTCAATGACGAGCTGGAGAAGCACGAGGGTTTTGGAGGCGTCGACGACGTCCTGTTCACGCAGATCATCGTCCAATGATGCAGTTCGCGCCGATCCAGGCCGCTGGGCGCGCTGCCGCCCATGCGGCGGCCCTGTGCCGCCCCGCGCCCACCCGCGCCGCGCCGCTACCGCGGCTGAAGGCGCAGCATGGCCGACTAGCCCGGCGCCTCGCCGATGGCCTTGCCGCCGTGCTGGCGGTGGACGAGCCGCAGGTGCGCGCCACCGCGATCGAGGAGATGCCGGCCGGCGATTTGTGGCGCAGCATCGCCCCGATGGCGGCCAACGCGCTATGGACGATCGAGGGTACGGGCCATCGCCTGCTGATCTCCGTCGAAGGCAAGGCTATACTGGCCGAGCTGGATCGTGCCTTCGGCGGGACGGGGGAGCTGGAGGGGCCGCTGCCCGCCACCCTGCCACTGTCCGCCGATCGCCTGGCGGAGAAGCTGGAACGCGCGGTGGCGGAGGCGGTCGGCGACACGCTGGCCTGCCCGCTCGCCCCTGCCCAGCGCGACACCAGCCTGGAGATCATGGCACCATATGCGGATGAACTGCCGGTCGTGCTGGTCGCATGCGAGCTTGGTCGGCCGTGGCGCCAGGCGGCGACGGTGACGATCGTGGTGCCGGCCGATGCCTTGCCGGCGATGGTGGCGCCCGATGAAAGCGCCCGTCCACAAGGCAAGCGCGTTCCGGCGGGCCCGCTGGACCAACCGTTCGCCGACCTGCCGCTGCCCTTGTCGGCGACGCTGGTCGACATGACCCTGCCGCTCAGTCGCCTGGCCGGGCTGAAGCCCGGTGCGGTGCTGCCGGTCGGCGTCGCGCGCGCGGTGCCGCTGAGCATCGACGGCACGCTGATCGCACGCGGCACGGTGGGCGAGCTGGACGACCAGGTCGCCGTGCAGATTTCACACCCTCTTTTTGCCTGAAAGGACGTTTTACGATGAGCATCGTCGACGGGTTCGGCCTGATCCAGGACATTGATGTGCGCCTGACGGTCGAACTGGGCCGCACCCAGATGCGGCTGCGCGATGTGCTGGCCCTGGCCGAGGACAGTGTCGTCCGGCTGGACCGGCTGGTGGACGAACCGCTGGACGTGATGGTCAACGGCAAGCTGATCGCCCGGGGCGAAGTGGTGGCCGAGGGCAACCGCTTCGGCCTGCGCATCCTGGAACTGGTCAGCGCCGCACCGCCGGCGACCCCGGCCACCGCGCCGGAGATCGAGGCCAAGGTGCCCCGCGCCGCCGGCGCCCGCGCGGCCAAGGGGTGACGGACGCATGTTCTGGTACAGCCTGAAGCTGCTGATCCTCCTGCCGCTGATCGGCGGCCTGATCTGGGGCAGCCTGAAGCTGGCGCAGCGCATGCAGGGTACGATCGGCGCGCCGAAGGCGGGCGGCCGGGCCGTGCGAGTGGTGGAGACGGTGATGCTCTCGCCCACCCTGCGCCTCGCCGTGCTGGAATTCCATGGGCGCGAGATCCTGGTCGCCACGGGGCGCGGCGGCGTGACCCGGCTGGCGGAGGCGCCCGCGCGGCCCGCTGCCCCGATGCTGGAGACCCAGGCATGATCCGTCCGCTGGCCACCATCGCCGGCACTGTCGGCGCGATGGCAACACCCGCGATCGCCTGGGCGCAGGCCGCCGTTCCAGCGATGCCGCCCGGCGTGCCCGCGCCACCCGCCGCGGTGCCCGGCGCGCTGGACCGTGCATTCGGCGAACTGGGCGGGGCCGGGGGCGAGCCGCTGAGCCTGTCGCTGCAGCTGCTGCTGGTGATGGGTCTCCTCACCATCCTGCCCGCGCTGATCCTGATGATGACCAGCTTCACCCGCATCATCGTGGTGTTGGCCATCTTGCGCCAGGCGCTGGGCCTGCAGCAGACGCCGCCCAATCAGGTGCTGATCGGGCTGTCGCTGTTCCTGTCGCTGTTCGTCATGGCGCCCACGCTGGACCGGGTGAACAATGCCGCACTGGCCCCCTATGCCGCCGGGCAGATGAATGCGGAGGATGCGGTCGCCCGTGCGGGTGACGAGTTCCACCGCTTCATGATCCGCCAAACGCGGGAGAACGATCTGCGCATGTTCGCCGACATCGCGAAGGTGCCGGCGTTCGAGCGGGCGAATGACGTGCCGTTCTCCATCCTGCTGCCCGCCTTCGTCACCAGCGAGCTGAAGACCGCCTTCCAGATCGGCTTCATGCTGTTCCTGCCGTTTCTGGTGATCGACCTTGTCGTCTCCAGCGTGCTGATGAGCCTTGGCATGATGATGATGAGCCCGATGCTGGTGTCCCTGCCGTTCAAGCTGTTGCTGTTCGTGCTGGTCGATGGCTGGGCGCTGCTGATGGGCAGCCTGGCAAGCAGTTTCGCCTGATGGACGACCTCGCGCTCTTCCTGTCGTTGACCGACCGGATGCTGTGGGTCACCGCGCTGGTCGCTGCGCCCGTGCTGCTGGCCAGCATGGCCGTGGGTCTGGTGATCGGCCTGGTGCAGGCTGCCACCAGCGTGAGCGAACAGACGCTGACCTTTGTGCCGAAACTGGCCGCCATCGCGCTGGTGCTGGTGCTGCTCGGTTCTTCCATGATGGTGCTGGTGTCCGACTTCATGGGCCAGATCTTCGTGGAGATCGCCCGGATCGGCGACTGAGCCCATGATCCAGCTCGATTTCGGCTTCGGCGCGCTGGAGGCGGAGTTCTGGCGCGTGCTGTTCCTGATGACGCGGATCGGCGCCGCGCTGCTCGCCGCCCCGCTCTTCGGCGGGGCGGGGGTGCCGGTGACGGTGCGGACCTGTGTCACGGGCGCGCTCGCCATCTTCGCCTCCATCTGGTTGCCCGACGTGCCGACCCCGCCCGCGCTGCTGTCCGTTGCCGGCCTGCTGTCCGTGGCGGGCGAGGTGCTGGTGGGGGCCACCCTAGGGTTCGTGCTGCAGATCGCCTTCGCCGCACCGCCGCTGGCGGCAGAGGTCATCGCCGGGTCCATGGGCATGAGCATGGCCGTTTCCGCCGACCCCCAGGGTGGCGGGCAGACCACCGCCTTTGGCCAGTACTTCAATATCGTGCTGGTGCTGATCTTCCTCAGTGTGGGGGCGCACCTCCACTGGATCGCGCTGCTGATGGAATCCTACCGCGCCTTTCCGCCGGGCGAGACCTGGTTGGGGGCGGAGCGGTTGCAGCTGGTGGCGGGTTTCGCCGGCGAGATGTTCGCCACCGCCCTGCGCATCGGTTTGCCCGTCACGCTGATCCTGCTGCTGGTGCAGTTCGTCACGGGTGTATTGAGCCGCGCCGCGCCATCGCTGAACCTGTTCGCACTGGGCCTGCCCGCCGCAGTGCTGGCCGGGATCGCGGCGCTGATCGTGACCGCGCCGCTGCTGCATGAACAGCTGGCGATGCTTGCCGGGCAGGCCGTGGAACAGACCGTCGCGGTGCTGAAATGAGCGAAAGCGCTGGCGAGAAGACCTTTGCCCCGACGGAGAAGCGGCTGCGCGACGCCGCCAACAAGGGCGATGTGCTGCGCAGCCGGGAGCTGGCGACGGCGGGCGTGATCCTGCTGGCCGCCGCCTGGCTCGCCTTTGCCGGCCCATGGCTGTTGCAGGCGCTTGGCACATTGCTGCGCGGCGCGTTCCAGTTCGACCGCGGGCAGATCAATGAATTTAGTCCGGCTCGCCTGCTGATCAACGCGCTGCTGATCGGACTGCCGCTGATCGCAAGCATCGCGCTGCCGGTGATCGCGGTCACGCTGGTGACGCAACTGGGCCTGGGCAGCGGGCGCTGGGTGCCCGGCAACATGGGCTGGAAGGGATCACGCATCGATCCGCTGGCGGGGTTGCAGCGGATGTTCGGCATGCAGGGGCTGATCGAACTGGCCAAGGGCCTCGCCAAGGTGGCGCTGCTGGGCGCCATCGCTTTCTGGTGGGGCCAGTCCTGGCTCGACACGATCGTGGGCCTCGGGCGCAGCACGCTGTCCGGGCAGTTGGATGCGGGCTGGGGCGCATTGCTCAGCCTGTTGCTGGCGCTGGGCGGTGGGCTGGTCCTGATCGCGCTGGCGGACGTGCCGGTGCAATGGCTGCGCCGCAACAGCCGCCTGAAGATGAGCATGCAGGAACTGCGGGACGAGAACAAGGAAAGCGAAGGCAGTCCGGAGACCCGCGCAATGCGGCGCCAGCGACAGCGGGAGATCGCCCGGGGGGCGGTGGCGCCCGCCATGCGCGATGCGCAATTCGTGCTGACCAATCCCACGCACTTTGCGATTGCCATGACTTACGATCCAGCTCGTGCCGCCGCTCCGGTCGTGCTGGCCAAGGGGCGCGGCGACAAGGCGGCCGCGATGAAGGAACTGGCACTCGAGATGGCGGTGCCGATGCTGGAATACCCGCAGCTCGCCCGCAGCGTGTTCTACACCACGCGGGAGAACCAGACGATCCGGGAAGAGCTGTACGGCGCGCTCGCCGTCGTGCTGGCCCATGTCTTCTCGCTTCGTCGGGGGGAGGCGCGCCCGCTGCCCGCCGTGGACGTGCCGGTGGCGCTGCGCTTCGATGCGGACGGCCGGCTGGCCTCTTAAGCAGGCGCAGTGGCGGCCGTTCTACCCGGCATGGCAAGCACTCCCCCAAGCACGGCGAACTCCGCCTCCTCCATCATAGCGTCGCTGAATGCGGGCAGCGGGGTCAATTGGTCGCAACTTGCGACGGACTTGTCGACGGTGCAGTTCCAGGCCCGCCGCCAACGGCTGGAACAGCAGAGCGAGTTGATGGAGACCCGCATCAGCACGGCTTCCGCCATTCGCGGGGGCCTGTCCTCGCTCGCCACCGCAATTGGGGAAGGGGTGCGCACCGGCAATTTGTCGGCTCAGCCCGCAATCGCCAACAGCGTGGTGGCGCAGGTCTCTTCTCCGCTCGGCACCAGCGGCAAGGGCAGCTATTCGCTGGAGGTGACGCAGGTTGCCAGGGCACAGACGCTTGCTTCCGGCGTGTTCGCCAGCAGCAGCGCCCCGGTGGATGCCGGCACGCTGACCATCCGCTTCGGCGCGACGACCGGCAGCAGCTTCACCCCCGCCAGCCCCGCAAAGCCCGCGCTGGAGGTGGAACTGCCCGCCGGCGCCACGCTGGCGGACGCAGCGAACGCCATCAATGCGAAGGGTGCAGGCGTCACGGCCTATGTCGCCACGACCGCGGCCGGCGCGCAACTGGTGCTGAAGGGTGCGGAGGGGGAGGCCAACGGCTTCATCTTGGAGACCACCGGCGGCGGCCTTGCCCCGCTCGCCTGGGACCCGAAGGCCGGGGGTGATGCCACGCGGCTGAAGGGCGCGGCGCAGGACGCGCTATTCATGCTGGACGGTCTGGAAATGCGCAGCGCCACTAACAAGACCGGGCAGGTGGCACCTGGTCTGGAACTCAGCCTGACGGGGACCAATGCGGGTGCGCCCACCACCATCACCTTTGCCAGCCCGGTGGAAAACATCAGCAGCTGGATGACCGATTTCGTCACCTCCCTGAACGAGATCGTCGGTGTGCTGAACACCGCCATGGGCATCGGCGGTGAGCTGGCGACCGATCTTGGCGCCCGTACGCTGCGCCAGCAATTGCGGGAACTGCCAGGCCAGATGGTCATGCCGGGCGCCGCCACAGGCTCCCCCGCGCGGCTGGCGGATCTGGGCATGAAGCTAGAACGGGACGGCACCTTCTCCATCGATCCCGCCCGCCTGCAGGCAACGCTGGCGGCCGATCCGGCAGGTGTCGCCGCGATGTTCACCACCGGCTTAAACGGCGTCTACAGCACCATGGATCGGCTGGCGCGAAACACCGGCAACAGCCAGGTGGGCGGCACGCTCGCCTATTCTGCGCAGAAGGTCTACCAGCAGCAGAACAGCCGGATCGAGGCGGAGCTGGTCAAGCTGGCCGAGCAGCAGGAGGCGCTGCGGACCCGCATGGTGACGCAGTTCAGCCGGACGGAAACCACCGTCAACAGCTTCAAGTCCACGCTGAGCTTCCTGCAGCAGCAGATCGACGTGTGGAACGCGCAGGGCGACTGATCCCATGCTCGCGCTGAGGGACCCAAACGAGGCATATCGCCGAAGCCAGTTCGACGCGCGGATCAACGGGGCCTCCGCCGCGGATCTGGTGCGCGTTTGCGTGGCAGAGGTGGTGGACAGCCTGGCGCTGGCGATCCTGGCGCATCGGCAGCGCAACTACCAGATGCGCAGCCACGGGCTGACCCGCACGATCACTGCATTGACGGCGCTGGAGATGGGGATCGACCGGCAGGCGCCGTTGGCGGAGGCGCTGCTGCAATTTTACGGCGCGGCGCGGACACGCGTGCTCGATTGCGCGATCCGCTTCGACACGCCCGCGCTGGAGGAGGTGCGCAGCGACTTCACCGACCTGCGCACCGCCTTCGCGAACGCATCCTGAGGGCTAGCCGATCAGCGCCGGCACGGTGCTGAAGCTGATCGCCACCGTGGCGATCGCCAGCCCAAGCCCCGCGACGGAGCGGATGGAGACGGGCCGGACCCGTCGCCACAGCCAGCCATTGACGGCGAGTGCCACCAGCGTCAGCCCCAGCGCAACGATCCGCCCGATGGGCCCGACCGGCCAGATCACGCTGGCGCTCCACACCAGCATGAAATGGGCGAACCATACGCACAGCGCCCAGAAGGCGGTGAACCAGTCGATGCGGTTGAAAGTGACGGGATCGGTCATGATCAGCCCGGCAGCAACCGTATGATCATGCTGCCGATCAGCCCTTGCAACGCGGTGAAGCCGATCCAGCGCACAACCACGTCCAGCGTCACATTGGCGGACCCGGTCAGCAGCCCGCGTGCGCTGCGCCAGCCCAGATACGCCGCCATGATGATGGCGGTGATCACGCACGTCCCCTGATGTGCCAGCAGGGCGAAAACCGTGGCGCCCTGTCCGGTGGCGGTAGGATGCAGGCCGCTGGCGAGCCAGCCGGTCACGTCCCAGTACAGGGCGACGGTCAGCAAGGCGGCGGCGGCCGCCGCGCTCATCCACGGTGTCTGTCCGGCGAAGTCGCCATCCTCCGTCTGCGCCAGCGACCGGCGGGACCACCATGCCGCGGCCAGCGCCAGCAGCAGCAGTGCGGCAATGCCGCCCGTCTGCGCCAGCGGCGGGGCGGGTAACCAGACCTCCGGATGGATGCCGAATAGATAAAGGTAGGCGAACAGCGTCATCAGCGCGATCATGCCGATGACCACCAGCGTGGCGTTCAGCGCCCACCAGCTATGGCTGCTCGGCCCCGTGATCGTGATCGGCAGGATGATGCCGCCGCCGACGTCGCCCTTCTTCAGCCGGATGGGGCGATCCGTCTCCCACAGCCAGCGCAAGGTGGCATAGAGCATGAAGACGCAACTGATGGCGGAGAAGCTGTAGGCCTGCACCGTCAGCGCCAGGAAGATGCCGGCCGTGAACACCGCGGCGGCGAGCGGCCAGGGCGATGGGCCGGGCATCAGCTGGATATATTGCGGTTCCGCATTGATCGGGCTGGTGATCAGCGTTTCGCGCAGGCCCGTGATGCTGCCTGGCAGGAAATAGCGGCCATCCTCCACCTCCTTCGCCAGGCCCGGCTGATCCCACAGCGGATCGCGGCTGCGCACGATGGGGATGGAGCGGGTGGAATAGAGGCCTGTCGGCAGCCATTCCAGCGTGCCTGCATTGTAGGTGTTGCCCGCATCATCGTCGGTGGTGAAGCGGAAGTTGCGCGCGCAATCGACCAGGAACACGAGCACGCCTGCCGCCATGACGAAGGCACCCACCGTGCTGGTGATGTTGAGCAGGTCCAGACCGCGATCCGGCAGGTAGGTGTAGACCCGCCGCGGCATGCCCATGAACCCCGTCAGGTGCATCGGTAGGAAGGTGATGTGCAGGCCGGCGAATTGCAGCCAGAAGCTCCATTTGCCCAGCCGCTCGCTCAGCGGTCGCCGGCTGGTCATGCCCGCCCAGTAGTAGAACGCGGCGAACACCGGGAACACCATGCCGCCGATCAGCACGTAGTGGAAATGGGCGACGATGAAGTAGGTATCGTGCACCTGCCAGTCGAACGGCACCATGCCGACCATTACGCCCGTCAGCCCGCCCATGGTAAAGATCATCACCGATCCCACCACGTACAGGGCAGGGGTGGACCAGCGGATCTTGCCCGACGCGATGGTCGCGATCCAGCAGAACACCTGGATGCCGGCAGGCAGGCTGACGGCCATGCTGGCCGCGCTGAAATAGCCGGTGGACACGCGTGGCATGCCGGTGGCGAACATGTGGTGCGCCCACACGCCGAAGCTGATGAATGCGGTGGCGACGATCGCCAGCACGTTCAGCCGGTATCCCACCAACGGCGTTTGCGCGATGGTGGACACCATCATGCTCATCAACCCGGCCGCGGGCAGGAAGATGATGTACACCTCCGGATGGCCGAAGAACCAGAACAGGTGCTGCCACAGCAGCGGGTCGCCACCGCGTGTCGCATCAAAGAACGGCCAGTTGAACGCGCGCTCCAGCTCCAGCAGCAGGGTGCATAGGATCACACTGGGGAAGGCGATCAGGATCATGACGGCAAAGGCCAGCATGGCCCATGCGAACATCGGCATCCGATCCAGCGTCATGCCCGGCGCGCGGGTGCGTAGCACGCCCACGATGATCTCCACCGCACCGGCGATGGCGCTGATCTCGATGAAGCCGATGCCCAGCAACCACATGTCGGTGTTGAGACCGGGGCTGTATTGCAGGCTGGTCAGCGGCGGATACATGAACCAGCCGCCATCAGGCGCCAGGCCCACGAACAGGCTGCAGAAAAAGAAGAACCCGCCCACGGCGTAGGCCCAGAAGGCGTAGGCCGACAGGCGCGGGAAGGGCAGGTCGCGCGCGGCCAGCATCTGTGGCAGCAGCATGACGCCGATCGCCTCCACCATGGGGACGGCGAACAGGAACATCATCACCGTGCCGTGCATGGTGAAGAACTGGTTGTAGGTGTCCTGCGGCAGGAACTCCATCAGCGGGGCGCCAAGCTGCACCCGCATCCCCAGCGACAGGACGCCCGCCGCCAGGAAGAAGCACAGCGCCGTCACCACATAGATGAAGCCGATGTAATTGTTGTTGACCGCCTGCAGGTATTCCCAGCCATGCGGCTTGCACCAGATCCGCTCCAGCTCCTCCACCTCGCCTTCCGGCCGGGGATTGCTGGTGGGGAAACGGTCGTACAGCGCGTGGTCGAACCCTGTCTCCGATCTCATCGCTGCTGTTCCAGCCACTGGGCAATGGCGTCCAGCTGCCCGGCGGACAGCGTGTCGTAACTTGGCATCCGATTGCCTGGCTTGATTCCCTGGCTGTCCCCAATCCAGCCGATCAGCGTACCGCGATGATTGGGCAGGATGCCCGCGCCCAGCGAAGCGCGCGTGCCGACATGCGTCAGGTCAGGTCCGGCAAGGCCGTTGGCCTCCGTTCCGGCAACCCGGTGGCACGCGCCGCAACCGCTATCCATGAACAGCTGCCGCCCTGCGCCACCGGTCGCATTCACCGTCGCCAGCCGCTGCATCCGCGCCTGTTCCCAGCGGGCGAAATCGGCCGGCTCATGCGCGATGGCGACAAAGCCCATCAAGGCGTGCGGACCCCCGCAATATTCGGCACAGACCCCGCCGAACTGCCCCGCCTCGCCCGCCTGCAGGCGCAGGAGATTGGTTCTGCCGGGCAGCATGTCCTTCTTGCCCGACAGGTGCGGCACCCAGAAATTGTGGATCACGTCGCCGCTGCGCAGTTCCAGCACGATCGGCTCGCCCACCGGAATGTGGATCTCGTTCGCGTCCTCCATGGTGACGCGGCCTGCGGCATCGAGGTACTGGACGCGGAACCACCACATTTCCCCTGTCACGCGGATGCGGCGTTCGTTCCCGGTGATGTCATCCGTCAGGTTGGCGGTCAGCGTCAGGCCCCAGATCAGCAACGCGGTCAGCACGATGCCGGGGAAGGCGATGCCGCCGATCCATACCGCGCTTTCCCCGCCCAGCCGCTGCTTCAGCGGTGCGGGACCACGAATGGCGATCCACAATGCCACGCAGACGATGGCCGTGACGATCACGCCCAGCGCCAGCAGCACCCAGGCGAGCACCGTCACCTTGTCGGCATAAGGCCCAGCCGGGTCCAGCACTGGCGGCGGCCAGCCCCACAGAGCCTCAAACATCGTCGTCGATCCCGTATAGATAGGCCGCCGCCGCCCGCGCCTCATCAGGCGAGATGGGAATGGGCGGCATGGTCGATCCCGGCTTCACCGCCGGGGCGTTGCGCAGGAATGCGGCGAGGTTTTCCGCCGTGTTGGGCACGGCGCCGGCGATCAGGCCGACATCGTCGAACCCGCGCAGTGATGGGCCAAGCCGCCCCTCCGGCCAGGCGACACCCGGTATCTCGTGACAGGAGGCGCAGCCCGCCTGCTCGATCACTGCCAAACCCTTCTCGGCAAGATCCGCCTCCGGCTGGTAGCGCGGCTCTTCCGGCGGCTTGCAGGCGGCAAGGGCCAGCACGCACAGGCTGACCGCCGGCCACAGGCTGATGCCGCCAAACTGATTGTGCCCCCGCATGTAAGTCGGGAACCGGTACAAAGCCGTGACGGTTCCCGATGGGATGGGGCGCATCCGTAACAATTCGTTTCTTTCCGCAACTGCCGTCGTGCTGGCGCTGTCCGGCTGCTCGCAGCAGCACCGGGCGCGGCCGTTCGAAACCAGTGGCGAGGTGATCGCCATGGGCGGCGGCGATGCCGGGGTGGATGGGGCATGCGTGCTCTGCCACGGCCTGCAGGGACAGGGTGATGGCGAACTGGTCCCGCGCCTTGCCGCGATGGATCGCGGTTATTTCCTGCAGCAGCTGGAAAACTACGACAACGGCGCGCGCAACCATGCGCAGATGGCCTGGATCGCCGGGCGGCTGGACAACCAGGCGCGCGTCAAGCTGGCCGACTATTATGCGGAGCTTCCGCTGCCGGAGCCGGTGAAACAGGACGCGGCCCTGCCGGAAGCGTGCATTCCTGCCGTCGGCGCGATCCTGTACCAGCAGGGTGATGCAGACCGCGGCATCGCCTCGTGCGCCACCTGCCATGGTGCGCGCGGCGAAGGTGTCGGCACGGGCAATCCGCCGCTGGCGGGGCAGCCGGCGCCCTATCTGCTGGAACAGTTGAAGCTATGGCGCACGGGCAAGCGGTACGGCGACGCTTTAGACGCCATGACCCATGTCAGCCGTCTGCTGGCACAGGATGAGCTTGCGCCGCTTGCGGATTATAGCGCGGCCCTGCCGGGTGCCACTGGGTATCGGGCACCTCCGGCAACATGCCCTCCAGCACGTCGTCCCGATCCCAGAAGTGGTGCTTGATGGCGGCGCCCGCATGACCGATCACCAGCACGGTCAGCGCGATCACGCCGAAGACATGCACGGTCAGTGACACGTCCATGACCCACCACTGCCATTCCACCGACAGGTCGTGCAGCGGCATGGGCGGCAGCGGGATCACACCCGCCAGGTAGAGCGGGCGCGGCGGCTGGATCGCCGACCACATCAGCCAGCCGGTCAGCGGCAGAATGGCGAACAGTGTATACAGCGCCCAATGCATCGCGTGGGCGACAGTCGTCTTCCAGCCCATCCGATCGCCATCATTGATGGGGCCGGGCACCATCATCCGCCATACGAAGCGCAGGAAGGCGAGCAGCAGCAGCAGCAGCCCCAGTTCCGTATGCCGGCCGTAAAATTCCAGCTTGTCGCCGCCGACCAGCTCGCGCTGCATCACCCAGCCGGACCAGAGCTGGTAGATCACCAGCGCGGCCATGACCCAGTGGAACGTGACGCCGACCGGAGTGTACTTGCCACGCTGCCGGTATGACTCGGCCCATTCCGTTACAGTCTGCCTCATGCCGCGGCGCGCTCCGTCGCGTCGCGGCGCAAGGCCCGGTACAGGATCGCCATGGCCGCCAGCAGGTAGATCGCGCTGGCCGGTGCCCACATGAGGATGCCGGCGAGTTGCTGATCCCCCAGTGGTGACAGTCCCCAGCCTTGCGTCGACAGCCAGTGCGGCGCGTACAGCGCCCGTCCGGCGAAGGTGATCAGCGCGCCGAGCACACCCATCAGCATCATTGTCGCCAGCAGAGAGGTGACAGCCGCGGCCGCGCTCCCCTGCCGTACCCGCGCCCACCACAAGGCGGCAGTGCCGGTGATGCTGACCTGCATGGCCCAGAAGATCGCATCATGGCTCAACGCCGCGGCATAGAGTGGCGGCGCATGCCACGCCCAGAAACACAGGACCTGGATCGCGGTCAGCACCGGCAGCGACCCGGGCAGGCGGCAGGTGTGCAGCCCCGTCGCGGAACCCAGCGCAGCCGCCAGCGCGGTTGCCAATACGACGTGATGCACGACACGCGCCGCGAACAATGCCGAGCCGAGCGCGCAGAACGGGCTGACGAACAGTATCAACACGATGCCGAGTGCCGTTGCCGCCGCCCGCCCGCTGCACGCGGCATCGCGCCAGCGCCACCAACCGAAGGAAAGCGCGGCAAGCGCCAGGAGCAGCACGGGATCGAAATTCCACCGCGCCAGCCATTCGGCAGGCAGCGGGGCCGCCCCGCAATAGGGTATCCACTGGCCTGCCCCGGTCACGTCCGCCCCACCTGCTTCATCCCCTGCATACGACCACCGGCGGCGAGGGTTCCGCCACGCGCCAAAGCGGAGTAGGACCTTGCGCCATGACAACCCCCACGTCCACCATCGCCACAACTTCGCTCACCCGCCCGGCGGCGGAGCTTGCCGCCGATCTTGGCCAGTCGTTCGAGCAATACGGCTTCGCCATCGTCGCCGACCACGGCATCCCCGCCGACCTGATCGCCCGCGCGCAAGCGCAGGCGAAGGCCCTGTTCGCGCTGCCGGAGGAGCAGAAGCGCGAGTGGCACCAGGCTGGGCAGGGCGGCGCGCGCGGCTACACCCCGTTCGGGATCGAACAGGCC
This sequence comes from Croceibacterium sp. TMG7-5b_MA50, assembly GCF_039830145.1. Classification (NCBI taxonomy): domain Bacteria; kingdom Pseudomonadati; phylum Pseudomonadota; class Alphaproteobacteria; order Sphingomonadales; family Erythrobacteraceae; genus Croceibacterium; species Croceibacterium sp. TMG7-5b_MA50. The sequence continues at coordinate 1,450,946 of NZ_CP156082.1, read as the reverse complement.
AAGGGCGCCACTGTCCGGGACCTGAAGGAATTCTGGCATGTCGGCCGGGAACTGCCCGCCGGCGACCCGTTGGCCGCGTTCATGGCGCCCAACATCTGGCCGGACGAGGTGCTGCCCGACTTTCGCCCGACCTTCCTGGAGCTGTATGCCCGTTTCGAACTGGTGGGAGCGCGCATCCTGTCAGCCATCGCGCTGCATCTGGGCCTGCCCGAACACTGGTTCGATCCCACGGTGGATAACGGCAATTCGGTGCTGCGCCTGTTGCACTACCCGCCGGTGCCGCCCGAGGCCGAGGGGGCGGTGCGCGCCGCCCCGCACGAGGATATCAACACCATCACTTTGCTGCTGGGCGCAGAGGAGGCGGGCCTCGAACTGCTGACCCGCTCGGGCGAATGGCTCAATGTCGCGCCGCCGCCAGGTGCGCTGGTGGTGAATATCGGCGACATGCTGCAACGGCTAACCGCCGGCCAGTTGCCGTCGACCACTCACCGCGTGGTCAACCCCACAGGGCCGGCCGCTGCCCGCCCGCGTTATTCGATGCCGTTCTTCCTGCATTTTCGGCCGGATTTCCTGATCGACCCGGGCCAGATCGATCGCGGCGGGGCGAATGCCGAGGAGCCGATCACGGCCGACGACTACCTCAAGCAGCGCCTGCGGGAAATCAAGCTGGCCTAAGCGGGGCTGGCGGTCAGCCACCCGCCGCCCAGCAGCAGCAGCAGCTTGACGTCGAGCCCGTGACCTTTGGCGCGGTGCTCGGCCACGACGTCGTGGATGCGCGCCAGCGGTACGCGATGGACTACGATGTCCTCGCTGTCGGTGCCGCCGCCATCGCCCACCCGCGTCAGGCCGGTGGCCCGCACCAGCGTGAAGCCTTCGCTCAGCATGCCGGGGCTGGACATGAACTCGCCCAGCACCTGCCAGTCGGTTGCGCGGTAGCCGGTCTCCTCCTCCAGTTCGCGCCGGGCACTGGCGAGCGCGTCCTCGCCTTCCAGCCCGGCTTCGTCACCGATCAGCCCGGCGGGCAGTTCCAGGCAGTAGCGGCCGGACGGCACCCGGTATTGTTCGACCAGGATCACGTGATCGCCATCCAGCGCCAGGATCACCGCCGCGCGGATGTTGCTCGGCCTTCCGGCATATTCCCAGCGCCCACGGCGCTTCGCCTCCACGAATTTGCCACGCCAGACGATCTCCTCCGGCGCATCGGCATCGGGCGGCAGGCGGCGGGTCACAGCTCGATCAGCCGGTCGGGCAGTTCGTTGCGGTCGTCGTCTGCGCGCGGGAAGTGCTGCGCCAGCACCGCGCCGACCTGCTCCACGCCCGCCACCATGCCATCGGCGATGCGCCCGTCCTTCATCGGCGCGAGCAGGGCGGACATCGCCGCGCCCCAGGTGTCCGGCGGAACGAGCGCGTTGATCGCCTCGTCCGCCACGATCTCCGCCCGATGCTCCTGCATCGACAGGTAGATGAGGACGCCCGTACGCCCCGTCGTGCGCCGCTCCGCGCCCACCTTGAACAGCTGGATCGCGCGATCTTCCGCCCGGTCGGTGCGGATCGAACCGGGCACCAGAGCCATGCGCAGCGGGAACCAGGCTTGCACACCCAGCGCGATCAGAAAGCTCACGATTCCGATCGCTGCCGCGGCGGCGAAGATGCCGGGTGCCTCCCACGCGACGTTCCAGCCGCCGTGGAAGATCGCCAGCGCATCCAGCGCCGGCGCGGCGATGAACGGCAGCAGCGCCAGCACGGCGAAGGCGATCAGCGCCGCCCAGGCGAGCGCCACGTCGGTATAGCCGTCAGACCGGTCGGCGACGATCGTCACGATCTCGCCGCTGGTATGCGCCTCCGCCGCGGCGACCGCGGCGCTGACGCGGGTGTGCTCCTCAGGGGTGAGATAAGCCATCACCAGCTCCCCGAAGCGCCGCCGCCGCCGGACATGCCGCCGCCGAACCCACCGAAGCCACCACCGCCGCCGCCGAAGCCGCCATCGCCGCCGCCCCAGCCACCGCCGCCCGAATTGTTCATCATGCTGCTGACCGCGCTCCACAGCAGCACGTCACCCACCGCGTCACCGGCGCCGTAACGGCGATGACGACGGCGTCCGCCGCGCCGCCCCTTGCGGCCGAACATCAGCATGAACCCTAGGATCAGCGCACCCCAGAACACTGCACCGCCGATGGTGGCGATCGAGGCACCGCTGCGGCCGCGCCGCCCGTCCCGTTCAGCCGCAGCGGCCGCTTCCGCGATGGCCGCGGCATCTTCGGGCGTTCGGTCGAGCTGGGTCAGCAGCGCGCTTACGCCAGCCTCGATCCCGCCGGGGAAGTTGCCGGCGCGAAAGGCAGGGGTGATCGTGTCCCGGATGATACGGCCGGACAGGATATCGGTGACATAAGGCGTCAGGCCGTACCCGACCTCGATCCGCACCTTGCGCTCGGTCGGCGCGACCAGCAGCAGCAAGCCCTGGTCACGCTTCTCGCCGCCGATGCCCCAGGTCTGGAACAGGTCGGGGGCATAGGTCTCGATGGGCTCTCCGCCCAGAGAGGTCACGGTGGCAACGACCACCGCACGGCCGGTGCGGGCATTGTATTCGCGCAGCCGCGCATCCAGCGTCGCCTCCTGCTGCGGGGGCAGGATGTTGGCCTGATCCAGCACCGGCCCGGCCGGCCGCGCGGGGTAATCCTGCGCGGCGGCCATGGTGCCGGCGGTGAGGGCCAGCAGCGTCAGCAGCCAGCGGAGCAAGGTCACCGGAATTGCGCTCAGTTCGCAGCCGCCGCCGGCTGCCGGGGCTGCTGCCCGGCATTGTCATTGGCCGGCGTCCCGGTCTGCGCGCCGCCTTCGAACGCATCGCCGAAATCGACGTCGGGCGCATCCTGCGCGCCGGCGCTCGCCTGGAACGGCACCTTCGCCTGCGCCCCGTGGACCAGCTTGGCGCCGATCACGCTCGGGAAGGTGCGGATCTCCGTGTTATAGTCCTGCACCGCCTCGTTGTAGCGGATGCGTTCCACGTTGATCTGGTTCTCCGATCCCTCGATCGCGGTCATCAGGTCGGCGAAGCGACCCTGGCTCTGCAATTGGGGATAGGCCTCCACCACGGTGCGCAGCTGACCCATCGCCTGCGTCAATTGGTTCTGCGCGTCCTGGAAACGCTGGAACTCCGCCGGGTTCGACAGATCCTCCGTCGTGATATTGATGCTGGTCGCGCGGGCGCGGGCAGAGGTCACGTTGTCGAGGATCTGGTTCTCCGATCCTGCCGCCGCGCGCACTGTGCTGACGAGGTTGGGGATCAGGTCCGCACGGCGCTGATACGCGCTCTGCACATTGGCCCACTGCGCGTTCACCGCCTCCTCCTTGGTCGGGACCGAGTTGATGCCGCAGGCGGCGAGGCTCAGCGCGGCCAGCGCCACGACCACGAAGCGGAAGGGGTTGGAGCGAATCATGCGTTGTGTCTCTCTCGCCATCGCCGGCCCATCGCCGGCACAAACTGTGTTATGCAGATAGCACACGTCCGCCACCGTTCAAGCGTCCGGTTGCCAACAGACAGGACTGCGGGTTAAGCTATGTCAGTGACAGCTTGGGGGCAGGGCATGGCGGTGTTCGGAGAATTCAAGAAGTTCGTCGCACGGGGCAACGTGCTCGACCTCGCCGTCGGCGTCATCATCGGCGCGGCCTTCGGGCGGATCGTCACATCGCTCACTGAAAGCATCATCATGCCGCTGATCGGCTGGGTGTTCGGCGATGTCGATTTCTCCAACTTCTTTGTCCTGTTGGGAGAGATCCCGGCAGATTACGCGGGCGACCGCACCTCCTACGCCGATCTGAAGGCGGCGGGCGTCGCGATGCTGGGCTATGGCGATTTCGTCACCCAGCTGATCAATTTCCTGATCGTCGCCTTTGCGCTTTTTCTGCTGATCAAGACCGTCAACCGGGTGCTGGACGAGGTGCAGGCCAAGCAGAAGGCGGCGGAAGATACCGCGGCCGTGCCCGACGTGCCGACCGATCCGCAACTCGACGTGCTGAAGGAAATCCTGGCCGAGCTGAAGGAGCGGCAGGGTCCCGATGTGCCGCCCACTTCACAATTCATCTGAACGCACTATATGGGTCGTTGCCGGCTTCGGTCGGCTATGGCGATAAATTGTGGTGTGCAATAGGCACAGCGGACCCGGGGGCAGTACCCGGCGGCTCCACCACCACCGGCAGGCGACTGCTGTTGATGACGGGGCCGAACCAGGATCGACGTGTGTTGAAAGACATCGTTTTCGCTCGGGCTGAGTAACCCGCATAAGGCTCAAAACACACAAGTGCCAACGACAACGAAGCACTCGCAATCGCTGCGTAATCTGACGGCCTAACGGCCTGATCTTACAAAGCTAAAGCGCGGTTGGACCCACCGGGCAACAGAAGGGACACCAGCGGCACGGAGGGCGCCGGGCAACAGAAGTCCCTCCACCTTCCCACCTCATGCGGGTGCAGCCCGCCCGCGTGCCATCGCTGGATCGCACCACCGGTGTGGATCACAGCCCCGTGGGTGAATCGCAGTCGGTCTTAGGTTCAAAGCCGGCAACGGCCATCACCGGATGATAGCTTGCCCCGCGTCCACGGAATGTGGCGGTGCGGGTGATGGTTTGCGGCACGTTCAGCCACTTCACCAGGGTGGAGCTGAACACGGGTTCGTAATCGTAGCTCACCTGCGCATGGAACAACGGTTCCGCCGGGTTCAACTGCCGGCCGATGCCGGCGGCGACGGTGCTCTCGCTCCAGCAGCCGATCTGGGAACGGGTCGGGATCAGCCCGCCGTCGAACCGTTGCCACTTGATCCGGTTCACCTCCGCCACTCCATCGCCGTCGCCATCTTCCCCCAGCACGGCGGTGATGATGACCCGGCCGTTCTGGCGCACGTCCAGCGGCTCCGCCGACAGGTTCATGGAGGCGAAGATGTCGTAAACCTGCGCCTCGGTCAGGCGGTGATCGGACGAGCCGTCGCGCGCCACCAGGTCGGCGGTCATGGTCGCCAGCCGCTGAACCTTGACCGCCGTGACCATCACGAACGACAGCTCGATTCCCGCGCCCATCAGCGCCAGGAACAGCGGCAGCGCCAACGCGAACTCCACCGCCGAAACGCCGCGGCGGCAACGCAGCAGTGCGCGCCCCCTTCCAATCGGACCGGGTACGGTGAGCGCCGTCACAGGACGGACTTCTCAGGTTCGTTGCGGACAACCGTGCTGCTGGTCATGCGCAGCGGTCCGCCGAAGACCGGGGTCAGGAAGGCAAAGACGGGATCGACGGGGTAGGTCACGCTGTATGCGACGACATCGCCTACTTCGCCCATCTTGCCAGCCTTGCGTACCTCCACGTCACGGATACCGTTGCCGTTGCCATCCTGGAAGAACTCGCCCTCGTCATACTGACCGTTCCCGTCCGCATCGTCGAACGGCTCGGTCCGGGCGGAGGCGAAGTTCCCATAGACCCGGGTGTCGATCTCCAGCCTCTGACCGTCAGCCACCTTGAAGGTGCCCATGATGTCGGCAATGCGGGCGCGCATGGCGGTGTCGCGCTCGTCATCGCCCATGGTCAACGCCACGGCGTTCTCGCGCGCGGCGCGCGACACCGCACCTTCCAGCGTGGTCTGCACCATCAGGAAATGCGCCGCCTCGACCGTGCCCATCAGCAGCAGGAACATTGCCGGCGCCAACATGGCGAACTCGGCGGCAGCCACGCCCTCACGCGCGCGAAGCAGGTGAGACAGGCGGCGGCGCGCGATCATTGCGTCAGGTGCAGGTCGACCAGATCGACCGCGATTTGGCGGAAGGCGTTCTGGATCTCGCTCTGCGTGCTGGTTTCCAGGTAGTTGGCGCCCGCACAGGTGCGGAAGACGCTCTGCGTGTCCCCAGGCGCGGGCAGCAGCGAGACGATGTACACGGCGATCCCGTCGCGCTTGGCGTTCTCGCACACCTTGGCGAAGCGGTTCATGACCTGCACCTTGAAGGTGCCGGTGTCCGTGGCGTTGGTGATGCGCTTCTCGCGCAGCGCGCCATAGGCGCCATACCATGAATTGTCGCTGCTCGCCTGGGTGTCGCCGTCAGTCATGAACACCAGCGCGCGGAGCGGCCTCTCGGACGGAGTGGGGTTTTCGCGCTTGAACACGTCGTCACGCGTCAGCAGGCGATAGCCCCACAGCATGCCGATGTGATGCAGCGTGCCGCTCGCGGGCATCAGCGGGTAGTTGTCATACTTGATGTAGTCGTCGTAGGTCGATCGCGGCTGGTCATAGGCCAGCTCCAGCGCCGGGCTTGGACATTGCCAGTTGGGCGTCGGCATCCTGAGGTTGGTGCCCGACCGCAGGGGGGAGCCATAATGGGCATTCGGCTTGTCCCAGTCGGTGGTGACGTTCAGGCGCGGGATGCGCGAATAAACCACCTTGTAGTCGGCAACCGATCCAGGCTCGAAATAGCCGCCATTGTCAGCCCGGACGATAACGTCATCGCTGTCGCTCGATCGATCGTAGTTGAGGCCAATGTAGAAGTCGTGGAAATATTGTCGGTACGCCGGTTTGTTGGCCAGGATCTCAGCCAAACTGGCGTTACCGCCGGCGTCAAGACGGTACAGATTATTACGTCTACCGTCGCTCGTATTGTTGTTCTGGTGGGCCGCCCAGTAATGATCGGGCTTGCGCGCGCTTGTCGCCCACGCACCACTCTTTGAGGTGTTCTCGCCCGGTGCCTTCCTGCTTTGCGTGGTGGTCAGCGGCATGTAGTGGTACGGGCGGATACCCGGGCGCGCATCCCTCTCGCCCGGCAGATACCGATCGATGTCATAGGCGTTCGCCTCCATGACGGTCGCAGCGGCGCTGATGTCGCGTACGGTCTGGTCGTTTTCCACGCACCCGCTCCAGCCCAGCGCAGCCGTGTTCTCGTTCCCACCGACATACGTCCCGATATTGGTGAAGCCGTCACGTTCCCCGATCGTCACCCCAGCGTCGCGCAGGATATGCCCGACATTTGTGGTGACGGTGTAGGTGGTGATGCCCATCGCCAGGTCGGCGCGCCGATCCTGCCCCTGGTGCAGGATCTCGATGAAGTCGTGCATCGCGGTCTTCAGCGCGTCCATCCGCGTGCCGCTGCCAAGCGTCGTCTTCATGGAGCCGGTGTTGTCCAGCACCACCATCACCTCCAGCGGCTTGGGCTGCATCTCCGCCGTCGATTCCACGCTGATGGTGGTGGTCGCCATGCCGAACAGCCGCATGAATACCATCGGCAGATCTGTCTCCGCGGCGACACGCACGCGGCTGACGCCCCGGACCTTCTCGAAAATGGGCGATGGCTCGATCGGGTCGGCGCCGGCATAGCCGTCGGGCATGTTGGCCTGGAAATAGGCGGCGACCTGCTCATCGCGGTCCTCCTCCAGCCCGAATGCGCGCGCGCCCGCCAGCGCGCCGGCATCGACACCGGCCTGCATCTGCGCGCGGACCACCACGATCCGCCCGATGTCGATCGCTGCGCCGATCCCGGCCAGCACCGGCAGCAGCCCGGCCGCCATGATCGGCAGGGCCGCACCCTGCCGGTCCCGCAGCAGCGCGCGCATCCGGCGCATCATCGATCGACCTGTCCGCATGGGACAGGGTCATAGGCCGGGGTCGGTTAAACGGTGGTAAAGCGGATCAGCCGGGCTTGTCTCGATCGGCCGCCGCTGCCTCCAGCTTCAGGCAGTCTAGGATCTTGGCGCCCGCCATCAGCACCGCCAGGCAACACGCGCCGAACAGCAGCCGTCCGCCCCAGCCGGGGAACTGGTCCAGATAGACGGAACCCCGCTGAGTGGCGCCCAGCGCCAGCGCGTAGATGATGGCGAACGCCTCGAACCGGGTGCGGATGACGAACAGTCGGGATATGCGGCGGAGCCTGCGGATCATGCCGGGGAAAACGTCAGCCATCACGCCAGTTCCTCCAGTCCAAGCTCGCCCAGCAGCGTGTGCCGGGCTGCGACAATCTGGCGCGCCAGGCCGGCATCGCCAAGCTGATCCGGTGCGATCGCTTCGGGCCAGTGACCTTCGATGATCTGCACGATCAGCGCCGCCTTGCGCTCGTCCAGCAGGAAGCGTTGATCGACTGTCGCCAAGTCCGCCACCACACGCAGGCGCAGGCAGGCCGGGCCGCCGCCATTGGCCATGCTTTCACGCACATCCACCGGCAACACCTGCCGGATCGGACCATTGCCCGCCAGCATCCGGTCGAGCCAGCCACGTACGCGCGGATGCGCCCACGCCTCCCCCGGCACGATCAGCGCCATGCCTTCATTGGCGGGCAGCGTCACCAACTGGGCGTTGAACAAGTAGGAGGCGACCGCGTCCGCCAGGCTCACCTCCGCCGCGGGCACGATCACGATCTCCGCCTCAGGCAGCAGGCGGCGGATCGCGCGACAGGTGCCGTCGGTGTCGGCAAACGCCTGCTCGTGGGCGAACAGCACCCGCTCGTTCGCCACGGCCACCACGTCGTTGTGGAACGCGCCGGCCTCGATCGCGGCAGGGGACTGCTCCACGAACAGCGTGCGTGCAGGGGCAAGGCCATGCCGGCGGGCGACTGCGCGGCTCGCCTGCTCATGCTGGCGCGCGGGGAAGCGGCCGCCGGGGCGGCCATAGACGAAGATTTCGATGCCCGGCGCGCCATGCGCCGCCGCCATCCGCATGTGGTTGGCCGCACCCTCGTCACCGAAGCATGGCGGCACCGCGTCATGCACCGCGAAGTGCCTGCCATCGGCAAAGGCGAGCCTCAACTGGCGCACCGTGTCGGGCCATTCCTGCGCCCGATGCGGCATGGTGACGAGGTTGGCCGCGGTGAGGTGGCAACGCTCGTCCGCTGTATCGGGGGCGGGGCTGACCGTGGCTGCATTGGCCGTCCACATCGCACTCGCCGACCAAGCACCAGCCAGCAGCGCCGGGTCGGCGCCGGGTGCCCAGGCGAGCCGGTCCAGCCAGCCGGCATTCGGACGGGGCAGCGGCAGCAGGAAGCCTTGCGGCAGGCCCAGTGCCATGTTCGCGCGCATCTTGGCGAGGCCCTGCAGCGCGGCGGCGCGGGGCTGGCTGACCTGCCCGGCATGGGCGGTCGCGGCGAGGTTGCCCCAGCTGAGTCCGGCGTAATTGTGCGTCGGACCGATCAGGCCGTCGAAGTTGATCTCCACCAGGCTCATCGCGCCACGCTCCACACCGGATCGCCGGGGCTGACGCGCAGCAGGTCCGCCGTGCGCGCGTCGATTGCCACCTCCCCGTCGCGCAGCTCCCGCGCGCCGAAGCAGCAGCGGAAATCGGCCAGCGTGCCCGCGGCGATCAGCGCCTTCTCCCCCTTGGCCAGCAACGCATCGGCCACCGTGCCGCGATGCGCCCCGCGGATGCTGGCCACGCTGTCGGTCGCCGCGGTCATGGTCGGCCCGCCATCGAAGATGTCGACATAGCCGTGATGCGCGAAGCCTTCGCCTTCCAGCATGCGCATCGCCGCGCGGCCGTTGGGGTGGGGCAGGCCGATCACCCGGCGCGCATCCTCCGGCAGCATGGCGGTATAGACGGGGTGCTTGGGCATCAGGTCGGCGATGAACTGGTTGCCGTGGAGCGCATTGAACTCGTCCGCCTCCTGGAAGCTCATCCCGAAGAACCGGCCGCCGACCGCGTCCCAGAACGGCGATCCGCCCCGCTCGTCGATGATGCCGCGCAGCTCCGCCAGGATGCGCGGGCCGAAGCGCTGCCGGTGCGCGGCGATGAACAGATATCGGCTCCGCGCCAGCAGCAGGCCCAGCCCCCCGGCGCGCTCCCCCGGATGCAGGAACAGCCCGCCGACCTCGCTCGACCCCTCCAGATCGGTGACGAGGCTCAGCAGCTCCGCCCGCATCGACCGTTCCAGCTCCCGCGAATATTGCGTCATTGTGGTGAGGCGGTAGGAGTAGAACGGCCAGCGCTGCCCCACCTGCGTGAACAGCTGCGCGGTGCCGCGCACGGCGCCGGTCTCCGCATCCTCCAGCACCATTACGAAGCTTTCGTCCGCCAGCGTCATCTCCGTGCGGGCGAGCGCATCGGCGCTGCGTTCCAGCTTGGCGGCCAGCGCGGCGCGTTCGGGCGGCAGGTTGGTGAAGCCGCCGCCAGTGAGCTTCGCCATCTCGTACAGCGGCTGCAGGTCCTGCGGCCCGGCGGTGCGGATGACGTGGCTCACGCCAGCGCCCCGGTGGCGAGGCGCAGCAGCACCAGCGTGGAGAGGCGGGCGCGTTCGGCGAGGCTGGGGACGATCAGATATTCCTCCGGCGAGTGGATCGCCCCTCCGCGTGCGCCCATCGTGTCGACGACCGGCACGCCGACGGCGGCGATATTGTTGCCATCGCACACCCCGCCGCTGGGCCGCCAGCCGAAATGCTGCCCCAGATCGGCGCCGGCCTGCTGCACCAGGTCGAACAGCGCCTGCGCGCGTGCGTCAACCGGCTTGGGCGGACGGGTGATCCCGCCATGGGGCGTGAGGGTGACCTCGTGCGCGGCGGCGATATCGGCCAGCAGAGCGGCGAAGCTGCGCGCGAAATCCTCCGCGGCCCGAACGGTGCGGGGGCGGATGTTGAAGCGCAGCACGGCATGATCGGGCACCACGTTGTTGGCGCTGCCCCCGTCGATCCGGGCGGGGTTCACCGACAGGTCGGCATGGGTGAGCTGTTTGAGGCGGAGCGCGAGGTCGGCCAGCGCCAGCAGCGCATTGCGTCCGTCCTGCGGATTGCGCCCCGCATGGGCGGAGCGGCCCGCGGCGACGACGCTGTAATTCCCGCTGCCCCCGCGCGCATGGGCGAGCGTGCCGTCGGGCGCGGTGGCGGGTTCGTAGGTGAGCGCCGCCAGCTTGCCGCGCGCGAGATCGGCAATCAGCGCGGCGGAGGCGAGCGAGCCGGTCTCCTCGTCCGAATTTATCATCACGTCGTAGCCGAGCGTGGCCGCCTCGGGCGAGCGCTCGAATGCCAGCAGTGCCTCCAGCATGATGGCGAGGCCGCCCTTCATGTCGGCGGCGGCGGGGGCGTTCAGCGTCTCGGCGTCGAGCCAGCGCGCGGCCTGGAACGGATGGTCCGGGGGATAGACCGTATCCATGTGCCCCGTCAGCAGCACACGGCGCGGCGCATCCGGGCGGACGCGGAGGACGAGGTGCTGGCCGTGCGGCTGTTCGGTTTGCTCGCCGGAGGGGGCGATGGTGGTGACGGGGGCGGGATCGACCAGCTCTATCTGGCCCGGGAGGGCGGCGAAGGCCTCCGCCAACTTGTGCGCCATGCGGGCGAGGCCGGAGAGATTGCTGGTGCCGCTGTTGATGGCGCACCAGCTCTCCGTGCGGGCAAGGATCGCCGCCGCGTCGATGGTGGCGAGGACGGGGTGGCTGGTATGATTTAGGCCCATTGGGGCAGGTGTAGCGGGCTGGGGTGGGGGAGGGAAAGGCCTGCAAGAGGACCGGGGGCGAAGGGGCGTCTGCTCCCATTCGAGCGGACGTATCGTCGCCGCGATTACGCGGCTGCTATCCGCCTGCACCTGAGGAACAACGGACGCCCGCCCGTGGCTCTTGCTCGGTAGCGCGGCGTGTCAATCGGCCCCTCAAACGGTGCGGATGGTCCCGCCATCAATGACGAACTCGGCGCCATGTATCGCCGCGGCACGGTCCGAGGCCAGATAGGCGATGAGGTCGGCGACCTCATCGGGCTCGGCTCCCCGCCCTATCGAAATTCCGCCCAGTGCATCGAGCACGGACCGGCGCGCATCCTCGACCGAGCCGCCGTCGGCAGTTTGCAGCCGTTGGAGGAAGTCCCCGGCAGCCTCCGTCATGATCCAGCCGGGCGAGACGGAGTTGACCCGCACGCCCTTGGGACCGATCTCCTTCGAGATTGCCTTGCTGTAGGTCCTCAGCGCAGCCTTGGCAGCAGCATAGCCGGTCGTGGATTCGGGCAGCGGCAGGACGGACTGGATGGAGGTGACGTGCACCACGACGCCCCTGCCCCGATCGAGCATCTGCGGGATCAGAAGGCGATCGAGGCGGACGGTCGCCAACAGGTTGAGGTTCAGTTCGGCAAGCCAGTGCTCGTCCGTTAGAGCCGCGAAGCCGCCGGCGGGTGATGCGGAGCCACCGACGACATGCGCAAGGATGTCAATGCCGCCCAGTCGCTCGATCGCCACCGTGGCCAGCTTTTCACCGCCATCCGGCGTCGTCAGGTCAGCCTCCACATATTCGACGCCTTCGATGGGATCGTTGGTTGTCCGGGCAGCGGTGATAACTCGCGCGCCACCGGCCATGAAGCGCACGACCGTGGCGCGGCCGAGGCCCTTAGTGCCCCCGCTGACCAGCACGCGCTTGCCGGCGAACTCGGCTGTATCCGACGTGATGCTCATACCGTGATCTCCAGCATCGTGATGGCGCCGTTCGCCAGCTTGAAGGAATAGGTGAAGCGGAGCGGACTGCCCGGAAAGTCGCCGTGCGCGGGACCTTCGACGACCACGACATTGCTGCTCTCTTCCCGAACCATGTCGGGCGTGAAGATCGCCTTCACAGGAACAACTTCCTCTTCGAACAGCCGGCGGATAGCCGCATGACCAGCGAAGTGCTTGCCGTTGTCGATGAAGACTGCGTCGGGAAGAAGAGGCTTCAACATGCCGTCGATATCGAGGCGGGCGTTAGCCTCGACATAGGCGGCAATCGGCTTGGGAAGGTCTACCATGTTCATCTCCTCACGGGTGACGAACCCTTTTTAGAGATAGACATTCTAGCTGATAATCAGGACAAACGGGCATGAGGTGTCACGGATATCGGGATAATGGCAGGTGCTTCCCTGATCGAGCTTGAGGCAGTGCTCGCGATCGTCCGGTGCGGCTCGTTCCGGGCGGCGGCGCTAGATCTCGGCATGTCGGCGACGGCCATCAGCAACGCAGTAAGCAAGCTCGAGCGGGAGCTTGCGGTGCGGTTGTTAAATCGAACGACGCGCAGTGTCTCCCTCACTCATGCCGGACGGATATTCGTCGCACAGATCAAGCCAGCGCTCGACGACATCCAGAAAGCGATGAACACCGCGCGCTCCCAGCAGGAGACGCCGTCCGGAACCTTGCGCATCAACGCCTTTGCGACCGCAGCGCGCGAGATCATGGCGCCGCTGGTTCTTGCCTATCTCCAGCGCTATCCGCGGGTCCATATCGATCTTGTCACTGAAGGCCGGCTGGTTGACGTCGTGGCGGCAGGCTTCGATCTGGGGGTGCGCAGCGCGGATTTGGTGCCCAGCGATGCGATCGCCGTACCACTTGGCCAGAAGCGACGCATGGCGGTGGTGGTTGCCCCCACTTTCTTCGGACACAGTACTGTCCCTCAGGTACCGCAGGAGCTGCTTGGCTATCCCTGCATTCGCGTGCGGCTGCCTGATGGCGCCCTGTTCCGATGGCGTTTCGAGAAGGGCGGCGAAGAACTGCAGCTCGACGTCGAGGGCCCGATCACCCTTGACGAAGCGTCACTTGCCAGGATTGCGGTGATAAGCGGCACCGGCATCGGCTATTTCATGGAGTCCGATGTGCGAGAGGATCTTGCAGCGAGACGGCTCGTCCGCATTCTCGAAGATTGGACGCCACCACTCGCGCCGCTGTGCCTCTATTATTCCAATCGGCGCAATGCATCAGCGGCCTTCCAAGCTTTTGTCGCGCTCGCGCGAGATTTCGCCGCGGGACGCCTGGCGCAAATCTGATCGCGGCCGCAGCGCGTCGCCGGGGCGAGCGTTAGGCCAAGCCGGCGGATAGACGGGCCTGGAGGCAGATAGTTGGGCGCAGAGTGGTCGCTGTTTGCAAGAGCAGTACCGTCAGGAACATACCGCCACCCCTAGACCCCCACCGCCTCCTTCTCGGCCTTGCGCACAATCGCGCTCAACCCCCGCGTCAGCTGGTACAGGCCGTTCAGCCGGCTCACCGGGTCGCCCCAGGCGCGGTTGATGACCAGCTTGTTGTCCGGCCGCAGCTTTGCCGTGCCCTTCAGCCGCTCGACATACGCGATCAGGCCCATCGGGTCAGGGAAGCTGTCATTGTGGAACGCCACCAGCGTGCCGCGCGCGCCGACGTCGATCTTGCTGATATGCGCGGCGATGGCCTGGTGCTTGATCTCGATCAGCTTGACCAGGTTGGCGGTGGCAGGCGGCAATGGCCCGAAGCGGTCGATCATCTCGGCCGCCATTGCCTCGATCTCGCGGCCGTCCTTGGCATCGTTCAGCCGGCGGTACAGCGCCATGCGGACGGCGAGGTCGGGGACGTAGTCCTCCGGGATCATGATCGGCGCATCGACGGTGATCTGCGGGCTGAGGCCGTCGGTCTCGCTGCGGCCGATGCCGGCAACGCCCGCCTTGGCGGAGAGGATCGCATCCTCCAGCATGGACTGGTACAGTTCGAACCCGACCTCCTTGATATGGCCGGACTGCTCGTCGCCCAAGAGGTTGCCGGCGCCGCGGATGTCGAGGTCGTGACTGGCGAGCTGGAAGCCGGCGCCAAGCGAGTCGAGGTCGCCCAGCACCTTCAGCCGCTTCTCCGCCACTTCGGACAGGGCCATGTCCTTGGCGTAGGTGAGATAGGCATAGGCGCGCAGCTTGGCTCGCCCCACGCGTCCGCGCAGCTGATAGAGCTGCGCCAGGCCGAAGCGGTCGGCGCGGTGGATGATGATGGTGTTGGCGGATGGAATGTCGATGCCGCTTTCGACGATCGTGGTGGACAGCAGCACCTGGTACTTGCCCTCGTAGAAGGCGCTCATCCGCTCCTCCACCTCGGTCGGCGCCATCTGGCCGTGGGCGGAGACGAACTTTATCTCCGGCGCATATTCGCGCAGCCAGGCCTCCAGCGGCTCCATGTCGGCGATGCGGGGCACGACGATGAAGCTCTGCCCGCCGCGATGATGCTCCCGCATCAGCGCCTCGCGCATCACCATGTCGTCCCATTCCATGACGTAGGTGCGCACGGCGAGGCGATCCACCGGGGGCGTCTGGATGGTGGAGAGTTCGCGCAGGCCGCTCATCGCCATCTGCAGCGTGCGCGGAATGGGCGTGGCGGTCAGCGTCAGGATATGGACGTCGGTGCGCAGCTGCTTCAGCTTCTCCTTGTGGGTGACGCCGAAGCGCTGCTCCTCGTCCACGATGACGAGACCCAGGCGCTTGAACTTGGTGGTCTTGGACAGGATCGCGTGGGTGCCGACGACGATGTCCATCGTGCCATCGGCCAGGCCGTCGCGCGTCTCCTTCTGCTCCTTGGCCGTCACCAGCCGGCTCAGCCGCCCGACCTTCAACGGGAAGCCGGCGAACCGTTCGGAGAAGCTCTTGTAATGCTGGCGCGCGAGCAGAGTGGTGGGGGCGACCATCACCACCTGCTGGCCCTGCATGGCGGCTACGAAGGCGGCGCGCAGGGCCACCTCCGTTTTGCCGAAGCCGACATCGCCGCAGACGAGGCGGTCCATCGGCTTGCCATCGGCCAGATCGCCCAGCACATCCTCGATCGCGCGTTCCTGGTCGTCGGTCTCCTGCCATGGGAACCGGTCGACGAAGGGGCGGAAGCTCGCCTCCTCCGGCTCCAGCACGGGGGCGCGGCGCAGGGCACGGGCGGCAGCCGTGCGCATCAGCTCGCCCGCGATCGCCTGGATGCGCTCCTTGAGCTTCGCGCGGCGCTTCTGCCATGCTTCGCCGCCCAGGCGGTCCAATGGCACCGCCTCCTCACTGCTGCCGTAGCGGGTCAGGACCTCCAGGTTCTCGACCGGGATGAACAGCTTGTCGCCGCCGGCATATTCCAGCCGGACGCAATCGTGCTGGCTCTGGCCGACACTGATCGGCTCCAGCCCGACATACTTGCCGATGCCATGGTCGAGGTGGACCACCAGGTCGCCACGATTGAGCGCCGACAGCTCCGCCAGGAAGGCGTCGGAATCCTTGCGCTTCTTGCGGCGGCGGACCAGCCGGTCGCCCAGCAGGTCCTGCTCGGTGAACAGCTCCAGCTCGTCATTGGCGAAGCCGGTGTCCAGCGGGAGGACCATCGCCACCGGCACGCCCTTGGCCGACAGGCCCAGCGCGTCCTGCCAGCTCTTGGCGACCTTGGTCTTGGTGCCGGCTTCCTCGATGATGGAGGTGATGCGGCTCAGCGACCCTTGCGAATAGGCCGCCAGCAACGGCCGGCGCCCGCTCTTGCCCACGGCCTTCAGGTGCTCGGCGGCGGCGACATAGACATTGCTGCCGGCGCTGCGTTCGGGCGTGAAGTCGCGGGCGGAGCGGAAGCCGAAATCGACCACCTTGTCGCTCTCCGGCTCCGCGAAGATCGACACGCGGTGGACCGGCCAACCTTCCAACGCGCGGGCCCATTCATCGCGGGTGAGGTACAACGCGTCTTCCGGCAGCGGCCGGTACGTGCCCGCCTTCGGCCCGGCGCCTTCGGTACGCTGGCGGTGGTAGTCGGCGATGTCGCCCAGCCGCTCCTCCCCCGCGGTCAGCGCGGTGCTTTCCACCGCGATCAGGTCATGCTCGCCCAGATGGTCGAAGACGGTGGACAGCCGCTCCTCGAACAGGGGCAGCCAGTGTTCCATGCCTGCCAGCCGGCGACCGTCGCTGACCGCCTGGTACAACGGGTCCTGCGTGGCATGCGCGTCGAACAGCTCGCGATACCGCGTGCGGAACCGCTTGATCGTGTCGTCGTCGAGCAGCGCCTCGCTGGCGGGCAGCAGCAGGTGGCCGGCGACGGTGGCGGTGGTGCGCTGCGTACCCGGATCGAACAGGCGTAGCGATTCCAGCTCGTCATCGAAGAAGTCGAGCCTCAGGCCTTCCTCCAGCCCGCTAGGGAAGATGTCGAAGATGGACCCGCGCACGGCGAACTCGCCGGTGTCGACCACCGTGTCCACGCGGCTGTAGCCTTGCCTGCGCAGCAGGTGCGTCAGGCTTTCGTGGCCGATGCGGGTGCCCGGCTTCAGCTCGCGAACCGCCTCCCGGATGCGGAACGGGGTCAGCACCCGCTGCAAGGCCGCGTTGACCGTGGTGATGAGTAATTGCCCATCGCCCATCGGCTGCTGCAACTGATGCAGGGCGGACAGGCGCCGGCTGCTGACCGACAGCGCCGGGCTGGCGCGGTCGTAGGGCAGGCAGTCCCATGCCGGCAGCTCGATCACCTGCAATTCGGGCGCGAACCAGTGGACCGCATCGCTGATCGCGCGCATCGCCTGATCGTCGGGCGCGATGAACACGGCGCGGCCGCCCTTCGCCTTGGCGGTGCGGGCAAGGTCGGCCAGCACCAATGGCTGGGCGCCGCGTGGCAGGGAGGCAAGGGTGAGCGGCCGCGTGGCCGAGAGGATGCGGGAAAGATCAGCCATGGGACGGATGCAAAGTGCGCCGCGTGGCGCGATGGTTCCTTCAGATGCGGACGAAATCGAGGCGGCGGAACGCGATCATCTGCTCGCCGGCATATTCCGGCGGCACGGCCAGGCTGCCGAGCGCCCAGCCCATGATGTCGACGTCCTCTTCCTCCAGCAGCGCCTCGAACCAGGCGAGCGCGGCCTCGTCCCACTCGGAATGGTAGCGATCGAAGAAGCCGCCGATCATGTAATCCGCCTCGCGCGTGCCGCGATGCCATGCCCGGAACTTCGCGCGCGCGAGCCGGGGCTTGAGGGTGTCGTCCATGGATGCGGCGCCTAGCAGAGCGTGATTGATTGATCCAACCCCTTGCCCACGCGGCTATGGCAGGCGAAGGCCGGCGGACGATGCGGCCCGATCTCCTCAATCCCCTCTTCGCCGAGATCGACGGGCTGGACGGCGTCGGCCCCAAGCTGAAGAAGCCGCTCGAACGGCTGGGCCTCGCCCGCGTGCGCGACGTCGCCTACCACCTGCCCGAACGCTTCGTCAGCCGGCGGGCGGTGCCGGACCTCGACGCCGCCAATGTGGGCGAGCAGATCGTGGTGGCGCTGACGGTGACGGAACATCGCGGCAGCCCGAGCCCGCGCGCGCCGTTCCGCATCCTCGCCAGCGATGCGGCCGGCAACGTCATCGCGCTGACCTGGTTCGGCAAGGCCGCGTTCAGTGCGCGCAAGGCGCTGCCAGTGGGGGAGCGCCGGTGGGTCGCCGGGCGGCTCGACCAGTATGGTCAGATGCTGCAGATCGTGCATCCCGATCATGTCGCGGAAAGCAGCGACGCCGCCACTGCGAAGCAGGTGGAGGCGATCTACCGGCTGGCGGAGGGGCTGACCCAGCCGCGCATCGCCAGCTTCGCCGATCAGGCGATGGCCCGTGCGCCGGAGTTGCCCGAATGGATCGAACCCGGCGTGCTGGCCCGCGCCGGCTGGCCCGCCTGGCGCGATGCACTGGTGGCGGCGCATCGGGGCGAGGATGCCGGCGCGCGCGATCGCCTCGCCTATGACGAGTTGCTGGCCAATGCGCTGGCGCTGCTGCTGGTCCGCGCGGACAACCGCCGGCGCAAGGGGCAGAGGCTGGCGGGCGACGGTCGGCTGACGGCGAAGCTGCAATTGCCATTCCCGCTGACCGGGGCGCAGCAACGCAGCGTGCAGGAGATCGCCGGCGACATGGCGCAGGAATCGCCGATGCTGCGCCTGCTGCAGGGCGATGTGGGCGCGGGTAAGACGGCGGTGGCGCTGCTGGCCATGCTGGGCGCAGTCGAATGCGGCGCGCAGGCCGCGATGCTCGCGCCAACGGAGATCCTCGCCCGCCAGCATTTCGAAACGCTGCGCCGCATGGCCGCGCCAACCGGCGTGCAGGTCGCGCTGCTGACGGGGCGGGACAAGGGCCGCGCGCGCGAAAGTATCCTGATGGGTCTGCTTGATGGCAGCATCGACATCGTCGTCGGCACGCACGCCATCTTCCAGGACACGGTGAACTACCGCAATCTGGGGCTGGTGGTGATCGACGAACAGCACCGCTTCGGCGTGGGACAGCGGCTGCTGCTGACCCAGAAGAACCGGCGCACCCCGCATGTGCTGGCGATGACCGCCACGCCGATCCCGCGCACGCTGGTGCTGGCGCAATATGGCGAGATGGATGTCAGCCGGTTGGACGAGCTGCCCCCCGGCCGCCAGCCGATCGACACCCGCGTGGTCGCGCTGGACCGGCTGGCCGACGTGGTGGACGGGCTGGCCCGGCACATTGAAGGCGGGCACCAGGCATACTGGGTCTGCCCGATGGTGCGCGACGAGAACGAACAGGACGACCTCGCCGCGGCCGAGGCGCGCTTCGTTTCGCTGAAGGCCCGCTTCGGCGACGAGGTTGCGCTGGTCCACGGGCAGCTACGGCCGGAAGAGAAGGACGCCGCGATGGAGCGGTTCAGCCGGGGCGAGGCGAAGCTGCTGGTCGCCACCACCGTGATCGAGGTCGGCGTGGACGTGCCCAACGCCACGCTGATGGTGATCGAACAGGCCGAACGCTTCGGCCTGGCGCAGCTGCACCAGCTGCGCGGCCGGGTGGGGCGGGGCACCGGCAAGAGCACCTGCCTGCTGCTGCGTGGGGAGGCCCTGTCGGAGGTCGGCCGCCAGCGTCTGGCCCTGATGCGCGAGACGCAGGACGGATTCCGGCTGGCGGAGGAGGACCTGAAGTTGCGTGGCGGCGGGGAGATCCTGGGCACGCGGCAATCGGGGGAGGAGGCGTTCCGCATCGCCAATCTGGAACAGACCAGCCGCATGGGGCAGATGGCGCAGGACGACGCCCGCCTGCTGCTGGAACGCGACGGCGGGCTGACGGGGCCGCGCGGCGAGGCGGCGCGCATCCTGCTCTACCTGCTGGAACGCGACTGGGGCGTGCAATTGCTGCGCGGCGGGTGAGTTTGCCGCACCTGCGGAACGGTCCGGGCGGTGGGGCGGTTGACCCCTGTCGGCAAAGCGCCGAGGGCGCGCCCGTAACCACAACCGCCCGTGACGATCCCGGAGAACTGTCCTTGCCCTTGCGCTTCCTGCTGTCGCTTCTGCTGATCCTCCTGCCGGTGCAGGCCATGGCGCAGGAGGAGGCGACGGAGGCCGAGGCGGCGGTGGCGCAGATCGTCGATCCGTATGACCGGCTGACCCCTCGCGCCAGCGTCACCGCGCTGCTCGCCGCGCTGGGGCAGGGCGATTACAACCGGGCGGCGCAATATCTGGATGTCCCGCTGGATACGCCGGCGCAGCAGGCCCGCGCGGCGACCCTGGCGCAGCGGCTGCGGACCCTGCTCGACAGCGGCGGCACGCTGGTGCCCTTCGGCACGCTCAGCAACGATGCCGCCGGCCGTACCGACGATGCCCTGCCGCTGGAGCAGGAGCAGGTCGGCGCCCTGCCGCTGGGCGGAGAGGAAGTGCCCATCCTGATGGTCCGTGGCCCGGCGCAGGAAGGCGGGCCGGAACTGTGGCGCATCGGTGAGGATACCGTGGCTCGGCTCGCCACCACCGAAGCGGCGGAAGAGGTTGCGGAGGCACCCCCGCCGGAGGAGCACACCATGCTGGCGGGCGCGCCGGTCGGCGACTGGGCGCTGCTGATCGGGGCCGCGCTGCTGCTGTTCGGTGGGCTGTACCTGGTCGCGCGCACGATCCTGACGCTCGCCCGGCGCATGATTCCTGAGCCGCAGACCAGCACCGCCTACCGCGCGCTCAACGCCGCGCTGCCGCCGGTCAGCCTGCTGGCCGCGGGCGCCATCTTCTACGTTTGGGCGGAGGAACTGCCCGCCTCCATCGTCGCCCGGCAATTGCTGCTGCGCTATACCGGCGTCGTCGCGCTGATCGCGCTGGTCTGGTTCGGCCTCCGCGTCGTCAACGCCGTCTCCGACCTGTCGATCGCCCGGATGCAGCGGCACGAACGGCGGCAGGCGATCAGCATCGTCTCCCTGCTGCGGCGGGTGGTGAAGATTCTGCTGCTCGCCTTTGTCTTCATCGCCGTGCTCGACACGTTCGGCATCGACGTGACGACGGGCATCGCGGCCCTTGGTATCGGTGGTATCGCGCTGGCGCTGGGTGCGCAGAAGACGGTCGAGAACCTCGTCGGCAGCGTGACCGTGATCGTCGACAAGCCCGCGCAGGTCGGCGACTTCGTCAAGGTCGGCAGCGTGATCGGCACGGTGGAGGATGTCGGCATCCGCTCCACCCGCATCCGCACCAACGATCGCACCGTCGTCACCATCCCCAATGGCGATCTCTCATCGCAGCAGATCGAGAACTACGCCACGCGCGACCGCTTCCTGTTCAACCCGGTGATCGGCGTCGAATACAGCCTGCCCGCCGCCAAGGTGCGCGAGGCGGTCGATATCGTCAGGCAGGTGCTGGAGGAGCATCCAAGGATCGCGGAAGGACCCCGCGCGCGGCTGAACGCCTTCGGCGCCAGCTCGCTCGATATCGAGGTGTTCTCCTACATCGAGGTGGGCGACTTCGCCGAAAGCTTGATCCACAAGGAGGAGATTCTGTTCTCCATCCTCGACCGGTTCGAGGCGGCGGGCATCGGCATCGCCTTCCCCACGCGCACGGTGGTGTTCGGCAACAGCCTGCCGGTGGAACGGCCGGCACCGCACGCCGATTGAACAACCCTTCCGCTGCGCGACAAAGCTGCTAGATCGCGGCAACCTTCACCCCTGCCGCAAAGACCCGCTCCTTGATCCTCTCCCCCTTCGAATGGACCATTGCCAAGCGCTACATGCTGCCTGGCCGCGGGGAGGCGGTGATCGCGCTGGTCGCGTCCATCTCCATCGGCGTGGTCATGCTGTCGGTTGCCATGCTGGTCGTGGTGATGAGCGTGATGAACGGCTTCCGCGCGGAATTGCTGGACAAGATTGTCGGCCTGAACGGCCATGCCATCATCCAGGCCTATGGCGGCCGGCTGGACGATTGGGAGAACGTGCTGCGCGACGTGCAGGCGACCCCTGGCGTTACCGATGCCAGCCCGCTCATCGAACAGCCGCTGCTGGCGACCTATAACGGCCGGGTGGAGGCGGTACTGGTGCGCGGCAACACGCAGGCCGATATCGGCGCGCTGCAGGGCCAGGTAGTCGCGGGCAGCATCGCCACGCTGCAGCCGGGCGCCGACAATGTCGCCATCGGCTCGCGCCTCGCCATGAACCTGGGCGTGCGGGTCGGCGATTCCATCACCATCATCAACCCGCAAGGGCGCTCCACCCCGTTCGGCACCGTGCCGCGCCAGGTCGGCTACACCGTCACCGCCATCTTCGAGATCGGCGTCTACGATTACGACCAGGCCTTCGTCGTCATGCCGATCCCGCAGGCGCAGACCCTGCTGCTGACGGGCGATGCCATCGGCATGATCGAGGTGACGACGGAGGATGCCGATCGCGTAGGGGAAATTCTCGCTCCGCTGAACCGGGAACTGGCCGGCCGCGCGGTGGTGACCGACTGGCGCACCATCAATGCCAGCCTGTTCGAAGCGTTGCAGGTGGAACGCGTGGCGATGTTTTTCGCGCTGTCGATCATCGTGCTGGTGGCCGCTTTCAACATCCTGTCCAGCCTAGTCATGCTGGTCCGGTCCAAGACGCGCGACATCGCCATCCTGCGCACCATGGGTGCCACGCGCCAGTCGCTGCTGAAGATCTTCGTCACCACCGGCAGCGTGATCGGCGCGGTCGGCACCTTTGCGGGCCTGGCGCTCGGCTTCCTGATCCTGCTGCTGCGCCAGCCGATCGTGCGCGGGATAGAGGCGATCACCGGCCAGAACCTGTGGGACCCGCAGATCCGGTTCCTGACGCAATTGCCCGCGCGTACCGATCCGTTCGAGGTGCTGGCGATCTGCGTCATGGCCATGGGCCTGTCCTTCCTCGCGACGCTCTACCCCGCCTACCGCGCTGCTGGCACCGATCCGGTGGAGGTGCTGCGCTATGAATGAGGCTGTCGCAACGCCCGTGGTGAAGCTGGAGAAGCTCGCTCGCTCCTTCGTGCAGGGCGGGGTCACGATCGACGTGCTGAAGGGCGTCGACCTGACGATCGCCCCGGGGGAGATCGTCGCGCTGCTCGGCCCGTCGGGCTCCGGCAAGTCGACGCTGCTGCAGGCGGTGGGGCTGTTGGAAGGGGGCTTCGCCGGGCGGATCGCCATCGCCGGGATCGATGCCACGCGGCTGGACGCCGCCGCGCGCACCACGCTGCGGCGCGATCACCTGGGCTTCGTGTACCAGTTCCACCATCTGCTGCCGGACTTCAACGCCCTGGAGAACGTGCTGCTGCCGCAGCTCGTATCCGGTCGCCCGCGCGCCGAAGGGCTGGCGCGGGCGGAGGAGCTGCTGACCGCACTTGGCCTCGGCCACCGGCTGCACCACCGGCCCAGCCAGCTTTCGGGCGGGGAGCAGCAGCGTGTCGCCGTCGCCCGCGCGCTCGCCAACCGGCCCCAACTGGTGCTGGCGGATGAGCCGACCGGTAATCTCGACGAACATACCAGTGACCGCGTGCTCGCCCAGTTCCTGGACCTGGTGCGCGGCACCGGCAGCGCGGCGCTGGTCGCCACCCATAACGAACGCCTGGCGGCACGCATGGACCGTGTGGTCCGGCTGCACGACGGCGTGCTGACCTGACTGATTGAGAGAGGCTGACCAACGATGACCGACCACCCCGGTACCATTCAGGGCGAAAGCTCCGGCCCCGTGGGCACGGATTGGGGCGCGCATGCCTCCATCCACCTGGCGGGCGGCGGCGGCATCCTGGAAGGGTTCGCCGGGCTGCATCGCGGCACGCTGGCGCAGATGGTCGGCATGATCCGCGCCATGCCCGAGGGCGACCGGGCGAAGTACGTGATCTACAAGGATAACGATCACGTCCTGACCCTGCCGGAAGTCATGGCACTGGCGGCGCGAAGCGACTTCCCGCTGCGGGGCGCCTGACCACCAGTCTGACGAGGGCGCCGACCTCCGGCGCCCATCCATCACCCGCGCAGGTTCACGCCGTGGCTCGGCAGGCCATATCCGCGCAGGGGAGCGCATCGACCTTCGGCGCGGGCCCGGCGCCCGGTCGTCCGAACAGATAGCCCTGGGCTTGCGCGCAACCTTCCTGCAACACCATCTGCCGTTGCAGTTCGGTCTCCACGCCTTCCGCAAGCACCGGCAGAGACAGGCTTTTTCCGATGCCGACGATCGCGCGGATGATCGATCGGGCGGCCTTGTCGTCGTGTTCCGCCTGAACAAAGCTGCGATCGATCTTGATCTTGTCGAACGGGAAACTCTGCAGATTGCTGAGCGAAGAATAGCCCGTGCCGAAGTCATCCATGACAACCTTGATGCCATGTTCCTTCAGCGCCTTGAGGGTGTTCACCGTTCTGATCCGGTCCTTCATCATCGCGGTTTCGGTGATCTCCAGTTCAAGCCGTGACGGTGCCAGCCCGCTCTCATCCAGCGCAGAGATTACGATGGCCTGGAGGTTGGGCGCCTGAAACTGGGTGGCCGATATATTGACGGCGAGGGAAAGCGGCTCGTCCCAAGCGGCCGCATCTTGGCACGCCCTGCGCAAGACCCATTCGCCGATGGCGAGGATCGATCCCGATTCCTCCGCAATGGGCACGAACAGTTCAGGGGACACGTTCCCCCGTTCCGGGTGGGTCCAGCGCAGCAGGGCCTCGTAACCAGTCACGCGACCGCCCGCGACCGCGACAAGTGGTTGGTACACCAGATGAAGCTGCTGGCGATGGATAGCCTGGCGCAGGTCGCCCTCGATCTGGCGGCGATCCCGCACCGCCGCATCCATGTGCCGGTCGAAGAACATGGCCACACCGCGCCCGGACGTCTTCGCGCGATAAAGCGCGACATCGGCCGCATGATGCAGCTTGATCGCGTCGACGGCGTCGGACGGAGCGATGGCGACGCCGATGCTGACACCCACCGCCATCGGATCGGTCGTGACGTCCATCTCCCTGCTGAACTCCGCCAACAGGCGGGCTGTCAGCGCGCGGGCGCCTTCGGGCTGCGCAGAGCCGACCTGCAGGATGACGAATTCATCGCCGCCGATACGCGCTACCGTGTCGGAGTCGCGGACACACCTGCGCAGGATCGCGGCGACCTTCTGCAGGACCTGATCGCCCTGGGCATGTCCGAACAGATCGTTGACCGCCTTGAAGCGATCGAGGTCGAGAGCCAGCAGCGCCACCGGTGTAAGCGTCCGTTGCGACAAGGCGAGCGCGTGATCCATTCTTTCCTGCAACAATGTGCGGTTTGCGAGGCCGGTCAGCCGGTCGTGCCGGGCGAGATGTTCGATTTCGCGCTGGGCGGCCTTGGCCTGGGTCAGGTCGCGCACCGCAAGTACCTGTGACAGGCGCCCACGATATTCGACTTCGCGGATCATCACTTCGTAGACTGAGCCGTCCATCATGTCGCGCGGCACGGCTTCGATCGGTTTTTCACGCAGGTGCAGGATCGGGCGACCGTCCGCGGCGGCGAGGAAGCCATCGGGATCCTGGCCCAGCAGGTCGGTCGTGCTGCTTTGCATCATGTCCACGAACCGCTGGTTCGCTTCCACGATGCGATTGCCCCTTACGATGGCGATGCCTTCCAGCGTGGCGTCGGCAAACCCCCTTAGATCCGTGAGATAGCGGTCGATGAGCGTGGCCAGCGCGGTCAGGATGACGAGCAGGATCGTCGATGCGGTGACGGCACCGACCAGCCACGTCTGGCTGTCGGCCGGTTCCACCATCGGCAGCGACGGATCGTAGCGCAGCGTCGCGGCCGCCATGCCGGTAAAATGGATGGCGCAGACCGCGATGATCGAACCTGACGCGCTTAGGACCAGCCGCCGGATGCCCGATGTGCGGGCGAACACCTGGAACGACGCGGTGAACAGTACGAAGGCTGTCAGCGTGCTTTGGGCATAATACAACCAGTCGAGTTCGATACGGGCCTGCGCCCGGATGGCGGCCATGCCGACCAGGTGCATGGCGCTGACGCTGACTGCGACGACACACCCGGCCAACGCACATCTGGACAAGGAGAAACCTTGCAGCACCTGAAGGGCAATCCAGAAGCCCAGTACGCTTAACGCTGCGGAAACAAGCGTGATGTGGAGGTCGTATGCGATCGGCATGGCGCCTTGATAAGCGAGCATCGCGACGAAGTGCGTCGCCCAGACTCCCAGGCCCGCAGCGCACGCACCCATTACCAGCCAAGCCTGCCTACGTTCGGAGCGGCATTCTTCCGCGCGTCCAAGTGCAAGAAAAAACGTAATACTTCCAACGATCCAAATCATGCATGCTAGTGATACAATCAGCGGATCATGTTGGTTTATCACGCATTCAAATACTTCTAGCATGGTCGTCCTTTCATGTGAAAGGGACCACAGCAAAGTTATATAACTGTAAACTTGTGCAGCATTAACGCGTTTTGGTGTCGTGGCGAACAGTCGTGCTGGCGGCGCCAACCGCAGCTGGAGAGGTGCGCGAGTGACCCCGCCACCACCTCGACACAGTGCAAAAAGCCCCGCCGCCCTTTGCCACGGCGCACCACAATCACTATCGTCTGACGATGCATGCCCCCTTCGTTCCGTTGCGCGTCTTTTCCGCCTATTCCATGCTGGAAGGGGCGATAGAGCCAAAGGACATCGCCAAGCTGGCGAAGGCGAACGGGTTCCCCGCCATCGCCATCTGCGATCGCAACGGCCTGTATGCCGTCAGCGCGTTCGCCAAGGCGTGCATGGGTGAAGGCGTGCAGCCGATCGTCGGCGCCCTGCTGGGCGTCGCGCGCCCGGATTGCGGCACGATCGACCACCTGCCGCTGCTGGTGCAGGACGAGGCCGGCTGGCTCAACCTGTGCCATCTCGTCAGCCAGGCCCATCTCCACCGCCCGCTGGAGCTGGAGCCGCATGTAACCCTCGCCGAGATGGCCGGCCGTACGGACGGGCTGATCGCGCTGACCGGCGCGGCGGAGGGCGGCGTCACCCGCCTGCTGGCCGCGAACAAGCCGAACGCGGCCGAGGCGCTGCTGCGTGACCTTGCCGGGCTGTTCCCCCGCCGCCTCTATATCGAACTCGCCCGCCGGGGTGACGCGACGGAGGACGCGGCGGAGGACGATCTGGTCGAACTCGCCTATGCCCGCGACCTGCCGCTGGTCGCCACCAACCCTGCCAATTTCGCCGAATCGCACATGCACAAGGCGCACGACGCCATGCTGTGCATCGCCCATGGCAGCCAGGTCGACAGCACGGACCGGCCACGCTCCATGCCGGAGGCGTGGGTCAAGAATGCCGAGACCATGGCGGACCTGTTCTCCGACCTGCCCGAGGCGATTGAGAACACGCTGATCGTGGCGCAGCGCTGCGCCTTCGCCCCACCGCGCCGCAAGCCGATCCTGCCCAGCCTGGCGGGCGATCTCGAAGGCGAGGCGCGGATGCTGGCGGAGGATGCGCGCGCCGGCCTCGCCGCGCGGCTGGCTCCTTATGGCGAGCTGACGGCGGAGGAGCGGCAGCAATATGCCGACCGGCTCGATTTCGAGGTCGAGGTCATCACCCGCATGGGTTTCCCCGGCTATTTCCTGATCGTTGCCGACTTCATCAAATGGGCCAAGGGGCAGGGCATCCCGGTGGGGCCTGGTCGCGGCTCCGGCGCGGGATCGCTGGTCGCCTGGTCGCTGACCATCACCGATCTCGATCCGATCCGGCTGGGCCTGCTGTTCGAACGGTTCCTGAACCCCGAACGCGTCAGCATGCCGGACTTCGACATCGACTTCTGCGAAACCCGGCGGGGGGAGGTGATCCGCTACGTGCAGGCCAAGTACGGCCATGACCACGTCGCGCAGATCATCACCTTCGGCAAGTTGAAGGCCCGCGCCGCGCTGCGCGATTGCGGCCGCATCCTGCAGATGAGCTACGGCAAGGTCGATCGCCTGACCAAGATGGTGCCCAACAATCCGACCGACCCGTGGGACCTCGGCCGCGCGCTGAACGGCGTGGCCGAGTTCAAGCGCGAATTCGACAACGATAACGAGACCAAGCGCCTGATCCTGCTGGCCAAGCAGATCGAAGGCTTCCCGCGCAACAGCTCCACCCACGCGGCCGGCGTGGTGATCGGCGACCGGCCGCTGGCGCAATTGGTGCCGCTGTATCGTGATCCGCGATCGGACATGCCCGTCACGCAGTTCGACATGAAGTGGGTGGAGGATACCGGCCTCGTCAAGTTCGACTTCCTTGGCCTCAAGACCCTGTCCGTGCTGCAGCGGGCGGTGGACCTGTTGGGCCGACGCGGCATCAGCGTGGACCTGTCGGCACTGCCGTGGGACGATGACCAGGTGTTCGCGCTGCTGAAGCGGGGCGACACGGTGGGTGTGTTCCAGCTGGAATCGGAAGGCATGCGCCGCACGCTGACCGCGGTGAAGCCCACCCGGTTCGAGGACATCATCGCGCTGGTCTCGCTCTACCGCCCGGGCCCGATGGACAACATCCCCCTGTTCGGCAAGCGCAAGGGCGGGGAAGCGCCGATCGAATATCCGCACCCCAAGCTGGAAGGCATCCTTGCCGAAACTTACGGCATCTTCGTCTACCAGGAACAGGTAATGCAGGCCGCGCAGATCCTGGCGGGCTATTCGCTTGGCGATGCCGATCTGCTGCGCCGGGCGATGGGCAAGAAGATCCAGGCGGAGATGGATGCGCAGCGCGCCCGCTTCGTCGAGGGTTGCCTCAAGGTCAGCGGGATCGAGGCGAAGAAGGCCAACGAGCTGTTCGATTTGATCGACAAGTTCGCCGGTTACGGCTTCAACAAGTCGCATGCCGCCGCCTACGCGCTGCTGTCATACCAGACGGCCTGGTTGAAGACCCACTATCCGGAGGAGTTCTACGCCGCCTCCATGTGCTTCGACATGCATCAGTCTGAAAAGCTGGCGGTGTTCGTGGACGACATGCGCCGCGCCGGGCTGGACCTTCTCGGGCCGGACATCAACGCGTCCGAGGCGGAGTTCATCGTCGAGCAGACCGACACCGGCCTCGCCGTCCGCTACGCGCTGGCGGGCATCCGCAATGTCGGCGAGAAGGCGATGGAGGCCATCGTGGCGGAGCGACAGGCACATGGTCGCTTCACCGGGCTGGAGGACACGTTCCGCCGGATGCCGCCCGGCTGCATGAACCGCCGTCAACTGGAAGGGCTTGCAGCGGCCGGCGCGTTCGACACGCTGGAGCCGAACCGGGCGAAGGTGCTGGCCAATGCCGACATGCTGCTGGCGGTCGCCGACCATGCCAGCCGCGAACGCAGCAGCGGGCAGGCCGGGCTGTTCGGCGGGGACGATCATGTGGAGCCTGCCTTGCGGCTGGTCGATGCGCCGGCCTGGTCGCGGCAGGACCAGATGGCGGCGGAACGCGACAATTTCGGCTTCTTCTTCGCCGCGCATCCGGTGCAGCAGTTCCGCGCGGTGGCCTCGGCGCAAGGGGCGCGGTCCTACGGCTCGATCATCGGGGAAGGCGTCGCTGGCGGGCGCCGCACGGCGGTCATGGCCGCGCTGGTGGAAGGCGTCAGCAAGGGCCGCACGCGCAAGGGCGCGGCCTTCGTGCGGGCCGACTTCTCCGACGCGACCGGCCAGTTCAGCGCCGCCTGTTTCGAAGAGACGCTGGTGGACCCGTTCGGGCGCTGGGCGGAAGATGGCACCTGCGTGCTGCTGCAGGTGGAACTCGACAGCCCCAGCCCGGACGAGCCGCCGCGCATCACCGTGCGCGGCGCGCGGCCCTTGTCCGAAGTGACCGGCAGCGTGCGCATGCAACTGACGCTGGACGTCGCGGACCTGTCCGCCCTGCAAGGCCTGCGCGACCTGCTGCAGCCCGGCGATGCGGGGCGGGGGGAGGTGCTTGCGACCCTGCGCGTCGGTGATGGCGCGGCCGACCCCGTATTGCGGCTCGGCCGCGACTTCGCACTGGATGGTGAATTGTCGGAACGGCTGGCCGCGGTGCCGGGCCTTTCGGCGGTATCGCTGCACCCGATGCCTGCGGGCGGGCAGCGCGGCCGATTGCGACTGGTCGCCTGAACCAAAGCGCGTCGGCGCAAGAAGAAAGGGCCGGGGGATCGCTCCCCCGGCCCTTCCTGTATCAGCCTGCTGCTGCGATCAGCGGCCCGAACCGGGGCCGTAGCTGATCTCGACGCGGCGGTTCTGCAACTCGCGCACACCGTCGGCGGTGGGCACACGCAGGTTCTGCTCGCCGAAGGCCTGGCTGGTGATGCGCGCGGCGGGGATGCCACGGCCGGTCAGGTAGGTGCGCACGCTTTCGTTGCGGCGGCCGGCCAGACCCATGTTGTAGCGGGTGGAACCCGACGTGTCGGTGTAGCCCGCCAGCATGATCGGCACGTTGGCGCAATTGCCATAGGCCGTGACCGCACTGTTCAGCACCGCGGCCGCTTCCTGCGTGATGGTCGAGCTGTCCCAATCGAAGAACACCACATACGGCCCGCGATTGCACTGCGCCACCGGCGGCGGCGGGGGCGGCGGGGGAGGGGGCGGCGGCGGAGGCGGCGGGGGCGGCGGGGGGGGCGGCGGCGGAGCGTCCGCACCACCCAGGTTCACCAGCAGCGTCGCCAGGATCGAATGGGTGGTCAGCTGCGCCTCGACATCGCGGCCCAGGCCGTCGCCGAACTCCAGATCGTCCGTGCGGAAGTAGCGGTACTTCACGCCCACGTCGAAAGCGTCGCTCACCGGCAGGCGCAACATGGCAAGACCCTGGTAGGCCAGCGCCTTGTCGTCGCCGCTGATCACGGTCGGGCCGTTGCTAGCCTGCATGCCGCTGGCATCCACGCGCGCGATGCCGACGCCGCCGCCGAAGGACAGGCCGAGGCCGGTCTCGCCACCGAAATCGGCCAGCGCGTTCAGCATCGCGCTCACCACCTGAATCTTGCCATCGGAATCGCCGGTGCGTGGCACTGCCGATCCGCTCAGGCGGTCGACGCCGAAGTTCATGTAATTGCCCTCGACCTCAATCCGGCCGAGCCCGGCGTCATAGCCGACCAGGCCACCGGCTTCCCAGCCGGTGCTGGCCGTCTCGGCACGCGCCACGGTGCCGCCATTCGGCAGGCGGAAGTCGATATCGTCCGGCAGCACGACGCCGCCCTGGGCGCCGGCATAGACCTGACCGTCCTTGGCGAGCGCCGGGGTGGCGATAACCGCCCCCGCCGTCATCAGCCCGATTAGCAGCTTGCTCATGAAATCTCCCCTGTATGCCGGACCGCGAAAGTCAGGCGCGCCACATGCCCGTCCGCACGCCGCGCCAAGTGCGGCAATCTGTGCAGATTACGCGCCCAACGCCACTTACCTCATCAGGTTCCTGGAAGCTGCCCTTTGTCGGTTGTCAAACAGCAAGCCTGTACCATTACAGGTCGAGCATGAACTGGCCCGGCGCCTCCGGCCAGTGCGGCGGCACGGCAAAACTGCCACAGTCGAGCGCAAATCGCAGCGGCTGGAGCCCGGCCCGGCGGCGCGCCGCGGCAAAGCGCGCGGACAGCAATTGCGCCCATGGGCCCTGGCCACGCATCCGGCTGAAGAAGTCGGGATCGTTGTCGCGCCCGCCGCGCATCTCGCGCACGATCCCCATCACCTTCGCCGCGCGATCCGGGAAATGGACCGCCAGCCATTCGCGGAACAGCGGCGCCACCTCGTGCGGCAGGCGCAAGGGAATGTAGCCGACCGATTGCACGCCGATCGCCGCGGCGCGCGCGATGATCGCCTCCAGCCCGTCATCGGTGATGGCCGGGATGATGGGGGAGATGGCGCAATGCACCGGCACGCCGGCCGCCACCAGCTTCTCCAGCGCCGCCAACCGCCGCGCCGGCGCCGGCGCGCGCGGCTCCAGCAGCGCGGACAGGCGCAGGTCCAGCGTCGTTACGCTGATCGCCACCGCCGCCAATTGCCGCCGCGCCATCGCCCCCAGCAGGTCGATGTCCGCCAGCACCCGGTCGCTCTTGGTGGTGACGGTCACGGGGTGCGCCGCTTCCAGGCAGACCTGCAGAACCGCGCGGGTCAGCCGCCAGTCCCGCTCGATCGGCTGATAGGGATCGGTATTGGTGCCCAGCGCGATCGGCCGTGGAACGTAGCCGGGTTTGGCCAGCGCCTGCCGCAGCAGGGCGGCGGCATCGGGCTTGGCGAACAGCTGCGTCTCGAAATCCAGTCCGGGGGAGAGGTCGTGATAGGCGTGGGTCGGCCGCGCGAAGCAGTAGATGCAGCCGTGCTCGCACCCACGATACGGATTGACCGAACGGTCGAAGCCGATGTCGGGCGAGGTGTTGTAGGACAGCACCGATTTCGCGCGTTCCGCCGTGACGGTGGTGCGCAGCTTGACCGGGGGCCCATCCAGCGTCGCCACATGGTCGCGCCAGTCGCCGTCGACTTCCCTGTCCTGCCCGGCGAAGCGGCGGGACCGCTCCGCCGATTGCGCGCCACGGCCACGGATCGGCGGAGGACTCGGTGGAGGCGCCATGACAAGAACAAACATAGAACATTGGTGCAAGTGGATCAACCTGGGGCTCGCCGCCATCTGTGACGTTGTGACATTCCGCGGGACAGGCTAGGTCGCCGGGCCACCATGCCCGCGATGCTGCTCCCCATCCTGTTTGGCGTCCTTGCCAGTGCCGCCACGCTGCTGGGGGGGCTGCTCGCACTGCGGCTGCAGAACCGGGCGACGCTGGTGTTGGGCCTTGCCGCCGGCATCGTCCTCGGTGTCGCCTT
The DNA here is from genome assembly GCF_039830145.1 of Croceibacterium sp. TMG7-5b_MA50. Taxonomy (NCBI): domain Bacteria; kingdom Pseudomonadati; phylum Pseudomonadota; class Alphaproteobacteria; order Sphingomonadales; family Erythrobacteraceae; genus Croceibacterium; species Croceibacterium sp. TMG7-5b_MA50. The sequence continues at coordinate 1,418,362 of NZ_CP156082.1, read as the reverse complement.
GTTCGACCTGATCCCGGAGGCGGTGGAGCTCGCCACGGACCGTTACGAGATGCACCAGCTATTCGCCTGGCTGGGCCTCGGCGTCGGTGCCTACCTGCTGCTGCACCAACTGCCCGGCGCGGACCGGCCGCAGCCGTGGCAGGCGCATCTCGGGCCGGCGAGCCTGACGCTGCACAGCTTCATCGACGGCGCGATGATCGGCATCGCCTTCCAGGTCTCGGCGGAGATCGGCTGGCTGATCGCCGCTGCCGTGCTGACGCATGACGTGGCCGATGGGATCAACACGGTCAGCCTGTCGCTCGCCCGGTCGGGCCCGCGCATCGCGAAACGGTGGCTGCTGATCAATGGCGCGGCGCCGCTGGCAGGCACGCTGGCGGGCCTGCTGATCGCGGTGCCGGACGGGCTGATGGCTCCGCTGCTGGCGGTGTTCGGTGGCGTGTTCCTGTATATCGGCGCGTGCGAGCTGGTGCCGCGCAGTCATGCCCGCGACCCGCGCCTGCGCGTCACGCTGGCGACGCTGGCGGGCATGGTGCTGATGTGGGTGGTGACCGGCCTTGCCCACGGGTGACGCCGGCTTACCGCTCCAGCAGGCGGGGCATTAGTTCCACGAAGTTGCAGGGCCGGTTCCGGCTGTCGAGCTGTTCGGCCAGGATGCCGTCCCACCCATCCTTCACCGCGCCGTTCGATCCCGGCAGCGCGAAGATGTAGGTGCCGCGCGCCACGGCCGCCAATGCCCGGCTCTGCACCGTGCTGGTGCCGATCGTCTGGTAGCTGATCCAGCGGAACAGCTCGCCGAAACCGGGGATCTCCTTGTCCGCCACGCGCAGCACCGCCTCCGGCGTGATGTCGCGCCCGGTCAGGCCGGTGCCGCCGGTGGAGATTACCGCGTCCACCGCCGGATCGTCGATCCACCCTTCCAGCCGGGACATGATCGCGCCCGCATCGTCCCGCTCTATCGCGCGCGCGACCAGCGTGTGGCCGGCGCCGGTGATCCGCGCGGCCAGGATGTCGCCGGACGTGTCGTCATCGGGTCCGCGCGTGTCCGATACGGTCAGCAGCGCGATGTTGATGGGTCGGAAGGTGCGGCTCTCGTCGATCGCCATCAGCGTTGTCCTCCGGCCGAAAGGTACACCTGCCCGCCGGCGCCGGGGAAGGCCGGCCACTGGTTCTGCGCCAGGCTGACGCGGCTGGGGGACAGGTCGGCGCTCGCCTGCCGTTCGTACATCCAGTAATTGCGGGTCACGATGGCGACATAGCCGCGCGTCTCCCAATAGGGGATCGATTCCATGTAGAGCAGGGGATCGCCGCCATCATTGATCTCCCCGTTCCAGCGGGTGACGGGGGTCAGCCCGGCATTGTAGGCGGCCATGATCTTGGGCAGGGCGCCGCCCGTCGCCGGGCTGTCGCGCAGCATGGCCAGGTTCTGCTGCCCGAATGCGAGGTTCACTGCAGGGTCGAAGATGTTCAGGCTGCCCGCATCCATGCCCAGCCGCGGGGCGTGCTGGCGCACGGTGATGGGGGTGATCTGCATCAGACCCTGCGCCTGCGCCGGGCTGACCGCACTGGCGCGGAAGTTCGATTCCTGCAGCGTGTGCGCGAAGGCGAGCGCCGGATCGACCTGCCAGCCATTGCGCGGCGCCCAGCGCGGGGCCGGGTAATAGCTGGCCGGATCGCTGCGCGCGCCGTTGGGCGCGTTGTACGCCATGTAAAGCTGGGTGGACGGCAGCCCCAGATCGCGCGCCAGGCGCGACAATGCCGCATAATCGCTCGCATCGCCGCACCGTGCCTGGTGCAGCAGCACCTCGCTGGCGAGGTCGTCTTCCCCGACCTCCATCAGCGCGATGGCGACCCGCACGTTCTCCTGCCCACCGACCTGTTGCCAGTCGCGTGCGCTGAAATCGGCGGTATCGACGCGGGCGGGCAGGGCGGTGCCCAGTTGCTCGGCCGCCAGCATGCCGTACATCGTCTCGTCCGCCAGCGCCGCGCCCCGCAGCAATTCGGCACTGTGGTCCGGCCTCCGGTTGCGCAGCGCCGCCCGCGACGCCCAATATTGCGCGGCCGATCGCAGTTCGGGATTGTGCGCGTAATAGGCGGCCCGCTCGAACGCGTCGCCGGCGGTGACGAAATCGCCCAGCCGCCATGCGGCAAGGCCGGCGGTCCATTCGCCTTCGCCGACCCACGGACCGTCGCCCGCCGCCACCGTCTGCGCCAGCCCCAGGGCGGCGGCATCGCGGTTCTCGATGTAATAGCTCCACGCCACCCGTTGCCGCCATTCGGCGCGCGCAGCCGGGCTCAGCAGCGCATCCACCCCGTCCAGCAGAGCGCGCGCGCCATCGGGATCGTCGTTCTTGATCCGATCCAGGATAGCGGTGCTCAGCGTCGCCGGCATCGTGCCGTCATTGATGGACGAGGGCAGGATGCGCTTGGGAATGCCGCCCTGCGATTGCATCTGCTGCGGCATCGGCAGGCCGGGCAGGCTGGTGGCGCCGCGGGTCAGCGCCAGCCGGGCCAGTTGCTCCGCCTGCGGCAGGGTGCGCCCGCGCTGCATCCACGCGTCGATCTGGTACAGCTCGACCCGCGGGCTGCCCGCCGCGGTGTAGAGTTCGGCCAGCGCCACGGGGTGCAGCACGCCGTCTCCGCGCTGCGCCAGCAGCCCCTGCGCGCCCGGCCAATCCTGCCGCCGGATCGCGGCGAACACCGCGCGGTAATATTCGCGGTCGACCTGGTTCAGCTGCGCGGGGACCTCGGTCGCCGCCAGCTGCACCCGGCCGGCATAGTAATCATGGCTGCTGCGGGCCTGTCCCGCCGTGGCGGACAGCGCCAGTGCTGCCACGCCTGCAAGAATGGTCCTGATCATCAATCCCCGTCCGTCCAGTCGAGCAGCGCGCGCCACAGCTGCGCGCGCAATTGCCAGCGTGCCAGCAGCGCGTCGGGCGCGAAGCTGGCCAGCACCGGGCTTGCGACGCCACAAGCAGACAGAGTGTGAACACCGGGAGATGCTTGCGCCGGATCGTGCCCCAGCAGCGGCAGAACGTCGCCAGCGCCCAGCACCAGCAGGCGGCGGGGCCGCACTAGCGCGACGTGGTGCTGGATGATCGCGGGCAGCCCGATATCCTGAAAGGCCGTCCAGTCGGGCAGCACGATGTGCGCGGGCAGGGCGCTGGCGAGGTACAGGTCGTCCTCTGCCAGCTCCAGCGCGCGGGCGATCCCGCCGATCAAGCGACCCTGCGGCCCCGACAGCAATTGCTCGCCATCCTCCGCTTCCGGCATTGCGACCAGCACCATCAGCTCCGGCTCTGCCGTGCCGCGTGGAGCGACGCGGCGATCGGGGCCGGGCAGGCTCGGCTCTGCCATCCACCATGCGGAAAAGGCGGCCGGATCGGCCGGCCAGCCCGCCGGATCGCCGCCGATCTTGTGAACTTCCGGCTCCGGCGCGGGCGGGTTCGCGGGTGCCTTGCGCTTTGCCGGCGGTTCGGGCGGGGCCAGCCAGTCCTGCGGCTCGTCATGGAAGGCATGGCTGATCCCGGCCGCCTGCCACCAGTCGAGCACCGCCGCGATCGTGTCGGCCGCATGTTGCGCCGGCGGGGCTTTGGCGGCGTTGTCGGTCACGCGCCCGTCTTGACGTCAACGGGTGCAACGATCAAGTCCGGTCCATGAACCAGAACAGCACTTTGGTCGAAGGTGTCGAGCGCGAGACGATGCCGGTCGACGTGGTGATCGTCGGCGCCGGTCCCGCAGGTCTTTCCGCCGCTATCCGCCTGAAACAGATCGACGATGCGCTGGAAGTCGTCGTGCTGGAAAAGGGCAGCGAGGTCGGCGCGCACATCCTGTCGGGCGCGGTGATCGATCCGCGCGCGCTGGATGAATTGCTGCCCGACTGGCGGGAGAGCTGCCCGCTGGCGGACATGCCCGTGACCGGCAACCACCACTGGGTGCTGACGCGCGGCGGCAAGTACGAGATGCCGCATCTGCTAATGCCCCCGCTGATGAGCAATGACGGCAACTACACCGGCAGCCTCGCCAACCTGACCCGCTGGCTGGGCGAGCAGGCGGAGGCGCTGGGCGTGCAGGTGTTTCCGGGCTTCCCCGCGGCGGACCTGATGTGGGGCGACGACGGCGCGGTGATCGGCGTGGTGACGCAGGACATGGGCGTGGGCCGTGATGGGACGCCAAAGGACGATTACCAGCCCGGCATGGGCATCCTGGCGAAACAGGTGCTGATCGCAGAGGGTGTGCGCGGCAGCCTGGCACGGCAGCTGAAGACCCGCTTCGACCTGGAGGCGGACTGCCAGCCCCAGGTCTATGGCCTGGGTGTCAAGGAATTGTGGGACATCGATCCCGCGAAGCACGAGCCGGGCAAGGTGGTGCACACGCAGGGCTGGCCCCTGTCGGAACATGACAAGGCGTGGGGCGGCGGGTTCCTGTACCACCAGGCGGGCGGCCAGGTCGCCCTCGGCTACGTCACCGCGCTCGACTACGCCAATCCGTACATCAGCCCGTTCCAGGAATTCCAACGCTGGAAGCAGCACCCTGCCATCCGCACCCTGCTGGAAGGCGGCAAGCGCGTCGCCTACGGCGCGAAGGCGATCAACGAAGGCGGCTGGCAGAGCGTCCCCAGGCTCGCCTTCCCCGGCGGCATGCTGGTCGGCTGCAGCGCGGGTTTCGTCAACGTACCCCGGATCAAGGGCACCCACACCGCAATGAAGAGCGGCATGCTCGCGGCCGAGGCCGCCGCCGCCAGCATCGCGGCGGGTGAGGAGAACGTCCAGCTCGACAGCTACGACGCGGCGGTCCGCTCCAGCTGGATCGCGGAGGAGCTGAAGAAGGTCCAGAACGCGCAGCCGCTGGTGACCAAGTTCGGCGGTGAGATCGGCACGGTACTGGCCGGCGCGGACATGTGGCTGCGCACCGCCGGCATCCGCCTGGGCGCGCTGGGCCACCATCCCGACCATGCCGCGACGCTGCCGGCGCATATGTTCCGGCCGATCGCCTATCCCAAGCCCGACAACGTCGTCAGCTTCGACCGGCTGTCATCGGTGTTCCTGTCGGGCACCAACCATGAAGAGGACCAGCCGAGCCACCTGACGCTGAAGGACCCGGCGATCCCGCGCGAGGTCAATTTCCCGATCTATGCCGGGCCGGAGCAGTTCTACTGCCCGGCCGGCGTGTACGAATACACCGGCGTCGAAGAGGGGCGACCGGAACTGGTCATCAACGCGCAGAACTGCGTCCATTGCAAGACGTGCGACATCAAGGATCCGCGCCAGAACATCGTCTGGGTCACGCCCGAAGGCGGCGGCGGGCCGAATTACCCCAATATGTGATGACAGGAAGATGATCGTGCGCCCCATCCTTGCCGCGTGCTGCGCCGCCGCGATGCTGATGATCCCCGGTCCGGCCCAGGCGTGGGGACCGATCGGACACCGGGTCGCGGCGGAGTTGGCCGACCGCTTCGTCTGCGGCCAGACCCGTCTGGAAATCCGCGAGCTGCTCGGGCCCGAGACACCGGCCGATGCCGCCAACTGGGCCGACTACATGCGCCTGTCGCCCGACCCCGAATGGCACGACAAGACATACCCTTGGCACTTCGTGACCATTCCGGACGGCAAGACCTATGCCGAAGCGGGCGCCCCGGCGGAGGGTGACGCCATCTCCGCTCTCGCCGCCTACCGCGCGACGGTGCTGGACGCCGACGCTCCATTGGAGGAGAGACGAGCGGCGCTGCGGATGGTGATCCACATCGTCGGCGATCTGAACCAGCCGCTGCATGCCGGCAACGATCACGATCGCGGCGGCAACGACGTGACCGTAACGCTTCGCGGCGGCGAGCAGACGAACTTGCATGCGCTGTGGGACAGCGGGCTGATCGATATGGAGCAGATGTCGTATCGCGAATGGGCCGATTACCTGCAGAACCAGCTTACGGCGGAGGAGGCGATCGCCTGGGCGACTACCGACCCGGCGACCTGGGCCAATGAGTCACGCGCGCTGCATTCGCAGGTCTATCCGGCCACTGATCAGATCGACGGCACCTACATCTTCCGCGCACGGCCATTGCTGCACCAGCAGATGACCAAGGCTGGCTTGCGGCTGGCGAGTACGCTGAACGCGATGTTCGGCCATTGTGCGGGCGTTGGGGCGGAAGCGACCGATGCTCGCGGCGCGCCCGCCAGCAGGTAGCCAGCGGCTCAGTCGCCGGCGCCGGACTCGTCCGGCTTCTCCTGCCCGGCTACGGTAATCGGCTTGCGCAGGATGTCGCGGACGTAGATCCGCTGCACGAACAGGAACAGGACGATGGTCAACGGCGCGGCCAGCAGCACGCCGAGGCCGCCGAACAGCACGCCTGCGCCAAATACCGCAAATAGCAACACCGCCGGCGGCACGTCGACCGCGCGCTTCTGGATCATGGGTTGCAGGACGTTGCCCTGCAATTGCTGGATAACCAGGAACAGGCCCACGCTCCACAAGGCGGTCATCGGCGATACGGTGAAGGCCAGCAGCACGGCCGGTATGCCGGCCAGCACCGGGCCGACCAGCGGGATCACGTCCAGCAGCCCGGCGATCAGGCCCAGGCCGCCCGCCGCCGGGACCCCCAGCAGAGCCAGGCCCGCCCAGGTCAGCGTGCCCACCAGTACGGAGGAGACAGCCTGCCCCAGCATCCATCCGCGGAGGCCATTGCCGCAATCGTCCAGGAAGTCGCGCGCGGGCTTTTCCGCTTTCCGCGGCATCAGCAGCACCAGCCCGCGCCGGTGGAGGCCCGGATCGGCGGCGATGAAGATCGCGGCGAAGAACACCAGCACGAAGTCGGTCAGGCCGCTGCCCACGGCCAGTGCATAGGTGCCGATGCGGCTGGCGACGGAGGACAAATCCTGCGTGCCCTGGTCCAACAGGCTGGTCAGCGTGCCGCCATAGCCCAGCCGTTGCAGCAGCCCTTCCACCTGCTGCAACGCGGGCGGGATGGAGGCGGTGATCGTCTCGAACTCCTGTGCGAACTGCGCGCCGAACAGCGCAAAGGTGCCGATGAACACCAGCAGCAGCACGATAACGGCGATGGTGAGCTTCAATCCGCGGGATTTCAGGCCGGTCAGCCTGCCGATCCCCTGTGCCATGGCATCGAAGATGCAGGCGAGCACCACTGCGGCGAACACCAGCAGCACGAAATCCGACAGGCTGACCAGCAGCCAGGCGAGGCCAAGGACCGCCAGGATTGCGACCGCCGCGGTGACGATCCGCCCAATCGTCCACGACTTGTCCTGCGTGCCAGTCGCCATACCCAGATCGTCCATGCTGCCCCCCAATCGCATTGCCGCATCAACCAAGCTGCCCACGCGACGTTCCGCAACATTGCTGGCGCGGCAGGCCCGCCGCGCTATGAGGTCGGGCATGAGCATGACCGAGACCGCCTATGCCAAGATCAACCTGGCGCTGCATGTGCGCCGGCGGCGGCAGGATGGCTATCACGAACTGGAGACGCTGTTCGCCTTCGTTGACGCCGGCGACCGGCTGACGATGCGTGCCGCGGCGCAGGACAGCGTGGTAACTGTGGGGGAGTTCGCCGACGCACTGGATGATCCGTTTGCCAATATCGTGACGCGGGCGCTGGGCACCCTGCCGCGCAGCGGGGGGCTGGCGGTCACGCTGGAGAAGAGCCTGCCGGTTGCTGCCGGCCTTGGTGGGGGGTCGGCCGATGCGGGCGCGCTGTTTCGCGCCGTGCGGGACAGCGCCGGCTTGCCGGATGATTGGCACCGGCGCGCTGCCCGGCTGGGCGCGGATGTGCCCGCCTGCGTCGAAAGCGTCACCTGCATCGGACGCGGCACCGGGACGGAACTGGAGCCGGTGGCAAGTGACCTGACCGGCACGCCCGTGCTGCTGGTGAACCCGCGCCTGCCGCTGGCGACCGGCCCGGTGTTCCAGGCCTGGGACGGGCAGGATCGCGGGCCCATGCCCGACGGGCCGCCATCGCTGATCGCGCGGGATGGCCGTAACGATCTGGAAGCGCCAGCCATCACGCTGTGCCCCACGATCGCCGACGTGCTGGCTGCACTGGAACGCACGGGCGCGTGGCTGGTACGGATGAGCGGATCAGGCGCGACCTGCTTCGCCCTTTATGCCGAGGCAGCCGCGCGCGATGCGGCCGCTGCCGCGATCGCCGCTGAACAGCCCGGCTGGTGGCAGTTGGTGGGCAGGCTGCGCTGACCACCGCGGCTTCACGCCTGCAAAGTTTTGCGCGGCTTCAAGCGCGGGGCACAATGGTGTAGCGGCAAAACCGATCCACCATCCGCTTGTCTGTCTGGAAGTGCCCATGCCCGCCTATCGCTCCCGCACCACCACCCACGGTCGCAACATGGCGGGCGCGCGCGGCCTGTGGCGGGCGACCGGCATGAAGGACGAGGATTTCGGCAAGCCGATCATCGCCGTCGTCAACAGCTTCACCCAGTTCGTGCCGGGCCACGTCCACCTGAAGGACCTGGGCCAGCTGGTCGCGCGCGAGATCGAGGCGGCGGGCGGCGTCGCTAAGGAATTCAACACCATCGCCGTCGATGATGGTATCGCCATGGGCCATGACGGCATGCTCTACAGCCTGCCCAGCCGCGATCTGATCGCCGACAGCGTCGAGTACATGGTCAACGCCCATTGCGCCGACGCGATGGTGTGCATTAGCAATTGCGACAAGATCACGCCCGGCATGCTGAACGCGGCGCTGCGCATCAATATCCCCGTCGTGTTCGTCAGTGGCGGTCCGATGGAAGCGGGCAAGGTGGTGCTGAACGGCAAGGAGGTCGCGCTGGACCTGGTGGACGCCATGGTCGCGGCCGCCGATGACCGGATGAGCGACGAGGAAGTCGCCGCTATCGAGCGCAGCGCGTGCCCGACCTGCGGATCGTGCAGCGGCATGTTCACCGCCAATTCGATGAACTGCCTGACGGAGGCGCTGGGTCTGTCGCTGCCGGGCAATGGATCGACGCTGGCGACCCATGCCGACCGCAAGCAATTGTTCGAGCGGGCCGGGCGGCTGATCGTGACGCTGGCGCGCCGCTATTACGAGGAGGAGGACGAGAGCGTCCTGCCCCGCTCCATCGCCACCTTCGCCGCGTTCGAGAACGCAATCAGCCTCGACATTGCGATGGGCGGATCGACCAACACCGTGCTGCACCTGTTGGCCGCCGCTCACGAGGCGGGGGTCGATTTCACCATGCGCGACATCGACCGGCTGAGCCGGCAGGTGCCGTGCCTGTCCAAGGTCGCCCCGGCGAAGAACGACGTCCACATGGAGGACGTCCACCGGGCAGGCGGGATCATGGCCATCTTGGGGGAGCTGGAGAAGGCGGACCTGCTCAACACCGCGCTGCCGACGGTGCATAGCCCGACCATGGCCGACGCGCTGGATGATTGGGACATTGGCCGCACGCGCAACAACCGGGTGCATGAATTCTACGCCGCCGCACCCGGCGGCGTGCCGACGCAGACCGCCTTCAGCCAGAGCCGGCGGTGGGAAAGCCTGGACCTCGACCGCACCAACGGCGTGATCCGCGATGCCGAGCATGCGTTCAGCCAGGATGGCGGCCTTGCCGTGCTGTACGGCAACATGGCGCTGGACGGGTGCATCGTGAAGACGGCCGGCGTGGACGAGAGCATCCTGACGTTCACCGGCCCGGCGCGCGTGTTCGAATCGCAGGATGCGGCGGTTGCCGCCATTTTGACCGATCAGGTTGTGGCAGGTGATGTGGTAGTGATCCGCTACGAAGGCCCGAAGGGCGGGCCTGGCATGCAGGAAATGCTGTACCCGACCAGCTATCTCAAATCGAAGGGACTGGGCGCGGCCTGCGCGCTCGTGACCGATGGGCGCTTCTCCGGCGGCACCAGCGGTCTTTCCATCGGGCATGTCAGCCCGGAGGCGGCAGCGGGCGGTGCCATCGCGCTGGTGCAGGATGGCGACACTATCGCCATCGATATCCCAAACCGCACCATCAACCTGCAGGTGACCGACGAAGAGCTTGCCCATCGGCGGGCCGCCATGGCGGCAAAGGGTGATGCCGCGTGGGCTCCCGCGCAGGCGCGGCCGCGCAAGGTCTCTGTCGCCTTGCAGGCCTATGCGGCGATGACCACCAGCGCGGCGCGTGGCGCGGTGCGCGACATCTCGCAGTTGAAGCGGGGCGGCTGATCATCTTGTCCCAGGTTCTGACCGCCGCGCAGATGCGCGCGGCGGAAGCGGCGCTGATCGCGGATGGCGACAGCGTGGATGCGCTGATGGAGCGGGCCGGCGCCGGCGCCGCGGAATGGGTCTGGCGCATCTGTGCCGGGCGGGCGGTCACTGTGCTGTGCGGGCCGGGCAACAATGGTGGCGACGGTTACGTCATCGCGCGGATCCTGGCGGAACGAGGTGTGCCGGTCAGCGTCGTCGCGCCGCTCGCCCCCGCATCGGACGCGGCCAAGGCGGCGCGGGCGCGGTGGGGCGGGGAGCCGGTGGCGCAGGCCGAGGGCGACGTGCTGGTGGACTGCCTGTTCGGCACCGGGCTGTCGCGGCCTCTCTCCGACGATCTTGCCCGATTGCTGGCGCACCTGGCGGGATCTCACAGCAGATGCGTAGCTGTAGACCTGCCGAGCGGCGTGGACTGCGACACTGGCGACCTTTTCGGCCGCAGCCTGGCCCGGTATGATGTGACGCTGGCGCTGGGCGCATGGAAGCCGGCTCATTGGCTGATGGATACGTGCGACCTAATGGGGGAGCGGCGGCTGGTTTCGATCGGCATCGACCAAGTGGCGGGTGCCGGGCGCTTGCTCCAGCGGCCAAACCTTCAGGCGCCGCCGCGGAACTCGCACAAGTACGATCGTGGTTTGCTGGCGGTGGTCGGCGGAGCGATGCCGGGCGCCGGCCTGCTGGCGGCACGGGCAGCGATGCGGGGTGGAGCCGGCTACGTCAAGCTGCTGGTGGCGGAGCGGCCGGACGGCGCGCCCGATGATCTGGTGGTGGATGCCCGACCGCTCACCGATGCGCTGGATGACCCCCGGATCCATGCGGCGTTGATCGGGCCGGGGCTGGGCCGAGATGCCGCCGCCGACGCGCGGCTTGATGTAGCGCTGGCAAGCGGCGTGCCGCTGGTGATTGATGCCGATGCTTTGCACCTGCTGACGCCGGAACGGCTGCACCGGCGTAGCGCGCCGCTGATCGTCACCCCTCATGCGGGCGAGTTGGCTGCCGTGTGCAAGGCCTTCGGCGTGGCAGCAGAGGGGAAGGTGGCGCAGGCGACGGCGCTGGCAGCGGCGCTGGATGGCGTGGTCATCGCCAAGGGACCGGACACGCTGGTGGCGGGGCCAGACGGCGCGCTGGTGTTCACGCCCGCTGCATCGTCATGGCTGTCGATCGCGGGTACGGGCGACGTGCTGGCGGGCGTCGTCGCCAGCCAGTTCGCCGCCGGGAAACAACCGATGAGAGCCGCCGAAAATGCGGTCTGGCTGCATGGGGAGGCGGCGCGGATCGCGGGCCCGGTGCTGGTGCCCAATGATCTGATCGCCGCGTTGCCCGCGACCTGGCGGGCATGCCGGTGACCGGGTCCACCAGCACGATCGTCCGCGTCGCCGCCAAGGGTGACGGTGTGACCGAAGACGGGCGTCACCTGCCGCTGACGGCGCCGGGTGACGTGGTGCTGGCGGACGGCACCGTCCAGCCCGGGCCGCACCGCGCGCAGCCACCCTGCCGCCATTTCGGCCGCTGCGGCGGCTGCCAATTGCAGCATCTGGACGAAGCGGCGCTGGCCGGCTTCGTCAGCGACCGGGTAACCCTGCCGGCGCAAACATTGGCACCGGCCACGACTGCCCTGGCACATCTCAGCCCGCCACGCAGCCGCCGCCGGGCGACGCTGCATGCCGGCGGCGGTTCCGTCGGATTCCGGGAAGCCGGATCGCACCGCATCGTCGACATGCGCGAGTGTCACGTGCTGGCGCCCGACCTGTTCGCCGCCGTGGCCCCGCTGCGGCGCATGCTGGCGAGCCGCCGCGGTCGGCACGCGGCGGACATCACGCTGGCCCTGACCGACCAGGGCGTCGATTGCACGATCAAGGGCCTGCCGATCGAAGGGCTGGAACAGACGGAGGCGCTGATCGCCTTCGCCGAGGAGCTTGCGCTGGCGCGCCTGACGCTGGACCAGGGTTATGGGCCCGAAACCTTCCGGGAGCCGCAGCCGGTGACTGTCACGCTGGGCGGGATGCCCGTGCCGTATCCGTCCGGCAGCTTCCTGCAAGCGACGACCGATGGCGAGGCGGCGCTGGTCTCCGCTGCGCGCGAGTGGCTGCGCGGGTCTACGCAGGTCGCGGACCTGTTCGCCGGGCTCGGCACATTTGCGCTGGCGTTGGCGGCGGATGGCGTACGGACGATGGCGGTGGAGGCGGCACGGGATGCGCATCTCGCCTGCCGCACGGCCGCCGGCCGCGCCCGCCTGCCCGTGGAGGCGGTGCATCGCGACCTGTTCCGCAACTCCCTGCGGGCAGAGGAGCTTGCACGGTTCGATGCCGTGCTGCTTGATCCGCCACGCGCCGGCGCGCGCGAGCAAGTGGTGCAGCTGGCGGCAAGCGGAGTGGCACGCATCGTATATGTCAGCTGCAACCCTGCAAGCTGGGCGAAGGATGCGGCGGTGCTGGTGCAAGCCGGCTGGCGTCTGGCGGAGCTGCGGCCGGTGGGGCAGTTCCGCTGGTCCACCCATGTCGAGCTGGCCAGCCTGTTCGTGCGCGACTGAGGTGTTCAGCGCTGCCTGAATTCACGCTACGTTGCCGGCAGAACAACAGGCGGGAGCAGGTGGATGGCGCGGGTCGAGCGGGCCGGGCTGCGGGTCGATGCGGCATTGGCGGAATGGCTGGAGGCCGAGGTGCTGGCACCGCTGGGCCTTGCAAACGACGGCTTCTGGCACGGCTTCGCTGGATTGCTGGCACAGTTCACGCCGGAGAACCGCGCCTTGCTGGCGGAACGGGCACAGCTGCAGCGGGCAATCGACGACTGGCATATCACACGCCGCGGCCAGCCGCATGATGCGATCGCCTACTATGCGATGCTTGCGTCGATCGGCTATCTTCAACCGGACCCTGCGCCCTTCGTCATCGATGCGGCGCCGATCGATCCGGAGATCGTGACGCCTGCGCCGCAGCTGGTGGTCCCGGTGCTGAACGCCCGGTACCTGCTCAATGCCGCGAATGCCCGTTGGGGCAGCCTGTATGATGCATGGTACGGCACCGACGCGCTCGGCGACCTGCCGCTGGGCGACGGCTACGAGCCGGGGCGGGGCGCACGGGTGATTGCGGCCGGGCGCGCGTTCCTGGATGAGGCTGTGCCGCTGGCGACGGGCAGCTGGGTCGATCTGCCCGATGTGGATGCAATCCGCCTCTCCGACCCTGCGCAGATGGTCGGCACGACGGAACAGGGCCTTCTTCTCCGCCACAGGGGCCTGCATGTGGAGGTGGTGATGGACCGCGCCGACCCGATCGGCCGCGACGATCGCGCCGGTATTGCCGACATCAGGGTCGAAGCCGCGCTGACCACCATCGTGGATCTGGAAGATTCCGTTGCTGCGGTCGATGCATCCGACAAGCTCTCAGCCTATCGCAACTGGCTGGGCGTACTGCGCGGTGACCTGACGACGAGCTTCGAGAAAGGGCACGAGCGGCATTACCGGCGACTGGCCGGCGATTTGCCTTATACGGGATTGGACGGCCGCCCGGCCGCGCTGAAAGGGCGCAGCCTGCTGTTCGTGCGCAATACCGGCCTGCTGATGACCAGCGACGCCATGCTGCTGCCCGACGGCGCCGAGGTATTCGAAGGAATGCTGGACGCCGTGATTACCGCAGCAATCGGTGCATTGGACGTGCGCGGCCTGACCCGGTGGCGTAACAGTGCGGCCGGCGCCATCTACATCGTCAAGCCGAAGCTGCACGGCCCCGCGGAATGCCGCTTCGTCGATCGGCTGATGGCGACCGTCGAGGAGTTGCTTCATCTGCCTCCGCGTACGATCCGGCTGGGATTGATGGACGAGGAGCGGCGGACCAGCGTGAACCTGGCGTGCTGCATCCACGCGCTCCGCCATCGGTTGTGCTTCATCAATACCGGCTTCCTGGACCGGACCGGGGACGAGATCCATACCGCGATGCAGGCCGGCCCGGTGGTCCGTAAGGGGGCGATGAAGGGCACGGCCTGGCTGGAAGCCTACGAACGTCGCAACGTCGCGGTCGGGCTTTCCTGCGGGCTGGCAGGTCAGGCGCAGATCGGCAAGGGCATGTGGGCCGCGCCCGACCGGATGTCGGCCATGGTGCGGGAGAAGGGCGCGCAATTGCTGGCTGGTGCCAGCACGGCATGGGTGCCGTCGCCAAGTGCCGCGATGCTGCACGCGCTGCACTACCATGCGATCGATGTGACCCACGCGCGTGCGGAACTGCCGTCTGCGCCCGAACTGGCGACGCTGCTCGAGATCCCGTCGCAGCCGGTCGTCCACTGGTCGGCGGCGGAGATTGCGGAGGAACTGGACGGCAATTGCCAGAGCCTGCTGGGCTACGTCGTGCGCTGGGTGGACGCGGGGATCGGCTGTTCCAAGGTGCCAGACATCCATGATGTCGGCCTGATGGAAGATCGTGCTACGCTGCGCATCAGCGCGCAGCATCTCGCCAACTGGCTGCTGCACGGGGTGGTCAGCCGGGGCGAGATCGAAAGTGCACTGCTGCGCATGGCGGCGAAGGTAGACGCGCAGAATGCCGCGGACCCCACCTACCGTCCGATGGCGGACATAGGCATGGCGCATCCGGCACTGGCGGCGGCCGCGGAACTGGTGTTTGACGGTGCAGCGCTGCCGAACGGGTATACGGAGCCGGTGCTGCACCGCTGGCGGCGTTTCGTTAAGGAGGAAATGTGACGCCCAAGGGCGGGAACCATATGACGCGCGCGCGCGTTAGGGCGCGCATTATCGAAGGCATGCTGCGATCATGACGGGGGCGCGGCACTCGATGCCGAAGTAATTCCCGCATTACGAGTGCTTGAATGCCGGCAAGAACAGGCTTTGATACGGGCCCGCTGCCCTATGCCGGGCTGTTGCTGTTTCTGGCAGGAACCTTCTTCGCTGATCTGATGCTGCCGCTGGGTACAGCCGTATGGGTGCTGTATCTGGTCCCCACAGTGCTCGCCTATACGGTGCAGCGTCGCTGGGCACCGGTGATCGTGGCGGGGATGGCCACCGTTCTGATGGTGATCGGTTTCGCCTATGCCCCGGCAGGCATCGATGCGGAGGTTGCGCTGATCAATCGCGGCCTTGCCACCGCCACCAACCTGCTGCTGGCAGCGATCGGCTTCCTCTTTGTCGGCTATCGCATGCAGAACCGCCGGCAGCAGCGCCTCCGAGAGGGTGAAGCACTGCTGGCCCGCGCACTTGGCGGAGAGCTGACCCCGAACGAAACGGCGGAACGTGCCCTGCGCTTTCTGGTGGAACGCAAGGGGGCGCAGGTCGGCGCGCTGTATCTGCGCGATGGCGAGCAGTTTCGACGCGCGGCCACCTATGGGGTGCCCGCCGGTGCGGCCATACCGGACCAGATCGGTGCGGATGATGGCCTGCTGGCGGATGCTGTCCGAGAGGGTCGCAGTCATGTGCTGACACCCGTACCGGTCGGCTATCTCACCTTCGGCACCGCGCTCGGTCAGGCGGAGCCGCGCAGCATGGTCGTGGCGGTGAGTGCGGCCGACGGCCTAGCCAACGGCGTCGTCGAGCTAGGCTTCGTCCATGATACTCCAGCGAAACTGGCGGAGGTCACCGAGTTCCTTGACCTAATCTCCGGGCAGCTGGCGGTGGCGTTCCGGTCGGCGCTTTACCGCATGCGCCTGCAAGACCTGCTGGCCGAGACGCAGGCACAGGCAAGCGAGCTGCAGGCGCAGGGCGAGGAACTGCGCGCCACCAACGAGGAACTGGACGCGCAGGCGCGGCAGCTGATGACCAGCCAGGCACAGCTGGAAGATCAGCAAGCGGAGCTGGAGCGCAACAACGCCCAACTGGAGGAGCAGACCCAGTCGCTGGAGGCGCAGCGTGACGAACTGGCGCGTGCGCAGGCTTCTTTGCAAAATCAGGCAGGCGAGCTGGCGCAGGCGAGCCGGTACAAGAGCGAGTTCCTGGCCAATATGAGCCATGAGCTGCGTACGCCGCTGAATTCCCTGCTGATCATGGCGCGGCTGTTGGCGGACAATCGCGGCGGCAACCTGACGGCGGAACAGGTACGTTTCGCCGAGACGATCGAGGGATCGGGTAATGACCTGCTGGCCCTGATCAATGACATTCTCGACATCTCCAAGATCGAGGCGGGGCGGATCGACCTGCAGCCGCGCGCCGTCGACCTTGCCTCCACGGCGGAGAAGCTGCGTGGCGTGTTCGGCGTGGCGGCAGCGGACAAGGGCCTGCGGTTCGACGTCACGATGGCGCCCGGCGCCCCTCGGCAGCTGGAGACGGACCCGCAACGTCTGGAGCAGATCCTGCGTAACTTCCTGTCCAACGCGGTGAAGTTCACGGCGGAAGGTTCCGTTGGCCTGACGATTGGCGCGGGCCGGGCGCCTGGACACGTGGCGCTGACCGTGCGCGACACCGGGCCGGGCATCGCGGCCGAGCAGCAGGAGGTGATCTTCGAGGCGTTCCGACAGGCCGACGGCAGTATTAGTCGCCGCTTCGGCGGAACCGGGCTCGGCCTGTCGATCAGCCGGGAACTGGCGCGGCTGCTGGGAGGCGAGATATTGCTGGACAGCACGCCGGGGCAGGGCAGCGCGTTCACCCTGGAACTGCCGGAACGGTTCAGCGCCAGCGGCGCGGTGGAGCCGGCGCGCCCGCTCGTCAGCCGCAGCGCAGGCCCGCAGCGGATCATGCCGCAGCCCGGGCCTGCCGCCGTCGAGCAGGTTGAGGACGACCGCGGGGTACTGGCCGGCAGCAAGCGGCTGATCCTGGTGGTGGAGGATGATCCGGTCTTCGCCCGCATCCTGCGGGATCTGGTGCAGGAACTCGGCTTCCAGTGCTTGGTCGCGGGGACCGCGGACGAAGGCACGCTGCTGGCGCGGCAATATGTGCCGCACGCGGTGATCCTGGACATGAACCTGCCCGATCATACCGGCCTGTCGGTGCTGGACCGAATCAAGCGCGACGTGCGCACGCGGCACATCCCGGTCCATGTCGTGTCGGTCGACGATGATATGCAGGCGGCACTGGCCAGCGGTGCGGTCGGCTACCTGTTCAAGCCGGTCAGCCGCGACTCCTTGGTGGAGATGCTGGAAGGCCTGGAAGCGCGGATGGAGCAGCGCCTGCGCCGCGTGCTGGTGGTGGAGGACGATGCCACGCAGGCGCAGAGCATTCGCCACCTGCTTGCCAGCCGGGACGTCGAAACAGTCGAGGCGCACGACGCCGCCGAATGCCTGCGGCTGGTGGCCGAGCAGACCTTCGACTGCATGGTGATGGACCTCAACCTGCCGGACATGTCGGGCCTGCAGCTGCTGGAGAAGCTGAGCAATGACGAGGCGTTCAGCTTCCCGCCGGTGATCGTCTATACCGGACGCGACCTCAGCGGTGAGGAAGAGCTGGCGCTGCGCCGCTATTCCAAGTCGATCATCGTCAAGGGGGTGAAGTCGCCGGAACGGCTGCTGGACGAGGTGACGCTGTTCCTGCACCAGGTCGTCGCCGACCTGCCGGGCGAGCAGCAGCAGATGCTGGAACGGGCGATGGCGCGCGACGCCATGCTGGAAGGGCGGCAGGTGCTGGTGGTGGAGGACGATGTCCGCAACATCTACGCCTTGACCGGGATTCTGGAGCCGCACGGCGTGCGTCTGCGTGTGGCACGCAACGGCCGGGAGGCGATCGAAGCATTGGACAAGGCGCGGGGTGAGGGCGCCATGCCGGTCGATCTGGTCCTGATGGACATCATGATGCCGGAAATGGATGGCCTCACCGCCATGCGCCACATTCGCGCGCAGCCGCACTGGCAGAGCCTGCCGATCATCGCGTTGACGGCCAAGGCGATGGAGCGTGACCAGGCGGACTGTCTGGAAGCAGGTGCCAACGATTATCTTGCCAAGCCGTTGGACGTGGACAAGTTGCTGAGCCTGGTGCGGGTATGGATGCCGCGCTGATGGACACCGGCGATCGGCTGCGGGCGATCGAGCTCGACCTGCTGGTCGAGGCGATCTGGCGCCATTACCAGTATGATTTCCGATCTTATGCCCGTCAGTCGCTGGAGCGACGGGTGGACCGGGCCTGCGCGCATTTTGGATTGTCCAGCCTGTCGCAGTTGCAGGACCGAGTGCTGCACGATCCGTCCGTCTTTACCGCGCTGCTGTCGTTCCTGACCATTCAGGTCAGCGAGATGTTCCGTGACCCGACCTACTTCGCGGCGCTGCGGCGCGATGTCGTGCCGCATCTGCGCACCTGGCCGTCGCTGAAGGTGTGGATCGCCGGCGTTGCCAATGGGGAGGAGTTCTATTCCCTGGCCATCCTGTTTCGGGAAGAGGGTCTGGAGGACAGGACGCTGTTCTATTGCACCGACATCAGCCGGGCGGCGCTGGCGCGGGCAGAAGCGGGCATTTTCGCCACCGACCGGCTCGCCGGCTTTTCCGCGAACTATCAGGCGGCCGGCGGCAAGGGGTCGCTGGCCGACTACTATACCGCCGGGACGGGATCCGCGCGCTTCGACCCGACGCTGCGCCGCCGGGCGGTATTCGCCGACCACAATCTGGCGAGCGACGAAGTCTTTTCGGAAGTGCAGCTGATTTCCAGCCGGAACGTGCTGATCTATTTCGACCGCGCCCTGCAGGACCGGGCGCTGGACCTGTTCGCCCGGTCGCTTGGGCGCGGCGGTTTTCTGGGACTGGGGGCGAAAGAGACGCTGCACCTCTCCTCCCGCGCGGCGCTCTTCAGCGACTTCGCTCGCGACGACAAGATTTTCCGGCGCACTGCGCTGGAGCCGGCCAGCGTGCCGCCAAGGGATGTGATTGCATGACGCCAGAACCGATCCGCATCCTGGCGGTGGACGACGTTGCCGCCAATCTGACCGCGCTGGAGGCGGCGCTGGATTTGCCCGGCGTGGAACTGGTGCGCGCGGGCGGTGCGATCGAGGCGCTGGAGCAACTGCTGCACGGCGATTTCGCGCTGGCGCTGCTCGACGTGCAGATGCCGGAGATGGATGGGTTCGAGCTAGCCGAGTTGATGCGCGGGACGGAGCGGACGCGCGGCATCCCGATCATCTTCCTGACCGCCGTTGCCACTGACGAACGCCGCCGGTTCCAGGGATTCGAGGCCGGCGGGGTCGACTACCTGCTGAAGCCGCTCGACCTTACCATTCTGCGCAGCAAGGTGGCGGTGTTCGTGGAACTGGCCCGCCAACGCCATGAACTCGCGCGACAGCGTGATGAACTCGGCGCAGCGCTGGGTCGACTACGGGCGCATGGCAATAATTCGCCGCTCGCGGTGATCGAGTTGAACGCGGATGGACGGATCATCACCTGGGCCGAAGGCGCTCGGCGGCTATTCGGGCTGGAAGCGCGCACCATGCTGGGCACGCGCATTGCCGACGCGCCTTTTCTGTTGCCCGACATGCGCGAAGGCTTCCTGTCCGCCATGGCCGATCTGCTGGCGGTCGGGGACCGGCGGGAAATGCAATGCCATCGCTTCGCCCATGCCGATGGCAATGTACGGGAAGGGGAATGGTACTGCTCCTCCCTGAGCGGGCAGGCTGGCCCGGCGCGTACGCTGATGCTGCAGGTGCAGGACGTAACGGAGCGGCACCGCGCGCAGGAGACGCAGCGTCTGCTGGTCGGCGAACTGAACCACCGGGTCAAGAACACGCTGGCCACGGTGCAGGCGATGGCGGGACTGAGCCTGAAGCGCGCCCGATCGCTCGAGCAGTTCGAGGCCAATTTTACCGGGCGGTTGCAATCGCTCGCCCGTGCGCACGCACTGCTGAGTGCGACAACTTGGAGCAGCGCCAGCCTGCACCGCCTGATCTCGGATCAACTGGCTATAGGCACCGTGCCTGACGATCGGCTGAGGCTGAGTGGGCCGGACATCCATCTGCCGCCGGAAACCGCGCTGCGTTTCGCCCTGGTGCTGCATGAATTGGCGACCAACGCCCACAAATATGGTGCCCTGTCGGGTAGCAGTGGGCAGGTGGAGGTCATTTGCGAGGTGCTTGCTGGCACGCTGCAGTTCCGCTGGCACGAAAGCGGTGGCCCGATGATTGAGGCACTGGACCGGCGCGGCTTCGGCTTCGAACTGATTACCGGCAGCCTGCGCCCGTCCGGTGGCAAGGCCGACGTGGAGGTGCGACAAGACGGCCTTACCTGGCACATCGCTCTGCCGATGGAGGCGTTGACGCAAGCTACCGGCGAAGTGGAACCGCATGTGCCGACAGGTTGCGCAGCGATCGCCGCCGCCCTGCAGCCCGTAGGCGCGATCGGTCCGGGCAGCCACATTCTGATCGTAGAGGACGAGCCGCTCGTCGCCATGGAACTGGCGCTGGAGCTGGAGGAGCAGGGCTTTGTCACCGTTGGCCCCGCCACGTCCTGCGATCAGGCTTTGGCCATGATCGCGGCCGAACCGCTGGCGGCGGTCCTGTTGGACGGCAATCTGAACGGCGAGCCGGTGATTGCGGTGGCAGAGGCGCTGGTAGAACGGGGCACGCCTTTCGCCTTCGTCACCGGCTACAGCCTGGATCAGTTCCCGGCCACGTTCCATGACCGGCCGATCCTGAGCAAGCCGTTCACCCCGGCTGACCTGCGGCGAACGCTGGCCCTGCTGAACGGGGTGGAGGCAGAGGTGACTGCCTGAGCTTTCGCTGGGCAATTACCCGAAAGGATCCGCCCTCCCCGCCGCAGCGGTGAGGGCGGCCATGTCAGTGGCTGTCGCGCGGGATGCCAAAGGTTTCGGCGACCCGCTGGAACCGCTCGGTACCCTCCAAGATCGCGCCGGTTTCGAGCTGGCCCACGCTTTGGCGCTGAATCGCCTGCCACGGCGTCTGCGATGCAGGATAGGCATAGCCGCCCGCAGCCTGCAGCGCGGCGTGGCGTTCCGACAGTTCATCTGCAGACAGCAGCACGTCCGTGCGGCCTTGCTTCAGGTCGATGCGCACCCGGTCGCCCGTCCGCAGCACTGCCAGCGTGCCGCCGGCGGCGGCCTCAGGGCTGGCGTTCAGGATCGACGGGCTGCCGCTGGTGCCCGACTGGCGCCCGTCACCCAGGCACGGCAGTGCGTGGACGCCTTCCTTGATGAGATGGGCGGGCGGACGCATGTTAACCACTTCCGCCGCTCCGGGATAGCCCACGGGCCCGGCGCCGCGGATCACCAGGATAGTGCTGGCATCAATGCCGGTATCGGGATCGTCGATTCGGTGGTGGTAATCCTCCGGCCCGTCGAACACGACTACCGGCCCTTCGAACGCCTCCGGATCGGTCGGATCGGATAGGTAGCGCTCACGGAACTCGGGCGAGATCACGCTGGTCTTCATCAGCGCGGAATCGAACAGGTTGCCGTGCAGGACCATGAAGCCGGCCTCCTCCTTCAGCGGGCGGTCGAAGGGACGGATCACGTCCTCGTCCTCGATCACGGCGCCACGGCAATTGTCGCCCATGGTGCGGCCGTTCACGGTCATAGCACCTTCGTGGATCAGACCTTGGCCCATCAGTTGCGCGACAACGGCGGGAACGCCGCCTGCGCGATAGTAATCCTCGCCCAGATACTCGCCGGCAGGCTGCAGGTTAACCAGCAGCGGCACCTTATGGCCATGCTCCTGCCAATCGTCGATCGGCAGCTCCACGCCGACATGGCGGGCGATGGCAGCAAGGTGGATCGGCGCGTTGGTCGAACCGCCGATCGCCGAGTTGACGACGATAGCGTTCAGGAACGCCTCGCGCGTCATGATGTCGGATGGCTTCAGGTCTTCCGCCACCATCTCCACGATGCGCTTGCCGGTAAGGTAGGCGGATTCCTGGCGGTCACGATAGGGCGCCGGAATCGCGGCGGAGCCGGGGAGCGACATGCCCAGCGCCTCCGCCAGCGAGTTCATCGTGCTGGCGGTGCCCATCGTGTTGCAGAAGCCGGTCGACGGTGCGGAGGAGGCGACCAGGCGGATAAAGCCGACCTCGTCGATCTCGCCCGTGGCGAGCAGTTCGCGCGCCTTCCACACGATCGTGCCCGACCCGGTCCGCTGGCCCTTGTAATTGCCGTTCAGCATAGGGCCAACGGACAGGGAAATTGCGGGGATATTCACCGTGCCTGCCGCCATCAGACAGGCAGGCGTAGTCTTGTCGCAGCCGGTGGTCAGGACCACGCCGTCGAGCGGATAGCCGTACAGCACCTCCACCAGGCCTATATATGCCAGGTTCCGGTCCAGCCCGGCGGTCGGGCGCTTGCCAGTTTCCTGGATCGGATGGACCGGGAACTCCATCGCAATCCCGCCCGCCTCGCGGATGCCCTCGCGGATGCGTTCGGCCAGCACCAGGTGGTGTCGATTGCAGGGGCTGAGATCGCTGCCGGTCTGGGCGATCCCGATGATCGGCTTGCCCGACCGCAGCTCTTCCAGCGATAGGCCGTAGTTCAGGTAACGCTCCAGATAGAGCGCCGTCATGTCGACATTGTCGGAATTGTGGAACCAGGCGCGCGAGCGGAGCTGGCGCGTTGTCTTGTCTAGCATTGGGCGGGCGTCCTTAACGCGCAGTGGTTATCCGGTAGATCATGGCATGACGGTATGGCGTGCCGGGATCGACCCGAGGGGAAACAAAGGCGGACTGATTGGGCGCATCGGGGAACTTCTGCGGTTCCAGCGCGATGCCGTCACCCATGCGGTACAGGTGGCCATTCTTGCCGACCAGCGTGCCATCCAGAAAGTTACCCGCATACATCTGCACGCCCGGCTCCGTGGTCAGCACCTCCAGCACGCGGCCAGAGTGCGGATCCTCCAGACGGGCGGCAAGCTGCGGTTCGGCGGTCAGGCCCTTGTCCAGCGCCCAGTTGTGGTCGAAGCCGCGGCCATAACGGATCTGTTCGTTCGTACCGTCACGCAGGCCCCAGGCCATGTATTTGGGCTGGCGGAAGTCGAACGGTGTGCCGGCAACCGGCGCGAGTTCACCGGTGGGGATCAGGATTTCCGACACCGGAGTGTAGCGCGCGGCAGGGATGGTCAGCCGATGCCCTTCGATGCCGCCCGGCATGCCTTCACCTGCCAGATTGAAGATGGCATGATTTGTCATATTTATGACGGTCGGCTTGGTCGTCTCGGCTGTGAAGGTAATCGCCAGATTGCCTTGATTGTCGAGCGTATAGGTGACTGTCGCCGTCACCGCACCAGGATACCCGGAATCACCGTCCGGGCTGTTCAGCGTCATGACCACGCTCGGAGTTGTGCCGCTGGTGGCACTGGAGATTTGCCAGTTCTGCTTGTCGAAACCAGCTCCACCACCATGGAGGGAGTTCGTGCCGTCGTTCTGTGGCACCTGGTAGTTCTGCCCGTCTATGGAGAAGCGGCCGTTCGCGATGCGATTGGCATAGCGGCCTACGGTTACGCCGAAATAGTTGGGTGTCTCGACGTATCCGGCGGCGGTATCGTAGCCCAGCAGCACATCGGCGCGGTTGCCGTTGCGATCAGGCGCGATCAGCGATTGTAGCGTGGCGCCGTAGGTGAGGATACGGGCGGAAACGCCATTGTCGTTGGTGAGCGTGACAGCCTCTATCACGGCCCCCCCGGGCAGGCGCCCTGCCTCCTCTCGCACCATGTCGCCGGCAAGCGCCGGGGCAGTGCCCGAAAGGAACAGCGCAACCAGCGACATCATTCGCCGTGACATGGCAAGCTCCCGCATGTTCTCTCCCATCATCGTTGACTAGCCTTATCGGGCTATATAGTCGGACTAAAAAAGGCGAGGCAAGGATTTGATCGCTCCGGCGGCGGAAATCGCCGGCAGTGCAGATACAGGGAGAGTGACGCGATGGCATTGCCGACCACAGGTGCGCCTGCCGTGACAGGGGCGACGCAGCCGGGGATGAATTACCGACCGGCACTGACCTTGCTGGCCAGCCTGTTCTTCATGTGGGGCTTCATCACGGTCATCAACGGCACGCTGCTGCCGCATCTGCGATCCGTGTTCGAGCTGTCGTATTTCCAGACCACGCTGATTGAAAGCGTGTGGTTCATCGCCTACTTCTTCGCCTCCATCCCCTCGGCCAAGCTGATCGAGCGGATCGGATATCAGCGTTCGATGGTCGCCGGGCTGGGCATGATGGCGGGCGGCGCGCTGCTGATGGTACCGGCGGCGATGATCCCGTCCTACGGGGTCACCCTGTTCGCGCTGTTCGTGATCGCCAGCGGCATCACGTTGCTGCAGGTTGCGGCCAACCCGTATGTGGCGGTCGTGGGTTCGCCCGAGACGGCATCCTCTCGCCTCAACCTGGTACAGGCGTTCAACTCCGCCGGCGCGACGCTGGCTCCGCTGTTTGGCGGATACCTGATCCTTGGCCGCACGACTTCCGGCACGTCCACTGCGGGCGAGGTGGTGCTGACCGAGGCGGAGCGGCTGGCTGATGCGCAATCGGTTATCCTGCCTTACTTGATGGTGGCGGCGGTGCTGGCGGTGCTAGCGCTGGTTATCGCGCGCTTCCCGTTCCCGGCTTTGGGTGCCGCCACGCAGCGCTCGGCCAAGGAGGAGCGGCGTGGTCAGTCGCTGTGGGCGCATCGCAACTTGGTGCTCGCGATCCCGGCGATGATCGCCTACCTGCTGGCGGAGATCGGGGTCGGCAACCTGTTCATCAACTTCGTGTCGCAACCCGACATCGGCAACCTGACGCACCAGCAGGCATCCAATTACCTGTTCTTGCTATGGGGCGGCATGATGGTCGGCCGTCTGGTCGGCGCCTTTGCCATGCAGAAGATGGACCCGGCGCATGCGCTGGCGATCGCCGGGATCGGCGCGACGATCGTGATGACGATCGCCACCTTCGCATCTGGCGAGACGGCGATGTGGGCGCTGATCAGCGTGGGCCTGTTCCACTCCATCATGTTCCCGACGATCTTCACCCTCGGCATCCGTGGCCTTGGCCCGCTGACGGAGGAGGGTTCCGGACTCATCATCATGGCGATCGCTGGCGGTGCGCTGGTGGCGGTGCAGGGCGTGCTGGCGGATGCCTACGGTCTGCAATGGTCGTTCCTGCTGACGGTGGTGTGCGAGATCCTGGTGGTGCTCTACGCCGTGTGGGGTGCGCGCCCGACCAACGCCCTGCCACCGCAGCAGGTGGTCTGAAACAGCGTCACATGGTGGAGCGAAGCGTTGCGACGCTTCACTCCACCATCGAGATCCGCGTATCCTCCAGCGCCAGTTCGACCAGCTGGCGCATCGTCTCCTCCGCCGCGGCGGGATCGCCGGCAGCGATCGCGTCAGCCACCCGGGCATGATCGGGCAGCGGATTGCGCGGCAGATCACGCGCGCGCATCTTGAAGCGGGTGGTCCAGCTGACGGCGGCGCCGATGCTGGCGCTCAACACCACCAGCGCGTCATTGCCGGTGGCTTGCAGGATCGCGGTATGGAAATCGCGGTCCGCTGCCCGCCCTTCGTCCGTCGCCAAGGTATGACGGCGCATCCGGGCCAGCGCATCCTTCAGCAAGCGCACATCATCGCGCGTCCGCCGTTCCGCCGCCAGCCGCGCCGCCGCAGGCTCCACGATCGCGCGCAGTTCAAACAGGTTGCGCACGAAGCTGATATCGGGTGAGCCGCCGAAGGCCCAGGCGAGCACGTCCGGATCCAGCAGGTTCCAGCGATTGCGCGGCAGCACGCGGGTGCCCGCCTTTGGGCGGCTTTCCACCAACCCCTTCGCCGACAGAACCTGGATCGCCTCTCGATATGCGCTACGCGAGACGTCCAGCGCCTCGGAGAAGGCGACTTCGCCCGTCAGCACATCGCCGGGTTGGTATTGCCCGGAAACGATCGCGGTGCCGAGCTTGTGCGCGATCGCGCCATGCAGCCTTCGGCCGGTGCCGCGCCGTACCGGCGTGCCGACCGTTTCTGCACCCTCTTTCATGGGCTCGACACTAGGCGTTCTGCCCTCACTCTCCGTCATGGCACCTGCGTATCAAAGCTTCGCCTGCTTGCAACGGCAAACATTGCCAAGCCCGCACTCGACAGATATGTCCGAGTAAAAGATCGCTTAGGCGCTTCATTTCGATAGGTCACGTGCATGGGTCGGGTCACTTGGACATGATGCCGGCACTTGACGTGGTCTGACATTTGGACCCAATCGCTGGCAGTGTCGCAGGGGCGGCACGCCCAACAGAGGATGACCTGATGTATCTGCGCCTGCTGCAACATCGTGCCGCCGACGGTACCCGCTCCGTTATCGCAGCGCATGGGGATGAGGCCTGGTTGGTGCCCGGCGCCACCACTATCCGCGCGCTGGCCGAACAGGCGATCGGCGCCGGCAGCACGCTGACGCAGGTGGTGGACGATGCCGGCCGCGGTGAGGCGATCGATCCGGCGGCCGAGCTGGCGGCCGGGCGCATCATCGCGCCGATCGATCATGCCGATCCTGCCCATGTGCAGCTGACCGGCACGGGCCTGACGCACCTCGGCTCTGCCGAGGGACGCGACAAGATGCACCGGGAGGCGGCTGCGGCAGAGAAGCAGACCGATTCCATGCGCATGTTCCTGGAAGGGCTGGAAGGCGGCAAGCCCGCCGCCGGTGCGGTCGGCCAGCAGCCCGAATGGTTCTACAAGGGCGACGGGTCGCAGCTGGTCGGTCCCGGCGCTGCGCTGACCATGCCGCATTTCGCGCAAGATGGTGGCGAGGAGCCGGAGCTTGCCGGCATTTACCTGATCGGGCCTGACGGCACGCCGCACCGCCTTGGCCTGTGCCTCGGCAATGAATTCAGCGACCACGTGACAGAGCGGCATAATTACCTGTGGCTGGCCCATTCCAAATTGCGCCAGGCATCCCTCGGGCCGGAGCTGCTGCTCGGCCCGCCGCCCTCCCATATTGAGGGCATGAGCCGCATTCACCGCGATGGCGCGGTGCTGTGGGAAAAGCCGTTCCTGTCGGGCGAGGCGAACATGTCGCACAGCCTGGCGAACCTGGAACACCACCACTTCAAGTACGATCTGTTCCGCCGTCCGGGCGACGTACACGTCCACTTCTTTGGGACCGCGACCCTGTCGTTCAGCGATGCCGTGAAGACGCAGGAAGGCGACGAGTTCGAGATCGAGGCGGCTCCGTTCACCCTGCCGCTGCGCAATCCGCTGCGGCGGGCGGCGGCGGCAAACGTTACCGTGCGGGAGCTGTAAGTGGCCGACCCGATCCGCATCGCCATTGTTGGCGTGGGCAAGATCGCGCGCGACCAGCATCTGCCCGCCATTGCCGCCGATCCCCGGTTTGAACTGGTTGCGCTCGTCAGTCGCAGCCACGTCCATGTCGACGGCGTGCCGACGTTTGATACGCTGGACACGCTGCTGGCAGAGGGCCCGTCGATTGACGCCGTGGCGCTGTGTACCCCGCCGCAGGTCCGTTACGATTTGGCACATCAGGCGCTGGCAGGGGGGCTGCACGTCTTCCTGGAGAAGCCGCCGGGCGCTACCGTGTCGGAGGTGGCCGCGCTGCAGGCGGAGGCGGACAAGGCCGGCCGGACGCTGTTCGCCAGCTGGCACTCCCGCTTCGCCGCCGGCGTCGCGCGGGCGGAGGAGTGGCTAGCCGACAAGGCCATCACCGGTGTCACCATCACCTGGCGGGAGGATGTTCGTGTGTGGCATCCCGGTCAGCACTGGATCTGGGAAGCCGGCGGCCTGGGCGTGTTCGATCCCGGCATCAACGCCCTCTCCATCGCAACGCAAATCCTGCCGTGGCACTTCTTCTTGACGGAGGCGGTGCTTGAACGGCCGGCCAATTGCGCCAGCCCGATCGCTGCGCGCATCCAGTTCCGGTCGGGCGGCGGGGTGCCCGTCTCCGCCGATTTCGACTTCCGCCAAACCGGCCCGCAAAGCTGGGACATCGACGTGGAGACCGATGCCGGTCCGCTGCGCCTCAGCGAAGGGGGCGCGGTGCTGGTGCTGGATGGCGAGGAAATGCGCGCGCCGGACCGGGAATATCCCGGCCTTTACGCCCGCTTCGCCGAACTGGTGGCAGCCGGCCGCAGTGAAGCCGATGTACGGCCGCTGCAACTGGTTGCCGACGCATTCCTGCGGGGTGAGATCCACACGGTGGAAGAGTTCCACGACTGACCTGATACCAAAAACATACAGCGGAGAGTTACCAATGCTGAGAACCTGCCGCCGCCTCGCCACCGCGTTGCTGCTGGCCGCGACGCCGCTCGCCATCCTGTCGCCTGCCATGGCGCAGGATGCGGCGCAGCGTCCGGCTGTTCCGTCGCTTCCGGCGGCGGGAACCGCTACGATCACCGTGCGCGCGGACACGCCCGGTCCGGTCTACGACAAGCGCATCTTCACCCAGTTTGCGGAGCATCTGGGGACTGGCATCTATGGCGGGCTGTGGGTCGGCAACGATCGCGCCATCCCCAGCACGCGCGGCTTCCGCGACGATGTGATCGGCGCCCTGCGCGAGTTGCGCGTGCCGGTGGTCCGCTGGCCGGGCGGCTGCTTCGCCGACGAGTATCATTGGCGCGAGGGGATCGGGCCCAAGCGCGACCGGCCAGTCAAGATCAACACCCATTGGGGCGGCGTGACTGAGCCCAACACGGTGGGCACCCATGAGTTCATGGACTTGGTCGAACTGCTTGGCGCGGAGGCCTACGTCGCGGGCAATGTCGGCAACGGCACGCCTCAGGAAATGGCCGAGTGGATCGAATACATGACCGCGCCCGCCGGGAGCCTGGCGGACGAACGCGCGGCGAACGGCCATCCCGAACCGTGGGCAGTTCCCTACTTCGGCGTCGGCAACGAGCTATGGGGCTGCGGGGGCAATATGCGGGCAGAATATGCCGCCGACCTGACGCGCCGCTACGCCACCTTCATCAAGGCACCGCGCGGCACGCGCATCCTGAAGATCGCCGCCGGCGCCAATGTCGACGACTACAACTGGACGGAGGTGCTGATCCGGGAGGCGTCGCGCCAGATCGACGCGCTCTCGCTCCATTACTACACGGTGCCGGGCGGCTGGCCGCCGCGCGCCAGCGCGACCGACTTCGATGCGAATGGCTGGGCGCTGACGCTGGCCGAGGCATATCGGATGGACGACCTCATCACCCGGCACACGGCCATCATGGATCGGTACGATCCCGACAAGCGCATCTGGCTGGCAGTGGATGAATGGGGCACCTGGTATGCGCAGGACCCTGGTACCACGCCCGGCTTCCTGCGGCAGCAGAACACGCTACGCGATGCGCTGGTCGCTGCCATCCACCTCAACATCTTCGCCAAGCATGCCGACCGGGTGAAGATGTCTGCGATAGCGCAGATGGTGAACGTGCTGCAGGCCATGATCCTGACCGACGGTCCGAAGATGGTGCTGACGCCGACCTATCATGTCTTCCACATGTACCGCGACTACATGGACGGAAACGTGCTGCCGGTGGAGGTGCAGTCGCCCTACTATGCTGCCGGCGCCTCCATCCTGCCGGCGGTCAGCGCCTCAGCGGTCCGCGGCACTGATGGCGTTGTGCATATGGGGCTGGCGAATGCTGATCCCGACCGCCCATCCACCGTCACCGTCCGGCTGCAGGGTTTGCAGGCGGGCACCGCCAGCGGCCGGGTATTGACCGCTGACACAATGACGGCGCTGAACACGTTCGACGCGCCGGAAGCGGTGCAGCCAGCCGCGTTCAGCGGCGCGAGTGTGCAGGGCGATACGTTGACGGTGACGCTGCCGGCCAAGTCGGTGGTGATGCTGGACCTGCGCTGATGCGCGCAGGTCTTGCCGCAGCGCTGCTGGCATGGCTCGCCTGCCCGGCCGCGGCGCAGGAGACTGCGGTGCCGTTGGCGCCCGGCGTGCCGACCGGCGATGTCGCGCCGGTGCACGACCCGGTGGTCATCCGTGAAGGGGACACATACTACGTCTTCGCCACGGGACGCAGGCGCGGGCAGGAGGGGTTCGTGCCGAGCCTCACTTCGCCCGACCTGCGACAATGGACTGCAGGGCCATCGCTGATCGCCGAGCTGCCCGCCTGGGCGACGCAGGCGGTGCCCAAGGCGCGGGACCTGTGGGCGCCCGACATCAGCTACGTCAATGGGCGGTATAGGCTGTACTATTCGGTGTCGTCTTTCGGCTCCAACCAATCGGCCATCGGCCTTGCCACCAGCGCTACGCTGGACCCGAAAAGTCCTGATTATGGCTGGCGGGACGAGGGGTTGGTGGTGCAGTCCACGCCGCAGTCCGACTTTAACGCCATCGATCCCAACTTCGTGGTGGATCGGGATGGCGATCACTGGCTGGCGCTGGGCAGTTTCTGGACGGGGCTGAAGCTCTTCCGGCTGGATTCCGCCACTGGCAAGCCGGCCGATACCACGGCGGAGCCGATCGCCATCGCCCGCCGCCCGGCACCTGCGGGCGGGCCGGCGCCGGTGGAGGCGCCATTCATCATCGATCACGGTGGCTGGTACTGGCTGATCGCGTCATACGATTACTGCTGCAAGGGCGCTAACAGCACCTACTACACCGTGGTCGGCCGCGCGCAGGAGATCACCGGGCCCTACCTGGGCAAGGACGGCTCCAGCATGCTGGAGGGCGGGGGCACGATTCTGCTGCGCGCCGACCTGCCGGAACAGGAGCGATTTCGCGGCCCTGGTCATGCCGGCGCGATGCGCGACGTGGACGGAACCGACGTCCTGGTCTGGCACGCTTACGACAAGCAGAACAATGGCATCCCGACGCTGCAGGTCGGCCGCATCGCTTGGGGCGAGGATGGCTGGCCGCAGGTGATCGGGATCGACGACAAGGGAGAGAGCGAATGATCCATCTGACCCGCCGGCTGTTCCTGGCCGGCAGCACGGCCAGCGGCCTTGCCGCCTGTACCACGATGCCCGACGGGCGGGGTGCCGTCGCCGGCAATCCGCTGGTACGCAACCGTGCCGACGCGCAGGTCTTCCGCCACACGGATGGCATGTACTACATGACCGGTTCGGTGCCCGAGTATGACCGCCTGGTGCTGCGCCGCGCCGCCACCATCGCGGGCCTCGCCACGGCGGAGGAGCGGGTGCTGTGGCACCATCAGGCGAGCGGGCCGATGTCCGGCTTCCTGTGGGCGCCCGAACTGCACTGGGTCGACGGCAAGTGGGTGATGTATTTCGCTGCCGGGCCAGCCGGCGGCGGGGAGGACCCTTTCCGCATCCGCACCTATGCCGTCGCCACCGACAGCGCCGATGCCATGGCAGGCGACTTCACTGTCCTTGGGCAGTTGCAAACCCCGTGGGACAGCTTCAACCTCGACAGCACGATCTTCCACCATCGCGGCACCCGCTACATGGCGTGGGCGCAGAAGGAGCCGGGGATCGATACCAATTCCAACCTCTATCTCGCGCCGATGGCCAGCCCGCTGACCTTTGCCGCGCCGCCGGCGCGCCTGACCGTGCCGACGCTGCCGTGGGAGGTGCGCGGCTACAAGGTGGCGGAGGCACCGGCGATCCTGGCCCGGAACGGCCGCCTGTTCATGACCTACAGCGCCAGCGCGACCGATGACCGCTATTGCCTAGGCCTGCTGACCGCGCGCGACGATGCCGACATCATGGATCCGGCCGTTTGGACCAAGTCGCCGGAGCCGGTGTTCCGCTCCAGCCCGGAAAACAGCGTGTACGGTCCGGGGCACAACAGCTTCACCGTAGATGCGGCGGGGCGTGACGTGCTGGTCTATCACGGACGCGACTACCGGGAGATCGAGGGCGATCCGCTGCTCGACCCCAATCGCCACACGCGGGTGCAGTACTTCACCTACAGCGCCGATGGTGTGCCGCAATTTGGCGCTCCTGTGGCGAACGGGCCGCTGCCCGCCAGCCTGGGCGCGTGACGATGGCGCTGGACCGGCGAACCCTGCTGCGGGCAGGGGGCGCCGGGGCCGGCGCCATGGCGATGACTTCGATGACGACAGGCGCGCAGGTGCCCGCCGCCGCCGCTACGCTGGCGCCGACCCCGCCAATGGGCTGGAACAGCTGGAACAGCTTTGCCACCACCATCACGGAGGAGCAGGCGCTGGAAACAGCCCGCATCATGGCGGACAAGCTGCTGCCGGCGGGCTACGACGTGTTCACCGTCGATATCCAGTGGTATGAGCCGGACGCGCGCAGCTACACCTACAATGCCCGGCCGCAGCCCGCGATGGATCGCTGGGGTCGGTTGCAGCCCGCGCCCAACCGCTTCCCCTCCGCCGCGGATGGCAGCGGTTTCGCCCGGCTGGCGGAGCAGGTCCATGCGCTGGGCCTGCGCTTCGGCATCCACGTCATGCGCGGCATCCCGCGCGCCGCAGTGATGCAGAACCTGCCGGTGTTCGGCAGTAGCGGCGTGCGCGCGGCGGAGATCGCCGATACCTCCAGCATCTGTTCGTGGAACCCGGACATGTACGGCGTCGCCATGGGCCGTCCCGGCGCGCAGGACTGGTATGACGGGATCTTCCGGCAATATGCCGAGTGGGGCGTCGACTTCATAAAGATGGATGACATGAGCCGCCCGTATGACGCGCATGCGGCGGAGATCGAGGCGGCGCACCGGGCCATCGACCGGGCCGGGCGACCCATCGTGCTGAGCCTTTCACCGGGGGAGACGCCGGTGACGCGCGCCGACCATGTGCGCCGCCACGCGCAGATGTGGCGCATCTCCGACGATTTCTGGGATGACTGGGGCATGCTGGAGGCGCAGTTCACCCGGCTGGAGAATTGGCACCCGCATGTCGCGCCGGGTAGCTGGCCCGATGCCGACATGCTGCCGCTGGGGCGCCTCGCGCTCGGGGAGCGGGATACCCGCTTCACCCCGGCGGAGCAGCGGACGCTGATGACGCTGTGGGCGATCGCCCGCAGTCCGCTCATCATGGGCGGGGATCTGCGCCACCTCGACGATGCCACGCTGGCGCTGTTGACCAACCCCGCAGTGATCGCGCTGAACCAGTCCAGCCACGACAATCGTCCGCACTTTCTGAAGGACGGCTTGCGCGTGTGGACCGCGCGCAGTGCCGACGGAGTGCATGCGTGGCTCGCCGTGTTCAACTTGGACAAGGAGCCGCAAGATTTGTCGGTTGCGCTGACGGATGTGGGGCTGAGCGCGGCAAAGAGCGCCACCGACATATGGGCCAGCACCGCGCTGCCGATCGCGGAAGGTCGGCTTGGCAAGCGGGTCGAGCCGCATGGGGCATTGCTGCTGCGCCTGGTTTGAAGACTTACGCACGTCCCACAGCCAGTTCGACGATTTCTCTTCCTGCTGCAGAACGGCTTGCGAGCGGCTCAAATCGGTCGTAGTTGTCCGAGTAATGAAAGGCTCAAAAGTAGCCATTAGGGAGAGAGACATGATCGAGAGAGCTTCGCTGCTGCTGTCTGCGTCTGCGTGCGCGTTGGTGCTGGCCAACCCGGCTCTGGCGCAGCAGGCATCCCAACCATCCCCCGCCACTGGCAGCACCGCACGGACGGAAAATGACACGGCGCCGCAGGCTCAGGGCGAAGAGATCGTCGTCACCGGCGTACGCGCCAGCCTTGTCGGGGCATTGAATGTGAAGCGCGAATCCGTGCAGATCGTCGATTCGGTTGTGTCAG
This sequence comes from Croceibacterium sp. TMG7-5b_MA50, assembly GCF_039830145.1. Classification (NCBI taxonomy): domain Bacteria; kingdom Pseudomonadati; phylum Pseudomonadota; class Alphaproteobacteria; order Sphingomonadales; family Erythrobacteraceae; genus Croceibacterium; species Croceibacterium sp. TMG7-5b_MA50. The sequence continues at coordinate 1,384,668 of NZ_CP156082.1, read as the reverse complement.
AAGACATCGGTAAATTGCCGGACAATAACGTGATCGAGGCGCTGCAGCGGATCACCGGCGTGCAGGTCACCAACCGCGGCTCCGGCGAAGCGCAGGGCATCTCAATCCGCGGGCTGGGCGATGCGCTGACCACACAGAACGGGCGCAACATCTTCACCGCTTCGGGCCGCTCATTCTCGCTGGCGGACATCCCCGCGAACCTCGTCTCGCGGATCGATGTCTACAAAACGCGTTCCGCCAGCCAGATCGAGAGCGGCATCGCCGGGCAGATCGACGTGTTCACCCGCCGCCCATTCGATTTCGACGGCTTCGCCATCAGCGGCTTGGCCCGCGGCATCTATCTGGAGCAGGACGAAAGCATCAACCCGAACCTCAGCGCCCTGGTCAGTGACCGGTGGGAAACGGGGATCGGCGAAGTGGGCCTGCTGGTCAGCGGGTCGTACTGGAAGAACAACTTCCGTGAACAGAGCATCACCGCCGGCGCGATGGTGCCGTTCGTAACGGAGAATCCACCGCCCGCCACCGGGTTCACCCCGCTGCAGCGCGTGTTCCCCGAAACTGGCGCATGGCAGCCGGGCACTGAACGGGGCCTGCCGACGGAGGCGGGCTCCACCTTCCGGCTGCGTGGGGTGGACACGCCATACTATCTGTCGCGTGACGCCGTGTTCAGCCCGGATGTGCAGGGTGAACGGGAGCGGCCGGCGGTCAGCGCCGCGCTGCAATGGTCGCCTAACAGCACCTCCACCTACACGGCGGAGTTCTTCTGGAACCGGTTCGAGCAGACCACGATGAACAGTCTGTTCTTCTCCTTCGTGGACTGGTGGCAGGATCTGGGGCCTAACCCCGGCTCCACTTTCGAGCTATTCGACGGGACCAACATCATCAAGTCACGCACGGTCGGCAGCGTTTTCGGGTTCCAGAGCGGCGACTACACCAAGAGCCGCACCGACAGCTTCGTCTATGCGCTGAACGGCCGTTGGGAGACGGGTGACACCGGCTACGTCACGGCCGACCTGTCGTACCAGAACAGCGAGTTCAACACGCAGTTTCTGGCCATGCGCCTGAACCGCGTGGCGAACGAGATCAACGTCGACTTCAACGAACGGGACGGCTTCCCGGCTTACAATTTTGACGACAATTCGCTTCTGCTCGACCCCGCGCAGTGGACCGTTGGAGAGTTCTACGACAACGCCAACCGGTCCAGGGGCAGCGCTTTCACCGCGCATCTCGACACCATGCAGGAGTTCGAGCAGTTCTTCGACGGTGAGATCCGCTTCGGCGTCCGCTACGACGATCGCAAGGCGATGGACTCCGTCCGGACGCAGGATGCGCCCGCGCTGACCCGCGCCGGCGTCACGCCGACCGCTCCGCGTATTCCCGTCCGCTTCAACGAACTGACCCCGGACCTGCAGCAGACCAATTCGGACTTCTTCCAGGGCCGGGCCAACGTGCCGACATCCTGGCTGGTCCCCAATGGTCAGTTCATCTACGACAATACCGATCTCGTGCGTGAGCTATACCGTTCCAGTGTTGATCCCGGTATCCTGCTTACCGACGCCCTGACCATGGTCGATGTTTTTGACATCAATGAGAAGAACATGGCCGCCTATCTGCAGCTCGATACGGAGATCGACCTGTTCGGTGCCCCGATGCTGGTGCAGGGTGGCGTGCGGTACGTGAAGGTGGACAGGGATCTTACCTTTACCGATCGGGTGACTGGCATCGTCACCGATGCGGAAGCCAGCACCGACGCGGTCCTGCCATCGCTGACCCTGCGCTGGGATATCACGCCAGAGCTCCGTGTTCGGTTCAATTATGGCGAAACGCTGCGCCAGCCGGCGTTCGGCGAGTTGAACCCGTTCCCGCAGCTCGTCGGCGATCTTACCGGCATCGGCCGTGGCAGCGGTACCAGCGGCAACGCCAATCTGCAGCCGACCACCTCCAAGAATTACGACATCGGCATCGAATATTACTTCAATCGCAGCACCGGTATCTTCGGTACGCTGTTCCGGCGGGAGATCGACGGTCTGGTGGTCCCGTTCACGTCTGTTCTGACCATTCCCGGCACCGGCCTCAACACCAACGTGTTCGCCGTCACCCGGCCGGAGAACGCCAGCAACGGCGTGCTGGAAGGGGCGGAGCTCGGGTTCATCCTGTTCCCGGAGCTGCCAGGCGTGCTGAACGGCCTGGGCGCACAGGGTAGCCTGACGATCCTGGATTCCAACCAGAACATCCCGCTGACCGATTCCGCCGGCAATGTGGTGGGGGAAGACGAGAGCTCGTTCTTCGGCGTGTCCGACCTGTCGTACAACGTCACCCTGGCTTACGATCGCGGCCCGGTGGGCGCGCGGCTCAGCTATGTCTGGCGCGAGGCGTTCCTCAGTAACAACGAGGCGCGCCTGTTCGCCAATCCGATCGGGGTGTGGCGCCGGCCGGAAAGCAGCCTGGACTTCCAGTTGACCGTCGCAGTCACGGATGAGCTGGGGGTCACCTTCGATGCGGTGAACCTGACGCAGGAACTGCAGCAGAGCTACTACAAGTTCGAGGATGCCGGTGGGCAGGACACCCACAATCTGGGTACCACGCTGCTGCCGCGCACCTTTGCGCTGGGGGTGCGCTACACCTTCGACTGACGGCGACGGCGACCGGGCCAGCACGGGCGACAGATCCTGCGCGGCCCGACATGGGAGAAGCCTGATGAGGAAGCTTGCGGCCGGTACGGCCACCGCGCTGCTGTTCGCCCTGGCGGCATGCGGCGGAGACGACGACACCTATGACGGGGACAGCCTGCTGGTCGCCCCGACACCTACGCCGGCGCCGGCACCCCTGCCATCACCTTCCTCGTCGCCTTCGCCGGCTCCATCGCCTTCGCCATCGGGCACGCTGGCGCTGACGGGGGCCACCGGTCCCGTGCACGATCCTGCGATCCTGAACGATAACGGCACGTTCTACCTGTTCGCGACCGGTAACAATGGCGACCGGGAAGGGCTGCTGGCGCTGCGCACCTCACCCAACCTGACCGACTGGACGCTGCATGGTGGCAGCTACACCGCGCTGCCCGCCTGGACGGCGACCGAGGTGCCGGGCACCGGGGGCATGTGGGCCCCTGATATCGTGAAGGTCGGCGGTGAGTACCGGCTGTATTACTCCATCTCGCGCTTTGGCGAGAACCGCTCCGCCATCGGCATGGCGGTCGCCACCTCGATCAATCCGGCGGCGCCCGCGACCACATGGCAGGATCGCGGGCCGGTGATCCAGTCGCGCAGCAGCGACAATTACAACGCCATCGATCCGGCGGTCTTCACCGACGCCGATGGCCGCATGTGGATGGCGTTCGGCAGCTTCTGGACCGGGATCAAGCTGATCGAACTCGATCCCGCGACCGGCATGCGCCGCGCTGGCGACACGATCCGGTCCATCGCCTCGCGTCCGTTTCCCGGCGCGGTGGAGGCTCCCTTCGTAGTCAGGCGTGGCGGGTTCTATTACCTGTTCGTGTCGTTCGACGCCTGCTGTCAGGGCGCGGCCAGCACGTACAACACCCGCGTCGGCCGATCGGCCAGTCCGACTGGACCATATCTTGACCGGGACGGCCGCTCGATGATGGATGGCGGTGGAACGGTGGTGCTCGAAAGCGGGCAGGGCACCGGCAGCCGTTACGTCGGGCGGGGCCATGTGGCGGTGGTCGCCAATGGTGGTCAGGATTACATCGTCCATCACGCCTACGACACCACGCGGAACGGATTTCCGGTGCTGCAGATTCAGCGGCTTGATTGGGCGGACGGCTGGCCGGTCGCGCGATAGTCGCAGCGGCCCCCTTGCGGATCGCTGCGCCCTTGCGGCATGGCGGCAGCACGACAATGGCAAGAGGATGGTCGATGGCACAGGTGCAATTGGGCGAGCCGGAGGTCGTGTGGGACCTCGGTGCAACGCTGGGCGAGGGGCCGGTCTGGGTCGACAGCGATCCCATCGGTTCCGGCGGTGCGCTGTGGTTCGTTGATATCAAGGCGCCGGCCGTCCACCGCTATGACCCCGCGACCGGTGACCGGCGCAGCTGGCCCGCTCCGGCGCCCGTCGGTTTCTGCCTGCCTGCCGCGGATGGCAGCTTCATTGCCGGGCTGAAGACCGGGCTCGCCCGGTTCGATCCTGTGGACGGCACCTTTACCCCGTTGCACGATCCGGAACCGGACCTGCCGGATAACCGCCTGAACGACGGCCATGTGGACCAGCAGGGTCGCCTGTGGTTCGGCACCATGCACGATCCGGAAGACGAGGCGAGCGGGCGCATATACCGATATGATGGTACGCGGACCATCGCGGTCAGCGATCCCGTGATCGTCAGCAATGGTCCCGCGGTCAGCCCGGAGGGCGGCACGCTGTACCATGTGGATACGCTGGGCAGCACCATCTACGCCGCCGAGCTCGCGCCGGATGGGACCGTGGGGACGGAGCGGGTGTTCGTCCGCATCGAACAGGGCGGTGGCTTCCCCGATGGTGTGATCGTAGATGCGGCCGGATGCGTGTGGGTCGGACTGTTCGGCGGTGGGCAGATCCGCCGCTATTCGCCTGCGGGCGACCTGATGGAGGCAATCCCGCTGCCGGTCAGCGCCATCACCAAGGTCGCGTTCGGCGGCGTGGACGGGCGCACCCTGTTCGCCACCACCGCCAGCGTCCACCTGGATGCGGAGGGGCGCGCGCGTGAACCGCTGGCGGGGCACCTGTTCGCGTTGCCGGTGGACGTCACCGGTTTGCCGCCCGTGCGGATCGCCCTTCCTGCCTGAGCCCAGGCTGTTCTGAAGCCGGACGCGCGCGGCAACAAAGCGCTTTGCGCCGCGCCGTCCGTCGCCCATACTGCTGCCGTTCGCTTGTGCGAGGGCTGGGGGGTCTGGGATGCGGGGGCTTTCTGTTGGCGCGGCGTGCCTGTTGGGCACCCTGGTTCCGTTACCTGTCCTGGCAGAGACGGTCAGCGGTACGCTGGCGAGTGGCGATGCGACGCTGGAAAGCGGTGAGTTCTACGACACCTACGACATCTCGGGTCAGGCCGGCGATGCCGTCACCATCACGCTCAGCTCGGGCGATTTCGATGCCTACGTCTTCGTGCGTGGGCCGCAAGATGCGGAATTCAGCAACGACGATGCAAATGACGGTACCAGCGACGCCGGGCTGACCTTCACCTTGCCGGCGAGCGGGACGTATCAGGTCTTCGTCACGTCCTATGCCAGTGGCGAGACCGGCAGCTATCAGCTGGAAACCACGGTGGGCTCGAGCGTCGGGCCGGAACAGGCGACGGCCCCTTCCGGTACCGGCACCCTGCGGGCGGGCGATGCGGTGCAGGGCGCACTGGCGACCGGTGATGCCACGCTGGAAAGCGGCGAGTTCGTTGATGTCTACACTCTGTCCGGTACGCCGGGCAGCCGGCTGATGCTGACGATGCGATCGGATGCGGTCGATACGTTCCTGCAGGCGTCGGACGGGGGCGAGTACCAGGTCTTCAACGACGATGCGCCGGGTGGCGGCGGCAACAGCGAACTGGAGGTGCAGTTCCCCGCCAGTGGACGGCTGGACCTGTGGGCCACCAGCTACGCCGCGGGCGAACAGGGCGCCTATACGCTGACGGCGCAGGCGACGGGCGACGTGGCGCCGGTGACTGGCGGCGCGCGGCTGGCGCTGGGATCGTCGGTCGCCGGAACCCTGCCGGGATCAGCCAGCTACACGCTGGAGGGCCGGGCCGGACAGGTAGTCCGCCTCTCGCTCAGCTCCGATGCGTTCGACCCGACCGTTGCGCTGAGCGGGCCGGGCGGCTTTTCCGCCAGCAACGATGACGATCCCGCGGGCGACACGCTGAACAGCCTGCTGGAGGTCACGCTGCCGGAAAGCGGCGCCTACCAGGTCACGGTCGGCACCTACGCCGACGGGGGCAGCGGCGCTTACCGGCTGGCGGCTGAGAATGGGACGACCGTCGCCGCGACACCGCCTGCCGCGACGCTGGCCCTGGGCCGTGCGGTTACGGGATCGTTGGTGGAGGGGGATCAGACCTTCTCCAGCGGCGAGTACCAGGATCGGTTCAGCTTCTCCGGTCGCCGGGGGGACCGGCTGGTGTTCGACATGCAGTCGGGCGATTTCGACACCTTCCTGTCGCTCTACCTGCCCGATGGCGCGATCGAGACCAATGACGATCGTGCCGGCAATGATGGCACCGACAGCCGTCTGGCGATTACCCTGCCGCAGGATGGCACTTACGAGATTGCCGCCACCAGCTACGCCGCGGGGGAAACGGGCGGCTATACCCTGCGGATGGAGCGGGACAGCGGCACTGTCGTGGCCGATGTGGGCGCGGGTGCCGGGCGGGTCTTCCTGCTCAGCGTAGGGGTCGCCGACTACAACCGCATGAACCCGCTGACGCTGACCGATGGCGACGCGGCCAAGCTGACGCAGACCTTGCAGACTGGCGGCGTGCTGGCGCCCGGCAGCGTGACCCTGCTGAACGCGGAGGCGACGCGCGGCGCGGTGCAGCAGGCGTTCGGCCGGATCGCGGCGCAGATCGGGCCGGACGACCTGTTCCTGATGTTCTTCTCCGGCCATGGCAGCAAGGAGAACGTCGACACGATCATGGAAGGCGATGGCAGCGCCGAGACGATCGAGCTGTATGATGCCGCCCTGCGCGATTACGAGCTGGCGCAATTGTTCGACCAGATCCCGGCACGCAGCCTGCTGGTGCTGGACAGCTGTTTTTCAGGCGGGTTCGACAATGTCATCAAGCGGCGCACGGGCCGCATGGGCATCTTCAGTTCGGACAGCGATCTCACCAGCCTGGTGGCCGACAAGTTCCAGGCCGGCGGCTACATCTCCATGATCCTGCAGCAGGCCCTGAGTGGCCATGCCGACGGGGACGCCAACGGCGCGCTGACGGCGGGTGAACTGTCCGAATACATGCGCAGCACATTCTACCGCATTGCGCTGACCGATGATCTGTCGGTCAGCGTGCACGACCGGGACGTGCGGCAGGTCGGCAATGGACACCAGCATATCCTGGTGGATCGGGGCGGGGACGGGATGGCGTACGAACAGGTATTGCTGCGCGTCGGCCAGCCGCGTCTCGCGGCGCGCTGATCAGGCGAGCTGGCGGACTGCGGCCTCGAACAGGGCGCGGCCGTCAGTGCCGCCATGATCGTCCTCCACCGCGCGTTCGGGGTGGGGCATCATGCCCAGCACATTACCCGCGTCGTTCAGCACGCCGGCAATGTCCCGCTGCGACCCGTTGCAGGTTTCCACGTAGCGGAATGCCACGCGACCTTCGCCTTCCAGCCGGTCGAGCGTATCCTCGTCCGCGAAGTAATTGCCGTCGTGGTGCGCCACCGGAATACGGATCTGCTGACCCTGCTGGTACCCGGCGGTGAACAGCGACTGGCTGTTTTCCACCATCAGCGGAACGGTCCTGCAGATGAAGGTCTGGCCGGCATTGCGCAGCAGCGCACCCGGCAGCAGCCCAGCTTCCGTCAGCACCTGGAACCCGTTGCAGACTCCCAGCACCGGCACGCCGCAGCCCGCCGCCTCCACCACCGCGCGCATGATCGGACTGGTCGCGGCCATGGCGCCGCTGCGCAGATAATCGCCATAGGAAAAGCCGCCGGGCAACGCGATCAGGTCAAGTCTGTCGGGCAGGATGGCGTCGCCGTGCCACACCCGAAGCGGGGCAGTGCCGCTGACCTTCTCCAGCGCGACGGCCATGTCGCGGTCGCAATTGGATCCAGGGAAGGTGATGACGGCGGTGCGCATCAGGCGCGCTCCACCCGGTAGTTTTCCACCACGCCGTTCGCCAGCAGGCGGCGGCACATCTCGTCCAGCACCTCGTCGCTGGTGTCGTCCGCCACGTCCAGTTCGATCAGCCGGCCGACGCGTACGTCATGGACCCCCGTGAAACCCAGCCCTTCCAGCGCATGGTGAACGGCACGGCCCTGCGGATCGAGCACGCCGGGCTTCAGGCTGACATGGACGCGGACCTTCATGGATCAAACTTTCCCGCTGCTGCAGATATGCGCCTGCGCCTATCGCGGCGACGGCTGCGGGGCAAGGGCGCCCGCGATCAGACGGTGAAGCGGACGCTGCCCTTGTCCCGGATGCCGGTATTGCGCACGATCACCTCCGCCAGCGTGCGAGTACTGCCGATGATGCTCATACCTTCCGCGCCAAAGGTCGCTTCGTTGAACACGTTTTCGGCCAGCAGCGGGTTCGTCAACGCCTGGGTGAAGGCATCGTTGGCGACCATGGTGGTGAGCAGTTCGCCCATCATGTTGGCTGAACCGTATTTCTCGGCAAAGATGCCGACGAACCATTCCAGCCGGTCGATATGGCCGTAGAGGCGTTCCAGCGCGCCGGCGGTGTCCTTGTCTCCCGTGAGGTCGATGAAGCTCCTGACCGGCTTCATGCCGTAATACCGGCGGTACGCGTTGAAGGACGGCAGCCCGCAGGCGCGGCCCATCTCCAGGCTGAGGCGTTTCACATTGGCGCCTTCCTTCGCCAGCAGGAAAGCCGCCGTATTGCCCAGGCCGATACGCCCGGCCTTCTGCCCGGCGGCGTCGCGCAGCACCTGATCCAGCCCCGCCTCCGTCACCAACTGGTGCGCGCGGGTCATCCGTTCCGACGGGTAGGTCTGCCCGGCCAGGGTGAAGCTGTCGGGGATCAGATCGTGCCAGCGGTAGAGCAGCGCGAATTCGACCGCCATCCAGTTGTTGCGGTACCAGCGCTCCTCCTCCGCCATGCCGGGCACCGGCTCCAGCTTCACGTCCAACGGCGCGATGTGGACGATGTAGTCGCCGATCACGATGTTCAGCAGCACCACGATCGTGACGTTGCGCGCGGTCTGGAACAGGCGTTCGTCGTCCCATTCAGGATGCGCCGTCTGCAAAATCGCTGCCGTGCGGTTATGCTCGCGCAGCCACAGCGTGTTCATGACCAGGTTGGCCATCGTCGAATTGCCGTGTTCCAGCCCCACGGCAAAGGCGCGGCGCTTGTCGTCCGGCGACCATTTGCTGGTGACGCGCCGGAAATTGGGGCCGGTGTACAATCCGGCGCGCGCCGGGTGATCCTCGTCCACCTCGGCGATGCGGCGGTACCGCTCCGCCAGCTGGAACTCGCCGCCTTCCTCCGCGAACAGCGGTGCGGGCCAGACCTCGCCATTGATGATCTGGTGCGCCAGCCTGCCGCCAACGCCTTCGCGCAGCATGGTCGTCTGCGCCTCGCTGACGCCGTAGATCGAGCACAGGTCGATTTCGTGATTGCTCTCGTTCTCGCGGAAGGTGCGGTTGCCTTCAGCCTCCCACTTGGTCCGCAGGAAGCTGTCGGTGAACCATTGGGCGAAGAACGGGAACAGCAGGTTGGTGTCGGTCGCCGGCCTGAACTGGCGACGTTCGAACAGGCGAACGACCTCGTCGATCGGCGGGGCGGCGGGACGGTCGGCATCGCTGGCGCGGCACAGATGCCGTCCGGTGTAACGCTTGTCCGTCAGGCCGGGCCAGGTGGTGTAGTCCGCCGCCATGGACACGGCGCGCGGGCGGCATGGCGTCTTGTACGCGTATTTGTTGATCACCTGCTTGCTGACCAGCTTGCGCAACGGCGATACATTGTTGACGATGCCGATGACGCCGCCGACCAGCGTCTGCTTCAGACTTGCCATGGACTTGCCCCCTCCCGGACTTCCCTGGCGACCCTCCTGATTATGCTTTGCAGGCTATGTTCTACGCCTTTGCGTAAATCATGCAATCTTAGCCTTGCGGCGGCAATTCGCCATGCGTCGCGGCGTGGAAACGGCCCTTGTCGAACCCGCCTTCCCACCGGCTGACCACCACTGTCGCCACCGCATTGCCGATGAAGTTCGTCAGGCTGCGGCATTCGGACATGAAGCGGTCGACACCCAGGATCAGCGCCATGCCCGCGATCGGCACGCTGGGCACGATGGACAGCGTCGCGGCCAGCGTGATGAAGCCCGCGCCGGTCACGCCCGCCGCCCCCTTGGACGACAGCATGGCGACGCCCAGCAGCAGCGCCTGCTCACCCCATGACAGCTCCACCCCGGTCGCCTGCGCGATGAACAGGGCGGCCAGCGTCATGTAGATGTTGGTCCCGTCCAGGTTGAAGGAATAGCCGGTCGGCACGACCAGCCCGACCACCTGCTTGGGGCAGCCGGCCCGTTCCAGCTTTTCCATCAGTGACGGCAGCGCGGATTCGGAGGAGGACGTGCCCAGAACGAGCAGCAGTTCCGCCCGGAGATACCGCACCAGGTCCCACAGCGAAAAGCCGGCAACCCGCGCTACGGTGCCCAGCACCACCACGACGAACAGCAGCGAGGTCAGGTAGAAGGTGGCGACCAGCCCGGCGAGGCCGGCCAGCGCGCCGATGCCGTAGGCGCCGATGGTGAACGCCATCGCGCCGAACGCGCCAATCGGCGCCGCGCGCATCACGATGGCGACCAGCCTGAAGATGATGGTCGACAGGTCCTCTAGCACGGTTAGCACCCGGTCGCCCTTCGCGCCGGTCAGCGCCAGCGCGATGCCGAACAGCACAGCCAGCAGCAATACCTGCAGGATATTGCCGGAGGTGAAGGCGCCTAGCGCCGTGTCGGGGATAACGCCCAGCAGGAACTCGGCCAGTGTCGATCCATGATGCGCGGCTTCCGCATACCGGCTGACTGCGCCTGCATCCAGTGTCGCCGGGTCTACCCGCAGTGCGTCACCCGGACGGATGGTGTTGGCGACGATCAGTCCCACGATCAGCGCCAGCGTGGAGAAGGTCAGGAAATAGGCGAACGCCTTGGCCGCCACCCGCCCCACTGCGCCAAGGTCGCGCATGCCGGCGATGCCGGTGACGATCGTCAGGAAGATGACCGGTGCGATCACCATCTTCACCAGCTTGATGAATCCATCGCCCAACGGCTTCAGCGTCTGGGCCACGTCCGGCACGAAGTGGCCCAGCAGCGCGCCCGCTGCGATCGCCACCAGCACCTGGACATACAGGTGTCGCCACCACGGCAGCGATCGGGGTGGAGCTTCGGCTACGGGCGGGTGCGCTATCTTGGCCATCAAAGCGGCAGGCTACTGATCGGGGGCATCGTTGGGAAGGGGGCGGGGCAGCACCGCGACCTCCAGCACCTGTGCCGGGTCGAGCCAGCGGGCGGCCGCGTCGCGCAACTGCGCGGGTGTGATCGCCGCCAGCATTGCAGGTGCGGCCTGGAACCGGACGATGTCTTCCGGCCGGGATTGCGCGCGAGTGGCGAGACCTAGCCAGCCACCATTGTCCTTCAACGCGTTGGCGTAGGCTTCCGCCAGCGGACGTCGGGCACGCAGCAGTTCGTCCTCGCTGACCGGATCAGTGGACAGCCGAACGATTTCCGCCAGCATCGCGGCGCGGGCAGCAGGCAGGTCGGCGGGCGCGATGGCAGCGGTCAGCGCGAACTCGCCATAGCCCGCGTAGGTGCGTGATTGCGCAGCGTTCGCCCGTGGCGAGTAGGTCTGGCCCAGCCGCTCCCGCAAAGCTTCGGTCAGCGCCAGTTGCGCGACCCGTTCCAGCAGCTCCAGGCTCAGCGATACCTGCTGGTCGCTGCCGTCGGTCGTGGGCCAGGACAGGCGCAGTAGTGCCTGGTCCGCCGGGCCACCATGATACAGGGTGCGCGGCGTGCGGTCGGCTGTGTAGCTGCGCACACGATTATCGGCATAGGGGCGGAACTCCGCCTCCCGTGCGGGCAGGGCGCCCAGTGTGGCCGCGATGGCGTTGATCGTCGCCTGCTCGTCGAGGTCTCCCACGATCGCCAGCTCCAGCGCGCCCGTGGCCAGCCGGTCGCCGATCGTGGCGCGCAGGTCAGCGAAGGTGACCGCCTCCTGCAATGCTCGGGGCTGGAGGGAGAAGCGAGGGTCGCCGTCGCTGGTGATCGTGCCAAGCTGCGTCGCCAACGCACCTTCCGGCGTTGCCTCCGTCCGGGCGAAGAAGTCTGCCACTTGCCGGAGATATTGCGCCTGTCCCTCCGGCCGATAGCCGGGGTCGGTCAGGGCGGCAGCGATCAGCTGCAATTGCAGGGCGAGGTCATCGGGCGTCGTCGCGGCGGAGAAGGTGAAGCGGTCCTCTCCCGCCGACAGCCCCAGTTGCACCGTGCGCCCGGCAAACAGCGATTGCAGCTCGTCCGCCGAATGGCGCCCCAGACCCCCTGCCGGCAGCGCGCCAACCAGTGCTGTGCCGAGTGGATGGTCGGCGGTGTCGAGCAACTGGCCGCCATCCACCCCAAGCCGCACCAGGATGCGATTGGCAGACAGGGTCGTGCGCTTGAGGTTCACCCGCAGCCCGTTGGCGAAGCGCAGTGTCCTGATGCCAAGTTCAGGATCCGTGCCGTCTGCCACCACGCCGCCACGCGCTCCGAAATCGGCGTAGGCCCACTCCGTTTCCGGACCGTCTGCTGCCGCCGTGATCGGTGCAGTCATGCCGCCATCCCATGCCGTGCGTAGTGCCTCTACTCCGCCCTCCGGCGCGGTGCGTCCTTCCCAGCGGATCAGAGGTTCGGTCAGCGGTACTGCGTCGACCAGCAATGCCTGACGCACCGCCTCCGCCGTGATAGTCGGCGCGAATGCCTCGAACCGGGCGAGGGCGCTGGCCGGCGTGGTCGGGACGGTGCCGTCATCCAGCAGGGCGATGGCTGCGGCGACATGGACTGCATGGGTGCGCGTGGCGGCACCGGCGGCCGCTTCGATATGCGCTGTACGCAGTTGCGCCAACTGCTCCGCCAGCTCGGCAGCGGTAAAGCCCTGCGCCAGCGCGCGCCGGTACTCCGCCTGCGCGGCGGTGAGGCCGGCCTGCCAGCCGCCTTCCACCACGTCGACGATCAGCCGGGTCGACCGGGCCACGCCGAACACCTCCCCCGTGCCGAACCCTGCCGCCTTGAACGGCGCGTCCGCCCCGCGCGCCAGCCGCGCCAGACCGCGGTTGACGATGGCATAGCCGATCTGCCGCAGCAGGCGGGTGCGCCGCCGCTCGGCGGTATCAGGTTCTTGCGTCCACGTGCCATGACGCACCACCGTCACCCGCTCCGCCAATGCGGGATCGACATAGATATCGGTCAGTCCCGCCAGCTGCAGCGGCACCGGCCCGGCGCCCGGTGCGGGCACTGGATCGGCCCCGGTCCAGTCGCCGAAGCGTGCCGCGACCGCAGCCTCCACCGCCGCCGGATCGAAGTCGCCGACTACGACCAGCGCCGCATTGCGTGGTCGATAGAGCCGCCGCCAAAGTGCCTTCAACTGTGCCGCGCTCGTCCCGCGGATCACCTCGCTGTCGCCGATCGGCATGCGATGGGTAAAGCGCGCGCCGGGATACAGGAAGGCGAACTCGTCCAGCGTTTCCGCATAGGCATAGTTCGCGCGGGTGCGCGCCTCCGCCAGCACCACGCCACGCTCCCGATCGACGGCCGCAGGGTCGAAGCTCAGCTCACCCGCCGTCTCCCGCATCAGCATCAGTGCAATGCCGAGCATGTCCGGATCGGCATGCGGCAGGTCCAGCCGATACACTGTTTGTTCGAAGCTGGTGGAGGCGTTGGTGTCCGCACCGAAGGCGAGCCCTTCGCGTTCCAGCAGGCGCACCATCTCGCCTTCCGGCACGTTGGTGGACCCGTTGAACGCCATGTGCTCGATGAAGTGGGCCAGCCCCCGCTCGCCATCATGTTCGCTGAGCGCGCCATGGCCGATCCACAGCTGCACGCTCCCTTGCCCCGCTGGCGTGCCGTTGGCGCGGATCAGGTAGGTGAGGCCGGTCGGAAGCGTTCCGATCCGCCAGTCGGGATCGACCGGCAGATCGCTGGCGGCGATCGCCGGCAGGGCAGCGGGCTGCTGCGCCAAAGCGGACACGGGCAGACAGAGCGTGGCGAGGAGCGCAAGGGAAAGGCGGTGCATCGCCCCCGGTCATGCCTCGCCACGGATGAACCGGCAATGCGTCTCCGCAGCCTCAGTGTACGACCGCCTCCAGCCGCGTGATCTCCGCATGGTCGAGCGGGACCGGCCGGCCGAACAGGTAGCCTTGCGCCTGGTCGCACCCTTCCGCCTGCAGCAGCGCAAGTTGGTCGGTGCTCTCCAGTCCTTCGGCCAGCACCGGCACATCCAGGCTGCGGCCCAGCGCCAGCACGGCGCGGATAATGGCTCTCGCCCGGTCGCTGCCGGAGGACTCGATCAGGAAGGAGCGGTCGATCTTGATCTTGTCGAAGGGGAAGGAGTTCAGCGTATCGAGCGACGAATAGCCGGTGCCGAAATCGTCGATGGCGATGGTCGCACCCAGCGCCTTGATCTGGCGCAACACGTGCAGCGCCCGCAGCTTGTCGCTGATGACGGCGCTTTCGGTGACCTCCAGCTCCAGCCGATGTGCGGCGAGGCCGGTCTCGAGCAGCACCTCCGCCACGAGAGCCGGCAGGTCCACATGCATCAACTGCAGCGGGGACAGGTTGATCGCCACACGCCAGGGCCGCGGCCAGGCGGCGGCCTGCCGGCAGGCTGTGCGCAGCACCCATTCGCCGATCGCGACGATCGACCCCGATTCCTCGGCCACCGGGATGAAGTCCGCCGGCGACACCCAGCCCAGCATCGGGTGCTGCCAGCGCAGCAGCGCCTCGTAGCCGGTGATCGACTGGTCGGTCAGCGAACGCTGCACCTGGTACACGAGCCGCAATTCGTCCCGTTCGGCCGCTTCCTTTAGCTCCGCCGCCATGAAGCGCCGGGCACGGGCGCTCTGGTCCATGCCTTGCTGATAGAAGCAGGTGGTCTGCGTCGGAGACCCCTTGGCCCGGTACATGGCAAGGTCGGCATTGTTGACCAGCTCTTCCCGCGTGGCGCCATCGCCGGGATACACCGCGATGCCGATACTGCCGCCCGGCAGGATCCGCTGCTCCCCTGCCATCACCGGTGTTTCCAGCGCCTGTTCGACGCGGTGCAGGAACTCGGCAAGGTCATGGCTGTCGGCAAACGGCTTGGCGGCGGCGAACTCATCCCCGCCGATGCGACCGATCAGTTCGCCTTCGTGCAGCATGGTGCGGAATGCATGGCCCAGGTCGCGCAGGACCAGGTCGCCCGCGGCATGGCCGTGATTGTCGTTGATCTCCTTGAACCGGTCGAGGTCGATGCCGATGACCGCCAATTGCCCGCCATTATCCGCCGCGTTGGCCAGCGCCTCCTCCAACCCCTGCGCGAACCCCGTCCGGTTCGGCAGGCCGGTCAGCGCGTCGTGCAGCGCCATGTGCTCGATCCGCTCTGCCGCGCGGCGGCTTTCGGTGATGTCGTCCAAGGTGGTGACGAAGCCGCCAGCGGGCAGCGGCCGGTGGGTCATGCACAGGGTGCGACCCAGCGAGGTCTGGAACACCATCGTACCCCCGTCGGGGTCGGCGTAAGTCTGCCGGTGGCGCTTCAGCGTGCGCTCGATCATCTCGGGTGTCGGCTCCACCCCGTCGCGCCGCCGGGCATGCAACCGCATGATGTCGGCCAGCGTCATGCCAACCGTCATCTCGCCCGGTTCGAAGCCGCTGATCGTGCAGGCCTGCGCATTGACCAGCAGCAGCCGCTCCCGCTCGTCAAACAGGCAGAGGCCCTGATGCATATGGGTCAGGGCGGTGTCCAGATTGGCGGTCAGCGTCTTCAGCCGCTCCTGATTCTCCTGATACTGGGTCATGTCGCGCGTGACCTTGGCATAGCCGGTCAGCCGGCCTTCATCGTCACGCATCGCCATCACCACGATATGCGCCCAGAACCGCGAACCGTCCTTGCGACAGCGCCAGCCTTCTGTGCGGTAGGTGCCCTGTTCGGTAGCGGCAGCCAGCGTTTCGGTGATGGCACCGGCGGGTACTTCCGGCGGGTAGAAGGCGGACAAGGGCAGGCCGATCGCCTCGTCCTCGGTATATCCCTTCAGACTGCGGGCACCCCGGTTCCAGGAGCAGATGCGGCCGTCAGGCGCCACCATGTAGATCGCCAGACCCGGGACCGACTGGACCAGCAGCGCGAATTCGTGTTCGCGGGTGGCGATCGTGATGCGGGCGCGAGATGCGAATAGCGATGCCATGCCCAGCAGCGCCAGCAGGCCGCTCGCCACCACACAGATCAGCGCCCCCAGGTTCATGGCTGACAGAACCATCGGGTGTTGGATCATCAGGCCGGCATCAGGCCTGATCGACAGGGACGCCATGCCGGTAAAGTGCAGCAGCAGGATGGCCAGTGCCATCAGCAGGGCGGCGTTGACCCCACTCGATACCGAACGACGGGCGAGCGCCAGTTGCAGCGCCGGCAACAGCGGTGCGATCGACAGCAGCACGGATGCAGCGACATAGCCGGGGGCGAATACCAGGTGGCCGGGCAACTGCAGGGCCATCATGCCGGTGTAATGCATGGCGGAGATGCCGCCGCCCAGGACAGTGCCGCCCGACAGCGTCCCCGACCACCCATCCAGCCGCAGGGCCAGCCAGAATGCGACCATTGCCGCCGCCACGACGATCACCAGCGATCCGGCGGTCAGCAGGAAGCCGTAACCTTGCACCACGCCCGGGTCGTAGCCCAGCATGGCGATGAAGTGGGTCGCCCAGACACCGACCCCCGCGGCTATCGCGGACAGCCCTGTCCAGCGCCGACGGGCACGGTTGCGCGATCGTTGTGCCGTACGCAGCAGCATTATCGTCGCCCAGCAGGTGGCGCCGCACAGGAGCAGGGCGAGCGCGAGCAGGCGCCAATCATGTTGATCGCGAATGCAATACAGGACGGTAAACATGCAGCCCCTCGGCGCCAGATGCGGATGCCGGCGACCTTAAAGGGCAATAGTGTTCAACTGCTTAAGTGGTGGTTCCGGATCGATCGGCCGGAACGGCCCGGCACATTACTTCTTCGGCTTGGCCGGGCTGCGCAGGCGGGACCGGTGGACTGACAGGTCGAACACCTCGCCCGGGCCATCCTCGCTTTGCAGCAGGCCCAACCGGCGGGCGACCTCCTGATAAGCCTCCTCCTCGCCGCCCAGATCGCGGCGGAACCGGTCCTTGTCCAGCTTTTCCCCAGTGGTCATGTCCCACAGGCGGCAATTGTCCGGGCTGATCTCGTCCGCCAGGATCACTCGGGCGTAATCGTTGTCCCAGATGCGGCCAAATTCCAGCTTGAAGTCGACCAGGCGGATGTCGATCGCGGCGAACATCCCGCACATGAAATCGTTCACCCGGATCGCCATGGAGGCGATGTCCTGCATCTCCTCGTGATTGGCCCAGCCGAAGCAGGCGATGTGCTCTTCCGCCACCAGCGGATCCTGCAGCTCGTCCGACTTCAGGTAATATTCGATCAGCGTGTGGGGCAGCGGCTCGCCTTCCTCCAGTCCCAGGCGCTTCGCCAGGCTGCCGGCGGCGACGTTGCGCACCACCACTTCCAGCGGGATGATCTCCACCTGACGCACCAGCTGCTCGCGCATGTTCAGGCGGCGGATGAAGTGGGTGGGGATGCCGATATGCGACAACCGCAGGAAGACGTGTTCCGAGATCCGGTTGTTGATCACGCCCTTGCCGTTGATCGTGCCCTTCTTCTGGGCGTTGAAGGCGGTGGCATCGTCCTTGAAGTACTGGATGATGGTGCCGGGTTCCGGCCCTTCGTACAGGATCTTGGCCTTGCCTTCGTAGATCTGGCGGCGGCGGGACATGGGCTTGCTTCCTGCTGGCGCCCGGCGGGCGGCTTTTGCGCGCACTTAGGGGCAATGGCGGCGGAAGGCAATCGAACCGCTAAGGCGCCCGTGCCCAGCCCGGCGCGGCGGGGACCAGCGCGTCCAGCACCGCCTGCGCGCTGGCCAGCGTGTCGGCCCTGCGCCCCTCGCTCATCCGGTCCCAGGTGGCGTAGACGCGGCCGATGCGCCGGTTCGGCTCCAGCTTGTCCCGGTTGCGTGCCATGAAATGCCAGTAGAGCGGGTTGAAGGGGCAGGCGTCCGGTCCGGTCTTCTGCTGCACGTCGTAGCGGCAGGCGCCGCAATAATCGGACATCTTGTTGATGTAATTGCCGCTGGCGGCATACGGCTTGCTGGCGAGCGTGCCGCCATCGGCGAACAGCGCCATCGCGGCGACGTTTGGCAGCTCCACCCATTCGTAGGCATCGGCGTAGACGACCAGGAACCAGTCCTCCAGCTCCTGCGGGCGGACCCCGGCGATCAGCGCGAAGTTGCCCAGCACCATCAATCGCTGGATGTGATGGGCATGGGCGTTGTCGCGGGTGGAGCGGACGCAATCGGCCATGCAGCGCATGTCCGTCTCCCCGGTCCAGTAGAAGTCCGGCAGCGGCAGTTCCGCGCCGAACCAGTTGGCATCGCGCATGGCGGGCATCTTCAGCCAGTACATGCCGCGGATGAATTCACGCCAGCCGATGATCTGGCGGATGAAGCCCTCTACCGCGTTCAGCGGCGCGCGCCCGGCCCGGTACTCCGCCTCCGCGCGGCGGCAGAGGTCCAGCGGGTCGAGCAGCCCGCAGTTCAGCGACGTGGAGAGCAGGGAGTGAAACAGCGCATCCTCCCCATGCAGCATCGCGTCCTGCCAGGTGCCGAAATGCGGCAGGCGCTGCGTCATGAAGGCAGTCGCGGCTTCCTCCGCCTGCTGGGCGGTGACCGGCCAGCCGAACGCGGCGAGATCGCCGAAATGGCCGGGGAACAGGCGCTCGACCATGGCGATCACCTCCGCCGTGATCGCGTCCGGGGTGAAGCGGGGTGGGGCGGGGGCGTCGAGCTGGCGGGGCGGCGGGGCGCGGTTGTCTCGGTCATAGTTCCACTGGCCGCCGGTGGGCTCCCCATCGTCCATCAGCAGGCCCGTTTCCTGCCGCATCTGGCGGTAGAAGAACTCCATCCGCAGCTCCCGCCGCCCCGCTGCCCAGCTGTAGAATTCGGGCAGGGAGCAGATGAAGCGGTCGTCGGGCAGGATGCGCATCGGCACCGGGCTGTCCGCCTGCAGGGCGCGCAGGTCCTGCATCACCCGGTACTCGCCCGGCTCCACCATCTGCACCGCGCTGGCACCGTGGCGGGTGGCGGCGCGGGCGATCTCGCCTGCGAAGCTGCCGGTGTTTCCCGCATCCTCCAGCGCCACGTAGTCGACCTGCCAGCCCGCATCGCGCATCTCGGCCGCGAAGTGGCGCATGGCGGACAGGATCAGGGCGATCTTGGCCTTGTGATGGCGGACATAGGTGGTCTCTTCCGCCACCTCCATCATCAGCAGCACCGTGTCCGCCGGGGTGCGACCGGCCAGCGAGGCGAGGGTGGGGGTGAGCTGGTCGCCCAGGATGGGGACGAGAACGGGGCCGGGCATCGCCAAGGCAACGCGCCGGCCCGCCGGCCGTGCCCGTCAGAGCGTCGCGATCTGCTCCTTCGCGGCGGCGAGCCCTTCCGCCACGGCATCGGGGCCGAAGCCGGCCTTGTTCACCCGGACGAACTCAGGCTCGATCCCGATGAAGTTGAAGAAGGTCTTGAGGTAGGTCTCCTGATGCTCCCCCGCATCGCCGATCTCGTAATATCCGCCCCGGCTGCTGGCGATAATGACGCGGCGGCCGCCCGCCAGACCCTTCGGTCCGTTCTCGTCGTAGGCGAAGGTGACGCGGGGCACGCCCAGCCGGTCCAGCCAGGTCTTGAGGCCCGTCGGGATGGTGAAGTTGTACATCGGCGCGCCCAGGATCACGATGTCGCTGGCCAGGAACTCGTCCAGGATGGCGCGCTGTTCGGGGAAGGCGGCCTGCATTTCCGGCGTGCGCGCCTCCTCCGGCCGGCGGATGGCGCCGGTTGTAACAGGGTCGAGGTGCGGCAGGGGATCGGTGCCGTAATCATGTTCGATCACCGTCGCATCGGGATGCTGCGCGGTGAAGTGGTCGAGCAGCATCTGCGTCAGCTTGCCGCTGACGGAATCATCGCCGGTCGTGGCGCTGTCGATGCGGAGGATCTGCATTGGGTACGGCCCCTTGTGGTTATGAGCGGTGTGGTTACTGTTGGTGACTGGAGGCGAATATGGCGACCCTGAGCATCGACGCGCAAGAAGGCACATCAATGTCCGATGGGCACACCGGTGTAACCACGCCACCCTTGCAGGTTCCCGACCATGGCAGCTGCACCGCGGTGAACGACGTGCTGGCGCGGGTTGGGGACAAGTGGACCATCCGCGTCATCATGGCGCTGGGCGCGGGGCCGCAACGGTTCAATGCGCTGAGGCGGCAGATCGATGCGATCAGCCAGCGGATGCTGACCCGCACATTGAGGGTACTGGAACGCGACGGGCTGGTCCGCCGGCTGGTGGAGCCGAGCGTGCCGCCCAAGGTGGAATATTCGCTGACCCCGCTGGGCCGGTCGCTGCAGGCGCCGGTGACGGTGATCGGCCAATGGGCGATCGACAACCGGATGCAGGTGGCGCGGGCGCGGGCGGATTATGACGGGCGGGAGGATGACTCCGACGCCGGTTGAGGGCTGGAAGTTGACACTAAATTGACACCTACCGCGACGGCTCCTGCGCTGTTCAGGTTCCAGCGCGGGCGGTGCTGCGCAGGGGGTGAGACGAAGGCGGCGGGGCGGCGGTGCATGGGGCCGCTTGAGCCACAGAACCGGGGCTGTAGGAAAGCGGTTCTTCGTCAGGGAGTGTGGGAAGCGGGCCGGCGTGTGGGCGGCCCGCCCCCTCCACCACGCCGCCCTCCACCAAGCTCGGGTCGCGGCGCGGTCCCCCTCCCCACGAATGGGGAGGAGCTTTAGGCGACCTGGAGGTCGACCTGGATGTTGCCGCGGGTGGCGTGGCTATAGGGGCAGATCTCGTCCCCCGCCTGCACCAGCCGCTCCGCCTCCGCACGGTCCACGCCGGGCAGGTTGACGGAGAGGGTGACGGCGAGGCCGAAGCCCTTGTCGGGGCGCGGGCCGATGCCGACGGTGGCGGTCACGCTGGCGTCATTCGGCACCTTGGGCAGAGACTTGTCCTGCGTGGTGGCGAACTTCATCGCACCCAGGAAACAGGCCGAATAGCCGGAGGCGAAGAGCTGTTCCGGATTGGTGCCTTCGCCGGTGCCGCCCATCTCCTTGGGCGGGGAGAGCTTCAGGTCGATCTTGTTGTCGGAGGTGGTGGCGCGGCCATCACGGCCACCGGTGGCTGTGGCCTGGGCTTCGTAGACGGGGGTAATGGGGGTCATTTCGGATTCCTCGTAGGGTCGTCATTCTAAACGCATCAGAACGCTGTCGATCCAATGCTATCGTTAAGCAGCCATTTTCGTCTTACGAGGCACCGGCTTGCCTAACCCCACATCGGACTTCTTGATCCAACTGAAGGCTACGGGAAAGCCAAGTTCGGCAGAAATCCGCCGGGCTGCATGCCGGAAGGAAATCAGACTGAAGAACGGTAAGTTAGGCTCCCGTTTTCCTGAGACTAGCACGCCGAAAACAATCTTGTGCTTGCTCGGGTCAAAAGAACTGTTCGAGTCAGCAATAATGTTCACATAGGCCGCGCCATTGGGCTGGTCAGCGATCACAGTGCGCGCCTCATCCCTGAAAAGTGGGTCGCGCTTGAGGGTGACAGCTGATATCAAACCTTGGTTCCACAGGTGGCTTAACCGAGACGATTCACTTTTGTCTTTGATGTGGATAAAGCGACCATCCAAACCCAGGAAGTCGCATAGCTCAATAGAAGATGTAGAGCCGCTGGGTCTTACAAGCTTAACATCCAAGTCGAGAAGATCGCTGCTGGTGCTTGCCACGCGGGCATTGTATCTTTTCTCGTTGTCACCAGGTTCCGCGGACGGAAGAGTGATTTTCTCCACGCCATCGAAAAAGCTTGTTACCTCTGCCGCAAGATCAGAGTCGATTTTGTACCATCGCCCACCGGTAAGTGTGTATCGCTCATCGGCGATTGATGTTTCAAATACCAAGCAATCTCGAATCGGCCACGAGGAGCCCGTGCGGGCACCGTCCTCATCGCATTCTTCTACTAAATGAGAAGTTAAGTACTGAGCTTCGTACAATAGTATATTCTTGCTTCTTAGCTCTTCAAGGTAATGTCTAATGTCGAGATCAGGATATACAATCGAGCGACGTAGGCCGCGGAATCTTACCCAAGCTGACTTTTCCGGGTCGTAGATGGCTGGAAAAGCAAGTGCTAGGTCATCCGCTTCATCGGGCGGCAGGTTCAACGCCTCGGTCATCGCATTGACAAGCGCCGTTTGAAGTTCATCCAATTTATCGGGTTCGCGAACATGGCGAACCTGATCAATCCATCCAAATTCAGTCTTGTACTCGTCACAGTCATGCAGTTCTAATGCTTTAGCGCACAAGTCGGGTAGGTCTGCGACTTTCATCTTTCTCCTGATCATCAGGGAGTCGCTACCGCTGATTTTTGTTGCGAAAGAAGGGTCCTTTGGTTCCCCTAAAAGGCCACGAACAATGTCGCGCTCTGGGTCAATGGCGAACACGTCGCGCCCTGACCCACGACTCGTTTGCGACCTACGGCTCATTGTGGTCGTGTCGGGGGTGCGTAGATCCGCGCTTCGTAGCTTGCGGTGGTCAACAGAATTGATGACGACCCTCAAGCCGAAATCTTCTTGAACGACATCAGCTTTCAGCTTGGTATGGCCGAAGCCGAAAGAGACTGCGAACCAGCGTTCATCAACTGGTATAAA
Organism: Croceibacterium sp. TMG7-5b_MA50; assembly: GCF_039830145.1. Lineage (NCBI taxonomy): Bacteria > Pseudomonadati > Pseudomonadota > Alphaproteobacteria > Sphingomonadales > Erythrobacteraceae > Croceibacterium > Croceibacterium sp. TMG7-5b_MA50. The sequence continues at coordinate 1,362,031 of NZ_CP156082.1, read as the reverse complement.
AACAAGGCCGAAAGAAAACCTTTGCTTTAGCTCCTCTTTCTGAGTGCCATTAAGTTCAAGAAAATCCGTCCAAGTCGGAGCTGAGCCCCCAGCTGATCCCGTACAAATCATCGCTCCTTCGAGTGTTGGCCAAGCTTCTATAGATACACCCGCTCTGACTGCGTCCTCTGGGCAGACCTCTTTCCGAAGCAATCGTAATGCAATGTTTTGCGTCTTCTCACCCATTCCAACCTCGAGAACTGCCCGCTAAGCATTCGACCAGCATCAGAGGTATCTTTCAAGGTGAAATGACAGAATTATCCACTAAGAAGTGATTTCTACGTCGGTTACACAAAACTATACGGATCAATATCCACGCTCACCCGCACCCCCTGTGAGTGGCGATGTTCTGCCAGCCAGTCTCGGATCACCGCCTGCACCTGTGCCGTGCGCCGGGCGTTAAGCAGCAGGCGGTAGCGGTAGCGGCCCCTCAATAACGCCATCGGGGCGGGGGCGGGGCCGAGGACTTCGACGTCGGGCAACTCCGGCCGGGTAGCGCCGAGGCGGTTGGCGGCTTCGCGGGCCTCCGCCTCGTCCTCGCTGCTGACGATGATGGCGGCCCAGCGGCCGAACGGAGGCGCGCCGGCGTCGCGGCGGGCTTCGGTCTCGGCGGCGTAGAAGGCGTCGCGGTCGCCTGCCGCCAGCGCGGCGATTACGGGCGCGTCGGGGTGGCGGGTCTGGATCAGGACCTCGCCGGGCTTGGTGCCGCGCCCCGCGCGCCCCGCGACCTGGGCGACCTGCTGGTAGGTCCGTTCCGCCGCGCGCAGGTCGCCGCCCTCCAGGCCGAGATCGGCATCGACCACGCCGACCAGCGTCAAGTCGGGGAAGTGGAACCCCTTGGTGATCAATTGCGTGCCGACGATCACGTCCACGGCGCCCGCCTCCGCCTCAGCGATAAAGGCCGCCGCCTTGTCCGGCGTGTTCAGCGTGTCGCTGGTGACGAGGGCGGTGCGCGCGTCGGGGAACAGCTCCGCCACCTCGTCCGCGATGCGTTCCACGCCGGGGCCGCAGGCGACCATGCAGTCGGGCTCGCCACATTCGGGGCAGGCGGGGGGCGGCGTCGTCTCGTGCCCGCAATGGTGGCAGGCGAGGCGGCGGCTGAGGCGATGCTCGACCAGCCAGGCGCTGCAATTGGGGCATTTGAAGCGGTAGCCGCAATTGCGGCACAGCGTCAGCGGGGCGTAGCCGCGGCGATTGAGGAACAGCAGCGATTGCTCGCCGCGTTGCAGGCGTTCGGTGATGCCGGCGACGATCGGCTGGGCGAGCCAGCGGCCGGCGCCGGGCTTCTCCTCCGTCAGGTTGACGATCCTGATCGCGGGCAGGGTGGCGCCGCCGAACCGGCTGGGCAGGACGAGGCGGGTATAGGTGCCGCTCTCCGCCATCTGCAGGCTTTCCAGTGCGGGGGTGGCGCTGGCGAGGACGACCGGGATCTGTTCGAACCGGGCGCGCATCACCGCCACGTCGCGGGCGTTATAACGGACGCCGTCATCCTGCTTGAAGGACACCTCGTGCGCCTCGTCCACGACGATCAGGCCGAGATCGGCATAGGGCAGGAACAGGGCGGAGCGGGCGCCGACCACCACCTGCGCGCGCCCTTCCGCAATGGCGCGCCAGGCGCGGCGGCGTTCCGTGGATTTGAGCGAGGAGTGCCACAGGACCGGTGCCGTGCCGAACCGCTTGGCGAAGCGGGTGAGGAACGCCTCCGTCAGCGCGATCTCCGGCAGGAGGACGAGCGTCTGGCGGCCGGCGCGCAGGGCAGCGGCGACGGCTTCGAAATAGGTCTCCGTCTTGCCGGAGCCGGTGACGCCGTCGAGCAGGAAGGGGGCGAAGCGTTGCGCGTCGACGGCCTGCGCCATGGTGGCGGCGGCCTCCTGCTGGCCATCGCTGAGCGTCGGCTGGTGGTGGTCCGGATCGGCCGGGGGGTAGGGGCGGTCGATATCGACCTGCACCGGTTCCAGCGCGCCGGCATTGGCGAGGCCGCGCAGCACCCCTTCGCTGACGCCGGCGAGGGCGGCGAGTTCGCGCATCGTCGCCTGCTCCCCCTGCAGGGCATCCAGCGCCAGCCGCCGCTGCGGGGTGAGGCGCAGTGAACTCTGGGCCTCGTGCCCCGACAGGCGGTATTCGGTGGTGGTGGCGGGGCCACGCAGCGCGCCGCCCGATGCCAGCACCATGCGGGCGACGGCCGCCAGAGGGGCGCAGTAATAGTCCGCGGTCCACTCTATCAGGCGCATCAATTGGGGTTGCAGCGGGGGGACGGGCAGCTTCGCCAGCAGCGGGCGCAGCTTCGCCTCCGGCACGTCGGCGGCGGGCAGGCGGTCGGGTTCCCACACAATGCCGATTATCTGGCGCGGGCCCAGGGGTGCGACGACGGTGTTGCCGGGTTGCACCTCCATTCCCTCCGGCACCCGATAGTCGAGCGGGCCGAGCGCGAGATTGAACTGCAGGAGGCGGATGCGGGTCATGCCGGGGGTTCATTGGGGTGACAGCCACCATCCGACAAGGGCGATGTGCCTGTCCGATGGACTGTGGCGCGTGTTGCGAAAAGGCAACATGGCGGTCACGGATCATCTTCGCCGCAACAAAATGCGGGAGCCAAACGGGAAGGCGGCGGTTCGTGGCTGGCAAGCTTACGGGCTGTATGTGCAACGTGAAAAGGTATCGAAGAATGAAAGCTTTCCTGACCGCCCTGACCGTGGGCACCGCGGTGATCGCGGCGCCGGCCATGGCCCAGTCCACCACGACCACCTGGGACGGCCCCTATGTCGGCATCCAGGGCGGCTACGCCATCACCGAAGCCGACAGCGGCGAGACGCTGGTGTTCGACGGCAATGGCGATGAGAACTTCACCGATACCGTTCGCACCGCCGCGGGTGCCAACGCCTTCAGCCCCGGCTTCTGCGACGGCAACGCCAATAGCGGCGTCGCGGCCAACGGTTGCGAGGATGACCAGGATTCCTGGCTGGCGGGCGTGCGCGCCGGTTACGACCGTCAGGTCGGCCCGGTGGTTCTGGGTGTCGTCGCCGACTACACGCAGAGCAAGCTGCGCAACTATGTCAGCGGGTTCAGCACCACGCCGGCGTCCTACACCTTCACCCGCACCGTGCGGAACCAGGCATCGCTGCGCGCCCGCGCCGGCGTGACCTCCGGCGACGGCCTGCTGTATGCCACGGGCGGTCTCGCCTGGGCGCGCGTGCAGAACCGCTTCACCACCACCAACACCGCCAACAGCTTCACGCCGAACAACGACGAGGAAGGCGCGTGGGGCTATGTCCTGGGCGGCGGCTACGAGCACAAGCTGACCGACAACGTATCGCTGGGCCTGGAATACCAGTGGCGCAACCTGAAGGCTGACGACTTCCAGGTGGCGGTGGGCCGCGGTAGCGCGCCGGCGACCAACCCGTTCCTGATCGGCGGCGCCGGTGGCACCGACATCGAACGGCTGAACGGCCGCTTCAAGACGCATGGTCTGACCGCCAACGTCAACTTCCGCTTCTGATGCGGATGGCGGCCAGCCCTGTCCCGACGCGCCGGACCGTAATGGCCGGCGCGCTGGCGGCGGGGCTGGCCGCCGCCTTGCCGCTGGGCCTTGCCGGCTGTGCCGCCGGCGGCCCCGGCATCAGCCTGACCGAAGCGGTCAGGCGCCTGTTGCTGCTGTCGAGCGAGCGGGCATTCGCCCGGCTGACCGCACCGGGCGGCTATTGGGACGAGGCGCTGGCCCGTGCCGACCTGTCCGACCGCATGGGTGCGCGGGGCGACGCGCTGACCCGCGTGCTGGCATCTCCGCTGTTCCGGCAGCGGATGGGCGACGTCTTCGCCGGCGCCGCGATCGACGCAAGCTACCGCGCGGCGCCCGTGGTGACGGACGCGGTGCGCACGATCGGCATCAGCAACGCGCTGGCGATCGTGAACGGCGGGCCATCTGCAGCGACGCAGTATCTGCGCGGCGAACTTGGCGGGCGCCTGCTATCCGTGCTGCTGCCCGAGGTGGACGAGGTGCTGGGCGCCCTGTCCGATCCGCTGCTGGGCGGATTGCTCAATGCCGCGACGGGGGTCGATAGTGCCGCCATCGTGCGCGGCCTTGCTACCACCGTGGAGGACACGATCTGGAGCGAGATCGGCCGGGAGGAGGGTGGTATCCGTGCCGATCCGGTCGGAACGCGCGACCCCGTGCTGACCGGCGTGTTCGGCGCCGCCGCTGCTCTCTAGCCGGCGATGCGGCTACATGCGCCAGGTCAGCATGATCTGCGGCACATGGCTCCATTGATCTTCGCGTACGCCACGCGGGCTGAGTAGCAGGAGATACGATCCGGTTACCTCCAGCTGGTCAGCCAGGCGATATTGCAGGCCGGTGCGCAAGCGCCAGCTATCGACCCCCGTCGGCATGCCCACGTTCTGCGTGCGCGCATTGTACAGCACTTCCCCTGAGATGAGACCCCGGACCGCGCGGGCGAGCGGCACCGTCAGTTGCAGGCGTTGCCGCAGGCGCACGGCCATGCGGTCCGCGCCGACGAAGAACCGTTCCTCCACCCGCGTGCGCGCCTCTACCATGCCGCTGGTCAGGATCAGTTGCTGGTGCGGGCGGATCTCGTCCGGCCCGACCGCGCCGACGAAGGCGCTACCCCCGCCAATCGTGACGTGATCGTTCAGCCGGTGATCGTAAGTAATACGGGTCAGCAATTGTTCGTCGCCCACCGCATCGGCGCGGGCGCGCGGGCTGATCTCGAACGTCAAGCGTCCATCCTTCCCGGCCGCGGCATTGAGGATCAGGAACTGCCAGTACTGGGTATCGTCATTCGCCAGCGCCGCGGACGCGGTCATCGCCGCAATTCCGGCGACGCCTATGCAGAAAGCGCGGATAAACCCGGTTGTGCGGAGCATGAGCGCGCCTATACGTCCGGCGCGTAGCGCCGCAAGCGCCTGACGGCAGAGGAGTCACCAACGACCATGAAATTCTTCGTCGATACGGCTGACACAGCAGAAATCGCCGAACTCGCCGCAACCGGCCTGCTGGACGGGGTGACCACCAACCCGTCGCTGATCAGCAAGTCCGGCAAGGATTTCATCGCCGTGACGCGGGAGATCTGCGCGCTGGTCGACGGTCCCGTGAGTGCCGAGGTCGTGGCGCTGGAACATGCCGAGATGATGCGCGAGGCCGACGTGCTGCGTGCCATCGCGCCAAATGTCTGCATCAAGGTGCCGCTGACCATCGACGGGCTGAAGACCTGCAAGGCGCTGTCCGACGATGGCACCATGGTCAACGTGACGCTGTGCTTTTCCGCCAACCAGGCGCTGCTGGCGGCGAAGGCCGGCGCGAGCTTCATCAGCCCCTTCGTCGGCCGGCATGACGACAACGGTTTCGACGGGATGGAGCTGATCCGCGACATCCGCCTGATCTACGACAATTATGCGTTTGAGACGGAGATCCTGGCCGCCAGCATCCGCCATCCGGTGCATGTGCTGGAAGCCGCGCGGATCGGATCGGACGTGGCCACCATGCCGGCCAAGGTGATCTGGAGCCTGTTCAAGCATGTGCTGACCGACAAGGGGCTGGACGCCTTCATGGCGGACTGGGCCGGCACCGGGCAGAGTATCGTCAAGCAGATCGAGCAGGCGGCGGGCGAGAAGGCCGCCGGCTGATACGTGGCGGAACAGTCGCCCCTTGACCGGTTTCGGCTGGCGCTGACCGGCGCTGCGCGCGCGATCGCGCAGGAGCCGGAGGCGGAGGTCAGCTGGGCGCCCGACACGCCGTTGCTGGCCGGGCGTACGCTGCGCGTGCCCGTGCCGCATCGCAGCCTGCCGGCGGAGCAGGCGCGCGAGGCGCGCGGCTTCGCCGACAGCTTCGCCCTGCGGCTGCGCCACCACGACGAAGGGCTGCACCGCCGCGTCGCGCCGGGCGATCCGGTGGCACGGGCCTGCTTCGACGCGATCGAGCGGGTGCGGTACGAGGCGTTGGGCGAAACGGCCTTCGCCGGGATGCGCGACAATCTGGCCGCCTCCACCGCGCAGCGCATGCGTGGCGATGCCATCGCGCGGGCGCGGGAGGCGGAGCAGGTGCCGCTGGCGAGCGCGGTCGCCCTGATGCTGCGCGAGCAACTGACCGGCCAGCCGGTGCCGGAGGTTGCCCGCGAGGGCGTGGAGCTGGTGCGCGAGTGGGTGGAAGCGCGCATCGGCGACGACTTCGAGCAGCTGGCGGAGCGGCTGGGCGACCAGCGCGCGTTCCAGTCCCTGTCGCTCGACATGCTGCGCCACCTGGATCTGGTGCAGACCGAAGCGCCGGCGGAGCCCGATCCCGACGAGGGGGACGACGACGCGCTGGGCGACGAGGATGGCGAGGACGAGGGCACTGAGCAATCGCCAGCCGAGGAGCGCCGCCAGGAACAGGTCACCGGCGAGACCGGCGAGGGCGAGGCGGAGGATGACGGTTCCTCCGAAATCGAGAGCGACGGCGAGATGCCGGAGGGTGAGGCCGGCGAGGATGGCGAGGAGGGCAGCATACCCAGCCGCCCGAACCGCCCATGGACCGACCTGCCCGAGCAGTTCGACTACCGCCCCTATACCGAGCAGTTCGACGAGGTGGTCGAGGCGCAGGAACTGTGCGACCACGAGGAGCTGGACCGTCTGCGCGCCTATCTCGACAGCCAGTTGAGCGGCCTGGCCGGCGTGGTCACGCGCCTCGCCAACCGGCTGCAACGGCGGCTGATGGCGCAGCAGAACCGCGCCTGGGACTTCGACCAGGAAGAGGGCCTGCTGGATGCCGCGCGGTTGGCGCGGGTGATCGTCAGCCCAGGCCAGTCATTGAGCTACAAGGTCGAGCAGGACCAGGAGTTCAAGGACACGATCGTCACGCTGCTGATCGACAATTCCGGCTCGATGCGCGGACGGCCGATCTCCATCGCCGCGATCAGCGCCGACATCATGGCGCGCACGCTGGAACGGTGCGGCGTGAAGGTGGAGGTGCTGGGCTTCACCACGCGGGCGTGGAAGGGTGGTCAGAGCCGTGAGAAGTGGCTGGCGGGTGGCAAGCCGCCGCAGCCCGGCCGGCTGAACGATCTGCGCCACATCATCTACAAGCGCGCGGACGAGCCGATGCGGCGGGCCCGGCGGAACCTCGGCCTGATGATGCGCGAGGGGCTGCTGAAGGAGAACATCGACGGGGAAGCGCTGCTGTGGGCGCACAGCCGCCTGCTGGCGCGGGCGGAGGACCGGCGCATCCTGATGGTCATCAGCGACGGCGCGCCGGTGGACGACAGCACGCTGAGCGTGAACAGTGCCGGTTACCTGGAGACGCATCTACGCAAGGTGATCGACTGGATCGAGCGGCAATCGCCCGTGCAGCTGGTGGCGATCGGCATCGGGCATGATGTCACCCGCTACTACAAGCGCGCGGTGACGATCATGGATGTGGAGCAGCTGGGCGGCGCGATCATCGAACAGCTGGCGGACCTGTTCGACGCCGATTGAGGCGCGCCGCTTGACCGGCGGCACCATGCAGGGCCAAGCGCCGGGGCATGACCGAACTCACCCTGTTCAACTCCCTTACCCGGCAGCTCGAACCCTTCCGGCCGATCCATGACGGGGAGGCGCGGGTCTATTCCTGCGGGCCGACGGTCTACAATTACCCGCATATCGGCAATATGCGCGCCTATGTCTTCGCCGACCTGCTGGGCCGCACCCTCAGCTGGCGCGGCTATCGGCTGACGCATGTCATCAACATCACCGATGTCGGCCATCTGACCGACGATGCCGATGCGGGTGAGGACAAGATGGAGCGGATGGCGGCGGCGCGTGCCCAGTCCATCTGGGACATCGCGCGCCATTATACCGAGGCGTACTGGGCCGACATCCGCGCGCTGAACATCCGGGAACCGGCGCACTGGTCGATCGCCACCGACTACATCGACGCGATGATTGATTTCGCCGCCAGCATCGAGGCGAAGCATTGCTACCGGCTGAAAGGCGGCCTGTATTTCGATGTGAGCACCGTCGCCGATTACGGCCGGCTGGCGCGCGCGCATACGGAGGAAGGCGAAGGGCGGATCGAGGCGGTCGCGGGGAAGCGCAATGCGGCCGACTTTGCCATTTGGCGCACCACGCCCGCCGGCGAGACGCGGCAGATGGAATGGGACAGCCCATGGGGTCGCGGTGCGCCCGGCTGGCACCTGGAATGCAGCGTGATGAGCGGCAAGCTGCTGGGCTTTCCGTTCGATATCCATACCGGCGGGATCGATCACCGGGAGATCCACCATCCCAACGAGATCGCGCAGAACCAGGCGTTCTGCGGCTGCGGCTCACTGACCGATCCGGTGAATTCGGGTGCGCGGATGTGGCTGCACAATAATTTCCTGGTCGAACGCGGCGGGAAGATGAGCAAGTCGGCGGGCGAGTTCCTGCGCGTGCCGCTGCTGGTGGAGCGCGGCTACCACCCGCTCGCCTATCGCCTGATGTGCCTGCAGGCGCATTACCGCAGCGAGCTGGAATTCAGCTGGGAGGCGCTGGGTGCGGCGTTGACCCGGTTGAAGCGGCTGGTGATGGCGATCGCGGCGCTGCAGGAACGGGCGCCGGATGCCGGCTGGGCCGCATGGACGCGGGCGGCGGCGCAGGCGCAGGACTGGGGCAAGTTGCAGCCGGCCATGGACCGGTTCGATGCGGCCCTGGCGGATGACCTCGGCACTCCCGTTGCGCTGACCGCGCTGGAGGAGGTGCTGGCGACCAAGAAGGTCGATCCGGCGCTGAAGCTGGCGGCGGCGACGGCGATGGACGGCGTGCTGGGGTTGGACCTCGGCCGGCTGACCCGCGCCGACCTCAGGCTGCGGCCGTCATCGGCGGCGATCGGTGAGGACGAGATCACAGCCTTGCTCGGCCAGCGGCGGGAGGCGCGGGCGGCGAAGGATTTCGCGGCGTCCGATGCGCTGCGCGACCGGTTGACCGAAGCGGGCGTGGAGGCGATGGACGGCGATCCGCTCGGCTGGGAGTGGCGCCTGTAGCGGGCGGACCGGGGCGGTGAATCAGGCCGCCCCGATCCCGCGGCAACTCAGTTGTCGTCAAGCATCAGGATCTCGACCTGAACCACCATGCGCTCCACCGGCAGCATCTGGTGGTCGACCGCGCTGACCGCGGCGTCCGCGACCAGTTGGCCCGGAATGGCGAAGTCATGTTCGGGCAGGAAGGCGACGAACTTCTCGCCCGCCTCGATCGCGTCGGCCCCGGTGAAGACCAGCGTGACCTGGTGGCGGGTCCCGGCGAAGGTGATGCTGGCCCAGGCGCGCTCACCATGATCGGTCACCGTACCATGGCCGTCGGCCAGCGCGATCAGCGCGGCGCGCAGGCGATCGGCCGGGGTGAGACGGCGGCGCTTGCCGGCATCGGCGCTCTTGAAAGCGGCGGTGGCGTGGATGGCGGCGGTGTTGATGGTTTCTGTGAACATGATGGTGACCCCCTGTTATGTGTTGAAGAAAATCAGGCAGCGTGGCGCTGCATGTAGTCGTTCATGAAATGTTCTGTGCGCTTTGCCGTATGATCCCGCGGCGTACGGCCCATGCGCAGATCGAGCACGAAACGGGGATCGTGTGCGGCAAGCCGCCCGAACTTCGTTGCCGCCATGCCCGTTTGATCCAGGAATACTTCGATCTGACCCAACAACATTGTGCCCTCACTTGTGGAAGACTGACCCGGTAGGCGAATCGCCTGAGCCGATGTATCGCGGGAAAAATCCTACTTGTCTAGGAAAAATGCATCCACTATGTGGGACATCATAGGAACACAGGAAAAAACCATGGATCCGCGGGAAAAGCTGGCCGATCTGGCGCGGGAAAAGGGCACCAGCCTTGCCGCGCTGTCGCGCATGCTCGGGCGTAATGCCACGTATCTGCAGCAATATATCACCAAGGGCAGCCCCCGTAAGCTGGAGGAGGAGGACCGGCGCCGGCTGGCTCAGTTCTTCAATGTCAGTGAGTCGCATCTCGGTGCGCCGGAGTATAAATCCTACGATCCGCCTCCCGTCACCAATGTGGCGGGCCTCGGCGGCAGCCTGGCGGTGGACAGCGATCAGTGGGTCGAACTGGACCGGATGGCGATCGAGGCATCCGCCGGGCCGGGCAGCGTCGGGGCGCAGGAAACATCCTTCGACACCATGATGTTCAGCCGCCGCTGGTTGCGCGAACAGGGGCTGGACCCGACCAAGCTGTCGGCCATCCGCGTGTCGGGCGACAGCATGGACCCGCTGCTGAAGGATGGCGACGAGATCCTGGTGGACCGCACGCCGCGCCCGTTCCGGGAAGGCATCCATGTGCTGCGGCTGGGCGAGGTGCTTAACGTCAAGCGGCTGCAGATCGGCAAGCCCGGTCGTGTGGTGCTGATCAGCGCCAATCCGGCCTATGCCCCGATCGAGGTGGCGCAGGACGAGGTCGACATCATCGGCCGTGTCGTGTGGAAGAGCGGCCGCGTCTGATTGCAATCGGCGCGCCCGGCGCGCAACGAGGGGGCATGACCGACACCAAGCCCCTTCCTCCGCTGCGCGCGGCGATCATTCCCGTCACCCCGCTGCAACAGAATTGCAGCCTCGCCTGGTGCACGAAGACGATGCGCGCTGCGGTGATCGATCCCGGCGGCGATCTCGACAAGATCAAGGATGCGGTCGCGCGTGCCGGCGTGACGGTCGAGAAGATCCTGCTGACGCACGGCCATATCGACCATTGCGGCCTCGCCGGGGAACTGGCGAACGAGATCGCTGTGCCGATCGAGGGGCCGGAGGAACAGGACCGGTTCTGGATCGCCCGGCTGGATGAGGACGGCATGCGCTTCGGCACACCGGGCGTCGTGTTCGAACCGGACCGCTGGCTGGTGGAGGGTGACACGGTCAGCTTCGGCGAGATCACGCTCGACGTGCTGCATTGTCCCGGCCACACGCCGGGCCACCTGGTGTTCGTCCACAAGCCCACGCGCTTCGCCTTCGTCGGGGACGTGCTGTTCGCCGGCTCCGTCGGGCGCACCGATTTTCCGTTGAGCGATCACGAGGCGCTGATCGACAGCATCGTCACCAAGCTGTGGCCGCTGGGCGACATGACCTTCATCCCCGGCCATGGCCCGGTCAGCACCTTCGCGCAGGAACGGGCGAGCAATCCCTTCGTCGGCGATGCGGCGCTGGGGCGCGGGTAGGGTGCGTCACCAACCCCAGGGCTTCTCGCGGTACCATTTGGTGATGACGTATTTCACGCCCTTCCTCACTTTCATGCCGTGATGCAGGGTAGCGGGGTTGAGCGTGCCGTCGGGGCGATGATTGTTCCAGCAGACCAGCTTGCCGGTTTCCGGCTGGAAGATCTTGTCGACGACCTTGAACCGGGTCGCGCCACCCGCCTCCACATCGTTCAGGTAGATCATGAAGGTCCAGGTGCGGTTGCCCGCGACTGAGCAAAACTGCGCGAAATCTTGCCCGGTCGGTTCGAAATAGTCGGTGTGGGCCTTGAACTCCTGCCCCACGGCATATCGCTGACCCTGCACCGGTTCCCCATGGACGGGGTCGATGCCGTTTAGGTCATGCAGCCGCCTCTCCAGATCCTGCACCAGCGGCAGGTCGGCCGGCAGGTCGCAGGTCTCGCTGGTGCGGAAGTAATTGTCACCATTGGGATCGGCGATGGTGGAGGGCCGCCGGTCCCGGTCGATCAGATCGATCAGGTCCGCACACATCTGTGCCGGCAGGAAGCCGGGCAGGTCGAACAGTTCCGCTCGCGGCGTGGGCACGCGCCGGATACCCTTGTGGGCGAGCAATCGGTCTGCGCTGGTCTCTCCGGGATTCGCCATGGTGCCGGTGTAGAACGGCCGCGCGGCGGAGCAAGCATCGCAGGGCGACGTAATAATCTTGCGCAATCCGGCTCGCGCATCTTTTTGGATTTGCATCGCCGCCGCGAAGTGTGCAACAGGCGCCAGCCTCTGCAGATCGCCGCTTGACGGCGGGCCGCACGGGCATAATCAGCGCCGCTCCCACGGCGACAGGCTGATGGCGATTGTAGCTCAGTTGGTTAGAGCGCCGGTTTGTGGTACCGGAGGTCGCGGGTTCGAACCCCGTCAATCGCCCCACCTGCCCATCGGCTTTCCCGCCGGTCGCCCGATCAGCGGAGCAGGTATGCCGGCATTCTGGACCGAGAGCGATTACGACGCGCATGAGCGGGTCGAACTGGTGCACGATCGCGCCAGCGGGCTGACCGCGATAATCGCGCTGCATTCCACGCATCTCGGCCCCGGCGCGGGCGGCACCCGGTTCTGGCACTATGCCGATCCTGCCGGCGCCATGCGCGATGCCCTGCGGCTGAGCCGGGGGATGAGCTACAAGAACGCCATGGCCGGCCTGCCGATGGGCGGGGGCAAGGCGGTGGTGCTGCTCGATCACGACCGCACCAAGACGCCCGCCATGCTCGCCGCGTTCGGCGATGCGGTGGAGGCGCTGGGTGGCCAGTATGTGACGGCGGAAGACGTCGGCGCCAGCGAGGCGGACATGGTCGCCATTTCCCAGCGGAGTGCGCATGTCTGCGGGCTGCCGTCGGGTGAGGGGGAGATCGGCGGCGATCCCGGCCCGTTCACCGCGCGTGGCATCTATCTGGGCATCAAGGCCGCGGCGGCGCATGCGCTGGGCGCCGGCGACATGCGGGGCGTGCGCGTGGCGGTGCAGGGTTGCGGCAGCGTCGGCGGCGGTGTCGCCCGCCTCCTGGCGGCGGACGGCGCGGAGCTGGTGCTGGCCGACATCGACGGCGCCCGCGCGCAGGCATTGGCGAGCGAATTGGGCGCAACCAGCGTGCCGGCGGACCAAATCCTGGTGACGCCGTGCGATGTGTTCAGCCCCAACGCGCTGGGCGCCATCCTGACCGATGCCTCCATCCCGCAGCTCGCCTGCCGGGTGGTCGCGGGCGGGGCCAACAACCAGCTCGCCCGCGCGGCGGATGGCGCGCTGCTGGCGGAACGGGGCATCCTGTATGCGCCCGATTACGTCATCAATGCCGGCGGCATCATCAATGTCAGCCTGGAATATCTCGCCCGCCAGCATGGCGCGAGCGTGGACATGGAAGACGTGCAGGGCCGCATCGACCAGATCCCCGGTCGCTTGCAGACCATCTGGCAGCAGAGCGAGGCCACCGGCCGCCCCGCGAACGAAGTCGCGGACCGCATGGCGCAGGAACTGATCGGCCGGGCCTGAGCGTTCCTGCCAGCATGACCGAACACGACAAGATGGTGCGGGGCGAACTGTACGACGCCCTCGACCCCGATCTGGTGGCGCGGCGCAATGGCGTGCGCGGCCTGTGCCAGCAGCTGAACGCCTCTGCCGAGGAGGACGGGGCGTTGCGCCGTGATCTCTGCCAGCGCATCTTCGGCGCGGGTGGTGACAGCGTGTGGGTGCAGCCGCCGTTCTTCTGCGATTACGGCAGCAACATCACGCTGGGCCGCCGCGTGTTCTTCAACTTCAACTGCATCGTGCTGGATGTCTGCCCGGTGACGATCGGCGACCATGTGATGTTCGGCCCGGGGGCACAGGTGCTGACGCCGATGCACCCGCTGAACGCGGCGCTGCGCCGGCAACAGGAATATGGCCGGCCCGTCACCATCGGGGCCGATGTCTGGGTGGGCGCCGGGGCGCTGATCCTGCCGGGCGTGACGATCGGGGAGGGCAGCGTCATCGGAGCCGGCAGCGTGGTGACGCGCGACGTTCCCGCCGGGGTCTTCGCCGCCGGCAATCCGTGCCGTGTGGTGCGCGAATTATTGCCGGAGGATCGCGCGGGCGCGTGATCGGCAGGCCGATTGCGGGGGCTTGCGGCGCGCGGGACAGGCACTAGAACGTCGGGCAGGTCACGCGCCAATTCATGCACTTCTACGCCAATCCTGCCCGCTTCCTGCGGATCGCCCGCTGGCTGACGCTGCCGCTGCTCGCGGGCGGGCTGGCGATCGTCGCGGCTGCGCTCGGCTGGGGCCTGCTGGCGGTGCCGCCGGACCGGCTGATGGGCGAGACGGTGCGCATCCTGTTCGTCCATGTGCCCGCCGCCTGGCTGGGCATGGGCGGATGGATGACGATCGCGATCGCCAGCCTGGTAGAGCTGGTCTGGCGTCACCCGCTGGCCGGCATCGCCGCGCGCGCGGCAGCGGTGCCAGGTGCGACCTTTGCTGCGGTGTGCCTCGTCACCGGCTCCATCTGGGGCCGGCCGACCTGGGGCGCGTGGTGGGTGTGGGACGGGCGCCTGACCTCCATGCTGGTGCTGCTGTTCCTGTATCTCGGCTATCTGGCGCTCGCCGGGGCGATCGCGCGCGATGGCGCGTCCGGCCGCATCCTGGCGATCTATGGTCTGGTGGGCGCGGTGAACGTGCCGATCATCAACCGGTCGGTGGTGTGGTGGAATTCGCTGCACCAGCCGCCTTCCATTACCCTGGGGCAGTCGTCGATCGACGGCGTGTTCCTCGGCCCGCTGCTGTTGGCGACGCTCGGCTTCTCGCTGCTGTTCGGCGGGGTGGTGCTGGCGCGGATGCGCACGCTGCTGGCGGACGCGCAGGCGGAGGCGCGGCTGCGCCGGCGCAGCTCGGCCGCGCCCGGCTTCGGGGCGGAGTTCGGCTGATGCGCGAGGGATTGGATCAGTGGACCTTCGTGCTCGCCGCCTATGGCGTGGCGGTGCTCGCGACCCTTGTGCTGACTGGGTGGTGCTGGCTCGCTATGCGCCGGGCGGAACGGCGGCGCGACGCGATGCGGGACCGCTGAGTGGCGGCGTTGCAGCCCAAGCATCAGCGGCTGGTACTGGTAGTGCTGGCGCTGGTCGCGCTGGTGGGCGCGGGCCTGCTCGCGGCGTGGGCGCTGCGCAACCAGGCGAGCTATTTCTTCGTGCCCAGCGCCATGGCCGCCGACCCGCCGCCGGTCGGCCGGCCCGTGCGGCTGGGCGGGATGGTGCAGGCGGGATCGCTGCGCACGCTGCCCGATGGCGTCACCATCCGCTTCACCGTCGGGGACGGGCAGGCGCTGGTGCCGGTCCAGTTCAGCGGCATCGTGCCGGACCTGTTCGTGGAAGGATCGGGCGTGGTGGCGGAAGGGGCGCTGGGCGCGGATGGCACCTTCCTGGCCACCAACCTGCTGGCCAAGCATGACGAGAACTACATGCCGCGCGAACTGGCGGAGATGAACGCGGACGAGGCGCGCGAGACGGTCGCGGAGACGCAATGATCGCGGAGCTGGGCCTCGCCGCGCTGTGGCTCGCCGCCGCGCTCGCCGGCCTGCAATTGCTGGGCGGCATCGCGGTGCTGCGCGATGGAGAGGCGCTGCTTGGCCAAATGGTGCGCCCGGCCGCGCAGTTGCAGGCGGTGCTGTGCGCGCTGTCCTTTGCGGCCTTGCTCTACCTGTTTGCCGTGACCGACCTTTCGGTGGCGCTGGTGGCCGGCAATTCGCATTCGGCGAAGCCCGCGATCTTCAAGCTGGCAGGCGCCTGGGGCAATCACGAGGGGTCCATGCTGCTGTGGGTCAGCGTCATGGCTCTGGCCGGCGGGCTGATCGCCGCGGTGGAGCGGCGGCTGCCCGAACGCACGCTGTCAGCGACATTGGCGGCGCAGGCCTGGGTTGGTCTGGGCTTCTATGCCTTCCTGCTCCTCTCCTCCAATCCCTTCGCCCGGCTTGATCCCGCGCCGCCGGAAGGGACCGGGCTGAACCCGCTGCTGCAGGATATCGGCCTCGCGCTGCATCCGCCGGTGCTTTACCTCGGTTATGTCGGGCTGTCGGTCGCCTTCTCCTTCGCGGTGGGCGCGATGCTGACGCGGGAGGTGACGCCGGCCTTCGCCCGCGTCATGCGGCCATGGGTGCTGGGCGCCTGGGTGGCACTGACGCTGGGTATCACCGCCGGATCGTACTGGGCCTATTACGAGTTGGGCTGGGGCGGCTGGTGGTTCTGGGACCCGGTGGAAAATGCGTCGCTGATGCCATGGCTGGCGGCGACCGCGCTGCTGCATTCGGCTGGCGTGCTGGCCGCGCGGGATGCGCTGCGCACCTGGACGCTGATGCTGGGGGTGGTCGCCTTTTCCATGAGCATGATTGGCACCTTCCTGGTCCGGTCGGGCATCCTGACCAGCGTCCATGCCTTTGCCGTCGATCCGGAACGCGGCACCTTCATCCTGGCGCTGCTGGCGCTGTATATCGGCGGCGCGCTGGCGCTGTTCGCGCTTCGGGCAGGGACCGTCTTGGAAGGCGAGCGGTTCGCGCCGGTCAGCCGGGAGGGCGGCCTCGTCATCAACAATGTTGCCCTGTCGGCGATCCTGGGCATCGTGCTGCTGGGCACGCTGTACCCCTTGCTGACGGAGGCGCTGGGCTTCCGGGTGTCCGTAGGGCCGCCCTATTTCAATCCGGTGGGGGCGATCTTCTTCCTGCCGGCCATGGCGATGCTGGCGGTGGGGCCGCTGCTGCGCTGGCGGCGCGACACGCTCGCCCGCATCCGGTGGCAGGTGCTGGCGATCGCGGCCGCATTCGGCGCGGCGCTGCTGGCGGCAGTGCTGGCGGGTATCGCGCTGCTGCCGCTGCTCGGCATGGCGCTGGCTGCCGCAGTGGCGCTGGGCAGCGTGTTGCCGCTGGTCCGCCGCCGGCTGCGCCATGCTCCGCTGACGCTGTGGGGAACGGTGCTGGCGCATCTGGGCGTGGCGGTGGCGGTGTTCGGCATGTCCGCCGACAGCGCCTTCACCGCCGAGCGGCTGGTTGCCCTGCGCGTCGGGGAAGAGACAAGTGTCGGCCCGTGGCGTGTCATCCTGGCGAATGTGGAGCCGGTCGCGGGACCGAACTGGACCGCGCTGTCAGCCCGGCTGGCGGTGTCCTACTCCGGGGCCGAGCCGACGCTCATCCATCCGCAGGCGCGCAGCTTCTGGGCGCCGGCGCAGCAGACCAGCGAAAGCGCGTTGCTGACCCGCTGGAACGGGCAGCTTTATGCCGTGATGGGCGGTCAGGCGGCGGGCGAGGATGCCGGGCGCTGGCAGTTGCGGTTGTGGTGGAAGCCGTTCGTCACCTGCATCTGGTATGGCGGCGGTCTGATCGCCCTTGGTGGCCTGCTGGCGTTGGTCGGCCACCTTGCGACCGACCTGCGCCGTTGGCGGCGGGGCCGGGCATGAAGGGTTGGCGCCTGTGGCTGCCGCTGCTGGGCATCGCCCTGCTGCTGGGCCTGTTCGCCCTGCAGCTCGCCCGGCCGAAGGACGAGTTCGTGCGCTCCGCCCTGGTGGGCCAGCCATTGCCCGCCTTCGCGCTGGAGGCTCAGGTGCCCGGCAAGCACGGTCTCGCCAATACCGACTTCGCCGATGGCCGGGCGCGCCTGCTCAACGTCTTCGCCAGCTGGTGCGTACCCTGCGCGGCGGAGGCACCCCAGCTCGCCGCCTTGCGCGCCGGCGGGGCGGAGATCGTGGCGGTGGCCATCCGGGACAAGCCGTCAGACGTTGCCGCCTTCCTCGACGCCTATGGCGATCCGTTCACCCGGATCGGAGCCGACCCGTACAGCCAGCTGCAGATCGCGCTTGGTTCGTCCGGCGTGCCGGAGACCTTCGTGATCGACGGGCAGGGCATCATCCGTCATCAGCATATCGGCGATATCCGCGCGCGCGACGTGCCGCTGTTGCTGGAGCAGCTGGCGGAGGCGGGCGAGTGAGGCTGCTGCTCGCCCTGCTGCTCGTGCTGGTGCCCGCCGCCTTGCCGGCGCAGGAGGGGCTGCCGCCCGCCCCCTACGCCTATCGGCAGCTCGATGATCCACGGCTGGAGGCGCAGGCGCGCGAATTGATGGCGACGTTGCGCTGTCTCACATGCCAGAGCCAGTCCATCGCCGACAGCGACGCGTCCATGGCCGGGGACATGCGGCACCAGGTCCGCAGCCGCCTTGCCGCCGGGGAACGGCCGGAGGAGATCCGCGCCTGGCTGATCGGCCGATACGGCGACTACATCAGCTACCAGCCGGCGATCGGCGCGACCACCTGGCCGCTGTTCGCGGTGCCTGCGCTACTGCTGGTCGGGGCCGCGCTGGTGATCGGCCGCCGGTTGCGGCGCGATCGCGGGAAGGGGCTGGCATGAGCTGGCTAGCCGTCATCCTGCTCGCCGCCTTGGCGCTGGCGATCGCGGCGCTGGTGCTGCGCGTACCACGCGGCGCGCTGCTGACGCTCGCCACCGTGCTGACCCTGGGGCTGGCCGGTTATGCGCTCCAGGCCAGCCCGGACGTACCCGCCGCGCCGGCTGCCGGGGCTGCCGCTCAGCCGGTTCCGGGCCTCGCCTGGCGGGAATTGCGGCGGGAGATGATCGATTCGGCGGACTGGTCGATGGCGCGTGCGCTGATCACCGCCGATGCCTTTGCCGCACGTGGGGATTACCGCACCGCAGCCGGCCTGCTGCGTCCCACCGTGGCGCAGGACCCGGCAGATGGAGAGGCGTGGCTGACGCTCGCCAACACGCTGGTCGAACATGCCGACGGCCTGCTCACGCCGCCGGCGCGTTACGCCTACACGCAGGCCGGCCGGCAGGATGGCACCGCGGTTGCCGCCGGCTATTTCTTGGGATTGGCGCAGTTGCGCGGCGGGGACATCATCGGTGCGCGGGAGACCTGGCAAACGACGCTGGCTGCCGCACCTGCGGACGGGGAGGGGCCACGTGCCCTGTTGACGGTGCGGCTGGCGCGGCTGGACGAACTGCTGGCCCGCGCGCTGCGCCAGCCTGGCTCGCAGGATCCGCCAGCCCTGCCACCGCCACCGGCGCCCTGACGGAACCGACGGCGTGTCGCCACATTGCAGCGGGGTGAACAGGCTGCTAAGCGCGCCGCCTGTTCGTGCCGGGATACCCGTCGCGGCCGTGAACCGCGTCTACTCGAAGGGCCGCATGCCTTGACCGCCATGCAAGGGGAAGAGCGCACCTCCGCCAAGCTGAAGCTTGCGGCCGGCGCCGTTGGCATCGTCTTCGGCGATATCGGCACCAGCCCGCTTTACGCCTTCCGCGAGACATTCGTCGGCCCGCACAAGCTGACCATCGACGACGCGCATATCCTGGGCGTCGTCAGCCTGATCTTCTGGTCGATGACGCTGATCGTGTCGGTCCAGTACGTCACCATCCTGATGCGCGCGGACAATCGCGGGCAAGGCGGGACGCTGGCGCTAGTGACGCTGATCAGCCAGCATATCGGGCGATCGCGCTGGCACTGGTACACACTGATGCTGGCGGTGTTCGCCACCGCCCTGTTCTTTGGCGATTGCATGATCACGCCCGCCGTCTCCGTCCTGTCGGCGGTGGAGGGGTTGACCGTGGTGCAGGATGGCCTTGACCCCTTCGTCATCCCCATCGCGCTGGTGATGCTGCTGGCCCTGTTCTTCATCCAGAAGAGCGGCACAAGCCGGGTGGGCACGCTGTTCGCGCCGATCATGATCGTCTATTTCGTGACGCTGGCGGTGCTGGGGGTGTTCCACATCGCCACGGCGCCCGGGGTGCTGGTGGCGCTGAACCCGTGGTATGCGGTGCAGTTCTTCATGCTGGACGGCTGGCTGGCGTTCCTCGCGCTCGGCTCCGTGGTGCTGGCGGTGACCGGGTCGGAGGCGCTGTATACCGACATGGGCCATTTCGGCCGGGGGCCGATGCGGCTGTCCTGGTTCGGCTTCGTGATGCCGGCGCTGCTGCTGAACTATTTCGGGCAGGGCGCGATGATCATCGGCATGGGCGATGCCGCCGCGGCGGAGGCGATCCGCAACCCATTCTTCGTGATGGCGCCCGAGGTACTGCGCCTACCGCTGGTGCTGCTGGCCGCCGCCGCCGCCTTCATCGCCAGCCAGGCGGTAATTTCCGGCGCGTTTTCCGTCACGCATCAGGCGGTGCAGCTGGGCTACATCCCGCGCCTGACCATCCACCATACCAGCCAGCAGCACCAGGGGCAGATCTACATTCCGCTGGTCAACTGGACGCTGTGCATCGCGGTGATCCTGCTGGTGCTGTTCTTCCGCAATTCCTCCAACCTCGCCAGCGCGTACGGCATCGCTGTGACGGGCGCGATGCTGATCGACACCTGCCTCATGGCGGTGCTGCTGTTCGCCGTGTGGAAGTGGAAATGGTACCTGTGGGTGCCGGTCGCGGCCCTGTTCTTCATTGTCGACGGGGCGTACTTCCTGGCCAATGCGACGAAGATCCCCAGCGGCGGCTGGTTCCCGCTGCTGGTGGGTGGGCTCGCCTTCATCCTGCTGACCACCTGGTCCAAGGGGCGCCGCCTGATGCGCGCCCGCATGGCGGAGGTGAGCCTGCCGCTCGACATCTTCGCCAAGAGCGCGCGCAATTCCACCGCGCGCGTACCCGGCACGGCGATCTTCATGCATTCAGGCGCCAGCGGCACACCGTCCGCGCTGCTGCACAATATCAAGCACAACAAGGTGCTGCATGAACGCGTCGTGGTGCTGACCGTGCAGATCGCGGAGGTGCCGTTCGTCGACGGCGCTGACCGGTTCCAGGTGGCGGAGCATGGTGACGGCTTCTACTCCGTGCGGCTGAGCTACGGCTTCATGGAGGAGACGGACGTGCCGGCGGCGCTGAAGGCATTGAGCCGCGCCAAGAAGGGGCCGGACTATATCGAGCCGGAGCCGCAGCGGATAGAGATCGGCGGCGGTCCGTTCGAGATGATCCAGACCAGCTTCTTCCTGTCGCGGCAGACCCTGCTGTCGGCCGAGCGCCCGGGCATGGCGATCTGGCGGGAACGGCTGTTCGCCTGGATGATGCGCAATGCGGCGACGCCGATGCAGTTCTTCAACCTGCCAACGAACCGGGTGGTCGAACTGGGCAGCCAGGTCGAGATCTGACGCGGGCGGTCACGCGGAAGGGGCCCGGCGATCTGACGGGGCAGCACTAATCCGGCGCTTGAAGGTACGGGCGGCTTGCTCAGCCGCCGGAACAGCTCAGCTGTTGAGCAGTGCCAGCTGCACGCGGCCGGAACCGGCGCGGCGCAGGCCGATCCGCTCGGCCGCGGCGGTGCTGAGGTCGATCACGCGATTGCCGTGGAACGGCCCGCGATCGTTGATGCGGACGATCACCGACTGATCACCGCGGCTCACCCGCACCAGGCTGCCGAAGGGCAGCGTGCGGTGGGCGGCGGTCAGCTCGCCCGGATCGAACGTCTCGCCGCTGGCGGTGGGCCGACCGGCAAGGCCGGGTCCATACCAGCTGGCCACGCCGCCATCGATGGCCTCTCCGGCATCCTCGACAACCAGATCGTCCTCGATCTGGAACCGGGGCAGGTCGGCATCGTTAGGGGCGATGTAGGACGCGGGCAGCGGCTGGGCCACTTCCTCGGCGCGCAGCGCCTGCAGCGACGTGCCGGCAGCAGCCAGGGCCAGTGCGGCCAGCGCGATCCGCTTCATGGTGTGCAATCCCTCCATGTCCATGGACGGGATAGGGTGAGTTGCTCATGTCAGGAACCCGGGCGGGCTCCACTCAACCCGTGCCTTGCTCCATTCATCGGTTATGCAGGAACGAAGCGTTCAGGCGTTTTTCGGCTCATCGCGGCTGCTACTCACCTCGCCGCAGGTGAGGCGAACCAGGGCAGGGCGCGCCTGCCCCGGCGATTCGATCAGCGTCCGTCCCGCTTGGCCAGCAGCTTCAGCCGCAGGGCGTTCAGCCGGATGAAGCCGGCGGCGTCCTGCTGATCGTAGGCGCCGGCATCATCCTCGAACGTGACATGTGCTTCGGAATACAGGCTGTTCGGCGACTTGCGGCCGACCACACTCGCCATTCCCTTGTACAACTTCAGCCGAACCGTGCCGCTGACCTGCGCCTGCGAATGGTCGATCGCGGCCTGCAGCATCTCCCGTTCCGGCGCGAACCAGAAGCCGTTGTAGATCAGCTCCGCATAGCGGGGCATCAGCTCGTCCTTCAGATGGGCAGCGCCGCGATCCAGCGTGATCTGCTCGATGCCCCGGTGCGCCGCGGCGTAGATCGTGCCACCCGGCGTTTCGTACATCCCGCGGCTCTTCATCCCGACGAAACGGTTCTCCACCAGATCCAGGCGACCGATGCCGTGCTTGCGGCCGAGGTCGTTCAAGGCCGCCAGCAGCGTCGCGGGGCTCATCGCCTCGCCGTTCAGCGCGGTGCCGTCGCCCTTCTCGAAATCGATCGTGATGTATTCCGGCTGGTCGGGCGCATCCTCCGGGTCGACGGTGCGGCTGAAGACGTAGGACGGTACCTCCTCCCACGGGTCTTCCAGCACCTTGCCCTCCGACGAGGTGTGCAAGAGGTTCGCATCGACGGAGAACGGGCTTTCGCCGCGCTTGTCCTTGGGCACGGGGATCTGGTGCGCCTCCGCCCAGGCGATAAGCGCGGTGCGGCTGGCAAGGTCCCAGTCCCGCCATGGGGCGATCACTCGGATATCGGGGGCGAGGGCATAGGCGCCCAGTTCGAAGCGGACCTGATCGTTGCCCTTGCCGGTGGCGCCGTGGGCGACCGCATCGGCCCCCGTCTCACGCGCGATCTCAACCAGCCGCTTGGCGATCAGCGGGCGGGCAATGCTGGTGCCCAGCAGGTAATCGCCTTCGTACCGGGCGTTGGCGCGCATCATCGGGAACACGAAGTCGCGCACGAATTCCTCGCGCAGGTCCTCGATATGGATGTGCTCGTCCGGCACGCCCATCAGCTTGGCTTTGGCGCGGGCCGGCTCCAGCTCCTCGCCCTGGCCCAAATCGGCGGTGAAGGTCACCACCTCGCAATTGTACGTCACCTGCAGCCACTTAAGGATCACGCTGGTGTCGAGACCGCCGGAATAGGCAAGGACGACGCGCTTGATGGGGGGCTGGGTGGTCATGCGAAGGCTCCGGTTGGCGAGATCGCGGCGCGCCTATCAGCCCGGCCCGTTCGCTGCAATCCGCGCGGCGCCCATGCGCCTCCGGTCAGATTTGCGCCGCGCCAAGCTGCGGGTTCAGTTGGGCTACATGGTTCAGCCACGCACGTGGTTTGCGCAGCAATTCCCGCGGGTAATCGACCCGCAGCCCTGCCAGTTCGGCCAGCCGGCCGACGAAGTGGATGCAATTGCGGCTGTTCAGATCGTAATAGCGGCCGGGCGCGTTGCGCCACGCCTCGACCTCGGCCCGCATCCGGCGAAAGGTCGCATCGGACACTGTGATTGAGAAGTGGCGGTTCGTCCGATCGATCTGTCGCTGCTCCTCCGTCATCACGATGTGCTCGACCGGGCCGGACAGGATCGCGGGCGTGACCCGGCGGGCGGAAAAGCCCCAATTCTCGCTGATGGGGGTACCGGTATCGTCCAGTCGCCCTTCGAACACGACAAAGGTATGCGGATAGCGGCCGACCAACACCGATCCATTGAACGAATGAAAATGCGCCGTCACTCGCGCCTGTACGGTCGTCGGCAACAATGCCAGCACAACCAGCAGCAGCGGGGCAAGACATCGGGCCAGGCCCGGCGGACATGTCATAGGGCGGCAGACTATGACCTGTCACTTTGTGTGGCAAGGCAGGTTGCCATTACCCGCCTGGCACAAATCATACCATTTTTGAACTGTCGCATTTCGGCGGCATTGCGCCAGGCAATCCGAAAGTTGCGATATCAGACAAAAATTGCAGCCGCGCATAAGCAAGTCTTGCGCCCGGTTAAAATTCGATGAACAACCAGCTCATTGCTTCTCCGGGTCGTGCCCTGGGAGAGCCGCGCAGCGGACGGGCACGGGGGGCGTTCACTTCGATGGGGGAAGGCGCATCATGCGTAATATCGAACATCTGACGAGTAAGGTTGCGAATCCCGATGTCCTGGGTTGCGGCTGCACCATGTGCATGGAGAAATCCGGCAGCGTGCTGACAGCCGCTTTCACCGGCGCGCAGGATGCGGTCATGGCGGCCGCCCATGCCAGCATCGCCGCTGCGATCGCGGAAGGAACAGTGTCCGCGCCCGCCGAACTGCTGGTCGACGGAACCGTGGCCCCCGGCGAAGACCAAGTCTACACGATCACCCTGACCGCGGGCGAGACGTATCTGTTCAGCCTGTACGGCAATGGCGACAGCCCGCTGTCCGATCCCCTGCTGGCGATCTTCGGCCCCAACGGCAACCTGCTGGAGCAGGATGATGACGGCGGCGCGGGCGTCAATTCGCTGATCACGCTGACCGCGACCGTCACGGGCACCTACTACCTTCTCGCCACCTCCTTCGATCCCACCGCAGGGGGCACCTTCACGCTGGACTCGGTCCAGGCGCCGGATGGGGACGTAGTCGGCGACACGTTCGTGAATGCCCCGGTGATCACCATCGGTGGTCCGGTCGTCTACGGCTTCATTGACGAAAGTGACGCGGTCAGTCCGTACGGGTCGAGCTTCAACGAGGTTGATACCTACCAGTTCGCGGCCGTTGCCGGCACCTATGTCACTATCGAGATCAGTGGCGGCGCCGATTACGAGACCGATCCTTTCGACCTGCGTCCGGGCGAACTCGACACCATCGCCGTCATCTATGACGCCGAAGGCAATCAGATCGCCGTGAACGACGATGTCGCCTTCCCCGGCGATGTTTCCTCGCGCGTCAGTTTCCTGGTGCCGGAAACCGGGACCTACTTCCTTGATGTGACGTCCTACCGGGGATCGACCGGCGGCTTCTCCATCACCAGTCAGGCCGCTGACCTGTCGGAGGTCGATCCGCTCGAATCCATCATCTGGGACAATGCGGCCAACGTTCCCGTAGGCGAGGACAACACCGTCTACGTCTACTTCGCCACCGCGGGGGAGACCTTTGGCGAGCTGGCCGATGACGGCACCAGCCCGCTGCCGTCGTTCGGCTGGAACGAACGCGAAATCCAGCAGACAATGCTGGCGCTGACCGAATATACCAAGATCCTGGGCATTAATTACGCCATCACGGACAATGTCGAGCAGGCGACATTCCGCCTGATCACCACGACCAGCGAACAGTACGGCGCCTACTTCTACCCGCAGGATCCGGCCTATGGCACGCAGCAGGGCATCGGAGCCTTCAACGTGGACAGCGGCGGCTGGGACAAGGAAGGCTTCTCCGGTCAGAACTTGGCCGGCGACCAGATCAGCCTGGAACAGGGCGGTTACGCCTTCAGCGTCATCCTGCACGAATTCGGCCACGCGCATGGCCTGGCGCACCCGCATGACCGGGGCGGCGGGTCCGACGTGATGCTGGGCGTGTCGGGGTCGACCGGTTCCTACGGCGTGTTCAACCTGAACCAGGGCGTCTACACCGTGATGTCCTACAACGATGCGTGGGACTTCCACCCGGACGGCCCGACGCCGTATTCCCTCAGCAATATCGACAGCGGCTGGTCCGGCACGCTCAGCGCATTTGACATCGCGGCGCTGCAGGAACGTTACGGCGTGAACAATCCCTTCGCGCAGGGTGACGACGTCTACCTGCTGGGTGACGCGAACGATGCCGGCACCTATTACGAGACGATCTGGGATACCGGCGGGGTCGACGTCATCCAGTACAACGGCACCAAGGCCGCGCAGATCGACCTGCTGGCCGCGACCATCGACTATTCGCCGACCGGCGGCGGCGTCGTGTCGTTCGTCGACAACATCTGGGGCGGCTACACCATCGCGCGCGGCGTGGTGATCGAGAACGCGACCGGCGGTGCCGGCAACGACGTGCTGCTGGGCAATGGGGCCAACAACGTCCTGACCGGCAATGATGGCGACGACACGCTGCTGGGCCGCGAGGGCAACGACACGCTGTATGGCGGTCGTGGCAACAACACGCTGACCGGTGGCGCCGGCAACGACACCTTCGTGGTCAGCGGGGCGTTCCTCAACGCCAGCTACGCCACGATCACCGATTGGGAGGATGGCGACAGCTTCCGGATCGACACGCTTGGCGGTGGCCGGGTGCGGTACGAGGAGGTCGAGGGCGACACGATCGTCTACGCCAACAACGTGGCCGTGGCGACGATCCTCGACACCGGCGTGTACGAGGTACTGGCATCGCAGGAATACCAGTTCCGCGTCGCCTCCATCTCGGTGGTGATCGACGGCGTGGAAGCGGGCTTCACCGCCTACGGCACCGCGCAGGCGGACACGCTGAATGCCCGTGCGGGCCAGTTCAACAACATCAGCGGGCTTGGCGGCGACGACATCATCAACGGCAAGAGCGGGCAGGACTTCCTGTTCGGCAATGGTGGTGACGATCTGCTCGACGGTGCGGGCGGCGACGATTCGCTGTTCGGCGGTGCCGGCAACGACACCCTGCTGGGCGGCAATGGCGCCGACACGCTGGAAGGCGGCAACGGCAACGACATCCTGGATGGCGGGCGCGGGAACGACATCCTGTCGGGCGGCAACGGGGCGGACACGTTCCGCTTCAGCGGCGCCAACCAGGGCGTCGACCGGGTGCTGGACTTCGACGTGACGGAAGACCGGCTCGCCCTCGGCGTGCCCATGCGGCAGGTGACGTTCCAGGACAGCACCGAAGGCGCGCAGATGTTCTTCCGCGGCGAACTGGTCGCCGACTTCATCGGCGTCTCCGCCGCCGACATGATGGCGTCCGTCATGCCTGCCGCCGGCGCGCCGGGTTCCGGCAGCAACGCCATGATGCTGAACGAAGCCTGGGCCTGATCGAAGGCCTGATCGGATCCAGTCGGCGGGTCATGCCCGCCGGCCGGCCAGGAATGTAACGGCGAGCGGCCGGTCCGGGAACGTCCGGCCGGCCGCTTCCTGTTTCAGGTGCCGAGCAGCGCCCGTTCCCCTTCCGCGATGTAGTCGCGGGTGAGGGGCAGGGCGTCGCGGTCCAGCACATATTGCAGCTGGAAATTGCACATCGCCCCGCTTTCGAAGGAGGTAGCCGCCCCGGCGAGGTAGAAAGTCCACATGCGGAAGAAGCGTGCTCCATGCAGCGCCTCGATCTCCGACCGGTGGGCCAGGCAATTGGCGTACCAGGCGTGCAGCGTGGGGGCGTAGTGCCGTCGCCAGACCTCCACGTCGGTGGCGATCAGGCGCACCTTCTCGCTGGCGGTGACGATCTCGCTCAACGCGGGGATGTAGCCGCCGGGGAAGACGTGCCTGGCGGTGAACGCGTCGGTCCGGCCGGGGCCGCCCATGCGACCGATCGTGTGCAGCAGCATCACGCCGCCCGGCGCCAGCAAATGAGCGCAGCTGCGAAAGAAGGTGGTGAATTGCGGCTGGCCGACATGTTCGAACATGCCGACCGACACGATCCGGTCGAAGCGGTCCCCGCGTTCGGCCAGCAGGCGGTAATCGACCAGTTCGAACCGGACACGGTCGGCGACGCCCGCCGCGTGCGCCCGTTCCCGCGCCAAAGCGAGCTGTTCCTGGCTGAGCGTGATGCCGGTGACGAAGGCGCCGGTGCGCTGTGCCAGGAAGATCGCCATCCCGCCCCAGCCGCAACCGATATCGAGCACGTCCATGCCCGGTTCGATCGCCAGCTTGGCGGCGATATGAGCGAGCTTCGCCTCCTGCGCTTGCTCCAGCGTCATGCCGGGCCGTGGCCAGTAGGCGCAGCTATATTGCATATGCGCCGCGTCCAGCATCAGGCGGTAGAGCGGATTGCCGATGTCGTAGTGATGCGCGACGTTGCGACGTGACGAGCCGGGCCGGTTGAATCCTTCCAGCAGGTGTCCGACCCGCCGCCGCACGCGGCGCGTTGGCGAGGGCGGGGCGAGGTCGCGCTTGTCTTCCCAGCGGTTGTTATGCCGCAGCAGCGTGACCAGCTGCATGATGTCGCCGCGTTCGATCCCGACGCGCCCGTCGATCCACGCCTCCGCAAAGCCGAGCCGCATGTCGCGCAGCGTATCGCGGGCCACCTGCGGGTCGGCGAAGCGTATCGCCACGTCGGGGAAAGCGGCGGCAGGCGTGCCGAAGGTGCGGGTCGTGCCGTCGGCAAAGGTCACGGCAAGGGTGCCCTGCCGCACCATGGCGTCCAGCACGCGGGCGAAGATGCGTTCCGACAGGGTCATGCGCGCGTCACTGCGGCGATGGTGAGGTGCTGCTGCCTCAATGCTTGCCTCCCTGCTGTTGCGGCGCGGTATGGCGATACGGACGCGCTGCAGAGCCTGTCAATCGGAGGGTGTGGCATGCCGTTCATCCCAACCTGTGCCTGACGATCCCGGCGAAGATCGCCGCCGCCTGGGGCAGTAGCGCATCGTCGAAATCGTAGGCCGGGTGGTGGCACATCGCGCTGTCCTGCCCCAGGAACAGATAGGCACCGGGGGCAGCCTGCAGCAGCAGGGCCATGTCGTCCGTGAAGGGGTAGGGCGGATGGTCGCGCACCACGCGACCCTGCCCCAACACCTGCGCGGCAATGGCGGCGGCGTGGTCGGCGGCGTCCGGATGATTGACGCATGGCGGCACCTCCGCCTGGGCGCGGCAGGTGATCGTGCAGCCGGTCAGCGCGGCGATGCCGGTGCAGGCCTGCTGCAACCGGTCCCACAACAGCGCCAGCACATCGGGCTTCAGCGCGCGCAGGGTCCCGCCGAGCGTGGCCGAGGCGGGGATGATGTTGTGCGAACTGCCCGCCTGCAGCGAGCAGCACGTGACGAGGCCGCTTTCCGCCGGATCGAGGTAGCGCCCGGCGATGGAAGAGATCTCCACCGCCAAGCGGGCGGCGGCCTGCAACGGATCGACCGCCTTGAAGAAGGCGGCGCCGTGGCCACCCACACCTTCCACCAAGATGTCCCAGATTATGTAGCCGTTCAGCACCGGGCCGGTGCGGATGCCGGCGGTGCCGGGTGGCAGCAGCGGCATGTTGTGGAAGGCGTAGACCTCGTCGAACGGCCAGCGGTCGAGCAGGCCGTCCGCGATCATGGCGCGGGCACCCTGGCCGTTCTCCTCCGCCGGCTGGAAGATCAGCACGACCCGCCCACTGGCGGGTGGATGCGCGGCGAGGTGCTGCGCCACCCCCAGCAGCGCGGCGGTATGGCCATCATGGCCGCAGGTGTGGGCGACGCCCGGCACCGTGGAGTGCCAGTCGCGCCCGCCTTCGTCCGTCATCGGCAGCGCGTCCATGTCGGCCCGCAGCGCAATGGTGGCGCCGGGCCGGCCGCTGTCCACCACCGCTACCACTCCCGTCCCGCCGATGCCCGTCGCCGGATCGAGCCCGCAAGCGCGCAGCCGTTCCGCGACGAAGGCGGCGGTGCGGTGTTCGGCAAAGGCGAGTTCGGGGTGGCGATGCAGGTCGCGCCGCCACCCGGTCATCACGGGGGCGAGATCGTGCAGGTCGGCGGGGATGGTCATGCCGGAGGCTGTAGCGGGCCGGGCGGATGCGTGCCAGTCACCGCAGGGCAGCCGCCTTGTGCCTGACCGGCGTGAACCGCATCGTGGCGCGTGGGGTGTCCGCGCCCCGCTCCATGCTGCACATCGCGCGCTTGCTTGCGACGGCAGGGACGACCGGCGCCGGCGCGATGAAGGGCGGCAGAGCGGGCGCGGCGCTGGCGAGGAGCACGGCCAGCGGGGCAAGGTCCGGGGGCGGTGCCGCCGGCAGCGAAGTTGACACATCTGACACTGTCCCAGGCGATGCCTGCCGCCCGGTCTGCGCGTCCACCAGCCGCCAGGCGGTATCGCGCCAGCCATCCCACAGCGTGCCGGCCTGTGTGCGGGCGCGGATCGTGCGGTTGCGCCTGATGCGGCGGATGTTGGCGTAATATTCGTCGGAGCCGGGTTGCGGCCGGGGCCCGGTCGGCTCCGGCTGCTCGATGTCGGCATGCGCCTCCTCCCGGATGCGGGTGGCGGCGGCCTCCGCCTCCTCCGCCTGTTCGGCAGCGCCGTTGATCCAGCCTTGCAGGCCGTGCTTGCGCACCACGATGTCCTGCCACAGGCTCTCGACCTCCGCCGCATGGGCGAGTGCGCCGGCCCGGTCGCGCGGCAGCAGATCATCGGGCCGGGCCAGCAGTTCGGGCGGCGGGAGTTCGCCGGCGACACGGGCCAGCACTTCATCGAAGCGGGCGGCATCGGCGCGGGCCACCGGCGCCTCCGCGGCGCGGTCCAGCCGCGCCAGATGGGCGAGCAGCAGGCGATTGTCGTACCGGCGGCGGGTGCCGACCACCTCGCCGCGGAACCAGACATCCTCCTCCTGCCCGTCCAGCGCGCGATCGGCCAGGATCTGCTCCGCCTCCTCCCGCGCCAGCACCAGGGGGCGGCCCAGCCGCGCGCGAACAGCGGATCGCGGCGACGATGGCAATAGGCCGCCTCCGGCGAGAGGCCGACGGCGGCGCAGGCGCGGCGGACATTGCCGCGCGCGGCCAGGCTGTCGAGGAAGCGGGTGGTGCGTTCGGGCGTCCAGCCGTCATGGCGGATCGTTGCAGGGGCGGGTTGCGGCGTCATGATTCGCGGGTGTCTCCGGTCTGGGGAGCGGGTGGGCGAATCGGGCCTATTATGCAGATGGGGGCGTGTAGGACAGCCGTGGCGCGAGGCGTCGCGCCATGCCCCTCCACCACTCGCTGCGCGAGCGGTCCCCCTCCCCATCGGTGATGGGGAGGATCAAGGGTGCGTGACTTTGCGGGGCGTTTGCGTCAACGCGGGCCGCAATGCACGGGAACGGACATGATGGCGCGGCGATCCTGTCGGCGTATCGCGCCACGCGGCGGCGGCGGGAGCTGATCCTCGCCGGCATGGTGGTGCTGGGGCTGGCGGCGTTCCTGCTCGACATCTCCACCGGGCCGTCGCCCTTGCGGCTGGCGGATGTGGTGCTGGGGCTGTTCCGTCCCGACCAGCTGACCATGCCGGAAGTAACCATCATCCGGCAGGTGCGGCTGCCCTATGCCCTGATGGCGCTGCTGGTGGGTGCGGCGCTGTCGCTGGCGGGCGCGGAGATGCAGACGATCCTGAACAACCCGCTGGCGAGCCCGTTCACGCTGGGCGTGTCGAGCGCGGCGAGCTTCGGCGCGGCGCTGGCGATCGTCAGCGGCATCAGCCTGCCGTTCGTGCCGGCGGACTGGATGGTGCCGTTGAACGCCTTCATCGCCGCCTTCGCATCCGTGCTGCTGCTGGAGGCGCTGGCGCGCAGCCGCGCGGCGGGCACCGAGGGTGTGGTGCTGTTCGGCATCGCGCTGGTGTTCACCTTCAACGCCGCGGTCGCGCTGCTGCAGTTCGTGGCGAGCCAGGAGGCGCTGAGCCAGCTGGTGTTCTGGACCATGGGCTCGCTCGGCCGGTCGACCTGGGGCGGGCTGGCGACGCTGGCGGTGGTGGTCGCCGCCGTGCTGCCGTTCAGCTGGCGCGCGGCGGATGCGCTGACCGCGCTGAGGCTGGGGGAAGACAGGGCGCGCAGCTTCGGCATCGATGTCCGGCGGTTGCGGCTGTTCAGCCTGCTGCGCATCAGCGCGCTGGCGGCGACGGCGGTGGCGTTCGTGGGCACGATCGGCTTCATCGGCCTGGTCGGCCCGCACATCGCGCGGATGCTGCTGGGGGAGGATCACCGGTTCCTGCTGCCCGCCTCCATCCTGACGGGCGCGGTCATCATGTCGCTGGCGAGCGTGCTGTCCAAGGTGCTGGTGCCGGGCGTGCTGCTGCCCGTCGGGATCGTCACCAGCCTGATCGGGGTGCCGGTGTTCCTCCTCCTGATCCTGCGGCGGCCGAACCGTGTCTGACGGGCTGGAGATCACCGGCCTGACGGCAGGTTATAGCGGGCGCGCGATCATCGGCGGGCTGGACCTGCCGGAGCTGCGGCCGGGGACGGTGACTTCGCTGATCGGCCCCAATGCAGCGGGCAAGACGACGCTGTTGCGCGCGCTGGCCGGGCTGCACCCTGCCACCGGCCATGTGCGGTTGGGCGGACAGGAGCTGCTGTCGCTGCCGCTGGTGGAGCATGCGCGCGCCGTCACCTACATGCCGCAGAGCCTGCCGCAGCGCGTGGCGCTGAGCGTGCTGGAGGCGGTGGCGGGCGCCTTGCGCGCCAGCCCGGTGGAGGGGCCGACGCTATCCGACGCGGCGCTAATGGCGCGTGCGCTGAAGGTGATCGAGCTGGTCGGGATCGGGCGCAAGGCGCTGACGGGCCTGGATCACCTGTCGGGCGGGCAGCGGCAACTGGCCTCGCTGGCGCAGGCACTGGCGCGCGGGCCGCGCGTGCTGCTGCTGGACGAGCCGATCAGCGCGCTGGACCTGTATTATCAGCTCCGCGTCATGAAGCTGGTGCGGCAGCTGGCGGCGGAGCGCGGGATGATCGTGGTGATGGTGCTGCACGACCTCGCCATTGCGGCGCGCTGGTCCGACCGGGTGGTGGTGCTGCACGAAGGGCGGGTCATGGCCGATGGCGCCCCGGCGCAGGCGATCAGTGCCGGTGTGTTGGCGGAGGTCTACCGCGTGGCCGGACGGGTGGAGCAGGATGGCGCCGATCTGCGCGTGCTGATCGACGACATCCTGCCCTGATCCTTACTGCTTGGGAGTGATGCGCATCACCGTGTCGCCATCCTCGCCCGCGGCCTGGCCGGACTTGACGGAGGCGTAGACCACGCCCGGTTCGCCCAGCGTGACATGGTTGGCCATCGGCGCAGGGCCGAGATTGGCGACGATCTTCCCATCCGCATCGGTGACGGTCACGGTGCCCGCGCCGCGGCTGGTGACATAGGCCTGCTTCGTCGCCGGATCGAACACCACGTTCAGCGCGCCGGCGCCGACGGGCGTGTCGGCGATCACCGCGCCGGTCTGGCCGTCCAGCACCAGCAGATTGTCCGTACCCTGCGCCGCGACATAGATGCGGCCGGTGGCGGGATCGTGCGAGACGCCGATCGCACCCTGCGCGCCCGGCAGCGGGAATACCTTGCCCACCTGGCCGCTGGTCGTGTCGATCACCGCGACCTCTGCCGAGGAGAGGCTGACGACGTAGAGGCGGTTGTTCGCCGCATCGAGCGACAGGCTGGCGCCGCCGAACGCCTCGCCGCGCTTGCCCGACTGGATCTGGATAGGGGCGAGCGGCTCCATCGTGGCGGTGTCGATCACGGCCACATAGGGCTCGTTGGTGGCGGCGACATAGGCCTTGCCCGCGTGGACGCGCACGTCGCGCGGGTGGGCGACGGCGCCGGGATCGAACTGCTTCACCAGCGACAGATCGGCCTGGTTGTAGACGGCGACGGTGTTCTGGCGGGTGTTGGTGACCCACACGGTGCCGGCGGCATCGTCCACGCCCACGCCGTAGACGGCGAAGACACCCGGTTCACGCGCCGGCTGGCCGGGGCGGGGCGCCTGCGCCGGGGCGGGCGCGGGGGTCACGCGGGCTTCCACCGCCAGCGTGTCGGGATCCATCTTCACCAGTTCGGACTGCGTGACCGGCGGGCGGCCGACGGAGGTGGTGACGAAGATCGCGTCCGCCTTCGGGCTGTAGGCCGTCTGGTAGATGCCACGCGCGGCGACGCCGCTGGCGATGGTAAAGCGGTCCTGGCCGGACAGCGGCACGTCCGGGCTGACCTTCAGGTCGGCGACAAGCGCGGTGTAGGGCGCCGAGGTAACGGCGACGATCGGGTGGTTGCCGCTGACCGCGCCGGCGGGGACGGCGACGGTACCGGTGATCGCGCCCTCGGTATCCGCCGTCAGCGGGGTGCCGAGCGGGGTGGTGCCGATCATCAGCGTGACCTGCTGCCCCGGCTCGAACCCCTGGCCGCTGACCGTGACGGTGGAGCCGGCCTTGATCGGGGTCATCCGGTCAGGACCGGAGAAGCTGATCCGCGCCTCCGCCGTGCGGTCCAGCGTGGAGAACGCGTCCTGTGCATGGACGGTGCCCGACAGCAGGCAGGTGGCGGCGAGCAGCGACAAGCCGGCGCGGCGGAAGGTGGGCAGCATGAGGACTTACTCCTGAGGTGAAGCGGCCGAAGAACCGGTGAGGGGCCCCGTCCAGAAAGTGCCGCGATAGGGCACGGCCAGGAACCGGGTGTTGATGGTGTCGAGCGTGGCGGCAGGATCCAGGTCGGCGAACAGGTCCGGGTGCAGCCACCGGGCGAATGTCTCCACCGCCACGATGTCGAGCGGGGAATTGATGAGCTGGTGCGAGAAGCCATAGGCGCGGCCCTGCCGTACGGCGGTGAGGCCGGCGATGCCCGGCCGCTGCGTCACGCGGCGCAGCGCGGCCTGCGCCTGGGCCGGCGTGACCCCCGCGCCCAGCACCAGACCGTTGGCCTTCGCCAGATGCGGCCCGCCGGTGCCGATATAGATCGCGGGATCGCGGCTGATGACATATTCAAGGTTCAGCTTGCCGAAGCTCTGCTCGATCACGTCAGCGCCGATATTGTGCCCGCCGACAAAGGCGAGGTAGTCGCCGATATTGCCGCGTCCCGGGCTGTTGCAGCAATCACCACCCATGCCGGCATGCGCCTCCAGGAAGACGGTCGGCCGGTCAGTGGCGGGGAGGGTGGCGACGGCGGTGGCGATGCGGTCCATGTGCTGCTTGCGGAAGGCGATGAATGCGTCGGCCTGCTGTTGCCGGCCGGTGACTTCGCCAAGCAGGCGCAGGCTGCGTTCCAGGTTCTGGAGCGGCTGGACGAAGAAATCGACCACCGCGACGGTGATGCCGGCCCCTTCAAGCTGGGCGATCTGCGCGTCCGTGACGCCGCTTTCCAGCGACAGCAGCGCGAGTTGCGGGCGCGCGGCGAGCACCTGTTCAAGATCAAAGCTGCCGGCGGAACTCGCCACCTTGGGCAGGGTGGCGAGGGCGGGGCTTTTCGCCAGGAACTGCTGGTAGGTCTCGTCGCCCAGCCGGTTCACGTCCTGCGGCCAGGCGACCAGCAGCGATCCGGGATCGGGATGGATCAGCCCGAGCGCGACGAGGTAGCGTGAATCGTCAATGGCGATGCGGCTGACCGGGCCGTTCACCCGCACCGGCCGGCCACGCACATCGACAAGGGTGGTGGAGGCACTTGCGTCGGCTTGCGGCGCATCGGCCTGCCGGCAACCGGAGATACCGAGCCCAGCCAGCGCGAACGCGAGCAGGGCGGTGGTCACGCCCATGCGAATGGTCATCTTGCCCCGTCCCCCCTGATGCTGCAGGCTGCATGCGCCTTTTGCCTAAATGATAATGATTGTAAAGAACGTGATGACGCAGCCTGACGATTGTTTCCGCCTGCCGGGTGCGACCAGCCAGGTCGTCGGCGAGTACCGGATCGACCTGCTGGTGCCCGAAGGACCGGCGCCCGAGGGCGGCTGGCCTTCGGTATGGCTGCTGGACGGGGCCGGTTGCTTCGGCACCTGTGTGGAGGCGATGCGGCGGATGAGCCGGCGGAGCGATGCGACGGCGGTCGTGCCGCTGGTGATCGTCGGCATTAGCGCAGCCGACGGTGATCGGGCACGGCGGCAGCGGGTGTTCACCTCGCCCATGGCGGACCGGCCGGAGGCCGGCGGGGCGGAGGCGTTCCTGCGCTTCCTGCTGGAGGAGGTACGGCCGCAGGTGGCCGCGCGCGCGCCGCTGGACGAGGGGCGCACGACCCTGTGGGGGCATTCGCTGGCCGGGTACTTCACCCTGTGGGTGCTGGCGACGCACCCGCGATCCTTCCGCAACTATGCCGCGATCAGCCCGTCCACCTGGTGGGACCGGCCGGTGCTGGAGGCGGGGCTGGCGCGTGCGCCAGGCGATCGGCGCGCGCTGGTGTGCATCGGCGAGTGGGAGGATGCGCTGCCACCATGGCAGGCGAGCGCGCCCGACGCCGCGAGCGCGCTGGCCCGGCGGCAGGCGCGGCAGATGGTAGCGGGGGCGCGCGACATCGCCGCGCTGCTGACGGGCGTGCTGGGGGAGGAGCACGCGCAGTTCCGCCTGCTGCCGGAGGAGGACCATGCATCGGTGCTGTCGGCGGCAGTGCCGCGGATGCTGCGGATGGCTTCCGGGGCGTAAGGAGAGGGACTTGACGTAATGTTATCCCGGACTTGATCCGGCATTTCTGACGCTGCACCCAAAGGTTCAGCGGGGCCCCGGATCAGGTCCGGGGCGACGAGTGGTTGCGACGGCGAGCGCGAGCTTACGCCGCAGCCGCCTTCACGAAGTCCCGGATCAGGCCGGGGTCCTTTACGCCCGGTGCAGTTTCCACACCTGAGCTGACATCCACCAGCGGCGCGCCGGTCTGGTGCACGGCGTCGGCGACGTTGGTGGGATTTAAACCGCCGGCAAGTCCCCAGGGCATGAAGGGGCGGAAGCCCGTCAGCAGCGACCAGTCGAGCCGCAGGCCGTTGCCGCCGGGCAGCTTGCTGGCGGGCGCGTCGAACAGCAGGAGGTCGGCGGTGCCTTCGTATTTGCGCGCGCGTTCCAGCGCGGCGGCATCGCGCAGGCCGAACGCCTTCCACACGCCGATGCGGGTCTGCCCGCGCAGCAGCGCCAGCCATTCGGGCGTTTCGCGCCCGTGGAACTGGATGATGTCCGGCCGGATGGCGGCAATCGCCTCCAGCGTGGGTTGCGGTTGCTGGTTCACCAGCAGCAGCACGACCTTGACGCGTTCGGGCACGCGGGCGCGCAGCCGGGCGCCGTCCGCCAGAGAGACGTGGCGCGGGCTGTCGGGATGGTGGACCAGGCCGATATGGCTGGCACCGGCAGCCACCGCCGCGTCGATCGTGTCGGGCGTGCTGAGACCGCAGATCTTGACGGCGGGTGCCGGCACTACAGGGTCGCCTCGATCGCGCGGGCGGCGGCGAGCGGGTCGGCGGCGCGGGTGATCGGGCGGCCGATCACCAGCACGGAGGCGCCGGCATCGCGGGCCGCGCGCGGCGTGACCACCCGCTTCTGGTCGCCCGCCCGATTGCCGGGCAGGCTGTCGGCCGGGCGCAGGCCGGGCACCACCAGGAACCCGTTCTTCCACCGCTGGTGGACGGCGGCGACCTCGTGCCCGGAGCAGACGATCCCGTCCACACCGGCCTCCTGCGCCAAGTCGGCCAGGCGCAGCACTTGGTCATGCGCGCTGCCGCCCACCCCGGTCTGCGCGAGGTCGGCATCGTCCATGCTGGTCAGCAGGGTCACGGCGACTACCTTGCAGCGTTCGCCGGCGGCGGCCTTCGCATCCTCCATCATCGCACGCCCGCCAGCGGCATGGATGGTGACGATCGCCGGTTCCAGCACATGGATCGCCTGCATCGCGCGGGCGACGGTGTTGGGGATGTCGTGCAGCTTCAGATCGAGGAAGATCGGCATGCCGAGCTGTGCCAGCTCGTGCACGCCGTGGTGGCCATGCGCGCAGAAGAATTCGAGGCCGAGCTTCAGCCCGCCGACATGGCCGCGGACCTTGCCCGCCAGCGCGACCGCCGCATCCAGCCGCGGCAGGTCCAGCGCAAGAAAGACGGGGTTGGTCAAAGTGGCTCTCCGAAAGGATGCGGTGTACCGGCCGGGGCCGGGTCCGCCGAAGCGGTCGCGGTCGCGGTCACGGGTGTGGCGGCGATGGGGGTGTCCGCGGGCGCTGCCATCGCGGCGGTCCGCACGCTGCTTTCCAGCGAGGCGATGCGCCGCTTCAGGTTCCACACCCGCGCGCGGTGCAGCAGCCACATGGGGGCAAGGCCCGCGACGAAGGCGACGATGACCAGCGCGGGCAGGCGGGTTTCCAGCACGATGTTGTCCCAGATGCGCAGTTCCACCGGCGTCCAGTTGGTCACCGCGAACAGCAGCAGCGCCGCCAGCAGCAGGACCCACAGAATGGTGCGCATGATCCGCATCGGCCTTCGCTCCCTTGTCAGGCGGCGCCAAACACCCGGTCGAAGATCCGGTCCACCTGCGCGAAGTGATAGTCGAGATCGAAGCGTTCCGCCAACTGGTCAGCCGACAGCGCCGCAGTCACTTCCGGGTCAGCCTGCAGCAGCTGGAGCAGCGACAGCCTGCCATCGCTTTCCCACACCTTCATCGCGTTGCGCTGCACCAGCCGGTAGGAATCCTCCCGGCTGACCCCCGCCTGCGTCAGCGCCAGCAGCACGCGCTGCGAATGGACGAGGCCGCCCATCCGGTCGAGGTTCGCCTGCATGCGGTCGGGGTAGATCACCAGCTTGTCGACGACGCCGGTCAGGCGGGCGAGCGCGAAGTCCAGCGTGATGCAGGCATCGGGCCCGATGAAGCGCTCGACGCTGGAATGGCTGATATCGCGTTCGTGCCACAGCGCCACGTTCTCCATCGCGGGGATCGCGGCGGACCGGACCATGCGGGCAAGACCGGTCAGGTTCTCCGTCAGCACCGGGTTGCGCTTGTGCGGCATGGCGCTGCTGCCCTTCTGGCCGGGGCTGAAATACTCCTCCGCCTCCAGCACCTCGGTCCGTTGCAGGTGGCGGATCTCGACCGCCAGCCGTTCGATGGAGCTGGCGATGACGCCCAGCGTGGCGAAGAACATCGCGTGCCGGTCGCGCGGAATGACCTGGGTGGAGATGGTTTCGGGCTGCAGGCCGAGCTTCTCGGCCACGAATTCCTCCACCTCCGGCGCGACATTGGCGAAGGTGCCGACCGCGCCGCTGATGGCGCAGGTGGCGATCTCCGCCCGCGCGGCCAGCAGGCGGGCGCGGTTGCGCGCAAATTCAGCGTGATAGCCCGCAAGCTTCAGGCCGAATGTCACCGGTTCGGCATGGATGCCATGGCTGCGGCCGATCGTGGGGGTGTACTTGTGTTCGCGTGCGCGGCGTTCCAGCGCGGCGAGCAGCGCGTCCATGTCGGCCAGCAGCAGGTCGGCCGAGCGCGCGAGCTGCACCGCCAGCGTGGTGTCGAGCACGTCCGAACTGGTCATGCCCTGGTGCATGAAGCGCGCCTGGTCGCCCACCTGCTCCGCCACCCAGGTGAGGAAGGCGATCACGTCATGCTTGGTCACCGCCTCGATCGCGTCGATCGCAGGCACGTCGATCGCCGGATCGGTCCGCCACCAGGCCCACAACGCCTCCGCCGCGCTGGCGGGGACGACGCCCAGCTCGCCCAGCTTCTCCGTCGCCAGCGCCTCGATCTCGAACCAGATGCGGTAGCGCGCCTCCGGCTCCCACAGGGCGGTCATGGCGGGGCGGGAATAGCGGGGGACCATCGGGCGTAGCTCCATCGGCGAGGGGCAGGCGGGTGAGCGCGCCCGTTATGGCGCAGGGGTCCGCTTGGCAAGGCGGCGCGGGCGATTGCCACGGGGCCGCTGGCGTGGTTCTATGCGCGCCAGACGGGGATTACGGGGACTTATCAATGCGATTTGGGGGCAAGCTGCCGCTGGTTTCGGCAGCGGTGATGATGTGGGCGGCCGGCGCGCCGGCACTGGCGGGCGAAACGGTGCTGTACCAGCCGGCGCCGGGTTGGGTGGAGGTGGCGAGCCTGCCCGAAGGCCGCAGCACCACGCCGCTGCAGATCTGGGACGAGCAGCACCGGATCGAGGACGGCCGCCTCTGGAGCTATGCCGAGCAGGCGGTGCGGATCGACAGCCCGCAGATGCTGAGCGCCGCGGGCACGCTGCAGGCATCGTGGCTGCCCGACAAGGGCGACCTTATCATCCATCGTGTCGCGATCATGCGCGG
This sequence comes from Croceibacterium sp. TMG7-5b_MA50, assembly GCF_039830145.1. Classification (NCBI taxonomy): domain Bacteria; kingdom Pseudomonadati; phylum Pseudomonadota; class Alphaproteobacteria; order Sphingomonadales; family Erythrobacteraceae; genus Croceibacterium; species Croceibacterium sp. TMG7-5b_MA50. Next base: position 1,322,619 of record NZ_CP156082.1, on the reverse strand, counting down.
GGGCGAGGAGATCGACGTTGTCGCCGGCGGCGCGACCTTCGACGTGCTGCGCCGGGAGATGCAGCTGGAGCAGCGCAGCCTGGACGGCGCACGCACCGCGACCCTGGCGGTGCCCGGCCTGCGCGTGGGCGACGTGCTGCGGCTCGCCTTCTCCATCACGAAGGCCGATCAGACGCTGGATGGGGAAGTGCAGCAGATCAGCCCGCTGCCGGCCAAGCCGATGGAGGCGGCGTTCGGACGGCTGCGCATGTCCTGGCCCGAGAACGCGCCGGTACGCTGGCAGGTCAGCGACGGCGTGACCGCGCCCGAGGCAAAGACGCAGGGCGGCTTCGTCACCGTGGAACTGGCATTGCCGCTGGCCGAGCCGGCGCCGATGCCGGAGGATGCACCTGTCCGTTACCGCATGCCGCGCCTGATGCAGGCCGGCACCTTCGCCGACTGGGCGGAGGTCAGCCGGATCATGGCGCCGCTTTACGCGACGGACGGCGTGCTGGACAGCAATCAGGCACTGACCGCACAGGTGGCGGCGATCCGGGAAGGGCACGCCGGCGAGCTGGAGCGGGCGGTGGCCGCCCTGCGCCTGGTGCAGGACGAGATCGCCTACCTCGCCAACGGAATGAACGGCGGCAATTACATGCCGCAGGCTCCCGGCGAGACGTGGACCGCCCGCTATGGCGACTGCAAGGCCAAGACGGTGCTGCTGCTGACCCTGCTGCGCGGTCTGGGGATCGAGGCGGAGCCGGTGCTGGTGTCGAGCCAGGCGGGCGACGGGCTGCCGGGCATGCTGCCGCTGCCGGGGGCGTTCGACCATGTGATCGTTCGCGCGACGGTCGCGGGCACCGATTACTGGCTGGACGGCACCAGCAGCGGCGCCAGCCTGGCCGTGGTGGAGGAGGTGCCGGCCTTCCACCATGCCTTGCCGCTGCGTGACGAAGGCGCCGACCTGATCGCCATGGCACAGCGGCCGCAGACCAGTTTCGACCAGCAGGGCCGCGTCACCTTCGACCATCGCGCCGGGCTGGACCTGCCGGTGCTGGTGGAAGGGGAATGGAAGGTGCTGGGCGCGGCGGCCGGCGCGTTCCGGATGATCGATGCGCAGGCGACGGAGGAGCAGCGCAAGGAGTTCGCGCAAGGCTTCGTCAGCAACGTGCTGGGCGAGGCGGCGGTGGTGGACAGCGCCATCACGGTCGACAGCGCGGCCAATGCCGCGACGCTGTGCGCGACGGCGCTGATGACCTCGCCGTGGCGGTGGGAGCGTGGACGCGGATCGCGGAGCGTGGACCTGCCGACCAGCGGTTTCGAGTTCCGCCCGGACCGCGCCCGATCCGCCTGGCGCGACATTCCGGTGGTGCTGCCCGGCCCCTATTGGCAGCAGACGCAGATGACGGTGCTGCTGCCCGAGAGTGGCAGCGCGGCATACCGGCTGGACGGCAAGGACAGCTTCACGCAGGAGATCGCGGGCATGCGGCTGGCGCGGCAGGCCACGCTGGACGGCTCCACGCTGATCGTGACAGACAGCGCCGGCTGGCCGGGCGGTGAACTGGCGCCCGCGGCGGCGACCGAGGCGCGCGGACAGGCGAGCCGGTTCGGCTCCACCACCCTGACCCTGCGCGCGCCCGACGGGGTGGAGCGGCGCTTCGCGTTTGCGGGCAAGGCAGATCGTACGCGGGTCGCGCCGATCGAGGCGGCCTATGCCAAGCTGATCGCCGACGACCCCGACGAGGTGGAGGGATATCGCAACCGCGCGCGATTCCGCCAGATGACCTACGACTTCGCCGGCGCGAAGGAAGACCTGACCCGTGTGATCGATCAGGAGCCCGATGCGGATACCCTGCTGTGGCGGTCGCGGTTGCATGCCGATCTGGGCGAGATGGAGCTGGCGCTGGCCGATGCGGAGCAGGCATACGAGCTGAATGGCGACATGGCCGCGGTGGACCAGCGGGCGACGCTGATGCGCTACATGGGGCAGGTGGAGGAGGCGATCGCGCTGATCCACGATTATGGCGGCACCAGCGAGGAGCAGCGGAACTTCGCAGCCATGCTGAGCGACCTGGACGCGCAGGCCGGCCGCAAGCAGGAAGGTCTGGACCGGCTGGATGCACTGCTGGACGAACGGCCGGACGATCCGGCGCTGCTCAATGCCCGGTGCTGGTATCAGGCAATTTGGGATTTCAACACGCAGGACCTGACCGACATCTGCACCAGGGCGCTCGAATCAGCGGATTGGTCGCCACCGGTGCTGGACAGTCGCGGGTTCGCCAATTTTCGCCTGGGTCGTCTGCCCGAGGCGCTGAAGGACCTCAATGCCGCGCTGGCCGCCAGCCCGGAGATGGACGGATCACTGTTCATGCGCGGGGTCGTTCGCCGCGAGATGGGCGATACCGGTGGCCAAGCCGACATAGCCGCGGCGTTGGCGCGCGTACCGTCGCTGAAGCGGTATTACGCCCTGTACGGGATCGAAGTGGACTGAGTGGTCGGGGAGTGTCGAACCGCGACGGCCGGAGTCGGGTTCAGCCCGGGCAGCGGCTGTCGCGGACCGGCGCGCCATTGCCGCGGGTCTGCCAGCTGCCGTCCGGCGCCTGATACTTCTCGCCCGGCTGGGTGCGGGCGATGGTCAGGCAGCCGGCGGTGAAGCTGTATTCCTCCATCGTGGCGCCTTCGGCCTGCGCGCGGCGGGCGAAGATCGCGCGACGCCGGATGTTGATGTCGTCCACCATCTTGCGCAGCGCGGCATCGCCGCCGCCGATCACCGCGAGGTAGCCGTCCGTCCGCTCACCCACGGTGCCCGCGGCGCGCGCAGCTTCGTACGCGGGATCGCGCTGCGCCGCTGCGGGGGCCGCGAATGCGAGCGCCACCAGCGCGGGAAGGGCAATTGCAAGGGAACGGATGGTGGTCATCAGAAGATCTCTTGGTTCTGTTCGATCGCGCTGCCGGCATCTTCGGCAAGGCGATAGATCACTTCCTGTTTGATGTTGATATTCAGCTCGATCACGATCGGCTCCTCCGGCGCGTTGACCGTGATGCAGCCGGCAAGCAGCATCGCGGACAGCGGGACCGGCCAGATCCGGTAGGCAAGATGCGGATGCCGGCAGGTCAATTCAAGCAGCGTCATGGCATGGGCTCACTTTCAGAAGGCTGAATATCCGCGCCGGGCCGTGCAGTGTCATCGACCGGCCGAGTAGCCGGGCCGAGCAGGCCCAGCGTGCGCGGGTCGCGGATGGCGGTGGGATCGTAGAGCGAGCGGACCGAGCCGATCAGCGCCAGGAAGGGCGCGCGGACATTCACAACGAACCGCAGCGGCAGGCTGGCAAGCTTGCGGGTAACGAAATTGCTGCTGGTGCCTTCGCCCTGGCTGATCCCGTCGAAGCTGACGCGCGTGATGATCTCCCCGGTCAGGCTGCCATCGAGCTGGATGCTCATCTGCTCGTAATTGAGCGAGCGCAGCGAATCGAACGCGAAGTTCGCGATCGGGGACAGGTCCTCGTAGGTCAGTTCGCCGATGTAGGAGACGTTGCCGCCGGGCGCGTTCGACATCAGCAGGCCGCTATCCACGCGACCATTGCCGTCCGCGTCGAAGACGATCGGCAGGGTGCCGTCGAACGTGCCGGTGGCCGACAGGTTCGACAGGCCGAAATTGGTGACAAAGCGGCCGGCATCGAGGCCGGTGATCTCGAACGTGTAGCGCCGCACCTCCGGCTTGCCGAAGGTGATGGCGGTGGGCTGCATCACCAGCGTGCCGCCGAAGAACGGCCAGCGCCCGCCCAGCACCTCCAGTGTCTCGCCGTTGCGGAGCTGATAGCGCACGACGCCGTCCGTCACCTCGATACCGGGATTCACGCTGGCGACGCGCAGCACCTGATCCGGCGCGGTGGTGAGGCCGAGGAGGTCGGAGAAGGCGATGGTGCCCGATGCGCCCGTCACCGGGCCAAAGGCGGCGGCAAGGTCGAGATCGTCGGTGGTAAAGGTGCCGCTGCTGCTGACGCCAGAGGCGTTCCAGTCGATCCGTCCGGCGCCCGTGACCGTCCCCGCCACGTCGGCCACCACGCCCAGCGCCAGCGGGGTCAGCGCCACCGGCTGCAGCTCCTTGTCGAAGGTGATGCCGTCCACCGCCAGGTCAGCCCGCCCGCTGCCGAATGTCAGATCGTGCGCGATGGCGACGCGGGTCACCGCCCGGTCACTGGCAGGTTCGCGTAGCAGCGCATCGGCAGTTATGCGGTTGTCCTGCAGGGTCAGGCCGGCATCGCGCGCCACCAGCGGGTTGAACCGGTCGACCGGCGCGCGATCCTCCAGCCGGAAGGCCGCCTCGCTCAATTGCAGGCGTCCGCCGGCATAGGTCCAGCGGCCCGCCGCATCACGGATGTCGAGCGGGACCGCATTGAGAAGCACATCCGTGCCCACGAAGGTGCCGGCAATCTCCTGCCCCAGTTGCGCGGTCAGGTCGGTCAGTACGAAGCGGGTCGCAGTCTCCGCCGGGCCGAGCGCCACGTTAACCGCGCGGGCGGTAAGCGTGCCGGGCCAGGCGAAGCCGACCGGGCCGGTGGCCAGCGTGATCGGCGTCTCGCCCAGTCGGCCGCTCAATTGCAGTTCCGGGGCCCCCGCCGCCAGTTGCAGCGCGCCGCCGGGCGGCAGGCGCAGGATGGCCCGACCGCGCGGCGGGCACAGGGTCAGTTGGCGACGATCGAGCGAGAGATTGGCATAGGCCAGCCGGTCGAAGCGGACGGGCGTGCAGCCGCGCCACAGGCTGAGCCCGGCGGTGCGCGACCAATCCCCGTCCAGCGGCAGCAGCAGGTTGCGCGCGCTGCCGCCGGGCAGTGGCCCGCTGGCCGCGAGCGCGCCGGTGAAGCTGAGCATGCCGCCCCGGCCCTGCGCCAGCCGCAGGCGCGGCACCGCCAGGCTTGAACCACCGAAGCGGTAGGGCGCCATGCTGGCCACCAGTTCCAACCGGCCGCCGGGTGCCTGCTCCAGCCGTCCGGTGATGCGCGGCAGGTCGCCGCCGGTCAGCAGATTGCCCGACCAGCGCAGCGGCCGGCCGCCGCCTGTCGCCAGTTGCGCGCGCGATACCCGCAGCAGCGTATCGCCGCTGCCGCCGCGTAGCCGGGCGGAGGGAACCAGCAGCGACAGGTTCGCCGATTCCCCTTCCTGCGGGGTGCGGCGGGCGATCAGCTGTGCCGAGAGGGAACTGCCACGCGCCTCCCGCGCCAGCACCGCCCGTAACCGGCCGAGCAGCGGATACAATAGCGTGCCGCGGGTGTTCGCCTGCACTCCGCCAAGCGTGCGGTCGATCGCCGGGCCGGAGGCGATCCCGGTGGCGGTGGCGTCCGCCTCCAGCTCCATGCGGGCAAGCCCGTCGCGGGTGCGCAGCGCACCTTCCAGCGTCAGCGCCGCGACCTGGACGCCGTCGGCGCGCAGCCGCTCCCCCGACAGGTCGAAGGCCGCCGTCAGCGCACGCCGCGCCCAGGTGAAGCGCAGGTCGGACCGGGTGCCGGCGAGTGTCACCTGCGGCAGGTTGGCGGCCCCGGTCTGCAAGCGGGCGCGGCCGCTGACGCCATCCAGCGCCTGCTCCGCCAGCAATTGTACGGGGGCGGTCACGTTCGCCAGCGCAATACCGGCTGCGGGGCAGGCGAGGCGATCCATGCGCAGCGGCCCGACGAGAGAGGGGCGGGCGTTGCGGATCTCCAGTCGGCCGTACAGTTCGGCGTTCGCCGCGGTACAGCCTTCCTGCTGCCAGCGGGGGGCGATCGCCGCCAGTTCCCCGCGCCAGCCGTCGCGCAGCCAGCCGCTGCCCGACAGGCTGAAGCCGATGCGCCCATCATCTCCCACCAGCAATGCGCCGCCATCCTCCAGCGCCACGTCGAGGTCGGGCAGGGTGAACGGCTCAGCGCTGTGCCCTTCGAACAGCAGCCGGTCCAACGTGCCGAAGCTGAGCCGGCCGTCGCGGTAGCTGCCATAAAGGCGCGGTCGCACGAGACGAACGGACTCCAGCACCGGAGTGCCGATGCGCGGACCGATACGCGCGACGATCCGCTCCACCGTCATGTCGGGGCGGGCCGGATCGCCGATGACCACGTTCGTGAGGATTTGCTCGGTCGGGCCGATCCGCTCGATATCGTAGGTCGCCTGGATGCGATTGTCGTTCAGCAGGTCGGTGATGATGTCGCCAGCGATCCGTTCGCGGTTCAGCCACACCACCAGCAGGCCCGCCACCAGCAGCACCAGCATGCCGATGGCGGCCCAGCAGCCGACGCGACGCGCCGGTGGCGCCGCAGGCGTTGGCTCGGAGGCAGCAGGCGAGGGTGCGGCGTCGTCGGCCATTGCGGTCCACTTGCAAGCAAGCCATGCCAAAGGCAATGCACGATCCGATGGCCGCGCCGCTTCTGCCCCTTGATGAGCCACCCGCGGCGCCGGTGCGTGCGGCTGACGGCGCGGCGGGCCATCGCGCGCGCCTGCGGCAACGGCTGCTGACCGGCGGACCGGACGCGCTGGCCGATTACGAGATCGTCGAGTTCCTGTTGTTCGGCGCCAATCCGCGCGGCGATACCAAGCCGCTGGCGAAGGACCTGCTGCGCCGGTTTGGCAGCCTGGCCGGCGTGCTGGACGCAGACCCGATCCTGTTGCGGCAGGTCAAGGGCATGGGGGAGGGCGCGATCGGCGCGCTGCGCATCGCGGCGGTGGCGGCGCGGCGCATGGCGCAGGGGCAGGCGCGCGCCCGCCCGGTGCTGGCCAACTGGCAGGCGCTGATCGACTATCTGTCCATCGACATGGCGCACCTGACGACGGAGCGGGTGCGCGTGCTGTACCTGGATTCGCGCAACGGCCTGATCGACGATCACAATTTCGGCAACGGCACGGTGGACGGTGCGGCCGTCTATGCGCGGGAAGTGGTGCTGAAGGGCGCCAATATCGGGGCTGCGGCGCTGATCCTGGTGCACAACCACCCCAGCGGCAATCCGGAGCCAAGCCGCGCCGATATCGAGCTGACGCACCAAATCGCCGACGTGGCGCACGCCATGGGCATCACCCTGCATGACCATGTAATCGTTGGACGGGGGCAGCATGTCTCATTGCGCGCGCGAGGATTGCTCGCAAGGTAAGGTATCGCACCTGTGGCGCGGTTGACGCGGGATTGAAGCCCGCCTAAGGGGTCGGCGCCCCTGGCGGGCAGGCCGTCTGTCATGCCCGTGCCCCAATGGAAGGGAACCGGACATGAACGATGACCAGTCCGCACGGGAACCTGTCGAGGGGGATGCGAGGATCGACGCGCTCGGTGCACGGCTGAAGGCCGCGCAGGAGCGCGAAGAGCAGCGCAACCGTCCGCGCGGTACCGGCGCCGACGCTTCCTACAAGCTGGGCAACCGGGTGCTGGCGGAACTGCTGGGCGGGATCCTGGGTGGTGCGGTGATTGGCTGGGTGATCGACCACTTCGCCGGGACCAAGCCCTGGGGTCTGTTGGTCATGCTGTCCCTGGGGATAGTGGTGGCCTTCAGGAACATCATCCGGATTTCGAGCCGGCGCCCGGACTGAACCCTGCAGGGGCAGGGTTTGGAAAAGGCGCCGACTGACTAAGCGACGCCGTGCTTTTTCCGGCGTCATCAAACGGGGACATGAGCGTGGCAGCCGAACCGGCCAAGGTCGATCCGATGCACCAGTTCACGATCGAGCCGCTGTTCGGCTCTGCTGACTGGCAGCTCGCAGGCTACAACATCGCCTTCACGAACAGTGCGCTGTGGATGGCCATCAGCGCCGTTGTGCTGTGGCTGTTCATGCTGGGCGGGATGAAGCGGTCGTTGGTGCCGGGGCGCTGGCAGATGGCGGTCGAAAGCTTCACCGGCTTCATCGACGACATGCTGGCAGCCAATATCGGCCCGGCCGGGCGCAAATACGTGCCCTACATCTTCACGCTGTTCATGTTCATCCTGTTCGCCAACATGCTGGGCCTGATGCCGCTGGGCATCGTGGGTGTGCATCCATTCACCTTCACCAGCCACTTCACCGTGACCGGCGTGCTGGCGGTGATGAGCTTCTCCATCGTGCTGATCGTCGGCTTCGCCAAGCACGGCCTGCACTTCTTCAGCCTGTTCCTGCCGCACGGCACGCCATGGTGGATGGCGCCGATCATCGCGCCGATCGAACTGATCTCCTTCATGGTGCGGCCGTTCAGCCTGGGTCTGCGACTGTTCGTGGCCATGATGGCCGGGCACGTGCTGCTGGAAGTGCTGTCGTCCTTCGTCATCAGCGGCGGCAATGCCGGCATTGGCTATGGCATCTTCATCGGGCTGCCCAGCCTGGCGCTGATGGTCGGCATCTGCGCGCTGGAGATCCTGGTGGCCGGCATTCAGGCCTATGTCTTCGCCCTTCTGACGTCGCTGTATATCAACGACGCTGAAAACCTTCACTGACCTGTTCAATCATCTGTTTCTTCAAAGGAGTTAATCATGGATCCTGAAGCCGCCAAGCTGCTCGGTGCAGGTTTCGCCGCGATCGGTGCTGGTCTCGCCTCCATCGGCGTGGGCAACGTGTTCGCCAAGTTCCTCGAAGGCGCGCTGCGCAACCCCGGCGCCGCCGACGCGCAGCAGGGCCGCCTGTTCATCGGCTTCGCCGGTGCGGAGCTGCTGGGCCTGCTCGCCTTCGTCATCGCCGCGCTGCTGATCTTCCAGTAAGCACGTGAATGTCCGTCGCCCACCCGGTGCCAGCAACGGCGCCGGGTGGCGGCTGACCCGATGACAGTTCACACCGGCTAGGCGACCCATGCCCCAGATCGAACAGCTCGCAGGCACCTATTCCAGCCAGATCTTCTGGCTGCTGGTGATCTTCGCCCTGGCATTCTTCATCATCGGCCGCGGCATGGTGCCCCGGGTCATGGACACCATGACCACGCGCGATGCCCGCATCGCCGACGACCTCGCCGCCGCGCAGGGCGCGCGTGACGAGGCGGATGCGCGGGAAGAGGCCTGGCGCACGCGGGAAACCGCCAATCGCGAGGCGGCACAGGCGCTGGTCAACGAAGCCCGTGACGGTGCCAAGCGCGCTGCCGAGCAGCGGCTCGCGGGCGTAAGGGCCACGCTCGACGCTCGCCTGAACGAGGCCGAACAGCGGATCGAAACCGCCCGGTCCGCCGCGGCGGCCGAGATCGAGCAGGTGGCGAGCGAGGCGACGCGGGACATCGTCGCGCGCGTGGCCGGCATCGATGTCGATGGCGGCGCGGCGCATGATGCCGTCAGGAAGGTTCTGGTCCATGGCTAACGCCCCCCACGTCTTCGCCACGAGCGAGGCCGATCCGGCGCTGCATGCGACCACGGCCGACGGTCATACCGTTCATGTCGAACCCGCTCTGCTCGGCCTAGCGCCGTTCCAGTGGGTGTCGATCGCCATGCTGATCCTGCTGCTGGTGGCGTTCTTCGGCGCCAAGGTGCACCGCAAGATTGCCGGCGGGCTGGACGGCCGCATCGCCGCGATCCGCACTCAGCTGGACGAGGCGAAGAAGCTGCGTGCCGAGGCCGAGACCCTGCGCGACGAATATGCCCGCCGCATCGCCGGCGCGGAGCAGGACGCGGCCAACATGCTGGCCAATGCGCGGCGCGAAGCCGACGCCATCGTGAGCCAGGCGGAGGATGACACCACCGCACTGATCGCAAGACGCGAGCAGATGGCCACGGACAAGATCGCCGCCGCCGAACGCGCCGCCGTGGAAGAACTTCGCAGCCATGCCGCCCGTGCGGCGACGCAGGCCAGCCGCGACCTGATTGCGCAGCGCCACGATGCCGGGGCCGACCGCCGGCTGGTGGACGAGGCGATCGCCGCTCTCTGATCCCAACCGGTTCTTTCGGAACCGTTCACCGCAACCAGACGCTCCCGTGCTGACACAATCAGCGCGGGAGTTTTTGCATGTCTGTCAGTGCCATCGCCATCAACTGCACCCTGAAGCCGAGCAGCGGGGAGGACAGCAGCACCGACCGGATGATCGGCGTGCTCGCCGACGCCTTCAAGCAGCACGATGTTGAAGTGGCGGAGGTGCTGCGCATCGCCGACTACAATGTGAAGCCAGGCGTCACGTCAGACGAAGGGGAGGGCGACGACTGGCCGGCCCTGCGGGTGAGAATCCTGGCGCATGACATCCTGATCTTCGGCGGTCCCATCTGGATGGGCCAGATCGGCTCGATCGCCAAGCGCGTGCTGGAGCGGATGGATGCCTTCCTGGACGAGACCGACGATGCGGGCCGCATGCCCAGCTATGGCAAGGTTGCGGTCGCGGCGATCGTCGGCAACGAGGACGGCGCGCATTGGAGCAGCGCACAATTGTTCCAGTCGCTCAACGACACCGGCTGGACGATCCCGGCGGTCGCCGCCTGCTACTGGGTGGGGGAGGCGATGGGCTCGACCAACTTCAAGGACTTGGACACGGTGCCCGACAAAGTGAGCAAGACCGCTTCCATGGTCGCCGGCAATGCCGCGCATCTTGCCAGCCTGCTCAAGGCAAAGCCTTACCCCGGTCAGTAGTGGTCCTTGGCGGCGCGCAGGGCAGCGAAGGTCGTCACCGGATCGCCGCCGCCCCACCGCGCCTGCATCGCTGGATCGCCCGCCCGCAGGAACGGGTTGGTCGCTAGCTCCCGGTCAAGCGGGAAGGGTATGGTCGGCTCCCCGCGGTCTCGCTTGCCGGTGATCTCGTCCGCATAGGTCTGCAGGGCCGCATTATTTGGATCGGCATGGAGCGCGAAGCGAGCGTTCGCGGCGCTGTATTCGTGCGCGCCGCAGATGATGGTCTGCGGGGGTAGGGCGGCGATCCGTTGCAGGCTGGCCCAGAACTGGTCCGGCGTCCCCTCGAACATGCGCCCGCAGCCAAGCGCGAACAGGCAGTCGCCGACGAAGGCAATACCGGCGGCAGGCAGGTGGTACGCGATGTGACCCAGCGTGTGCCCGCCCGCGGCGAACACCTCCGCGTGCCAGCCGCCCAGCATCACCGTGTCGCCGGGCTCCACCGCGCGATCCACGCCGTGGATCTTCGCCGCCTCCGCGGCCGGGGCCACGATCGTGCAGCCGGTTGCGGCCTTCACCGCCGCGTTTCCCTGCGTGTGATCGGCATGCCAATGCGTGTTCCACACCTGCGTGATGCGCCAGCCGCGCGCCTCCGCTTGTGTCAGGCACTCCGCGCCGTCGGGCGTGTCGACACAGGCGGTTTCGCCGCTCGCCGGATCGTGCAGCAGGAAGCCGTAATTGTCGGAGAGGGCGGGGAAGGTGTGGAGTTGTAGGGTCATGCCCGACAGCTAGGCACATGCGCCCCAAACGGAAAGGCCCGCCCGCTCGGGTAGAGCGGACGGGCCTTCCGGTTCAGCTATGCCGACAGGCTTACTGGCGCTTCAGCGCCTCGCCCAGGATGTCGCCCAGCGACGCGCCCGAATCGGACGAACCGTACTGCTCGACCGCCTGCTTCTCTTCGGCGATCTGGCGCGCCTTGACGGAGAAGTTGGGCTTCTTCGACCGGTCGAAGCCGATCACCATGGCATCCAGCTTCTGACCGACCTGGAAGCGGTCCGGGCGCTGCTCGTCGCGATCGCGGCCAAGGTCCGAACGCTTGATGAAGCCGGTGGCCCCATCCTCGCCCGCCTGGACCTCAAGCCCGCCGTCGCGCACTTCCAGCACGGTGACGGTGACGACCTCGTTGCGGCGCAGGCTGCCACCCGAAGCGGTGCCGCCGGCCGCCGGCGCGCCCTTCTCGAGCTGCTTCATGCCGAGGCTGATGCGCTCCTTCTCGACATCGACGTCCAGCACCACGGCCTGGACCGTCTCGCCCTTGCGGTGCAGCGCCAGCGCGTCCTCGCCCGAGATGCCCCAGGCGATGTCGGACATGTGGACCATGCCGTCCACGTCGCCCGGCAGGCCGATGAACAGGCCGAACTCGGTCGCGTTCTTGACTTCGCCTTCCACGATCGAGCCGACCGGGTGCGCATCGAAGAACTCGTCCCACGGATTGCGCTGCGCCTGCTTCAGGCCCAGGCTGATCCGGCGCTTGTCGCTGTCGACCTCCAGCACCATGACGTCCACTTCCTGGGAGGTGGAGACGATCTTGCCAGGGTGCACGTTCTTCTTGGTCCAGCTCATCTCGCTGACGTGGACCAAGCCCTCGATCCCGGCTTCCAGCTCCACGAAGGCGCCGTATTCGGTGATGTTGGTGACCGTGCCGGTGGTCTTCAGGCCAACCGGGTACTTGGCGGCGACGCCTTCCCACGGATCGCTTTCCAGCTGCTTCATGCCGAGGCTGATGCGCTGCGTGTCGGCATTGATGCGGATGATCTGCACGGTGACGGTGTCACCGATGTTGATCACCTCGCTCGGGTGATTGACGCGCTTGTAGCTCATGTCGGTGACATGCAGCAGGCCGTCGATGCCGCCCAGGTCCACGAAGGCGCCGTAATCGGTGATGTTCTTCACCACGCCCTCGATCACCTGACCCTCGGCCAGACGGTCGATCAGTTCGCTGCGCTGTTCCGCACGGGTTTCTTCCAGCACGGCGCGGCGCGACACGACGATGTTGCCGCGGCGGCGATCCATCTTCAGGATCTGGAACGGCTGCGGCACGTCCATCAGCGGGGTGACATCGCGCACCGGGCGGATGTCGACCTGCGAACCGGGCAGGAACGCCACGGCGCCGTCCAGGTCGACGGTGAAACCGCCCTTGACGCGGCCGAAGATGCGGCCCTCGACGCGCTTGCCTTCGCCGAACTCGCTTTCCAGCTTGTCCCACGCGGCCTCACGGCGGGCGCGGTCGCGGCTGAGCATGGCTTCGCCATCGGCGTTCTCGACGCGGTCGACATAGACCTCGACCTCGGAACCGACGGTCAGGCCGTGGTCGTCCTCGCCACGCATGAATTCACGCAGGGAAATGCGGCCTTCGCTCTTCAGGCCGACGTCGATGACGGCCATGCCGTTCTCGATCGCGGTGACGGTGCCGTGGACGACGCGGCCTTCGAAGCCGCCGTCGGCGCCGCCGAGCTGTTCATCAAGCATTGCCGCGAAATCGTCGCGGCTGGGGGTGGCGGTAGATGCCATAAAGGAGTGGTATCCTGTCGTTTACGTTTTTTCCGGCCAGGCGGTTGTCTCCGCCGGTCTTGGATGGCCGATACGTCCCGACGGCCGGATGCCGGCGGGACATCGTCAGGGATGATGGCGGCTGGCGATCAGGCGGGCGGGGTCGGGTAAAGCGATGCCCGGTGCGGGAAGCCGGCTGGCTCTTTCCGCGGCGGGCGACCGGATTGACCTGAACAGGCCGTCTGCCGCGGCCCCGCTTCGCCGGACCGGGCAGCATTACCCCGTCGGACGCGCGGGCACATAGGCGATGCGCGCGGGCAAGGCAAGCGTAACAAGGGTGTTTGTAGGGGGGATTGCCACTGGTCGGGACGAGAGGATTCGAACCTCCGACCCCCACACCCCCAGTGTGATGCGCTACCAGGCTGCGCTACGTCCCGAGACCAGTGGAAGCGGGCCTATAGGCGCGGGTTTCAGGTGTGGCAACCCGGTGTGAGTGGGCGCGATGCGGGTGGCGCAGATGGCTGGAGAGCGGACACTGCTTTTTAGCCGGGGTACCTTGATCCTCCCCATCGCAGATGGGGAGGGCGACCGTCCGCAGGGTGGTGGAAGGGTATGGCACGGCGCACGACAGTCCTGGCGATCCGCGCTGACTTGACCAGCAATGCCGACCGGACAGCCATATTGGGCCGAGTGACTTAGCGGTTTGGCCGACTTCACATACTGGTCAACAGTGCCGGTCGCCTCGTGGAACGCGATTTCACCCGCAGTGGTGATGCGGCGTTCGGCTTCGGGGAGGAAGTGGCGCTGAACCTCACAGCGCTGCCGAAGCGCGATGGCAAACGTGAGGCCATTGATACCACCTTCCGCAAAGAGTAGTTCGCCACTCTTCATTACGTATTGGTTGAAGAGAGCGCAGACCGTTAGAAGCGATCGAGGTCGTTGGCGATGGTCACCGGACCCTGATAAAGGTCGCCGATCTCGCCTTGATAGGTCTTCAATCGCTCCGCATCGCTGGTGCCGCCGGCGAAGTGCGTGACAACCACTGACTTGACGTTCGCCCGGCCGGCCATCGCCCCGACTTCCGATGGCGTTAGGTGATGCGTGGAAAGGTGCTGCACCATGCCCCGCTTCACCACTTCGGGCATGTTCGGAGAGTTTCGCGCAACGTTGGCCAGCGTTGCGTCGAGGTCGATCATCTCGCTGACCAGGATATCCGATCCGGCAGCAAGCCTTTCAACAGCCGGACTCGGTCCGGTGTCACCAGTGTAGGTGATCGATCGGTCGGGCGTGTCGAACCTCAGGGAAAGCGACTGGAAAGCCTGGTCCTCGGCACTGCCCGGTTCGAAATCGTAGTGAGTGTTCTTGACCGCTCGCACACGCATGTCGTCGACCTGTATGTCGCCGCCGTCGTGCAGTTCGACGACACGCACGGTCGTCTCCGGCGGTGCCCAGGGCTGGCCAGGAATACCGTAGCCAGCCGCCGCGGACGGGCGCATGGATTCGACAATGCCGTTGACCAGCTCCTGTGTTCCGACAGGGCCATAGACTGTCAGCACCTCGCGGACGTTGGTCTGGTTCCGCAGGCCCAGTACAGCCGCCAGTCCGCCAGTATGGTCGACATGCAGGTGGCTGATGAAGACCGCCTTGACGGTTGGCAGGCCGATATTAGCCTTGGAAAGCTGCTGGACCGCCCCGTCACCCGCATCGATCAGATAGGCGCGCTGACCCCGAAGCAGAACGTTCGCCGGCTGGGATCGGTGGCCGTCCGAGACGGGACCACCCATCGTTCCCAGAGTGATGAAAGACGGCTCCGCTGTCGGCGCTTGCCCCGACACGCCATTTGGAAGCACGGCCGTGAGCAGCAGCGACATCGCGAGGAATGTGGGCTTCATCGATTTATCCATGATCTTAGAAGTTGTAGCCAAGGCGAACGCCGTATGTCCGCGGTGGACGCAGGGTGGCGACCGGGAAGTTGAGCACGGGGCGCGACCCGGCGCGTGCGATTACCTCTTCGTCCTCGATGTTGTTCACGAAACCGGTCACACTCCAGCGCCTGCCCGGTCCTTCCAGGGTGACAAATGCATCCGACATCATGAAGCTGCCCTGCTTCTCGTCTTCCCGAAAGTTCGAGTTGGTGAACCGGCTGGTTTCGATATTGGACCGAACGCCCGCCACTAGATTGAGATCATTGGAGATCTCGAAGGTGTGTTCGTACCCGATGTTGAACGCCCATTCCGGCGAGTTGACCGTCGGCTTGCCCGAACAATCGACGTCGTAGAAACGGGCGGCATTGACACCCGGATTTGCCGGTCGATTGCCCAATACCGTGCAGCCGGTGGGCACCGGCGACCCGGTCGGCGAGAAGTTGGCCGTGATCAGGCTCTCATACTCGCCCTTCAGGTACTGGATGTTAAGACTGAAGAGATCGTTGCGAGTCGGTGCGAAGCGAGCCTCTACCTCGGTACCGTAGATCTTGGACGAGCCGGCATTCGTCGTCAGCGATCCCTGGGCGAACAGGCCGTTCCCGGCCCGGATGCCGCCGACAAAGGTGATCTGCTGATCCTTGTAGTCCCAGTAGAAGGCCTCGAAGTTCAGCTGCAGCTTGTTGTCGAAGAACCGATTTTTCGAACCGATCGTGTAGGCGGTCAGCGTTTCAGGCGCGAAGGTGTTCGCTGGGGGCGCTGCGACGAAGAAACCGCCGGATTTGAAGCCGGTCGCCACATTGGCATAGACGAGCGATGCCGGGCCGGCATCGTACTCCACCCCGACCTTCCACGTGAACTTCTCGAAGCTGAGATCGCCTTCGAAGGGCGCGCCGAGCGGTGGGTCGACAACGCCCGGAAGGCCGCCAGATACCGACGCTGTCTGCTGGCTCTTGTCCTCTCGCGTGTATCGGCCCCCCGCGATCATGCGGAAGGAGGCTGCCAGATCGTAGGTCAGCTGTCCGAAGGCAGCGATACTGTCCGTTTCCAATCGGGGTGCGAACCGCGTCGTCGAAAGCCGGCCCTGGCGGAAGTAGTTCTCGGCCGTCTGGTCTTCGGAAAAGATGAACGCGCCCACAACATAGCGCAACACGTTGTCGCCGTTCGAGGCGAGGCGTACTTCACCCGACAATTGCTCGGCACTGTCGGTCACATCGCCCTGGAAGCCGGGCACATAGGTGCGATAGCGCGCATCGGACTTGCGCCAGGCGGTAATGACGCTCAACGTCGCAAAACCCAGGTCGCTATCGATTTGCGCGCTAACGCCATAGAACTTGTTGTCGAGGAAGCCGTCGCTGCCGGCGTTGGCGATGCAGCCGCTGGCAACGAAACCGCCGACGCAGAAGGGCGGAGCCGGCAGCGTCGCCGCATAGGCCGTGATCGCCGCCACGGTGCGCGGGTCCGACACGCTGACGCGATCTTCCAGTGGCGGAACCTCGAACAGGGCGTTGGGCAGCAACACCGCACCTGCGCCCTTGCCGTGCTGATTGTAGTAATCCGCCACGATCGTTGCCGAGAAGCGGCTCGAAGGCTCGAAGAGCAGCGAGGCGCGCAACGCCTCACCCCGATCGTCGTCGTAACCATCGGAAATATAGCCGTCGCGATCGATGACTTGCCCCGCAGCACGCAAGGCGACATTGTCGCCGAAGGGCATGTTCAGCGCGGCAACGGCCTTCTTGCTGTCGAAATTGCCATATTCGAACAAAGCCTCGCCCGAGAACTCGCCCAGTCGTGGCCTCTTTGGCAGGACGTTGATGGCTCCACCCGTGGCGTTGCGGCCGTACAGTGTGCCCTGCGGACCCTTGACGACCTCCACACGCTCAAGATCGTAGAACGCTCCCGCGGGGGCGGTGGGACGGCTGACGTATACGCCATTGAAATTGAAGGCGATGGCGTTCTCGGAGAAGGAGTTTTGCGAATTGGTTCCGACTCCGCGCAGGAAGAAGCTGGTCGTGCCGCCCGTCGGCTGAACGACCAGGGCTGGCACCAGCTTGCCCAGGCTCGTGGTTTCGGTGATGCCGGAATTCACCAGCGCATCACCCGTTACGGCCGTTACCGCGATAGCCGCGCGTTGCAGGCTCTCCTCGCGTCGCTGTGCCGTGACCACGATTTCCTGGAGGCCCTCGGTCGGTTGCTCCGAAACCGGCTGGTCGGAACTCGACTGGGTATCCTGCGCAATCGCAGGTGCAGTGGCGACGGCCGCAATGGCGCCCGCCACCAACAGGTGGTGCTTCATACCTCATCCCACTTTTGTTTTTATTGGGTCAGCGGATGACATCCTCGGGGCGATCAGTAAAATGCATTATCTTTATCGGTTTGCATAAATGAAACTGATTGATGGGGCTAACTCGGTTCGAGCGCCGATGACGCATCATCATGCAATACAAGGTGATGCGGCCTCGTTTGGCTACGCACTCGACGGTCCAGCGCAGCGCGGGCAGATTGCGCTAGGGGCGCATTGCAGGCGGAAGGCCGGCAGCGTGACACCACTCGATCAACGCCGTGACCTGATCAAGTGTTCGGGTGCGCCATTAGAACGCTGTCGAGTCCGAGATCTTGTGTAACGTGGAGATGAGCCATTTGAGCCCGGCATCGGTTTTCCGGGTTCCGTGATACTGGATCTTCTCCACCAAAGCGGGCATCGCTATCGGAAGCGGCTGGATGGTCAGGGGCAGATAGCGCGACGATGCGAGCGCAAACCGCCTTTGCAGAACTGCGATGCGCTGTGTCTCGACAATCATCCATGGAACTGACGAGAAGTTGGAAGCGGTCGCCTCGACACGCCGCCGATCACGCCAGGGTAACATCTGCGATTCGGCGAACGACATGTCTCGACCGAAGCCGATACGCACGGCCAGGTGACCAAGGTCGAAGAAAGTCTGCTCGTCGAGGGGCTCTTGCATCCTCGAATTGCCTGACCATCCGACCGCGACATGCTCCTCCTCGAACAGCAGCTCCGAAGGGGCAAGCGGCGATAGGTATGGCTCAGGCCCGATGACAAGGTCGAGTTCGCCTCGCTCCAGCATGGCGAAGACCTCACGGCCTGTCGGGAATACCTCGATCGCCAGCCGGGGAGCGATCTGCTCGATCTCGCGCAAGAGCGGCGAGACAAGCACAGCCACGATGTAATCCGACGCGCCGATCCTGAAGCGGCGCTGAGAGGAAGCGGGATCGAAGCCGGAGGACGTGCCGACGAGCAGTTCGGCATCGTGCAACAATTGCCTGACCAGCGGCCGCAAATCCTCAGCCAGGGCAGTGGGTATCATCCGCTTGCCGACAACCGTCATCAGCGGGTCGCCAAAGAACTCGCGCAGCCGCGCCAGCGCTGCGCTGGCAGCCGGCTGACTGAGGTTAAGCCGTTCGGCCGTGCGCGAGACATTGCGCTCCTCCAGTAATACGCTGAGCAGCAGCAGCAGGTTCAGGTCGAGACCTTTGAAGCGCATAGATCCTTTGCCTGCCTCTCATCCACCAAGCCTCAACGCTGGTGCGTGGGTCGGAGCGCCCACAGTCAGCAAGGCGCCGCACGACAACAATTATCACCAAATTGGATTGATATCTATTGTATCAAACAATTTTCGGCATGCCTGCCTTGCTGCTAACTCACCATCGGAGCCAACAAGGCCGATTGTTTGGGAGAACACATGCGCACCCTTCATTTGTTGCTGGCGTCAGCAATGGTCGTGTCAACGCCGGCGATGGCGCAGGTCGGCACGGTTCTTCCCGCACCGCCCGTCCCGCCGAGCGATCTCGACACGCCGGCCGAAGCCGATCTGGGCACGCAGGATAATGCGCAGCAGGCGGATGATGTCGGCCTGGGCGAAATTGTGGTGACAGCCCAGAAGCGCGAGCAGCGCCTGCGCGACGTACCGGTCGCCGTAACCGCGCTGACGGCAGAGGCGCTGGTCAATCGCGGAATTTCCGATGTCGCGTCAGTGACGCGCGCCGTTCCCAGCCTGACGCTGACCCAGGGTCAGAACCCGGTGAACAACAGCATCAACATCCGCGGGATCGGGACCAGCGCGTTCAGCACCGGTGTGGAGCCGGCGGTGGCGGTGATCTTGGACGATGTCGCGCTGCTGCAGCAGGCGCAGGCCTTCTCCGGCCTGGCCGATATCGCGCGCCTGGAAGTGCTGCGCGGCCCGCAGGGCACGCTGTTCGGAAAGGGCGCGTCGGCCGGTGTCGTCAACATCGCCACACAGGCGCCCGGTTCCGAACTGACCGTGTCGATCGGCGGACAATGGTCGCAAGAGGACTACCGCGTCGAAACCGCGATGGGCGGACCGGTCAACGATTGGCTGGGCGTGCGCGCGAACGGCTTCTACGTCAATCGCGACGGCTACCTCACCAACCTGTCGGACAATTCCAAGCAGGGCAATGAGGAGGCGTATGGCGCTCGCCTGCGCGCCGACATCACGCCCACCGATCGTTTGAACGTGTCACTGACGGCAAGCTACTCGCGCAACAAGAACGACATCACGCGCACCTTCCGTTACGTGGCGCCGAACCTGCGCATCTTCGCCGTGCAGCCGTTCTTCCCCGGCAACCTGGTCGCGCCCGGTATCGTGGGCGTGACCCCCGGGCCAGAGAACCGCAATGTCCGCCTGAATGCCGACTCGCTGTCGGACAGCCGGCAGCAGATGTACACCGGGCGCATCACGCTCGACCTGGGTTTCGCGAACCTGATCAGCGTCACTGGCTACCAGGATTGGAAGCTGGACGTGCAGGAAGACGTCGACATGACGGACCTGCCGTCGATCGGCAACAATCCGGGCGGTGTCACGCAACCTTCGCAGTTCCATGCCCGCCAGTTCTCGCAGGAACTGCGCCTGGTGTCGCAGACGTCCGGCCCGCTCAGCTATGTGCTGGGCCTGTACTATTCGGACGGCGATACCGATCGCGCCTTCCGCCGCTTCGCCTTCGGTCCAGGTGCGCAGTTTTGGGACTCGCGCGCCGGCACCGAAAGTTACGCCGCATTTGGCCAAGCCACGTTCGACGTGACGCCGACGACGCACATCGATGGCGGCATCCGCTTCAACCGCGAGATCATCGACGTGGAGTTCACCGACCGACGCGCGAATGCGACGGCGGCGAGCTGCGGCACGACCTGCACCGGGCGCGCGAGCGACAACCAGGTGACGTACAAGATCGCGCTGCGGCAGGATGTGACGGATGACGTCATGGCCTACGCTTCCTACGCCACCGGCTACAAGGGGCAGGGTTTCGACGTGACCAGCGGCTTCAACCCCGCACGCGCCAACAACCCGGTGAAGCCGGAAACGTCCAAGGCATACGAGATCGGCCTGAAGGGCCAGTTCTTCGATAATTGGGTGCAGATGAACCTGGCAGGCTTCTGGACGGACTACGACAACTTCCAGACGCAGGTTGCCAACTTCGTAGGCGGTGTGCCGACCTTCAACCTTGCCAATGCGCCGCGCCTGCGCAGTCGGGGGATCGAGGGTGATATCTCGGTCCGTCCCTTCCGGCCGTTGCGCATCGATGCGTCGGCTTCCTATGTCGATGCGAAGATCCGGGAATTCGGAAATGCCGGCTGCTACCCCGGCCAGCCCTTTGTCGTGGGAAGCACGCCGACCGAACCGGGCGTCTGCGTGGGCGCCACGCCCGCGACGGGCACGCAGGATCTTGCCGGGGCACGGCTCGCCAACTCGCCGAAGTTCAAATACACCATTGCGGGCACTTACACGGTCGAACTGCCCGCGCTTCCCTTTGATGGCTTCCTCCAGGCGGACTGGACGCATCAAAGCTCCGTGAACTTCGATATCGGTGGCAATCCGCGGGCGCTGCAGGAGGGCTATGGGGTGCTGAACGGCTCGGTTGGGATCGAGTCCGACCAGTTCCGTCTAAGCTTCTTTGTCAACAATCTGCTGGACAAGGCTTATGTGACGAGCATCGGCGCCGCTGCCGGCTCGACGACCGATGCGGGCGTGAACAACACCAATCTGGGACTTATCCAGTTCGTGCCGCGCGATGCGCGCCGGTACGTGGGTGTCCGCGCTCGGCTCAACTACTGATCCGATTGGCAGGGGTGAGGGACATGACGCAGACCCGCAGAATTCTTGTGATCGGCGGCGGGATCGGCGGGCTAACCGCAGCGATCGCCATGCGCCGGCAGGGCATTGAGGTCGACCTGATCGAGCGTGATCCCGACTGGAGCGTCTATGGCGTGGGGATCATCCAGCAGTCGAACGTCATCCGTGCGATGGCTGAGCTCGACCTGCTGGACGAGTACCTGGATGCCGGCTGCGGCTTCGACCAAGTGGAGATCTATATCCCAACGGGGCAGCAGGTCGCCACCGTGCCGTCCCCGCAACTGGTGCCGGGCAAGCCGGCCAATGTCGGCATCGGTCGGCGCGCGCTGCAGAAGGTACTGGCCGACCGGGCGATTGGGTCGGGCACCCATATCCGGCTGGGCATCACCGCCAGCGACCTGCTCGACGATGGTTCGGGGGTCGACGTCTGCTTCTCTGACGGGGGCACCGCCCGGTATGACGCGGTGATCGCAGCTGACGGTATCTACTCAGTGCATCGCAAGCAGTTGTTCCCTGATGCGCCGGCGCCCGAGTTCACCGGGCAGAGCGTATGGCGCTACAACTTCCCCCGTCCTGCCAACCTGACGGGACTGTGCGTGTTCAACGGCCCGATCGGTATCGGCCTGGTCCCGATGTCGCGCGAGCTGATGTACATGTTCGTGACCACGCCCGAACCGGACAACCGCTGGTACGACAAGGCCGATCTGGCAGCGGCGATGCGCGACAAGCTGGCCGGCGTGCCGGCGCCGCAGATCCGGGCGCTGGCGGCGGCCATCACCGACAATGACGGCGTGGTCTATCGTCCGCTGGAAACCTTCTTCCTGGAAGGGCCATGGCACAAGGGGCGCATCGCGCTGCTGGGCGATGCCGTCCACTCGACCACGCCGCATCTGGGGCAGGGCGCCGGTATGGCGATCGAGGATGCGATCGTGCTGGCGGAGGAGCTGGCGGCGCATGATGAACTTGCCGCCGCCTTCGAAGCATACCGCGCGCGCCGCTTTGATCGCTGCCGTTACATCGTCCAGTCCTCCCGCGCGATCTGCGACGGGCAGATCGGCCGCGGCCCGCCGGTCGACAATCACGCAGCAACCGTCGGCATGTTCGAAGTTGTCGCCAAAGCAATCTGAAACGGAGTTACGTAGATGAGCCGCGTCACAGAAATTCGCTACATCGGCTACGGCGTTCCTGACCTTGAGGCGGAACGCGCTTTCTATCGCGATGACTGGGGCCTGCGCGAAGTGGCCGAGCAGGATGGCATGGTCTACTTCGCCACGCACGGGCACGAGGAACTGTTCGTCGTGCGCCTGCGCCAGGCGGACACGAAGCGGATCGACGTCATCGCGCTCGCGACCGACAGCCGCGCTGATGTCGATGCGCTGGCCGCCAGGGTCCGCGAGTCCGGTGCGAAGATCATCTTCGAACCGCGCGAGCTGACCGGGTTCGGCGGCGGCTACGGCTTCCGCTTCTTCTCCCCCGACGGACTGACGTTCGAAGTGTCAAGCGATGTGGCCCGCGGCGATGCGCGCCAGATGGCGCGTTGGGAAGGCATCCCGCAGAAGATCAGCCACATCGTCATGCATTCGCCCGACCACAAGGCGGCGGTCGCCTTCTTCATCGACGTGCTGGGCTTCCGCCTATCGGACTGGCTGGGCGACTTCATGGCCTTCCTGCGGTGCAACGAGGCGCATCACCGCGTTGCCTTCCTGCCGGGGCCGCCATGCCTGAACCACGTTGCATATGACATGCTGAGCGTCGACGACATGATGGCCGGGATCAGCCGTCTGAAGCAGCAGGGCACCGACATCCGCTGGGGCCCGGGGCGACACACGGCAGGGAACAATACCTTCAGCTACTTCACCACGCCGGGCGGCTTCGCGGTCGAATACACCTCCGAACTGGAGGACGTTGATTTCGAGACGCACGAGGCGCAGGTGCATGTGCCGGGTCCGAAGGTGATGGACCAGTGGGGCATCGGTACTGGCGGCCCACAGACCATGCCGCATCCTGAGGCGGATGCGGGGCTGTTCCAACCGGCCGAAGCCTGAGGCGATGCGAACCGTCGGCCGGGTTGCAGTTGCGCTTGCCGCTGCCGTGATCGGCAGCGCGAGCGCGGCCGCGCCCGGGTCGCCGACCTATCTGGAAACGCCGCCCGGCCAGAAGCCGCGCGTCGTGATCACGACCGATCCAGAGCTGGACGATTCCAACTCGCTGGTGCGCTACCTCCTCTACAGTGCGGATTTCCGTACCGAGGGGCTGATCTATGCCAGCAGCCAGTTCCACTGGTCGGGCGATGGTCAGCGCGAGGCGATCCCGGACGGGCGCGACTACCGCCGCCTTGGCCGCGACCTGTGCCCGTGCCTGTCCTGGCGCTGGGCACCGGGCGAACGCTTCATCGACGAGGCCGTCGCTGCCTATGCGGGCGCCTTTCCCAATCTGGTCAGGCACGACCCCGGCTATTCCGAACCAGATGTGCTGCGCTCTCGCATTCGCTGGGGCAATGTCGCCTTCGATGGCGAGATGGAGCAGGACACGCCGGGATCGGACCTGATCCGGGATCTGCTGGTCGATGACGAGGAAGCGCCGATCTATCTCCACGCCTGGGGCGGAGGCAGCACGATCGCGCGCGCGCTGAAGTCGATCGAGGAACGGTACGCCGACACCCCGGAATGGTCGAGCATACGGGCCAAGGTGATCCGCAAGGCGGTGATCCACCCCTCGGGCGATCAGGATGACACCTTCGCCAATTATGTCCGGCCGCACTGGCCCGAGATCCGCTATCGCATGAACAAGGATGGGGTAGAGCTGAGCTACCTGGCGCCACTTCTCGCCAGCCCGGCCGATGCAATTTTTTTCTCGGCCGACTGGACGCGGCGCAACATCTCCACTCAAGGCACGCTTGGTGCCTTTTACCGCGTCTGGGGCGACGGGCGGCAGATGGTGGAAGGCGATATCTTCGATTATTTCGGTATTGCGGGGAAATCGACCGGGCAGTTGCGGGAAGCGGGCTACAATGTCTGGCTGCCGGTCCAACCCGCTGGATCGTTCATCGGTGAAGGTGACACGCCGACCTTTCTCAACCTGATCGACAACGGCCTGCGCGGCTATCGCGGCGACAGCTATGGCGGGTGGGGTGGTTATGCCGACCCGGCCGCGCAGATCACCAGCATGCGCGGTCCTGCAGAGCCGCAGCCGACAACGGGCGTGCCGCCCGAACTCCCGCAAGCGCCAACCCACCCATTCCTGGAGGCTGCACAGCGCGACTTCGCCGCACGCTTTGCTTGGGCGACGACGGCGGACTATCGCGCTGCCAACCACCCGCCGCATATCGCGCTGGCGACGCCACGGACAATGGAGGTCGCGCCTGGCGAACGTGTCGTGCTGGGCGCAAGCGTGCGTGATCCCGATGATGATCGCGTAACGCTGCACTGGCGGCAATGGCGGGAAGTCGGCAGCTATGCCGGGTCCGTGGCACTGCAGCCGGACGGGGCGGAAGGGCGCGTGTCGCTCCTCGTGCCCGGCGACGTCCGGCCGGGCGACACGCTGCACCTGATCGTGGAGGCGACCGACAACGGTACGCCGGCCCTTACCCGCTATGAACGCGTCGTCCTGCGCGTCACTGGCAACCTTCCTGAACAAGGCTCCTGAACCGTGGCACTGTACGAACCATTTCCGAACTACATCTGGAACCTGTCGGTCGCGATCGCGATGGAGAGCGGCGGCCAAATCGGCGAGATCGTCGACATGTGCCAGCCCATCAAGGATGCCGCCGCCAACGGCGCCGATGCGGGTACGCCGCAATTCATGCAGGCGTGGGCGGCCATGGGCGGGAAGCTGATGGAAATGGCGGCGGAAGATGAGGCGAAGGGACGTTCCTTCTCCGCCTCCAACAAGCTGGAGCGAGCCGCGCTGTACCTGTTCACGGCGGAGCGGATGCAGGGCCATGGTGCGCCAGGCCGCAAGGACACCTATGCCAAGGCGCGCGGCGCATTCGACCGTTCGACGAAGCTGGGTAGGCTGAACCGGGAGCGGGTCGAGATCCCGCTGGCGAACGGCACGATGTCGGCGCTGTTCACGCGGGCGCCGGGTGAAGGCCGCAAGCCGGTGGTGGTGTTCTGCAATGGCCTCGATAGCTGCAAGGAATTGCTGTACTGGACCCGCCTGCCGGCAGAACTGGCGCGGCGCGGCATTTCCACCCTGTGCGTCGACCAGCCCGGTTCCGGGGAGGCGCTGCGCCTGCAGGGTCTGGCGGTCGATCCGCACAGCGAAAGCTGGGCCAGCAAGGCGGTTGACTGGCTGGAACAGCAGCCGGAGGTCGATCCCGCGCGGATCGGCATGACCGGTATCTCCTTGGGCGGCCATTTCGCGCCGCGTGCCGTCGCCTATGAACCCCGCTTTGCCAGTGGGGCGGTGTGGGGCGCGAACCATAATTGGCGGGAAGTGCAGGACAAGCGCATGGCGCGGGAGGGCGAGAACCCCGTTCCGCATTACTGGGCGCATGTCCACTGGGCGTTCGGCGCGACCGACCAGGAGGATTTCCTCGCCAGGTCGGAAGCGATGAACCTCAACGGCCATATGGACCGCATCAAGGTGCCGTTCCTCGTCACCCATGGTGCCAGTGATCGCCAGATCAGCGTCGCCTATGCCGATGACCTCTACGACCAGTTGGTGAACTCGCCGCACCGTGAGAAGGTGATCTTCACGCCGCGCGAGGGCGGGGTGGAGCATGTTGGGGCAGACAACATGGCCTATGGCCGTGACCTGATTTCGGATTGGTTCGCCGAAACGCTGGGCGGTGCCACCGCATGAACCTGGCCGGTCAGCGGCAGGCGCAGACGCGTCACGGGGCGATCCTGCTGATAGCCTCGGTGATGCCGGTCATGGCGATCATCTCGCTGGTGCCCGTACTGCCATTGCTGCTGCGCGAATTTGCCGGCGTGCCGGGCGCCGGCGTGCTGGTGCCGGTGATGATGACGGTGCCGGCGCTGTGCGTGGCGCTGTTCTCCCCTGCGGCGGGGTGGATCGCCGACCGGGTCGGGCGCAAGCCGCTGCTGCTGGTCGCGCTGATCGCCTATGCCGCCTTCGGTACCCTGCCGATCTTACTGTCTGACCTGTCGCACATGATCGCGGCGCGTATCGCGCTGGGTCTGGCGGAGGCATCGATCATGACGGTGGCGACCACCCTGCTGGGCGACTATTTTGACGGTGAGCGGCGCGAACGCTGGTTCGCGACGCAAGTCGCCGTTACCAGCGTCAGCGCGATCGCGCTGATCGCGATCGGCGGCGCTTTGGGGGAGCTGTTCGGCTCGCGCGGACCGTTCGGCCTGTATCTGCTGGCCCTGCCGATCGCGTTGGCGGCGGCGGCGATCCTGTTCGAGCCAGAGGTGCGACGCGGCGCCTACGAAGCGGACACGGCCTTTCCGTGGCGGCGAGTGCTGCCCCCGGTGGCGATCACGCTGGGCATCGGTCTGCTGTTCTACACCATCATCGTGCAGCTTGGACCGGTGCTGGAACTGTCGGGCGAGGTTACGCCCGGATGGATCGGGGCGGCCGGTGCGGCGGCCAATCTGGGCGTGGGGCTGGGCACCGCCATCTTCGCGCGGCTGAAGCGCGCCGCGGGGCCGCAGCTGCTCGCACTGGGGCTGGCGGTGGTCGCGATCGGCTATACCGGCGCCAGCCTGCTGGACGGTTTCCTGCCGGCTGCCGCTTGCGCCGTGCTGGTCTGCATCGGCTGCGGCATCCTGTTGCCCAACATGCTGACCTGGACTGTCCGGCTACTGCCGCCCGCCGTGCGCGGCCGCGGCACGGGGACGTGGACCGGCGCGTTCTTCTTCGGTCAGTTCGCCGCACCGATCGTCGCCGGTGCGTTGACCGTCCCGCTCGGCGGGCTGGATGCGGTGCTGCTGCTCTATGCGGCGGCCAGCCTGGCCGGCGCGATCATCACCACCCTGTTTCTCCGCCGAAAGGTCACCGTCTGATGTCCCGCCGTTTTGTGGACCTGTCCATCATGCTGGACAATGACACCATCGCCGATCCGCCGTTCATGCGGCCCCAGATCACCTACCAGTCTCATGCTGAAACCATGGAGGAGCTGGCCCACTTCTTCCCCGGCGTGACGCAGGACCAGACGCCTGACGGCGCCGGCTTCGCCGCGGCGGAGCGTGTGACGCTGACCACCCACAACGGCACGCATCTGGATGCGCCATATCATTACCACCCGACGATGGATGGCGGCGCGCGGGCGATCACCATCGACGAGGTGCCGCTGGACTGGTGCTTCCGCCCGGGCGTGAAGCTGGACTTCCGCCATTTTCCCGATGGCTACGTCGCCACCGCCGCCGATGTGGAGGCGGAATTGGCGCGGATCGGACACGACCTCCAGCCGCTCGATATTGTGCTGGTCAACACCGCTGCGGGCGCGGCGCTGGGCCGGCCCGACTTCGTCAATGTCGGCTGCGGCATGGGGTACGAGGCGACAATGTACCTGACCACCCGCGGCGTCCGCGTGACCGGCACCGATGCATGGAGCTGGGACGCGCCGTTCAGCTACACCGCGCAGAAGGTGAAGGAGACGGGAGACACCGCGTTGATCTGGGAAGGGCACAAGGCTGGACGCGACATCGGGTACTGCCACCTGGAGAAGCTGCACAATCTGGACACGCTGCCACCCAACGGCTTCACAGTCAGCTGCTTCCCGCACAAGATCAAGGGCGCTTCGGCGGGCTGGACTCGCGCAGTCGCGATCTTCGAGGCATGAGGCTGGCGACGCTGAAGCGCGGGGGGCGTGACGGAACGCTGGTGGCCGTCAGCGCCGATGGCGCGCGCGTGGCGGAGGTGCCCGGCTGGCCGACCCTGCAGATGGCGCTGGACGATTGGGAGGCGGCGCTGCCGGCGTTGCGCGGTGCCGCAATCGCCGCCGAGACGGGGCAGGGCGTCGCCGCGACGGACTTCGCCGCCCCGCTGCCGCGCGCCTGGCAGTGGCTGGACGGATCGGCATTCCCCACCCATGGCGAATTGATGCAGCAGGCGTTCAACCTGCCGCCGATCGAAACCGACCGGCCGCTGATGTACCAGGGCCTGTCGCACCGCTTCATCCCGCCGACCGACGATGTGCCGTTGCCGAGTGAGGCGGACGGCATCGATTTCGAGGGCGAGTTCGGTATCGTCACCGGCGATGTGCCGATGGGCTGCACGGCGGAGGCGGCGTTGGCGCACATTCGCCTGATCGTGATGATCAATGACTGGTCCCTTCGCGCCATCGCGCCAGTCGAGATGAAGACCGGCTTCGGCTGGGTACGGGCCAAGCCGGCATGCAGCGTCGCACCCTTCGCGGTGACGCCCGAACAACTGGGCGATGCCTGGCGGAATGGCCGCGTGCACCTGCCGCTGACGGTGGAGGTCAACGGGCAGTGGTTCGGCAGTCCGGTCGGCGATGCGATGGAGTTCGGCTTCCATGAACTGATCGCCCACGCCGCGCACAGCCGCAGCCTGCCAGCTGGCACGATCATCGGGTCCGGCACGGTGTCCAATGCCGGTCACGCCGATGTGGGATCGACCTGCATCAGCGAACGACGCGCGATCGAAATGATCGAGCATGGCGCCCTTCGCACCCCGTTCCTCAGCTTCGGCGATCGTGTGGCGATGCGGGCCGGCAGCGGGGCAAGCCCGTTCGGCGAACTGGATCAACGTGTCGCATCCGGCATCGGCTGATACGAATAGAATCAGGAGAGGATCATGTTCAATCTTCGATCGGCCCTCGCCGCCGGCCTGCTGACCGCCACCGCCTGCATCGTACCGCCGGTGGCGGCCCAGGCCACCAGCGCGCAGCAATCCGCCTCGCCGCGGGCGACGACGGACCTGTCCACCGGCTGGCGCTTCGCCTTCGGCGATACCACTGATGCGCCGGTCGCAGCGACATTCGATGATGCAGCGTGGCAGACCGTGGATGTGCCGCATACTTGGAACAGCATCGGCACCTACGCCACCACCCGCGCCGCCGACAGCGACATGCGTCAGGGGCCCGGCTGGTACCGCCGTAGCTTCACCCTGCCGGCGGGCGGCCGCGCGGCCCGCCACTTCCTGGAGTTCGACGCGGTCTCCAGCGTGGCCGATGTTTGGGTCAACGGCCGCCATGCCGGCAGCCATGCCGGTGCGTTCTCGCGCTTCCGCATCGACGTCACGCCCCTGCTCCGGTCAGGCGAGAACCTGATCGTTGTGCGTGCCGACAACAGCGCACCCGCTCCGGGCAACCGGACCGAACATGTGATCCCGCTGGGCGGCGACTTCTTCATGCAGGGCGGCATATATCGCGGCGTGCGGCTGGTGTCGGTCGGCGATGCCCATATCGACCTGTCTGACCATGGCGGTCCGGGTGTCTACGTCAACACCACGGGGATCGAAGGGGATCGCGCCACCATCTCCGTGCGAACGTTGCTGCGTAACAGCGGCACGCGCCGCCGCGCGCTGACGCTAATGACTTCGATTATTGATGCAGAGGGGAAGGGCGTCGCGACCGACAGTACCGCCCTCCGGCTCGGGCCCGGCCAGTCGCAGGGTGAGGACCGTTCCTTGCAGGTCCCGTCGCCCCGGCTGTGGCAGGGGCGGGCAGATCCATACCTGTATTCGGTAGTCAGCGAGTTGCGCGACGGGGATCGTGTGATTGACCGCCAGGTCCAGCCGCTCGGCATCCGCAGCTTCGCCTTCGACGCCGATCGCGGCTTCATCCTGAATGGCACCGCCACTCCGCTGCGCGGCGTCTCGCGCCATCAGGACATGCAAGGCAAGGGTTGGGCTCTGACGGCCGAGGACCACGCCCGCGACATCGCCATGATCGAGGAGATCGGCGCGAACACCGTCCGCCACGCGCATTACCAGCATGCGCAGGAATGGGCCGATGCCGCCGATCGCACCGGCATGGCAGTGTGGGCGGAACTGCCTTTCGTCCACCAATCATCGCTCAATGGTGGACCCGCCAGTCCGGAACTGATCGCCAACGCTCGCATGCAGTTGGTGGAGCTGATCCGCCAGAACTATAACCACCCTTCCATCGTCACCTGGTCGGTGGGCAACGAGGTGGATATCGGTGCCGCGATCGCGGCGCTGACGAAGGGAGCGAAGGGGCCGCCGGCGCAATCGCGCGACATGCTGGCCAATGTCGAGGCGCTGGCCCGGCAGGAGGATCCATCACGCCCGACTGTCTACGCGGATTGCTGCGAAGACACCCCATCGCCGCTGTCGCTGGAGGGTGCGCAGAAGCTGAGCGATCTGCCGCAGATCGTCGGCCTCAACCGCTATTTCGGCTGGTATTACGGCCGACCCGAGATGCTCGGCCCCGCGCTGGACAATATCCGCGCCAAGTATCCCGGCAAGCCGATCATGCTGAGCGAATATGGCGCGGGGGGCGCGCTGACGCAGCATACGGACAATCCGCTGGGTGGGCCGGTCAACGCCTATGGCCGTCCCCAGCCGGAGGAATATCAGAGCTGGGTGCTGGAAGGGAACTGGAAGGCGATCAGCGAACGGCCATACCTGTCGGGCAGCTGGGTGTGGAACATGTTCGATTTCGCCACCACTTCCCGCAACGAAGGCGACGCGACCGACATCAACACCAAGGGGTTGGTCAGCTATGACCGGGAAACGCGCAAGGACGCGTTCTACCTCTTCAAGGCGAACTGGGCCGACACACCGACGCTGCATCTGACCGGCCGGCGCTATACCGACCGTGCCTACGCCAATGTGGATGTGCGCGCCTATTCTAACGCGGATCGGGTGGCACTTTCGCTGAACGGCAAGCCGATCGACGAGGCGGCCTGCCCCGACCGGATCTGCGTGTGGCGCGGTGTGCAACTGGCGGCGGGTGCGAACGTGCTGGTGGCGAGCGCAACCATTGCCGGCGAGCAGGTTACCGACCGTATTGAATGGAACGCGCCCGATCCGGCGCGCGGCGTGTTCATCGATGCCGGGGCGCTGGTGGGCCGGACCTTTGGCGATGATCGCTACGGCTCCGACACGTTCTTCACGGGCGGCACCGGCAGGATGTTGAGCGGCGGCAGGCCCGCCGCACCTCCGCCTGCGGTGGACGGAACCGAGAACCCCGCCTTGTTCCAGAGCTATCGCGAAGGCAGCTTCAGCTACCGCATTCCTTTGCCTGACGGGCGCTGGGCAGTGACAGTAGCCACGTTCGAACCCGATCCCGCAGGCGGTACCGGGCGCAGCTTCGCCGTAAAGGCCAATGGCACCGTCGTGATCGACGCGTTCGCCCCCCAGCAGGAGGCCGGCGCGCCGCGCAAGGCGGTCGAACGCAGCTTCGAAGTCGAGAGCCGGGGCGGGACGCTGGACCTGGCATTCGAACCGCGCGGTGGCGAGGCGGTGGTGTCGGCAATTGCCGTCCGGCCGCTCTGACGCGTGGCCAGGATGGTCGGCGCGGGTGTGCCGTGACAGAGATGAGTTTGAGGACAGAGCGATGATCAATAGACGCAAGGCCCTGGGATCGCTGGCCGGCAGCACACTGGCCGCAATGGCGGCGGGCGGCCAGGCGCTGGCGCAAGGGGCCACAACCGGCCGAGCCTTGCCGAACATCCTGTGGCTGACGAGCGAGGACAACAATCCCTTCATCGGCGCCTATGGCGATCCTGTCGCCCGCACCCCGGTGCTGGACGCGCTGGCCCAGCGCGGCGTCCTGTACCGCAACGCCTACGCCAATGCGCCGGTTTGCGCGCCGTCGCGGTTCAGCATCCTGACCGGCGTGCATGCGGAAAGCTGCGGCCCGGCGCATCATATGCGGGCGGTGGCGGAGGTGTCGTCGGACCTGCGCAGCTACCCCGAATATCTGCGATCCGCCGGCTATTATTGCACCAATAACGAAAAGACGGACTACAATTGCGACATCGCGCCTGAACGCATCTGGGATGCGTCCGGCAAGACGGCGCATTGGCGGGATCGACCCGCGGGGCAGCCGTTCATGGCCGTGTTCAACTCCATGACGACGCATGAATCGCGGCTGTTCCGCCCCACCCAGGGGGCGGTCACGCCGGATGAGGTGCGCGTGCCCGCCTATCTGCCCGATACGCCAGCCGTGCGCGGCGACTTTGCCAGTTATTACAACCTGGTGTCTGCCATGGATGCCGAGATCGGCCAGCGCCTGGCGGAACTGGAGGCCGATGGTCTCGCCGACGACACGATCATCTTCTATTATTCGGACAATGGTGGCGTGCTGCCGCGCAGCAAGCGATATTGCTACGACGAAGGGCTGCGATGCGCCCTGATCGTCCATGTTCCGCCCAAATGGCAGCATCTGTCGCCGGTCCCGATGGGAACGGAGGTGACCACGCCTGTCAGCTTCATCGACCTGGCGCCCACCCTGCTGTCGATCGCCGGCATCGAACGGCCGCAGCAGATGCGCGGCAATGCCTTCCTGGGTCATCATGTCGCAACCCCGGCCGGCGTGGCCTTCGGCATGCGCAACAGGATGGACGAACGGTATGACTTCACCCGTACCGTGACCGATGGGCGTTACCGCTATATCCGCAACTACTCGCCCAACCGCATCTGGGGCACGCATGGCGCCTTCGAATGGATGCTGAAAAGTTACCAGTCATGGGATGAGGAGCGCATCGCCGGGCGCCTGAATGACGTGCAGGCGCGCTTCTTCCAGACCAAGCCGTTCGAGGAGTTGTACGATCGGGTGGCGGATGTGGATCAGGTGACCAACCTGATCGACGATCAGGCGCATGCCGCGCGCATCGCGCAGTTCCGCAGCCAGCTGGACGAACACATGCTGGCCATCCGCGACAATGGCTTCATCCCCGAAGGCGAGATTGGCGAAGGTCTTCGGCCGAGCCGCGACGAGCAGCTTTACCCACTGAAGGACATCATGGTCCTCGCCGCCGCGGCGGCGCGTGGCGATCAGGCCAGCATGGATCTGTTTGTCGCCAACCTGCGCCATGCGAACCCGATCATGCGATATTGGGCGGCGACCGGGATGGCGATCCTGAAGGCGCACCCAGAAGCATCGCACGCCGATTTGATCCGATTGGCGGAAGGTGATCCATCCCACGCCGTCAGGGTTGCCGCGGCTGAGGCGCTGAGCGTGTCAGGCGCGATAGATGCCGGTTTGCCGCAACTCGCCGCCGACCCGGCCTTGCCCATGCCGCCCCGGCTGATGGCGCTGAACGCGCTGGACGCCCTTGGCGAAGCTGCCCGTCCGGCATTGCCGGCGCTGGAAGCGGCAGCGCAGGACGAGAACCCGTATCTCGCCCGCGCCGCGTCCTATCAGGTGGCGGTGCTGAACGGAACCTATACTCCGTCGATGGTCTTCCTGCGTGGCCCCGGCGGAGCGTAAGTCACAGGCTCATGATCTGGAAGCAGGATGGTGACGCAGGCTGATCAGGTGCAGTGTTGGTATGGCCAATGCGAACGTCATGCTGCCGCCGTAATCGCTGAACCGCCAGCATGTCCGTGTTGCCCGCCCACCCAACCTCGACGCGATCTCAAGGTCACAATCCGTCGCCGATGGCATTAACATCCGGGGCATCAGGACCCGGCATTCAGCACCTCCGTCGCCCGGTGTAGACCCGCCCCACCAGCCGTGCATCAATGTATAAAGACTTCCTTATATTATTATTGACACCGCTTGCCCGATGGTGTTGAGCAGCCCTGTCGAGGTTCCCCATTCCAGGCATGGTGATGGGGCTAAGACGGGAAGCCGGTGGTGTCCTTCACGGGCAGAGTCCGGCGCTGCCCCCGCAACTGTAAGCGGTGAGTGGCGGCTCCATGACGTGCCACTGGGCTCCCGCAAGGATCCTGGGAAGGCCGGAGCCGCTGCGTTGACCCGCAAGCCAGGAGACCTGCCGATCGACGCCATAACGTTCCTCGGACGGGGGTTCCTCCGGTGGATCGCGCTTGATGCGACGGTCCGTGGCTTGCCGCCGTCCGGGCCTGTTCACGCCTTGCGCGCTTTCGCCTGATTTCCCGCCCGCAAAGCCTGGGTGAGTCATGACGAATAGCGGGTTCACATTCTCGATCAGCAGTATCCCCTTCGACGAGGATTATCGTCCGGCCGACAACACGCGCATCACCACCAATTTCGCCAATCTCGCGCGCGGGACCAGCCGCCAGGCGAATTTGCGCAACACGCTGGTGATGATCGATCACCGCTTCAACGCGCTGATGCACTGGGACAATCCCAAGGGCGATCGTTACACGCTGGAGCTGAAGATCGTCTCGGCCGCGCTCACGATCGGATGCGGCGCCGACGACCAGGCGTTTCCGCTGATTGAGATCCTGCACACGACCGTGACCGACCGGATCAGTGGCGAGCGCAGCGACGGCATGATCGGTAACAATTTCTCGTCCTATGTCCGCGATTACGACTTCAGCGTCGTCCTGCCCGATCACCTGAAGGCCGGGGGCGGCGGCGCGCCGGAGGGCTTCGGCGATCTGCACGGCAACTTGTTCAAGCATTTCCTCGCGTCGAGCGCCTACCGCGACAATTTCCCCAAGCCCCCGGTCATCTGCCTGAGCGTATCGAGCAAGGAGGTCTATCACCGGACGACCAACGTCCATCCAATCCTCGGCGTCGAGTATCGCAACAACAAGTGCTCGCCCACCGATCAGTATTTCGCGAAGATGGGCATGAAGGTGCGCTACTTCATGCCTCCGCACAGTGTCGCGCCGTTCGCCTTCTACCATGTCGGCGATCTGGTCAGCGACTATACCAATCTTGAACTCGCCAGCACGATCGCGACGATGGAGACGTTCCAGAAGATCTACCGTCCTGAGATCTACAACGCGAACTCCGTCGCGGCTGAACATTACCAGCCGAGCCTGAGGTATCAGGACTATTCGCTGACCCGCATCGTCTACGATCGCGAGGAGCGCAGCCGCCTTGCCGTAGAGCAGGGCAAGTTCGCCGAAGAGCATTTCATCAAGCCGCATTGGCCCACGCTCCAGCGCTGGTCCGCGACCTGCGGCCTCTGAACGCCACGACACGAAGGTATTTGCATCATGACGACATTGTTGCCGACGACGACCGCGGGCAGCCTACCCAAGCCATCCTGGCTCGCCCAGCCCGAAAGCCTGTGGTCGCCCTGGAAGCTGGCGGGCCACGATCTGATCGCGGGCAAGCAGGATGCGTTGCGACTGGCGGTCGACGATCAGCGGCAGGCAGGCATCGACATTCTTGGCGATGGCGAGCAGACCCGCCAGCACTTCGTCACGACCTTCATCGAACATCTGGACGGTGTCGACTTCCAGAAGCGCGAGACGGTGCGCATCCGCGACCGCTACGACGCCAGCGTGCCGACGGTCGTTGGCGCCGTCTCACGGCCAACGTCGGTGTTCGTCGATGACGCCCGGTTCCTGCGTGCGCAGACTGACCAGCCGATCAAATGGACGCTGCCCGGGCCCATGACCATGATCGACACCCTGTACGACGCGCATTATCGGAGCCGCGAGAAGCTGGCGTGGGAGTTTGCCGGCATCCTCAACGAGGAAGCGCGCGAGCTGGAAGCCGCCGGGGTCGACATCATCCAGTTCGACGAACCCGCGTTCAATGTCTTCTTTGACGAAGCGAACGACTGGGGCATCGCCACGCTGGAGCGCGCGGCCGAGGGGCTGAAGGCGGAGGTCGCCGTCCACATCTGCTATGGCTACGGCATCAAGGCCAACACCGACTGGAAGAAGACGCTCGGCTCCGAATGGCGGCAATATGAGCAGACGTTCCCCAATCTGCAGAAGTCGAAGATCGATATCATCTCGCTCGAATGCCAGAACTCGCGCGTGCCGTTGGAGCTGATCGAACTGATCCGTGGCAAGAAGGTGATGGTCGGCGCGATCGACGTTGCGACGAACACGATCGAGACGCCTGGGCAGGTCGCCGACACGCTGCGCAATGCACTGCGCTTCGTCGACGCCGATAAGCTCTATCCGGCCACCAATTGCGGGATGGCGCCGCTGTCGCGCGACGTCGCGTGGGGCAAGTTGAAGGCATTGGCGGCCGGCGCGCAGCTCATCCGCAAGGAACTGGCAGGCTAGGCGGTAACCGACATCTTCACGCTCCTACGGTTCTGACGATGTTACGCATCGTCCGGTGACCACGGGGCTGTCCGCATCATCACCGTGTTGAAGAGGTCGGACTCCAGATGCTCCTTCAACCAGGCCTGAAGGTGGGCTAGCGGCTGGGCGGCAAACCATTCGCGGTCGACCGCAGCGAATTGCCGCACAAACGGTAGTATCGCGGCGTCGGTGAGTCCCCGCGCAGGGCCGCAAAGTTGGCTCTGCGCGGAAAGACGGACGTCGAGCTCGCGCAGGAACGTCAACCCGCTCCGGCGATGCTCGAGTGGGTTGCTGTCGTGCCGTTCCGGATATTTGTAGCGGTCCAGATGCCGTTTGAAGGCTTGGTCGTTCTTGGCGATCAGGGCGGCATCGTCTCGTGACAGCCAACCCTCGGGATCGCATCGCGTCAAGGCCCAGCGCATGATGTCGAGGCTCTCGTCGAGGACACTGCCGTCCGGCAGGACGAGCACCGGCACGGTGCCCTTTGGCGAGGCCAGCAACATGGCGTCCGGCTTCATCTGCAGCCTGACCTCGCGCAACTCGTAGCGCGTACCGCTCACCGCAAGCGCCATTCTTGCCCGCATCGCATAAGGGCACCGGCGGAAGCTGTAGAGGATGAGATCAGCCATCCTGGCTGTCTTGCCCCGCAATCCGGGTAGCACCGACATGGGAACGACCATGCGCTGCAGCCAGCGTCTCCTGCCGTTGACGTTCCCGGTAAGAGGCGCGCTGCGCATCGCTTCGTTCAGGGAAGCAGGCGGGACAGCTCACTCCTGCTTCAAAGTGGGGGGATGCGTGATCCTGCGCGTCCACCGGACGGCGGCATGCGTGGCAAAGTTCGAACGTGCCTTGCGCCAGGCCATGGCCGATCGCCACCCGCTGGTCGAACACGAAGCATTCGCCCCGCCACAAGCTCGCCTCCTCGGGAACAGTCTCCAGATATTTAAGAATCCCACCCTTCAGGTGATAGACCTCTTCAACTCCCTCCTGCTTCAGGAAGGCGGTCGATTTCTCGCAGCGTATGCCGCCGGTGCAGTACATCGCAACCTTTGTCTGCTGTCCGCTTTTCAGCAGATCTTCGCGGACTTTGCGGAACCACGCAGGAAATTCGCTAAAGGATGCAGTCGCTGGATTGATTGCACCATCGAACGTGCCGATCGCCACCTCGTACTCGTTGCGCGTGTCGATCACGATCGTGGCCGGGTCGGTGATCAGCGCATTCCAGTCCTGCGCCTCGACATACGTGCCGACACCTGTCCTGGGGTCGATCGCCGGTTCCCCCATTGTGACGATTTCGCGCTTCAGGCGCACCTTCAGCCGGTGGAAGGGCATCGTGGAGGCAGTTGACAGCTTCACATCGAGATCCGCGCAACCGGGCAATTGGCGAATGTGGTCCAGCACGGCGGTGATTGCGTGGTCGTGGCCGGCGATCGTGCCGTTGATCCCTTCGGGTGCGAGCAGCAGCGTGCCCCGCACACCATGAGTGCGGCAGATGTTCTCAAGCGGCGCGCGCAGCTGTCCGCAATCGGGGAAGTGGGTGAAGCGGTACAAGGCCGCCACGGTGAGGAGGGCCTGATCTTGCGGAATAGAGCTCATACCCCGCCCATAGCGCCACGTCGAAGGCACGTCTCTACAGCGGCCGATTTCAGGCGTTCGTTCCGGAGCTGAGCACCTAAGCGAGGGTGCTGAATGCCCCCTATGGGGTGGTCGCGTCCAACTTCACCCTCACGAAGGCAACTGCCGCAGCACGGCTGCCTCGGCCTGGCCGATCTCCGCACCCCGGCGTTGGCCCCGTGCACCCGGACCGGTGCTGGCATGCTCGGCGAAGCGCGCTTCTTCAGGCTGCAGCATGGTACGCGGGTTACCGCTGCGGTCGGTGTACCACATCTCTGTCCAGCCGGCCGGCGCGATGTGGCTATCCATCCAGCAATCAAGAAACGCGGCCATGCCGGTCGCTTGCGGATTGCCATAACGGCCATCGGGGAAGCTGGCGGACGGGCGCCATGGGCGACCGAGGAACACGCTGCCGTCGGGCACGCCATCGTCGCGGGTCAGACGGCAGCGGTCGAACACCAGCCCGACCGGATTACGCAGCAGCGTGCTGGGTGCGGCGATGTAGCCGGTCACCTGCGCCGGGTCGGGCCGAAGGCGTGAGCGGATTTCGCATCCTTCGAACAGCGCCGCGCCTGCGCCGAAGATGAAGTCGTAGCTGCCGCTGACCAGGCAATCGCGCAGGATCGTGCGGCCGGCGTCGGGGAAGAAGGTGTCCTGGTGGCTGGCGATCGTCACGCGTTCCAGCAGCGCGCCGTCACTCTCCCCACTCAGCATCAGCGCCACCGCCTGCGGCCCGCGCGGATCGTCGGACAGCAGCTTGGGGCCGGTCTTGCGCATCTCGGCGATGCCGTCGAACGTGTTCTCGATGGTCAGGTTGCTGGCGGCGAAGCCCGGGGCGGTCACGGTGATTACCGGGGTGCGGAAGGTGCCGTAGGGCCGACCATCGGGCGCGATCAGGCCCGACGCGGCGGTGAAGCACAGACGGGTGGCGACGCGATCCTCCCCCATCAGGTGAACCTGTGGGGCGGTCACGGTCAACTGTTCGCGCCATTCCCCGCGCGCGATCCAGATGCGGAACGGTCGCGTGCCGGCGGACGGCGCCGCAGCGAGCGCCGCACCCAGGCTGGCGTGACGCGACCCCGCCGGCACGTCGGTGCGGGCGGCGGGGGCGACTACCGCATCGTAAGCGGCGGCGGTGCCGCCCTGGCCGGTGATACAGCCGGGAAGGGAGAGCAGCCCGGCGGCGGCGATCGCCTGCCGCCGGGTCAGGGTCCACAATCGTCCCTTGGCAGTCTGGTGCATCAGAACTGGTACCTTGCTCCCAGATAGAACTGCCGCCCCGTATGGCTGTTCACCAGGATGCTGTCGCGCCCGGTATCGGTGAACTGGCGGTTGAACGTGTCGAGCAGGTTCAGCCCTTCCAGCGTCAGCCGCAGATTGTCGTTGACCGAGTAGCCGATCGACCCGTCCAGCGTCAGCGTGCTGCGCACACCATCGGCGTTGTTGAAGCTGGTGCCACTGGGGATGGCGGTCAGGTAATCGTCGCGATAGGCGATGGACCCGCGTGCGCTGAACCGGTCGTCTTCGTAATACAGCGTCGCGTTGAAGGCGTGCTTGGACAGGCCCAGCAGGTCCGCATCGGTGAACCCGCTGGCCGACAGCCGGTCGAAATAGGTGATCGTGGAGTCTACGAACGTGTAGTTCAGCAGGGTGCCGAAATTAGCGAGCGATCCCGGCAGGAAGCTGAACGGCTGCTGGTAGCTGACCTCCACCCCCTTCAGCGGACCACCTTCGGTGTTGACCGGCTGGTTGAACACGAACTCGTCGTTGGGCGACACGCCGAGGCCGTTCAGCAGGTCGAGCGGCAGACCGGACTGGTTGAACGGCTGCGTCACGCGCGAGGTCTGGATGTAGGTCTTGATGTCCTTGTAGAACAGGCCGACGCCCAGGAACGCCTCTGGCGCGAAGTACCATTCGGCCGACAGGTCCACGGTGTTGGCGCGGATCGGGTCGAGCAGCGGATTGCCCGAGCTGACCGAGAATACGCCAACGGTACTCAGGCTCCCGCCCGGCGTGATCGAACCCAGATTGGGCCGCGTCATCACCCGCGCCGCGCCCAGCCGCAGCAGGAAGTCGGGCGTGACCTCCGCCGTCAGGTTGAAGGCGGGCAGCCAGTCGTCGTACGAGCGTTCCGCCGTGACCTGCTGCGCCGCGCCCGCGACCAGCTGGTAGCCCTGTGATCGCTGTTCGGTGTTCACGTAGCGAAGACCCACATCGCCGCGCAGCGGAATGCCGACATCGACGTCGAAATCGAGCTGCAGGTAGGCCGCCGTGTCCGTCTCGCGTACGCTGCGGATGTTGCCGCGCGCATTGGCGTTGCTGGCACCCGACAGTTCGAACAGACCCTGGTTGTCGTAGATGTCGAACAGGTCGGCGAAGGCGTCGATGTCGGGCGCGATCCATGCCGTGGCGTTGCCGTCGGGGTCGCCCAGGTTTCGACCGAAATCGTCGAGCAGGAAGGTCAGGCCCGCCAGCGTGGTGCCCGCGGGCAGCTGCGGCACGACGCCTTCGTTGACGCGCGCACGCGCATCGGAATCGAAGGTGTAGCGCTTCACGTTGACGCCTGCCTTCATCGTGAAGCTGTCCGTCAGCTCGTAGGCGAGGTTCGCCTGTCCGGTCAGGATCTGGTTGTCGACCGAGTTCGGCCGCAGCCTGATTTCCGAACGGGGGATGCCGAAGGCGAAGCTGGCGGGATCCGTGACGTCGAATCCGTAATCGATCAGCGGCAAGTTGGCATCGGGTCGGTAATCGTAGCTGTAGCCGTCCGTGTTGTTGCGGTTGAGGATCACGGTGGTCTGCACCGGATTGTCGAAATAGGAACGGGAGTAGCCGACCAGGCCGTTGACCCGCAGCCGGTCACCAAACCGGTGTTCGCCCGTCAGGGTGTACTGCGAGTATTCGGTGCTGAGCTCGTCCCGCCGGGTTTCCGTCTGGATGTCGACCTGATTGAACAGGCCATAGACCATGTCGCCACCGGCATCGATCTCGCCATCCAGCACCACCGCCTCGGGTCGACCGCCCTGCGACAGCGGGCGGGCGAAGGAGAGGTTTTCCAGCCAGTTCTCCGTCCGCGTCGCCTCGAAGCGGGAGAACAGCACGTCGAGACTGAACAGCGTGTCGGTGCCCGGCTTCCACTGCAGCGATCCTGTCAGACCCAGCCGGTTCTGGTCGTGCGTCAGCCGGCCATAGCGCGGAAAACGCGGGCTGTAGGTGTCGACGTCGTTCGCCTCCGCGAACGGGGAGGTCGGGCTGTACCCGCCGGAGTTCTGCCCGTCGAGCCAGCCGCCCGACCCATGCCCTTCCTCGAAGATGCGACGGCCGGTGTAGGAGACGGAGAACAGCGCACCCAGCGTGTCGTCGGCGAAGGTGTCGGCGATTACTGCGCCCAGCTTCGGGTCGAACTTCTGCGACAGGTCGTTGTACCCGGCCTGCGCGCTGACCACGGCGGTGAACTCGCCATAATCGAACGGGCGGGCGGTAGTGAGGTCCACCGTGGCGCCCAGTGATCCTTCTTCTGTCTCCGCGCTCGCCGTCTTGCGCACGGTGATGTTGTTAAACAGCTCCGACGCGAAGACGTTGAAGTCGAAGGCGCGATTACGGTTGTTGCCGCCTGAGCTGTCGGTGCCGCCGGCGGTGCTCTGCCCCTCGACCCCGTTCACGCGCACGCGGGTGAATTGCGGACCCAGGCCACGCACGGTGATCTGGCGTCCTTCGCCCGCATCACGCGCAATGGACACGCCGGGCAGCCGCTGGATCGCTTCGGCCAAGTTGTTGTCGGGGAAGTCGGCGACATCCTCCGCCGTGATGACATCGACGATGCCGTTCGCCTGCCGCTTTTCCTGAAGCGAGCGGTCGATCGCGGCGCGAAAGCCGGTGACGACGATCTCACCGGTGTCGGTCGCATCGCCCGTCGGCAGCGGCGTCTGGTCGACAGGGTTCTGCTGGGCGGGAACCTGGCCCAGCGTGCCGGCGGCGCTGCTGCCCGCCTGCGGCTGCACCTGGGCGTTGGCGGCGATCAGCATGGAGGACGCCTGCCCGGCGATCGGCGGCTGACGACGCAGCAGGATCGTGCCCTGGCTGCGGGTCACGGTCAGCCCGCTGCCCGACAGCATCAGGCGCAGCGCCTCGTCCACGCTCATCACTCCGCGCACGGCGCGCAGGGTCTGGCCGCGCAACGCGTCCTGCGTCGCCAGCACCTGTATGCCCGCCTGCCGGGCGAACAGCGGCACCGCGGTCTCGGCCGATTGCGCCGGCACGTCGAAGGTACGCTCCTGCGCCACGGCGGCGGCAGCCGGCATGGTGGCGACAGCGACGATGGAAACGCCCGCAAGCGCGATGGCGCGATGGTCCATGTATCTCTCCCCTGTACGCGCCCGGTTTGCCCGGGCGTCACAATACAGGAGCCCGGCGCGGTGGCCTTCCGTCAGGGGTTCGGCAAATCTTTTTCGCGCAGGCGGATGGTGTCGCCGTCGACCTCCACCCGGGCGTCAAGCAGGGTGGCCGCATCGCGCGCGAAACCCTGCGGATCGCCGATGCGGAACAGCCCCACCAGCTGCTGCCGGCGCAGCGCCGCACCCTCGATTACCAGTTGCTGACGGTTGTAGCGGTTGAAGCGCAACGCCGCCTCGTACAGCGTCTCCCCGCTGAGTGCGATGGTGCCCTGCCGCCAGGCCAGCCGCCGCTCCACCGCGTCGGGTTCCGTGATGATGGTTGGCGCCTCGCCCGATGCGGGGAACAGGGCGGATTGCCCGACATGCAGCACCTGGCGCACGCCCGGCGTGGCGGTGGACCATGCCGAGACTGTGCCTTCGGTCACCGATACGCGGACCGACCCACCCATCCGTTCGACCGCGAACTCGGTGCCCAGTACCTGCACCTGCGCCCGCCCGGCATCGAGCACGAAGGGCCGCTGCTCGTCGCGCTGCACGTCGAACCAGGCCTCGCCCCGCACCAGCGTGACGTGGCGTTCCCTGGGGCGCAGGTCCACCACCAGTTCGCTGCCGCCGTCGATCAGCGTGACGGACCCGTCGGCCAGTGGCACGCGGCGGATCTCTCCTGCCTGCGTGGCCATCCGGTCGCCGCCCTCCTGCCATGGCGCGATCAGCGCGAGGGCGACGGCGGCCGCCGCTGCGGGCAGGGCCAGCCACCATCGGCGACTGCGAGAGCGAGGCGGCGCGGCATCGGCAGTCGGCTCCGCCGACAGCTCCGGTGCAGCATCGCCTAGCAGGTGCCAGGCCGCCTCCGCCCGCAGCAGGGCGCCGGCATGCCGCTCGTCCGCCGCGACCCAGGCATTGCGCTCCGCTTCCTCAGCCGGGGTCAACGGATAGCGCACCACCCATTCGCAGGCGGATCGCTCAATCCTGTGCGCGTCGGACATCGGTCCCCTCCGTGCCGTCGGTGCCGCCGTTCAGCCGCTCGCCTGCCAATTGCCGCAGCACCTGCCGCAGGCCACGGGCAGCCTCGTTCTCGACCACGTTCTCGGTCACGCCGAGCTGCCGGGCAATGTCGCGCTGAGACAATCCCTCTATACGGCGCATCTCCACCACCCGGCGGCAGCGGTCCGGCAGGGCGGCGATCAGGGCGCGCACATGGGCGAGTTCCAGCCGCCCCCCGGTGATCCGTTCGGGGGAGGGTTCATCAGCCGGCAGCGTGACGGCGTCGATCTCCGTAAGCGCGTCGATCCGTACGATGCGCGCCCGACGCAGCTGGCGCAGCGCGATATTGCGTGCGGTGATGCGGAAATAAGCGCGCGGCTCCTCGATATGGGCGACCGATTGCAGCTTGGCGAAGCGGGCATAGCATTCCTGCACGATATCCTCGACATCGTGGAAGTTGACGACGGTGCGGCGCAGCCAGCGGCGTACCTCCCGCTCGTGCGGCAGGATCTCGCGCGCGATCCAGATCGTCAGTTCTCGCCGGTCCATCACTGCCATGGATTCACGGCCACCGACTTTCCGTCAGCGGAGCCGCAGATCATGCCGCGCTCACTCGATCGCCTGGTAGACCAGCGCCCGGACCTTGCCATGATCGTCGATGTCGCCCGCAGGGATCAGCTGGGTCAGGTACACGATCGTCAGCCCTTCCGCCGGATCGACCCAGTACTGGCTGTGGTAGGCTCCGCCCCAGCCGAACTCCCCTTCCGAACCAAGTTCCCCCGCGGCGCCAAGGTCAGTGCGGACGGAGAAGCCGAGGCCGAAACTCATGCCAGGATCGTATTCGACCGATCCCAGGTGATTGGCGGTCATGAGGTCGACCGAC
This sequence comes from Croceibacterium sp. TMG7-5b_MA50, assembly GCF_039830145.1. Lineage (NCBI taxonomy): Bacteria > Pseudomonadati > Pseudomonadota > Alphaproteobacteria > Sphingomonadales > Erythrobacteraceae > Croceibacterium > Croceibacterium sp. TMG7-5b_MA50. The sequence goes on along the minus strand of NZ_CP156082.1, from coordinate 1,278,647 downwards.
TTGCGGCTGAGATAACGCCGCCCGTCCAACTCTCCGCCCCGCCGCATCATCTCCAGAAATCGGGAATAATCCGCCGCAGTGGACAGGAGGCCCGCACCGCCGGAATAGGCGATGCGCGGACCCTGGAGGTAATGGCCCTGGCCATGATAATGCCCGCCGGTTCCGGCATCTGCATCCGGCGCCCGGCGGACGGCGCGCCCGTCCGCTTCGTACACCACGGCCAGTCGGTCGGCCTTGTCGGCCGGCAGGTAGAAGAACGTGTCTTTCATCCCCAGCGGGCCGGTCAGCCGCTCGTCGAAGAAGGCCTGCAATGACATGCCGCTGACCGTCTCGACGATCACGCCCAGCACATCGGTGTTGTAGCCGTAGACGAATTTCGTGCCCGGTTGCGCCGCCATCGGCAGCGATCCCATGCGCGCGACCGCCGCGGCCACCGGTTCCGTCCGGTCGGCGAAGTACCATCCGGCGAACCCCGCATCGCGCCACGCCTGTTCGGCGGGGCCGCCGCCATAGGACAGGCCGGCCGTGTGCGTCAGCAGATCGCGGATGGTGATCGGCCGTTCCGCCGGGGCGATCGTGTAGCCGCCGGCCGCATCAGGCACGGCGACCGTGGTGTTCTGCCATTCGGGCAGGAACTTGCCCACCGGATCGTCCAGCAGCAGCCGGCCTTCTTCCAGCAGCATCATGATGGAAACGCTGGTCAGCGCCTTGGTCTGGGACGCGATGCGGAAGATGCTGTCGGGTCGCATCCGATCGCCCGCTTCCTTGTCGCGCCAGCCCACCGCTTCGGAGAACACGGACCGGCCGTTCTGCCGGACCTGCATCACCGCGCCGGCGATGCGGCCATCATCGACATAGCGCTGCAATTCGGCGCGCAGCCGGTCCAGCCGCTCTTCCGAAATGCCGGGCGTGGCGGCCGTCGTGGACTGGGCATGGGCCATGTTGCCGCCTGCCGGCAGCGCCAGTGCCGCCAGCAAAGGCGCGGCCAGCCATGTCATCGCCCTGTTCACCCGCATGTTCGCTCCCCCTCGATCTATTTCACCCGCCTTACCACGCATTCGCCGGTTTCAAGAAGAAGGTCGCCGCGGCATCGGCACGAGCTGGCATCTGCAGGGCTGGCATTCATCGCTTCTGCCTGCGGCTGGGCGACCGACATGGAGACGAACTCTCCGCGCGCCTGTGTTGGCCACAGTTGGTCGGTCATCGGCCTTGTAGAGGCGCTGTTACGGAATGCTGCAAGTTCGACACAAGCCGGGACTATCATGTGCCCGCCCGCCGCAGCATATGTCTGTCATGGCCAGCCACGCGATCCGCAACCGCCTTTCCCGCGCGAGCCCGGCGTGCTTGGGCATGGCAGGCATCCTCGCCATTGGCATGGTCGTTGCCGACCCGGCCACCGCGCAGACCGATGTTGATGACAATGCCATCGTCGTGACGGCACAACGTTCCGGCGCGCCCATGTGGACCATCGATACGCCGGCCGGCGCCGTCATCCTGGTCGGCGAGATACGCGCCGTGCCGAAATCAACGCCATGGCAGCCCGATCGGTTGAAGCAGGCAAGCGCAGCGGCAGACCGCGTCATCCTGCGGGCTTTGCCTAAATTCTCGCCGGGCGACGTGCTGCGCCTGATCTTCGCTGGCGGTCGCGTCACCAGACTGCCTGACGACACGGTCGCGGCGGATTACCTGACGGCCGGCCAGCGCGCGCGACTGGCTGCGCTGGAGGCGCTGTACGATGTCGATTACGACCGCCGCAGCTTCCTGATGTCCGCCTTCGACCTGCTGGCCAGACGGCTTGATTTCGATGACAACACGACCGACGATGCGACGGACGTGGTGCGCAAGGCCGCCGACCGCGCGGATGTGCCGATCCAACGGCCGGACCGGTTCCGCGGTGAGGACCTGCTCGACAATCTGGCCGCGGCCGAGCCGGCGAGCCACGTAGCCTGCCTGGATGCAGCAATGACAGCAACAGAGGCGGGCCGCGGCATCATCGAGGCTCGCGCAGATGACTGGCGCAGGTCCGACGTGCCGGGTGTCATGGCGAACCCGCTGGAAGTGGCGCTCGGCACATGCTGGCCATGGGCCGATGATGAGCTAGGGACGGAAATCCGGGAGCAATGGACCGGCATGATCGCTGATGCGGCGCGGGCGCGGGGGGTGACGCTCGCCGTCGTGCCTTTGCGCGTACTGGCCGAACAACGCGGCGTGCTCGACCGGTTGCAGGCGCGTGGCTTCGTGATTTCGGGGCCGGATTGGCGCTGATCGAATGGGCAGCTTGTCGGGTGTACGATCAGGAAGGGAGAAGGAATGATGGTGCAGGCGGGATGGGGCGCTGCAGGGTTGCTGGTGCTGGCGATGTCGCACATGCCGGTGGCGGCACAGTCCCCGACGATTCCAGTCGATGACAGCTACACGGTATCCAGCCGCTTCCTGGCGAACCAGGCAGCGCACCCGGATTACCGTCTGCCGGTGCTGACCACCGTGGCAGGACAGCAGATCCTGTTCGACCGCCTCTACAAGACCGTTGGTGGCAGGGAACTGCACAGCGACGTCTTCCTGCCGCCGGCCGAAACGGGGTCGGGGCAGGCGATCGTGCTGGTCCATGGCGGCGGCTGGCATTCGGGTAACAAGTCCAACTTCTACTCCATGGCCAATCTGCTGGCGCAGCGTGGCTATGTCGTTGTCCTGCCCGAATTCCGCCTCGCTCCGGAGGCGGGCTATCCGGCCGGGGTCATCGACGTGAACGATGCCATTCGCTGGACCATGTCGCAGGCGGCGGAGTTCGGTATCGACCCACAACGCGTCGCGATCGGCGGCGAGTCATCGGGCGGGCAGATGGCCGCCCTTGTCGCGTATACCGGCGGCTCCACCCTGTTCAGCGGCGGATCGGACCGGGCACCCAGCGTCAACGCTCTGATCGACATCGATGGCGTGATCGACTTCACCACGCCGCTGGCGCTGGCGAATGAGAACCGCAACGATGCCACTCCGGCAGCGCGCTGGCTGGGCGGCTCGTGGGAGCAGGCGCCGGACCGCTGGCGTGAGGCGAGCGCGGCCACCCATGTCGGGCCGAACTCGCCCGCAACACTGGTCATCAGTGGGGAGCGGGATCGGTTTACGGCGGGGATGGAGAAGGTCCTGCCCATCCTCGCGGCGCATGGCATTCCCCACCATCACGCTCATTTCGCGGACCAGCCGCACACATTCTGGCTGTTCCAACCCTACACCAGTCAGGTGGTGGCGGAAATCGACACGTTCCTGCAGGACCTCCAACCGGCGCAGACAGCGGCGCCCTGAACTCACGCATCGGCCTTGACGCGAATGCTGCGTCCGCTCTGAGCGCAGCCGGAACCTGTCGCTTCAATGTTCCGGACGCTTCGGGTGCCCTCCCGCCGTCAAAAGCAGGTCGAGCGCGCCCTGGATCAGATCCCGCATGCGCTTCGCCGCAAGGGTCGGGTCGCCTTCGATGATCGCGTCCGCCACGCGCTTGTGGTCGCGCGCGCTCGCGCGTGAGACGCCCTTGTACTCGTTAGTCCGGCGTATGGAGAAGCGCAGCGTGGTGTCGGTCAGGTCGGTGAACTGGCGCATGAAGCGGTTGTTGCTCGCCTGCAGCACCGCGACATGGAAGGCGATGTCGGAGGCGAGCGGGTCGTCCTCACCGCGCTCCGCCGCGAACATGCGGTCCATCGCGGCGACGATCGCCTGGCGTTGCGGCCCAGTGGCGGAATGCGCCGCCAGCGCGGCGGCACGTGGTTCGATGGACATGCGGATTTCGGTGAAGTCGATCAGCAGGTCGATCGAGAACTCCCGCTCCAGCATCCAGCGCAGGACATCCGGATCGAGCAGGTTCCATTCATGCTCCGGCTGGACCAGCGTGCCCGAGCGCTGCTTCGCGACCAGCAGCCCCTTCGCGGTGAGCATCTTGACCGCCTCCCGCAGCACCGATCGGCTGGCATTGTACTGCCGGCACAGATCCGCCTCGAACGGGAAGGGCGTGTCGGGGGTATAATGCTGGACCACGATCGCCCGCCCCAAATCTTCCACGATCCGGCGCGTGAGATTTTTACCGCCGGTCTCGGCTGGCGTTTCCATCAGACCGGCAGCACCGGCAAGTCGCGCGTCACTCCAGCAATCCTCCGACCATCTATATCCTCAAATGTCGCACCGCCGTGTCGTAGCGGCTGCAGAGCCGGGTGGCGACACCACAGCCAATCAGCAACCCGGCGACGTAGCTTGCCACCGCAACCAGCTTCATACTACATAAGTATGATATATGAGCTGATCGGGGGCGCATGCAGCATATCGCGGCTGCCGCCAGCCGCGCTTCAAGCAAGTGGACAACAACGATGGGTAACAACGTGAAGCTGCCACTCCTCCTGTCCATCTCGGCCTTGGCGTCCATCCCTGCCGCTGCGGAGGAGTTGACGATCGACGCGTCTGCGCCGGCCGCCGCTCCGCGTACGGGCCACCTCAACATGGGGTCGAACACGTCACCGAACGGCGACATCATCGACGTGAACAGCCGGTACTTCACCCTGAACGGCGAACCGTGGATGCCCGTGATGGGTGAGTTCCACTACACCCGCTTCCCGCCCGAAGAGTGGGACGAGCAGCTTGCCAAGATCAAGGCGCAGGGGCTCGACGTGGTGGCGAGCTATGTGATCTGGAACCATCACGAGGCGCGCCCGGCCGAATTCGACTGGAGCGGCGACCGCAACCTGCGTGCATTCGTGCAGAAGGCGGCGGCGCACGACCTCAAGGTCCTGATCCGGATCGGTCCCTGGGCCCATGGCGAGGTGCGGTTCGGCGGCACGCCGGACTGGGTGGTCAATGCCATGCCCACGCGCCGCAACGATGCCGTCTATCTCCAGTATGTCGAACGCTGGTGGCGGCAGCTCTACCAGCAGGTGCAGGGGCAGTTCTGGAAGGATGGCGGCCCGATCATCGGCGTGCAGCTTGAAAACGAATACAATCTGGATGGTCCGGGCATGGGGGCGGAGCATATCTCGACCCTGAAGACCCTTGCGCGCGGCATCGGCTTCGACGCGCCGCTTTACACGGTCACGGGCTGGGACAGCGCGATCTACCCGCGGGGCGAAGTGCTGCCGGTATTCGCGGGATACCCGGACGAACCTTGGGGCGCGACAGCAAACAGGCTGCCGCCCAAGGAGGTCTACGCCTTCCGCTTCGACAGCAGGGTGGCCGGCAATGTCGGCGCGCAGACGACGTCGCGTCGCGCGGGGACCATCGCCAGCGACATGGACGACACACCCTTCCTGGGTGCGGAATATGGTGGCGGCGTCCCCATCATGTACCGCCGGCGCCCGCTGATCGCGCCTGACGATATTGCCGCTATGCTACCGGTTCAGCTCGGCTCCGGCGCCAATCTCTACGGCTATTACATGTTCCACGGCGGGCGGAACCCGCAAAGCCACACGACCCTGGAGGAAGATGATCGCCTTGGCGGCTACAACGGCATGCCGATCGTCAACTATGATTTCCAGGCACCGCTTGGACAGTACGGGCAGGAACAGCCTGTCGCCGATGCGATCCGCCCCTATCACCACTTCATCAATTCCTTTGGCGCTCTGCTTGCGCCCATGCAGGTGAACCGTCCGCCGCAGGAACCGACCACCCGGGACGATGTCTCGACACCCCGCTGGTCGGTCAGGTCGCAGGGCGACCGCGGATTCCTGTTCTTCAACAATCATGTCCGGCAGTACGAAACGCCCATCCAGGCGGGCACCCGGTTCACGGTCCGGCTGCCGTCCGGTCCGCTCAGCTTCCCGAGCCAGCCTGTCGATATCCCGTCGGGCGCTCACTTCATCTGGCCGATCAACATGGACCTGGACGGCGTCACGCTGAGCTGGGCCACGGCCCAGCCGGTCACCCGGCTGGAGGACGGGGCGGGTGCCGTTTACGTGTTCTCGGCCGTAGAAGGCATTCCGGTCGAACTGGCCTTGCGCGGCGCCGGCAATATTCGCGGCGGCAGGGGCGCGGGCCCGTCGGGGGAGGGCGCCGTGATCCGGAACGTGCGTCCCGGCTTCGGCGAAGCGCTCAGCTTCACCACGCCATCCGGCAAGTCCGTTCGGATTATCGTCCTTGAGGAGGAGCAGGCGCAGCAGCTCTATCTGTTCGACATCGCAGGACAGCGTCGGCTGGTGCACACCGAAGATCCGGCATTCATGGAAGGGGGCACCTTGCGGGTGCGGTCACGCGATGATGCCGATTTCCGCGTCAGCGTGTTTCCCACCCTCGATGCCGCGCCGCAGGCCAATCTTCGGCTCGCCCGGACCAGGAACGGCATGTTCCAGACGTGGACCTCGCGCGCGCCTGCCCGCAATCTCGATGTCGAGGTGAAGCCGCTGCGCCCGGCGGGCCAGATGCCCGTGCCGGAGATCGGCGGCAGGGCCAATGCGGGGCTGCAACCCTATCCGGAAACCTATGGCCGGTCGGCTGCCTGGACCATCGACCTTCCGCCAAACACCCTCGACGATCTGAGCGAGGCGTGGTTGCGGATCGATTACAGCGGCGATGTGGCCCGGTTGCTGGACGGTGTGGACCTGCTGGACGACCAGTTCTTCTACGGCCGGCCGTGGGAAATCGGCCTCAGCCGGTTCGGTGACAGGCTGGCGCGCCCCTGGACGCTGACCGTGCTGCCGTTGCGGGCCGACGCCCCGATCTACATCCAGGAGGAGATCAAGCCCCGGATCACCGACGGGCAGGTCGCCGCGATCGGGAAGGTCAGCATCATCCCCGAATACGAATTGCGCCTGGCGGTCCAGCCCTGATGGCGATCTGCCGCCACGCAGCAGCTTGATCCACTGACGGTTCGTTCCTGCGGGTAGGAACGAACCGTCAATGGCTTGCCGGGTGCGCTCACCCTGCGGCGTTCGTCACTCGCGATTGTAATCGATAACCGCCCCGACCTCGTCCCGGTCACCCAGGATGACGCCGACGCGTTCGTGCAGGCTGGTGGGCTGCACGTCCAGGATGCGGTCCGTTCCATTCGTCGCCGCGCCACCGGCCTCCTCGACAAGGAAGGCCATCGGATTGGCCTCGTACATCAGGCGCAGGCGGGCCTTGCCGGGCGTACGGTGATCGGCGGGGTACAGGAAGATGCCGCCGCGCTTCAGGATGCGGTGCACATCGGCGACCATGGATGCGGTCCAGCGCATGTTGTAGTCCTGCCCGCACGGACCGTTCGCGCCTGCCAGACGCTCGTCGATGTAGCGGCGCATACCGGGCGACCATTGTTCATGACGCGCCATGTTGACGGCGAATTCGCGGGTGCCTGCCGGGATCTTCATCGGGCCGTCCGTCATCTGCCAGGACCCGACTTCCCGATCCAGGGTGAACTCGTACACGCCGCTTCCCAGCGTCAGCACCAGGATCGTCTGCGGGCCGTAGATGGCGTATCCGGCCGCCACCTGCACGGTGCCGGGCTGCATGAAGTCCGCTTCCACGATGTCGCGGCCCGACGCATCGGCCGGTGCCTTCAGGACGGAGAAGATCGTGCCGACCGAAAGGTCCACATCGATATTGCTGGACCCGTCGATCGGATCGAACAGCAGCAGGTATTCGCCCTTGGGGTAGCGGTTGGGAATGCGGTGGATCGCCTCCATCTCCTCTGAGGCCATGGCCGCCAGGTGGCCGCCCCACTCATTCGCCTCCAGCAGCAATTCGTTGGCGATGACATCCAGTTTCTTCTGGACCTCGCCCTGCACGTTCTCGCTGCCGAGGCTGCCCAGAACCTCCCCGAGCGCGCCCTTGCCGACGGCGTGGCTGATCGTCTTGCACGCGCGTGCCACGGTTTCGATCAACAGGCGCAGTTCAGGCTGCAGAACGCCGGAGCGACGCTGTTCCTCGATCATGAACCGGGTAAGGGTAAGTCGCTTCATACGCATACTCGCAATGGGGCCGGGCGGCCGATGGTGGAACTCGGGGGTCAGTGGAAGCCGACGGCTTCAAAAGTATGATATATAAATTGACCGTCGGAGGTGAAATCGTACAATCGCAGGACCGTCGGCCAAGCAGGCTAACGGGCAGGGGAAGAGCCAGGGTGCGGATCGTCACGCCGTCCGCCCTGGTATTCGCCTGCGGGGACCTTTGCCCGAACAGCGTGAAGATACAACAGGGGCCATCAGCAAGTCATGGACAGCATCGGTCGCATCGAAACCTTCCTGGTGCCGCCTCGATGGCTGTTCGTCCGCGTAGAGACGCGGGAAGGGGCAGTCGGCTGGGGCGAGGCCAGTCTGGAAGGGCACTGCGAGGCTGTGGCCGGCGCGCTCGACGCGTTCCGGGACCGGCTGATCGGCCATGATCCCGACCGGATCGAAGATGCCTGGCAGATGCTGTACCGGCTGGGCTTCTATCGCGGCGGACCGGTGCTGATGTCGGCGATCTCCGGCATCGATCAGGCCTTGTGGGACATCAAGGGGCGCAAGCTGGGCGTCCCCGTCCATCAGCTGATGGGCGGGCAGGTGCGGGACCGCATCCGGGTCTATGCCTGGATCGGCGGGGACCGGCCGACTGACGTTGCGGCGGCCGCGCTCGCGCGCAAGGAACAGGGCTTCACCGCGGTCAAGATGAACGGGTCGGACGGTCTCTCCCGCCTCGACAGCCCGAAGGTGGCTGATGAGGTGGCGGAACGGGTCGGACTGGTGCGCGACACCGGCATCGACGTCGGCGTCGACTTCCATGGCCGCGTTCACAAGCCGATGGCGCGCCGCGTGCTCGACGCCATCGAACCTCTGGGGCCCCTTTTCGCGGAGGAGGTGCTGCTGTCAGAACAGCCCGAGGCGATCGCCCAGATCGCCGCGCAGACCTCCGTTCCGCTGGCGCTGGGCGAACGGCTGTATACGCGCTGGGATTTCAAGCCGTTCTTCGAACGGGCCGCGATCGACATCGCCCAACCGGATCTCGCCCATGCCGGCGGCCTGTCGGAGTCGCGCCGGATCGCCGCCATGGCGGAAGCTTACGATGTCGCCATCGCGCCGCACTGCCCGCTCGGTCCGCTGGCTCTGGCAAGTTGCCTGCAGCTCGCCGCCACCACGCCCAACTTCGTGATTCAGGAGATTTCGCTCGGCATCCACTACAACGGCGTGGGTGCGGACCTGCTTGATCTTGTCGTTGATCCGTCGGTGTTCGACGTGACGGACGGCACCGTCGCGGTGCCCGGCGGCGCGGGGTTGGGCGTGGTAATCGACGAAGCGCGGGTGCGGGAACTGGCGCAAGCGCCGCATCGCTGGCGCAATCCCGTCCTGCGCGGGCCTGACGGGGACCTCCGCGAATGGTGATCGCTCCGGTATCATACGCGAACCTGACCCGAGACGAACGGCCGAACCTCTGACGCAGGGTAAAATAACATGCAGCATCGGGTAGTTCTGGTCACCGGCGGGCTTGGCGGCATCGGCATGGCGGTGGCGCACGCCTTTGCGGGGGAGGGTGCCCGGCTGCTGCTGATCGACCGGCGGGGCGATGACGGCACCGCCCGATCGGCCCTGCTGGCGGCTGGGGCGGCGGATGTCGCCGCTGTCGCCTGTGATGTGCAGGATGAAGCCGCGATCGCCGCCGTGGTCGAAAGCGCGCTGTCGCGGTTCGGGCGCCTCGACGTGGTGGTGAACGTCGCCGGCGCCATGATCTACAAGCCGATCGCCGAACTGGATGCGGCCGACTGGCGGCGCCTGCTCGACATCAACTTCGTCAGCGCCGCGCTGTTCACCGGACATGCCTTGCGGCTGATGCAACCCGGTGGATGCGTCATCAATGTCGCGTCGGTCCATGCTCGGCGAACATCGGCACTGGTGGCGCCCTACGCCGCGGCGAAGGCGGCGATGGTCAGCCTCACGCGGTCGGCCGCCATAGAGGGCAAGCCGCTCGGCATCCGCGTGAACGCGATCCTGCCCGGCGCCATCGAGACGCCCATGCTGCGCGAAAGCCCGAACATCGCCTCCGGCGCGGAGGTGATTGACCCGGCCGATCTGGGCCAGCCGGAGGACATCGCGGCGCTGGCCCGTTTCCTGGCGTCCGATGCGGCAGGCTTCATCACTGGCGAGGACATAGTGGCCGATGGCGGCCGGATGGGACGACTCTGATGGTTCAGGTGATGCAAGCGGATGCCGGCACGAGCGTTGCTGCCGACAGGGTCACCGCCGTTGTATGGCTGGCTGCGTGCGTCTCGGCGCTTGGTGGGCTGCTGTTCGGCTATGATTGGGTCGTCGTCGGCGGAGCGAAGCCGTTCTACGAGGCGAGCTTCGGCATAACCGCGCCGGCTGATCAGGCATGGGCGGTCAGCTGTGCGCTCATCGGCTGCCTCGCCGGTGCCATGGCGTCGGGCGGGATCAGCGACCGGTTCGGCCGCAAGCCGGCGCTGCTGCTCGCCGCGCTGATCTTCGCAGTATCGTCCGTCGGCACCGCACTGGCGACCGGCCTCCAATCCTTCGTGGCCTGGCGCATCCTGGGCGGCGTCGCGATCGGCATGGCCTCGGGCCTGTCGCCGCTCTACATCGCTGAAATCGCGCCCGCTTCCAGCCGCGGCCGGTTGGTGGTGCTCAACCAGATCGCCCTGGTCTTCGGCCTGCTGGGCGCACAGATCGTCAACCTCCTGATCGCCGAGCCGACCCCGGCAGGCGCATCGCTCGACCAGATCGCCGCATCGTGGAACGGCACGACCGGCTGGCGCTGGATGTTCGGCGCCGCGGCGGTCCCTGCCGTCGCCTTCTTCATCGGCTGCCTGCTCATACCCGAAAGCCCACGCTGGCTGGCGCAGCATGGGCATTGGGAGCGAGCCTCGACCGTCCTGCGCCGGTTCGGCGGTGACCGTTATGCCGAACAGGCCGTGGTGGAGATCCGCAGCGCTCTCGCCACCGCGCCAGGCCGCAATTTTCGCGCCGTCCTGGCGGAGCCGCGCTTCCGCCGCGTGCTGGTGATCGGCGTGGGCCTGGCCGTGCTGCAGCAATGGTGCGGCATCAACGTGATCTTCAATTACGCGCAGGAGATCTTCGCGTCGGCCGGCTATGCCGTGTCGGACACGCTGTTCAACATCGTCATCACCGGCATCGTCAATTGCGTCTTCACCCTGGCGGCACTGTTCATGGTCGAGCGCTGGGGCCGGCGTCGGCTGCTGCTGATCGGTTGTGCGGGACTGGCCTCCATCTATGCCGTGCTGGGGGCCTGCTACATCGCCGGTCTGCAGGGCTGGCCGCTGCTGTTGCTGGTTGTCGCGGCGATCGCCTGTTACGCCATGACCTTGGCTCCGGTGATCTGGGTGGCCCTGTCCGAGATCTTCCCTGGCGAAGCCCGCGGAGCCAGCATGGCGATTGCCACGACCGCGCTCTGGGCGGCGAGCTTCGTGCTGACGTTCACCTTCCCACTGCTGAACAGCTGGGCCGGAACAGGCATGACCTTCTGGCTCTACAGCGTGATCTGCGCGCTGGGGATGATCTTTATCTATAGACGTCTGCCGGAAACGAAGGGGCGGACCCTCGAGCAGATCGAGCAAAGCTGGACCTGAATGACGGCGACAGAGAAGTGCTGTATCTCGGCTGTCCCGAGACGGTGCATGTGGGGTTCGCCCGGCAGAACCGGGTGCACTTACAGCCACCGGATAGCCACACTCGGTCGGGGCAGTCGCACCACCGCGCCGCTTGATTGCGCGACACCTGCAATGCTGCTAGTCGCCGCCGCCAATCGCCGCCGGATGCCTCAGCGCGTCCGTGCGGTGCTGTTCTTGCACGGCTGCGTGCTTCCTCTCGTCCCTGATAGGCCGACATGATGCTTGATCTCCTTGCCGCCGGCGCCGCCGGTTCCGCCCCGCCGGCATGGCTCCAGTTCCTGCCGATCATCGGCATGGTGGCGATCTTCTGGTTCCTGATCATCCGCCCGCAGATGAAGCGGCAGAAGGATCACCAGACCAAGATCGCCGGCGTGAAGAAGGGCGATCAGGTCGTGACCGCGGGCGGCATTCTGGCCAAGGTCGTGCGGGTCGATGACGATTCCGCCGAGGTCGAGATCGCGCAGGGCGTGCGCGTGCGGGTGGTTAAGTCTACCCTGGGCGATATCCTGCCGCCCGGCGGCAAGCCCGCCAACGACTGAGCCGGTCGCCCGCAATGCTCGATTTTCCGCTCTGGAAGCGTGTATGGCTGTGGGGCCTGACCATTGTCGGCCTGCTGTGTGCACTGCCCAGCATGGTGGCACTGGCCGGCGGTAGTTGGCCCGCATTCCTGCCGAACCCGGTCGTCAATCTCGGCCTTGATCTCGCCGGTGGCTCCCACATCATGCTGGAGGCGGATGCCCGGCAAGTGGGTGCGCAGCGACTGCTGTCGATGGAGGAGGATGTCCGCGACGCGCTGCGCCAGGCGAGCCCGCGCATCCGCCATGGCGACATCTCCACCAGTGGCGGGCGCCTGTCCTTCATGGTCGAGGATCCCGGACAGGTCGACGCCGCGCGTGACGTGCTGGAGCCGCTGACCACTGGCGCGGGCCTGACCGGCCAGCGCGACTGGACCATCGAGGTGGTGGACGGCACCCGCTTCATCCTGACGCAGACGCGCGCCGGGCTGGACCTGGCGATCAAGCAAGCGATGACCAGCGCGACGGAGGTCGTGCGCAAGCGCATCGACGCGCTGGGCACGCGCGAGCCGACCATCATTCAGTCCGGGGCCGACCGCATCGTGGTGCAGGTGCCCGGCCTTGAGGACCCGGAGGCGCTGAAGGAGCTGCTGGGGCAGACCGCCAACCTGGAGTTCAAGCTGGTCGACACCACCGCGCTGCCGTCCGACATCGCCGCCGGCATCGTCCCCCCCGGCAGCGAGATCGTGCCTTATGCGGCGGATGCCCAGATCGGCGGCGCCATCGCAGTCAAGCGGCTGGGCGGCATCCGCGGCGATTCGCTGACCAATGCGCAGCAGACGGTGGACCAGCAGACGAATCGCCCAGTTGTGTCGATCACGTTTGATCCGCAGGGCGCGCAACGCTTCGCTCGGCTGACAACGGAAAACGTCAACCGGCAGTTCGCCATCATCCTGGATGGGGAAGTCCTGTCCGCCCCTGTGATCCAGACACCGATCCTGGGCGGCACGGCGCAGATTTCCGGCAACTTCACCGTCGAGTCCGCTAACCAGCTCGCGGTGGCGCTCAATTCCGGCGCGCTGCCCGTGGAGCTGACCGTGGTGGAGGAGCGGACAGTCCGCGCTGAGCTTGGCGCCGATTCGATCAGCAAGGGTGCGATCGCCATCGGGGTCGGCACGCTGGCGTTGGTGCTGTTCATCTTCGCCACCTACGGTCCGCGCTTCGGCTTCTACGCCAACGCCGCGGTGGTCATCAACGTGCTGATCATCCTGGGTGTCATGGCAGTGGTCGGCGCCACGCTGACGCTGCCGGGCATTGCCGGTTTCGTGCTGACGATCGGCGCGGCGGTGGACGCCAACGTGCTGATCAACGAACGCATCCGGGAGGAGCGGGCCCGCGGACGGCGCGTGGTGCAGGCGGTGGAGAGCGGTTATCGCGAGGCGAGCCGGGCGATCTTCGATGCCAACATCACCAATGTCATCGCCGCCGGGCTGCTGTTCCTCTTCGGCAGCGGGCCGGTGAAGGGCTTCGCCGTGGTTCTGGTGATCGGCATCATCACGTCGGTGTTCACGGCCGTGACGCTGACCCGCATGTGGGTCGCCGGCTGGCTGCGCCGCGCGCGACCGAACGACCTCGTGCTGTAAGGGCTGCGCGATGAAACTGCTGAAGCTGGTCCCCGACAATACGAACATCCGCTTCCTGAGGTGGCAGTGGCCGTTCTTCATCGTCAACGTGCTGGCGATGCTGGCGGCGGTGGTGCTGCTGTTCACCAACGGCCTCAACCTGGGCATCGACTTCGTCGGCGGGCAGATGATCCGCACGACCTTTACCCAGAGCGCGGAGGCGCCGACGGCCGCCTTGCGCGAGGAGATCGACGCACTCGGTTACGGCGAACCGGTGATCCAGGCCTTTGGCGAGCCGAACGAGGTGTCGATCCGCATGCGCTTGCCGGACGGTGCCGACACGCGGCCCGAACTGTCGGCGGAGATGACCAACAAGGTGACCGCGCTGATCCGCCAGAACCACCCCGATGCGCGTATCGACGGTGTGGACGCGGTATCCGGCCGAGTGTCGGGCGAACTGTTCCAGACTGGCATGCAGGCACTGGCGCTGGCCGCAATCGCCATTTCCATCTACATCTGGGTGCGGTTCGAATGGCAGTTCGGCGTCGGTGCGCTGTTCGCGCTGGTGCAGGATGTGCTGCTGACCGTGGGCATGTTCAGCCTGACCCAGTGGGAGTTCGACCTCAACATCGTGGCCGCGCTGCTGACGCTGATTGGCTATTCGCTGAACGACAAGATCGTGGTCTACGACCGCATCCGCGAGAACCTGAAGAAATACCGGCGCATGCCGTTGCCCGAGCTGCTGGACCTCTCGGTGAACGAGACGCTGTCACGCACCATCGTCACCAGCCTGTCGCTGCTGATCACGCTGGTGTCGCTGCTGCTGCTGGGGCCGGACGTGATCTTCGGCTTCACCGCCGCGATCACGCTGGGCATCTTCATCGGCACCTATTCGTCGATCTTCATGTCGGCGCCGTTCCTGATCTGGCTGGGCGTCACCTCCGACAGCTTCGTGCCCAAGGAAAGCGCGGCGGACCGGCAGGCGCGCAAGGCGATGGGACGACCCGAAGCGTGAACGAGGGGCGGCGCCTGGCTAGAGGCGCCGCACCAGCATTTCCGCGACGGCGATCCACGGCGGGTTGTCGACAACGACCTGCAACTGCCCCGCCATAGGCGGCAGCAGGCCGATCCGCGTCCCCTCCCGATTGATCAGGCGGCCGAAGGCGAACCGCCCGCCCGAACGGGGGCAGAGCACATCCCGATTGACCAGCCGCGGCGCCTCCTCCGGCGCGTGCTGACGCAGCCACAATTGGTCGCCCGCGCGGTACTCGCCCTGCGTCGCCTCGATCGCCAGGCACATCAGCGGCGCTTCCCCGCCCAGCGCTGTCGGCAGGATCGCATCGCGCGGAACGGTCAGCGCCTCGGCCCCGCCCTCACCCAGACGCGCCACGATCTTGGGCTGGCCTGTCTCGCTGCCCTCCCGCACTAGCAGGTTCGGCTCCACCTTCAGGGCGGCCGCAATGGTGTTCATCCAGTCCAGGCTGAGCTTGCGCATTCCTGTTTCCAGCCGGCCGATCGTCTGCGCGGTGGTCGGCGGATCGCAAGCCGCGGCGACCTGCGCCAAGGTCAGCCCCTTTTCTTGCCGGATGTCACGAATGCGGTTGATCATGCTGCCCCCACTCAGAAAATCGATAACCTGTTTGGTTTTCGTTTTCCTACAGCATGGCGGCTTTGGCAACCCTGCCGCATTACGACGGCAAGGGGCTCAAAGACATGATGCAGCAGGAACTGGTGACGCGCGAACTGACCAGCGAAGGAACGGTGCGCGGGCGCAAGGTGGGCGCGCGTGGTGCTGGCACGAAGCGACGTAGCGTCACCGTCAACATCGCGGAATCGCCGCTGACTTGGCTGCATGCGCATGGCCACCTGGAGGATCGTCTGTTCGAGGCCGGCGAACGGCTACGCGCCGATTTCGAGCGGGCGCAACTCGGCCCCAGCATCACGATGAGCTGGGCAGCGGTACGCATCCGCGGCACCGGTGATCAGGGTCTGACCGCCACCGAGCGCCAGATCGCCGCCAAGCGCCGCTTCGACGAGGCCTGCACCAGCGCCGGCAAGGGATTGCAGGATATCCTCTGGCGCGTCGTTTGCAGCGGGGAGACGCTGCCGATCGCGGAAAAGGCGCTCGACTGGCCGGCACGCAGCGGCAAGCTGGTGCTGAAGCTGGCGCTCGAACGAGTGGCGGATTACTACCGCATCCGGTGAGCCTCAGCCCTCGACCATCTCGGCGAGGGCGAGCCAGCGTTCCTCCGCCGCGTCCTTCTCCGCCCGCGTCTGATCCAGCGCGGCGGAGATGCGGGCGAACTTCGCCGGATCGCTGGTGTAGAGTGTGGGGTCGGCCAGCGCCGCCTCGCCCTTCGCGATCAGACAGTCCAATTCCTCGATCCGCGCCGGCAGGAGGTCGTAATCGCGCTGGTCCTTGTAGCTGAGCTTGGTGGCGCGGGGCGGCGGAGGAGGGGGCGGTGTCGGCGTATCCGACTTCGGCTTGGCGGCGCCTGGCTGGCGAACCTTGCGCTTCGCTTCCCAGTCGGCATAGCCGCCCGCGACGATGTCGATATGGCCGCTGCCATCAAGGCCCAGCGTGACCGTGACGGTCCGGTCCAGGAAGTCGCGGTCGTGGCTGACGATCAGCACGGTGCCGTCGTAGTCAGCGATCACCTCCTGCAGCAGGTCCAGTGTCTCGAGGTCGAGGTCGTTGGTCGGCTCGTCGAGCACCAGCAGGTTCGATGCCTTGGCAAATTCACGCGCCAGCAGCAGGCGGCTGCGCTCCCCGCCGGACAGGACGCCGACCTTCATGTCGACGATCGCGGGATCGAACAGGAATTCCTTGAGGTAACCCTGCACATGCTTGCGGATGCCGCGAACGTCGATCCAGTCGCCGCCTTCCGCCAACACCTGTCGCACGGTGCGGTCGCCCTGCATCAGCGCACGCTGCTGGTCGATCATCACCCCCGATAGTGTCTTGGCGAGCGTTACCTCGCCGCTGTCAGGCGCGATCTCGCCGGTGAGCAGCTTCAGGAGCGTGGTCTTGCCAGCGCCGTTTGACCCGACCACGCCGATCCGATCACCGCGCTGGATGCGCAGGGTGAAATCACGGATGACGGTGCGGTCGCCATACTTCTTGCTGACATTCTCCGCCACGATGACCGATTTGGTTCGTACTTCGTCATCGGTGGCAAGGGCCAGCTTGGCGGTGCCGGCGGGATTGATCATCGCGGCGCGTGCCGCGCGCATCTTGTACAACGCTTCCAAACGACCCTGATTGCGCTTGCGCCGCGCGGTGACGCCGCGTTCCAGCCAGTGTGCCTCGATCTTCAGCTTGGCGTCCATGCGCTCCGCCGCGCGGGCTTCCTCGGCATAGACCTGCTCCTCCCACGCTTCGTACCCGCCGAAGCCGATCTCCTTTCGGCGCATCGACCCACGATCGAGCCACAGGGTCGCATTGGTCAGTCGCTTCAGGAAGGTGCGGTCGTGGCTGATGGCGATGAACGCCCCGCGGTAACGTTGCAGCCAGCTTTCCAGCCAGTCGATCGCGGCGAGGTCGAGGTGGTTGGTTGGCTCGTCCAGCAGCAGCAGGTCGGGATCCATGGCCAGCGAGCGGGCAATGGCGGCGCGCCGCCTCTCGCCGCCGCTGGCGCTGGCGGCGCTGCGATCCATTGCGATGCCCAATTGGCCGGCGATCGCATCCACCTCGTGCCGCTGTGGTGCATCCGCTCCGGCAAGGGCGAAGTCCATCAGCGTGGCATGGCCGGTGAAATCGGGCTCCTGCTCCAGCAGGACGACCCGCGTGCCGGGCTGCACGGATCGCTTGCCCTTGTCCGCCTCGATCCGGTCGTCGATCAGCTTGAGCAGCGTGGTCTTGCCCGCGCCATTGCGGCCGATCAGCGCCAGCTTGTCGCGCGGGCCGACATGCACGGCGAGGTCGGTGAACAGCCAGCGGCCGCCCTGCTGCAGGGAGAGGTTTTCCCAGGAAAGGATTGGTGCATCTGCCATAATCAAGGCGGGCACCTAAGGTCTCCGTCTCGGCTCCACAAGCTGCCGTTGCCCACAGGTGCCGGTGGGTTCATCTGCCGGTCATCGGCCGCCGCGCAGCAGACGACGATCAACAAAGATCAACGGAGTACGCCAAGCGATGAACGTGTTCAGACCCGCCGCCGCCTTTGTCGCAAGTGCCGTCGCCGCGGCCGCGATCCTCAACGCGCCGGTGCAGGCCGCGACCGTTCAGGTCGCGACCACCGGTCCGGTGGTCGAATTGACGGTGAGCGAGAGCGTGGAGGTCGAGCCGGATCAGGTGAATGTGGGCGCGGGCGTCACCACCGAAGCGCCGACCGCAGTGGAAGCCCTGCGCAATAACTCGACGCAGATGACACAGGTGATCGCCCGGCTTAAGCAACTGGGCGTTGCGGAGCGTGACATTCAGACCACCGGCATCAACCTTGGCGCACGCTACGACTACGATCAGGCTGCGCAAAGGCAGGTATTCCGCGGCTACCAGGCATCGAACCGCGTGCAGGTGAAGCTGCGCGAGATCGACCGCGCGGGAGAGGTGCTGGATGCGCTGGTGTCGGCGGGCGCTACCGACCTTAGTGGGCCCGACTTCTCCGTGGCAGACGATAGTGCCGCCCGGGCACAGGCGCGGCAGCGGGCGATGGCAACGGCGCAGGCGCAGGCGCGCGATTACGCGCGCATGGCCGGTTACAGCGATGTGCGATTGGTGCAGGTGCAGGAGGGTGTGGCGCCCGGCATGCCGCAGCCGGTGATGCGGGTGCAGGCGATGGAGGCGGCCGCGCCGCCGATCCAGCCCGGCATGGTGGAGGCCGGTGTCACCATCGTCACCACTTACGAACTGACGCGCTGAGGCAACACTGCCCGGCAGAACGCATAGCGCGGGCCTGCCGGCCAACATTCAGTTCTTGTTCAATGGGCTGGGCGCAGACACACCGGTGTCATGCGCCCAGCCCTTGTTCTGCTCGCCGCCGCCCTCGTCACATCCGTGCCCAACGGTGCTGCGGCGCAGTCGCGGGAAGACCAGCGTAGCGCCCGGACCCATATGCAGGCAGGCCGGGTGATGTCCGTGCGCGAGATCGAGCGGCGGATCATCCCGCAGATGCGCGGGGATGAATATCTCGGCTTCGAATATGACGGCGTTGCCACAGCTTACCGGCTGAAGTTCATTCGCGATGGGCAGGTGATCTGGGTCGATGTCGATGCCCGCACCGCCCGTGTTCTGCGCGTCTCCCGCTAAGGCAGGCGATCCGGGACCCTGCCGCATTGTTGACGCGTTCGTTGCAAAACCCCAAGGCGTTTCTCGCGGGGTATTTGCAAGGGATTGGACATGCGCATCCTGATCGTCGAGGACGAACCGACGCTCGGCCAACAGCTGAAGACCACGTTGGAACAGACCGGCTACGCGGTGGACCTGTCGGTCGACGGCGAGGATGGCCACTTCATGGGCTCCACGGAGGAGTACGATGCCGTTATCCTCGATCTCGGCTTGCCGGAGATCGATGGACTGACTGTGCTTGGTATGTGGCGGCGGGAGGGGCGCAACTTCCCCGTACTGGTGCTGACGGCGCGCGACAGCTGGAGCGACAAGGTCGCGGGGCTGGACGCCGGCGCGGACGATTACCTGGCCAAGCCATTCCAGACGGAGGAACTGATCGCACGTCTGCGCGCCCTGATCCGTCGCGCGACGGGCAATGCCAGCAGCGAATTGATGGCGGGCGACGTGCGGCTGGATACGCGCAGCGGTCGCGTGACGCTGGCGGGGGAGCCGGTCAAGCTGACAGCGCAGGAATACAAGCTGCTGAGCTACTTGATGCACCACAAGGGCAAGGTCGTCAGCCGGACCGAGCTGATCGAGCATATCTACGACCAGGACTTCGACCGGGACAGCAACACGATCGAGGTGTTCGTGACGCGTATCCGCAAGAAGCTGGGCGCCAATGTCATCACCACCATCCGTGGCCTTGGCTACAGCCTCGACGACCCCGACGCCCCGCGCGAGTGACGTCGCCGCGGCTGCGCTGCCGCCGGTGACCACCGTTGCGGAGGACGTGACGCCGCCGCCCACGGGCAGCTTGGCGCGTCGCATGCTGCTGATCGCGGCGGCATGGATCGGCGTGCTGCTACTGGTCGGCGGTCTGGCGCTGGATCGTACGATCGGCACGCTGCTGACCAGCCAGTTCGACGAACAGCTGGAATATGTCCTGACCAGTATGATCGGGTCGGCCGAGATCGGGCCGGAGGGGGAGGTGTTCTTCAACCGTCCGCTGGGCGATCAGCGCTTCCTGGAGCCGAACAGCGGGCTGTACTGGCAGATCAGCGGCCCGGGGCACGAGGATTGGCCATCGCGTTCGCTGTGGGATCGCACGCTGACCCTGTCGAACAGGTCGCACGATTACCGCCCGCACTACTACGACACGCAGCAATTCGAAGAGGAGCCGCTGCGCATTGCCGAGCGCACCTTGCGGTTGCCGGGCAGCAACACCGAATGGCAGTTCGCCGTGGCGGCGGCACGCGGCGAACTGGACGCGCAAATCGCCGATAGCCGCGCCATTCTGGTGTGGAGCTTCGCCGTGCTCGGCCTTGGCCTGTTCGGCATGGTCGCGTTGCAGACTTGGCTGGGGCTGGTGCCGCTACGGCGCGTGCGCAAGGCCATCGCCCGCATTCGCAGCACCGGCGCGAACCGGGTCACCGAACCGCTGCCCACCGAAGTGCAGCCCATGGTGGAGGAGCTTAATGCCTTGCTCGCTCATACGGACCGACAGGCGGAGGAGGCGCGCACCCATGCGGGGAACCTCGCCCATGCCCTGAAGACGCCGCTGACCGTGCTGACCAACGCGGCCAGCGCCCATTCACCGGACTTGGACCAGACCGTGCTGCGGGAGGTCGCGGCGATGCGGCGCCATGTCGATCACCACCTCGCCCGCGCGCGCGCGCTGGGTCGTCGAGCGATCGGCCTGTCGCGCACCAATGTGATGGAGAGTGCCCGCGGGGTCGAGCGGGCCGTTGCGCGGCTGTATTCGGACAGTCGGTTCGACATCGCTGGCTCCGCCACGGCAGAGGTGGCGATAGAGCGGCAGGATCTGGACGAAGTGCTGGGCAACCTGCTGGAGAATGCGGCCAAGTATGGTGGCGGCAGCGTGTTCCTGACCGTCGATGCCGAAGGGGAAGGGCCAACCTGCGCGATCTGGGTGGAGGATGACGGCATGGGCATTCCCGAAGCCAAGCGGGAGGGTATATTCGGTCGCGGCGCCCGGCTGGATACGGGCAAGCCTGGAACCGGCCTCGGCCTGGCGATCGTGCGTGACGTCGTAGGCATCTATGGCGGCACGGTAGAATTGGACGAGAGCGAGGATCTGGGGGGCTTGCTCGTTCGCCTGCGCCTGCCCCGCGCGGCTGGCTAGGGGTTGGCGGCGCGGCTTACGCCAGCATGGTGGCCGCACGCCGCAGCAGGTCGAGCACCTGATCGTGACGATCCGGCGCGAGACGCGCCTTGGGGATGGCGACCGCCAGCGCCCCGACAGGCTGTCCCCCGGCATGGACGATGCAGGCCATGCCGTGAATGCCCAGCGTATATTCCTGGTCCGTTTCCGCCACGCCGTTATCGCGTGCCGCGGCGATCGCATGCCGCAGGGGTTGTTCGCCGGTGATGGTGAAGCGGGTTATCACATGACGGTTGCTGGCCGCGAAATACTGTTCCAGTTCGGCCTCGCTCAACAAAGTCAGCAAGGCGCGGCCGCCGGCCAGCGCGTGAAGTGGCAGGCGCCCGCCGGTATCCAGCGAGTAACGCAAGGCGTGGTCGCTGGTCTGCGTCACCAGCACTTCAGCCTCCCAGCCCACGCGCACCAGGAAGCTTGCGGTTTCGTTCAGCTGGTTGCGCAGATATTGCACCAGCGGCGTGACCCGCTCGACCAAGCTCGGCCCTGACGGCCGGGCGTGCAGCCGTTGCAATCCGGGACCCGGCAGATAGCGGCGCCCTTCGCGCAGCAGGTATCGCCGCTCCACCAGCGTGGCGAGGAGGTAGGACAGGCTGGAGACCGGAATGGCCAGGGTGCTGGCGATTTCTTGCGCCACAAGGGGCCGGTCGGCCGCGATGACATGTTCGATGATGTCGAGCGTGCGCGTTGCCGATTTGACCTGCGCCGCAGGACCGGCGGAAGAGGTCTTCGCGTCCGTCGGCATCAGCCGATCCGCGCATCCGCCAGATCGGCACCTGCGCGCAGATTCGCGAGCTTCTTCCAGGTCACCGCCGGGTCGATCTTGCCGTAACCGGCGAAGGTGCCGAAGCCGCAGTCAGTGCTCGCGATCACCCGCTCCTTGCCGACGAAACCGGCAAAGCGTTCGATCCGCTGGGCGATCAGTTCCGGCGTTTCGATGTAATTGCTGCAGCTGTCGATCAGGCCTGGGGCCAGCACCTTGCCGGCCGTGTCCGCCGCGCGCCAGACGATCCATTCATGTTCGTGCCGGGGGTTGGCCGCTTCGAACAGAATGATCTGCGGTCGGGCGGCGAGCACCACGTCGATGATCCGCTCGAGCGGGATGTCGTGGTCGTGCGGCCCTTCGTAATTGCCCCAGCACACATGCATCCGCAGCCGTTCAGGCGGGATGTTCGCGGTGGCGGCATTCAGCGCCTCCACATTGGCGGCGATGGTGCGCAGGAACTCCGCCTCGTCCATGTCCTGGTAACCGGTGTGCCGGCTCATCGCGAGGTCGGGGCAATCGAGCTGCAGGTCGAAGCCGGCATTCACGATCGCCTCATATTCAGGACGCATGGCCGCGACCAAATCGGCCAAGTAGACTTCGTGATCGGGATAGAAGGCGTTGGGCTGGAATGCGGTGATAAGGCCGGGGCTTGCCGCATTGAGGAAGCCGGCGACCCCGTCGCCATGCCGATCCAGCGCGCTGCGGAAGCGGCGCACATCATCGTGCAGCGGCTGCAGGTTTACCAATTCCACCTTGGAGATGGCGCTGGCGCGGGTGAATTCCTGCGCACCCATGATCCCTGCCAGCTTGCGTGCGAGATCGGGCACCTCCGCCAGATCGAGCGCGGGCTTGCGCGGGGTATGTCCGCCAAAGCCGGACAGCCGTTCCTGGATGTAAGTCGAATAGCCCACCTTGCCGAGCTCGCCGTCCGACACGATCGACACGCCCGCCGCAACCTGTCGGGCGACCGCGTCGTCGACGGCAGCCTGCACGATCCGGTCGAACTCGGCCTCGTCATACGCCTCCCCCTTGTCGCGGGCGATCAGCAACGGGACGAGGTCGGAACCGCGCGGCAGGCTGCCGACATGGGTGGTATGGATCATCGTAAAAACAGTCTCATATGCCAGTTACAGCGACCGTCTTTCACATACGCGAACTCGCCGCAAGTGCGAGGAGGCGCGGCTTGGCGTGGGCAATGGCCTGTGCCAAGGCACGGGGCATGCACGACAATCTGCCCACGGGGTTGAGCGAAGCGGAGCGCCGCGCGATCGAGGCGGATTGCGCGCGGTTGATCCATAAATACGTGAACCTGGCGGATGCCGGGCGGTGGACGGCGGTTGCGGACCTCTACACTGCCGATGCCCGCTTTGCCCGGCCAAGCAAGCCCGGCGAGTGGGTCGAGGGGCGGGATGCGATCCTCGCCAGCTTCACCGCCCGCCCGGCGCGGGCGCAGCGGCATGTGGTCGCCAACGTAGTGGTGGATGCTGAAAGCGCCGATTGTGCCCGCGCCTTCAGCGTGATCCTGCTGTTCACCGGAGCGGGGCTGGCACCGCTGATCGGCAGCTACACCGATCGGCTGGTGCGTGAAGCTGATGGCTGGCGTTTCGCGGAAAGGGTCGGCGCGCTCGACTTCCAGCCATGATGAGCCGCGATCTGGCGGGTACCGCCGCCTTTGCGCTAGGCACCGCGGCCTGTGCGCCGGCGCTGGCACAGGCTGATCCGGTCCCGATCATCGTCACCGGGGCCGGCCTGCCGGATAGCCCGGCGACGCCCGCATACGGAACGGTGACCCTGGAACGGGAGGAGATCACCCGCAGCGCGTCCGGTCGGCTGGAGGATGTGCTGGCGAATGTCGCCGGGTTCCAGCAGTTCCGGCGGTCGGACAGCCGGTCCAGTAATCCGTCGGCGCAGGGCATTACACTGCGCGCGCTGGGCGGGAACGCCAGCAGCCGGGCGCAATTGCTGCTCGACGGCGTGCCAATGGCCGATCCGTTCTTCGGCTACATCCCGTTCAGCGCCCTTGTGCCGGAGCGTCTGGCCCGCGTCCAAGTGACGCGCGGGGGCGGGGCGGGGCCGTTCGGCGCGGGCGCGCTGGCCGGTACGGTGGAACTGGAGAGCGCCGGGGCGGAGACGCTCGGCCTGTTTTCGGGGGAGGCGCTGATCGATCAGCGGGGGGAGACCGCACTATCCGCGACGCTCGCGCCGGAGATTGGCGATGGCTTTGCCGTGGTCAGCGGGCGCTGGGACCGGGGGCAGGGCTTCTTCACCACGCCGGCGGGCCAGCGGGTGCCGGCGACCGTGCGGGCCGGTTACGACAGCTGGTCGGCCAGTGGCCGCTTGGTGCAGCAGGTGGCACCCGAACTTGAGCTGCAAGCGCGCGGTCTCGCCTTTGATGACCGGCGCACACTGCGGTTCCGTGGGGCCGACAGCAGCAGCAACGGGCAGGACTTGTCGCTGCGGCTGGTCGGCCGGGGCGCGTGGCAGGTGGATGCGCTTGCTTACGTCCAGTGGCGCAACTTCACCAATCGGGTGATCTCCGCCACCTCCTACGCGCTGACGCTGGATCAGCGCGATACGCCTTCCACCGGCATCGGCGGTAAGGTGGAGGTGCGCCGCGCCATCGGTTCGCAGACCGTGCGGCTCGGCGTGGATTACCGCCGGACCGAGGGCGATCTGGTAGAGGATCGCTATCTGGCGAGCGGGGCGGGCAACGGCAGCCGCTTTGCCGGCGGTGCCAACACGGTGCTGGGTTTGTTTGCGGAGGACGATGCGCAGCTCGGCCCCTTGATGTTGACAGGCGGCATCAGGGCCGATCGCTGGACCATTCGCGAGGGGTACCAGCGCAATGTCGGCCCGACGGGCATGGTCCTGCTCAACGAGGACTACGCCGACCGGCGGGGCTGGGCAGTGAACTGGCGGGCGGGCGCGACCTACGATGCCACGCCTGGCGTGCAACTGCGGATCGCAGGATATAGCGGGTTCAGGCTGCCCAACCTCAATGAACTGTACCGCCCGTTCGTGGTTTTTCCTTCCACCACGCTGGCCAACCCGCAGCTCCGCAACGAACGGCTGACAGGTATGGAGGGCGGCGTAGACTGGCAGGTGACGCCGGCCGCTCGCCTGGCGGTGACAGTGTTCGACAACCGGCTGGAGAACGCCATTGCCAATGTCACGCTGGATGCGACCACGCGTCAGCGGCAGAACCTCCCGGCAATTCGGGCGTACGGAGTGGAACTGGCGGGTGAAGTCACGCATGGGGCATGGTCGCTGCAGGGCTCGCTCGCGCTGACCGATGCGGAGGTGGAAGCGGGCGGCCAGGCAGCGGAACTGGATGGGTTCCGCCCTGCGCAAACGCCGGCCATCGCGAGCAGCGCCACGCTCGGCTGGCAGCCGGCGGAGGCTACCCGGCTGGCGCTCACCCTTCGGCACGTGGGCCGGCAGTTCGAAGGCGACCAGGAAGATGATGCCCTTATGCCAGCAACCACGCTCGACCTGTTTGGCGAGGTTCCGCTGCATCGCCGGCTGTCACTTGTGGCCCGGGTCGAGAACCTGCTGGACGAGAGCATCGTCACGCGGAATAGCAGTGGTTCGATCGACCTCGGCGCACCGTTCACCGCATGGATCGGTTTCCGGTACGGTTTGTGACCAGCCTGAACTATCCGCGTCGTGATCCCCGCGCTAAGCAACATTATGACCAATTGGCCCTTGCACCATCGCCAGTATGGCGTTGATCCCGCGCAGGAATTGCTGCTGTGCGCACCAGTCATGGCCAGGGCTGCACCGCTGGCGCTGTTTGTCGGCGATGCCGACGGAGTCGGAGAGGATGGCGCGCGTCTCTGCCGCGCCATGGCTGGCCACGGCATCGCCAGCGCCGCGATGCGTTACCGGTCAACGCCCGCCGATCCGCTCCTGCCCGGATCGCGTTCACTGGCGGCGGCGATCGGCTGGTTGCGCAGCCACGCGGAGGAGCATGGCGTCGATCCAGCCCGTATCGTCCCGATCGGTCATGGCATGGGTGCGCTCCATGTCGCAGGCTATGTCGTGGACGAGCCGATCCATGTGGCGGCGGGCGGCGGCATCGCAGGCGCGGCCATGCTGTCGGGCATCTACGACACACGCACCTGTACGGAGGAAGGCGACATGGCGGCCCTGTTCGGCGCCGCTTGGCGGAGCGATGCGGCAGGCGCCTGCATAGCCGGTCTGCTCGGCACGGAGCTGCCGCTTCTGTTCACAGTGGCGGAGCGTGACAGCGTGGATCGTCAGGTGCAGGCGGCGCAGCTTGCCGGCGCCTGGGGCCTCGCCCATGCGGCCTATCCGCCGATGCACCTGTTGGCCGGACATGACCATGTTTCCGCGATGCGGAGCATCGGCACGGCGGATCGGCGGCTGGAACTGTTGTTGGCGAACTTCGCGCGGCGGGTGGCCGGCTGATCAGCGGGGCGGCGAAGGCGAGCCCACCGTGACGCCGCGCATGGCGTCTGCCTGCTGGCGCGCGACGATAGCGCGAACCTGCATCTCGCGCTCTTCGTGGGCTGATGTCCCGTCCTGCGCATAGCGGTCGGCGGTGCTTTCCAGCACATGGACCTCTTTCCGCAGACGTCGGCCCTGGCGGCGGGTCAACTGGCCACTTGCGCGGCCATCCCTGATGCTGTCGCGCAGCGCCTCCAACTCGGCGCCGGCCGGTATCTCCGTCACCTGAACATCTACGGGCAGATCCACTGCCGGCGGCGGCGGGGGAGAGGCGATCTGGGCTGCGGCGGAACTGGACGTGACGGCAAAGGCGAACCCGGATAATGCAATCGCGATCAGTCGAGACATGGCGGATTCCCGGCTTGTTGGAGCCATGACAAACGCGCTGTCGGCGGTGAACGGCGACTGAACCTTCGCCGGGTCAGGCGGGCAGGGCGGCCGTTCGTTCGGCAACCCGCAACTGGTGGTCCAGCCCAAGCCACTGCGCCAGGTTCCTGAGATCGCCGAGCACCGGCCCCGCCGCCAGCGTGGCCCGCTGCGGATCGACCCACAGGACCAGTCGGTCATCCTCCCGCCGCAGCGTGCTGGTCATGAGCGATATGTGCGATCCGGCACCGAGCCGCCGACACAGGCGGATAGCCAGACCCCAGCCAACCGCTTCCCGCAAGGCGGCTTCAGGCGCCAGGCGCAGCAGCGAGGGTTCGATCTGCGGTTTGCCGCAGGCGCCGTGCAGCGCCGCTGCCAGCCTGGCGCGGCCACCCGGACTGATGTTGAGCCAGCGCTTCTCCAACGCCCAGTCGAGCGCGTGACGCAGCCGCATGTTTGGCTCCAGCCGGGCGGCGGCGATCGCCAGCAGGGTGGCGGCAAGACGCAGCCGCTCGCTGCCGCCACCTTCGGTCATCCCGTTGCCACCACCGGCCACGTCCGCGGTCCAGCCGGTGATCGTCGTTGCCATTGAAAGGGAGGCACCGCGCGGTTCGGTGAACTGCCCGATGGCGGAAAGCAGTGGATCCTGCTGCCGTGCGGCCGCCGCCAGCCGGCTCTGCAGCAATCCTTCGCGCAGACCCCAGGCGGAAAAGGTCAGTCCGTCAGGCTGCAATTGCGCGAGCAGGACGCGCAGCAGGGCGGCCGCATCTGGCAACACGGCGGCACGGGAGTTGGAGATGCCCTTGATCCGGGCCAATTCCGCCGACGGGACTTTCTCCGCCTTGCGGGCGAAGCGATCGGCATCAGCCGTTGACAGGCGATAGCCGTGTGGATCGGTCAGCGGGTAATCGGCTTCCCGCATCGCGAATGCGGCGAAGGCGCGCCAGGTACCGCCGACCATGTAGAGCTGGCCGACCGGCTCCCCAGAGAAGCCGCCATTGCCGATGATCTGCGCCAGCCGGGCGCGGAAACCATCGCCACCGCCATTCCCGGCATCGCGCAGGGCGGGCAGCCGCAAGGTGCCGAGCGGCAGGGTCACGCCGCTTTGCGCCTGACCGTTACCGATCCTGACCAGTTCCAAACTGCCGCCGCCGATATCCGCAACTGCACCTGCCGCATCGGGAAAAGCGCCAGTGACCCCAAGCGCGGAAAGCTGCGCCTCCTCCTGCCCGCTCAGCAGCTCAGGGCGGAGCCCCAGTTTCTCCACGCGAGCGAGGAAGTCGGGACCATTGCCCGCATCGCGCACGGCGGCGGTGGCGACGGTCTGCACATCTTCGATGTCGAGATCGTCGAGAATGGTGGCGAACCGGGCCAGCATGGTCAGCGCCGCCTCCATCGCAGCATCAGGCAGCAGCCCGGTCGTCGCCAGGTCCTGTCCCAGGCGGGCGGTGACCTTCTCGTTCAGGAACACCTCCGGCGCGCGGGCGGAACCGGCATAGACGACGAGCCGCACGGTATTGGACCCGATGTCGATCACTGCGCGATCGGGCCGTTCCAGCGCTGCCGCGGTCCGGCGAATGCGCGCGCGGGAGATCATGCAGCACCCCGGCGCAGTGTCAGCTTGGGCACGCGGCTTTCCTTCAGCGCGTCGCCGCGGCCGGACAGGGAAGGGTTGGTCATGAAATAAGCGTGGCAATTGAAGCCGGACCCATCCGCATCGTCGGCGACGCGTTCCCAACTGCCGTCCTCGCCATCCAGCAGCCAGCTTTGTTCGGTGTCGAGCAGATTGGCCAGCAGCACCTGTTCCAGCACCTGGTCATGCACGGTGGCGTTACGGATCGGTACGAGCAGTTCCACCCGCCGGTTCAGGTTGCGGCTCATGGCATCGGCACTGGTGATGAACACTTCGGCTTCCCCGCTGGGCAGTTCGGTCCCGTTGGCAAAGGCCCAGATGCGGCTGTGTTCCAGAAAGCGGCCGATGATCGACTTGACGGTGATGTTTTCCGACAGGCCGGGAATGCCGGGCCTAAGGCAACAGATACCCCGGACCACCAGCACCACCGGCACCCCAGCCACGCTGGCCGCATACAGCCGGTCGATCACACCCTCGTCAGTCAGGCTGTTCAGCTTGGCCCAGATCGCTGCCTGCCGCCCGGCGCGAGCGTTTGCGCATTCGCGGTCGATCTTCTCGTACAGCGTTTCGCGCAGGTTGAGCGGCGACAGCGCCAGCCGTTCCAGGCCCTGCGGCTCGACGTAGCCGGTGATGAAGTTGAACAGCTTGGCCGCATCCCGCCCGATGCACGGATCCGCGGTGAAGAAGCTGAGATCGGTGTAGATGCGCGCGGTGACGGGATGGTAATTACCGGTGCCGAAATGGCAGTAGGTGCGAT
This sequence comes from Croceibacterium sp. TMG7-5b_MA50, assembly GCF_039830145.1. NCBI lineage: Bacteria > Pseudomonadati > Pseudomonadota > Alphaproteobacteria > Sphingomonadales > Erythrobacteraceae > Croceibacterium > Croceibacterium sp. TMG7-5b_MA50. The sequence continues at coordinate 1,249,516 of NZ_CP156082.1, read as the reverse complement.
AACCCTCCTCCTCCTGCCGCACGACCAGGGAGACTTTCGCATGGGTCTTCCAGTCGACGAAGCCGTAGATGACCTGCACCCCCGCCCGCTCCAGCTCGCTTGCCCATTTCAGGTTCTGCTCTTCGTCGAAGCGGGCCTTCAGCTCGACTACGGCGGTGACGGATTTGCCGGCCTCCGCGGCCTGAACCAGCGCGGCGATGACCGGGGATTGGTTGCCGGCGCGATATAGCGTCTGCTTGATGGAGATGACCGCCGGATCGTTCGCCGCCTGATGCAGGAAGTCGATCACCACCTCGAAGCTTTCGTAAGGGTGGTGGATGACAATGTCCTTCTCGCGGATTGCCGCGAAGCAGTCGCCATCATGCTCCATCACCCGCTCAGGGTAACGGGGGGCGTAGGGGGTGAACTTCAGATCGGGCCTGTCCTCCCCCACGATCTGCGACAGGTCGACCACCCCGACCAGATGGTCGAGCTGCAGGACCATGGCCTGTTCCAGCCCGAGCTGCTCGCGCAGCATCTGCTCACCCGCCGGATCGAAGGCGTGGTCGAGTTCCAGCAGGATGACCTTGCCGCGCCGGCGACGCTGGATGGCGGAGCGGTAGTAGCGGACGAGATCCTCGGCATCCTCCTCGATCTCGATGTCGCTGTCACGCAGCAGGCGGAACACGCCGTCGCCATCGACACGGAAGCCGGGGAACAGCAACGTGGCGTAGCGGCAGACGATCTGCTCGGTCGTGACATAGATGGCCTGATCGCCCGCAACACTGGCGGGCACGCGGACGAAGCGGGGTAGCGCGCTGGGGATCAGCACCATTTCCACCAGGCTGCTGCCGTCATCCTCCCGCGTCAGGTTGAACAGCACGCCGATGCCGCGATTGGCGACAAAGGGGAAGGGATGCGCCGGGTCGATCGCCTGCGGGGTGATGACCGGCATGATTGAGTTGAGGAAGTAGTCGCGCAGCCATTCGTCAGCGGCGGTGTCGAGGCGGTCCTCCCCCGCGATATGGATGCCTTGGGCCGACAGCAGCGGCATGATGTCCGCCAGGATCGCCTGCTGCTGACCTGTCAGGTCCAGCACCTTGCCGCTGATCGCCGCCAGCTGCTGGCCGGGTGTACGCCCGTCCAGCGACATGTTCCCTACGCCCGATCGGATCTGACCGGCGAGGCCGGCAACGCGGATCATCAGGAACTCGTCCAGATTGCTGCCGCTGATCGACAGGAAACGCAGCCGTTCCAGCAGCGGGTAGGCGCTGTTGCATGCCTCCGCCAAAACGCGGTCGTTGAACGACAGCCAGCTCAGCTCGCGGTTGAAATAGCGGTCCTCCGGCGCGGAAGGACCCGCGTGGGGCAGGGCGGCGATCTCAGTGCGGGGGTCTGGCGCGATGGTACTCATGATCGACGAACCTATTCCCTAGCCGGATGGTGCCTGTCTAGTTCACGATGTCGGCTGGACGGGCGATGGCGCTGATCCCGCGGCGTCCGTCACTGCGGTCCAGCTGCACGATGACGTCGATGACGGACGCGGCGTAAGCGATCGTGTCGGGCCGGGTCAGGCCGATGCCGGTCTGCATCACCATCAATGCCAATTGTTCCAGCGCACCGCGCAGCGAATTGGCGTGGATGGTGGAAAAGCTGCCGGGGTGGCCGGTATTGATCGCCCGCAGAAAGCTGACGCTCTCCGCCCCGCGCAGTTCGCCCAGTACGATCCGATCCGGCCGCAGGCGCAGGGCCGATTGCAGCAACTCGTTAGCGGTGACTTTCGCCTCGCCCAATTCGCCCTTCACCGCCACCAGCCCCAGACCGTTGGCGCCGGGCAGCCGCAGCTCGGGGGTGTCCTCTACCAGAATGACCCGTTCATGCGCCGGTATCTCACCCAGCATGGCATTCAGGAACGTGGTCTTGCCGGTGCTGGTGCCGCCGGAAATCAGGATCGTCTTGCGCGCGCGGATCGCTGCCCGGAGGAACGCGACGGGCTGTTCTGCCGGATCGGGCATGGCTGTCTCGACCGGTGGGCGCAGCGGGCCGGTGTCGTACGCGTCGAGCGTCAGGTCCAGCCGGCGATGCCGGCGGATCGCCATGGCCCAGTGCCGGCGGGTGGCCGGCGGGCCGCAGAATTGGATACGCGCGCCGCCGAATCCATCGGCCGGCAGCGTGGCGCCCAGCAGCGGATGTTCGCGGTTGATGCCCTGGTGGCTGACGCGGGCGACCTGTTCGGCCAGGCGCTGCACCAGTCGGTCATCGATCCCCGGCGCCTCGATCCGCTGCATGCCCGATCGGGCGGCATCCTCCACCCAGACCTCGCCCGGGCGGTTGACCATGATCTCCGTCACCGTATCGCGTTCCAGCCAGGGACGGAACGGGGCGAGGTAGGCATCGAGATAGACGCTGCCGCTGTTGATACGCGGCGCGTCAGGCTCTGCGGCGCCGGGCTCGTCGACCGGGCTGCCGAGTTGCACGATCTCTGCAGCCATGACTTTAGATCCGCGGTGCCTGGCTGAAATCCAGATCACGTGCGGTGAACACGCGGATCGGTTCGCCCTGGCGCACGCGCACCGTGGGGCCGATCTGGCCGCTCTGTTGCAGGGCGGTGCTGGCCGCATCCTGCCCGCCACCCAGAACCACGCTGGTGCCGCCGCTGGCAACCGCGGTCAGCCCGCCGATGACAGACAGCAGGATGGAGGAGCCGAAGCGCTGGAAGAAGTGGTTGTCGACCCGGCCCGGCAGGCCGCCGCTGCCGTCGAACGCGCTGGCCGGGCTGGCGAGCGCGACGGAAACGCCGTCTGGCCGGATCAGCCGCGTCCAGATGACATAGGCGCGCTTCTGCCCGGCTTGCAGGCCCGACTGGTACTGCCCGATGAGCCGGCTGGACCGCGGCACCAGGATGCGCGTTCCGTCGAAGCTGCGCACGTCCTGGCTCACGACCGCGCGGACGTAGCCGGGCACGTCGGTGTTGATCGCGGTCTCCAGTACGGCGGGGATCATCGTGCCCTGCGTCACAGTGGTGCGCGGATCGACATCCGTGCGCGCCACGGCCGGGCCACCGCCCACACCGCCCACGCGGCTGGCAAAGTCGCCGGCACCGGTGCCCGCAGCCGCGGCCGCCGCAGCGGCGGCAGGCGTGCCGGGCGCAGGACCGGCAGCTTCAGCCGGCAGCGCACCTGCGTCGAACACAACAGTGGGGCTGGCATATGGATTGCCCATCGGTGCAGCGGCGGTGACCGGCGGGGCGCTGTAGACCGGGCTCGGCGCGGGTGCGCCGGCGGGTTCACCATTCAACACCGGGACTGGCTGCGCCGGTTCGGCCGGGATGAAGGCGCCTGGTGCGGGACCGTTCTGCACCACAGGTGCGACACCCGCCGATCCTTCGGGCACGCGGCTGGCGTTGAGGCCCCACAGGGTCGCGGCGCCAAGCAACGCGACGAAGCCGATCCCGGCGGCAAGGCCCACCGCATCCGAGCGCCCCTTGCGATTGGCGACGGTCGGATAGGCGGTGCGGCTGGCGAGATCGATCACCTCGGCAGAGGCGCCTTCGCGCGGATCGCGGTCGAGAGCCGCGGGCTGGCCATCGGCGCGCACGGGCGAGAGGCGGTTGGCAAGCTTCATCAGCGGGACTCCGTGCTGGCGAGCACTCGGGCTTGGGCAGGGGTGGCAGCGGCCGCGGCTGCCGGGCGCGGCCGGACTGACCCTTCGTTGACCAGGGTAGCGACGTCTTCGCCCGATCGCAGAATTATGCGGCGCGGCACGCCGTCAACCACGATCTGGTCGCCGCGCACAGCGTAGTTCACCGGGCCTTCGGTGCCTTCCAGATCCTGCACCAGGATGGCCGGCAGCGGGGTGCCGGCGTCCCACGACAGGAAGGTCGCATCGCCATCGTCGTAGATCGTCTGCGGCAGCAATTGGGCAGCGCCAAAGCGGCGCCAGTCATGGTTCAGCGTCGCGGGATCAACCACGGCATACGGGTCCGTCGCGGCGGCGACCTCCACGGCGCTGGGCGCGGGTGCCGGCGCACCGCCGGCCAGCAGCGGCGCGTCCTCTTCTTCCGGCTCCGGCGGGTAGGTGAAGGCCAACAGATAAACCGGATTGCGGTTGGCCGGGCTGGCGACGAGGTCGAACAGGTAGGTGTGCTTGTCCGTCACCACCGTCATGTTGGTCGCCGCACGATCGGCCAGCGGCTTCACGAACAGCAGATTGGCGCGCTTGTTGGGCGTCACCTGCCAGCTTTGCGCATCGCCGATGGCGACGTTCTCGATATGCTCGTTCTCGTTGAATCGGATCACCGCCTGCACATTTGCGCGGCCCTGGATGGTGACGATCTCGTTCTCTTCGAACATGCGTTCGATCAACCGGCGGTCGTCTGCCTGGGCGGGCAACGCCGCGGAAAGACCAGCCAACAGCGTGGCGGCGAGAAACAGCGGGCGGATCATGTCACGAAGTCCTGGCAGGATTGGCGCGCGGCGGCGCGGCACGAAAACGGCTGCCGATCCCGCGCGCGCGCGACGGGCCAGCGGCGGGCGAGGCGCCGGCGGCAGAGGATGGGCCCGCGCCGCCGACGATGCGCGTCTCACGCGTGATGCTGGAGGACATTCCGCCACGATCGTTGGCAGCAGCAGGCAGGACCGCCCCGGCAAGGCGGATCTCACGCGAGGGCGCCGCGCCTGTACGTGCCTCCGCCGGGGTGGCGGCGACTACCGCGGCGGCGGCACCGCGCGCGGCGGCAGCGGCAGTCGCGGCGCCGCCCTTGTCCTCCTTCGTATTGGCGAGGCCGAACACGGTCCATCCCGCCACCATCGTGCCGGCGACCTTCAGCACCATGACCATCAGCGCCAGGTGCACCGCGCCGATCATGAAGAAGGCCATCGCGGGCTGCGGCTCGATCTTGCCCGGCGTCATGGACAGGGCTTGCAGCACGGGCACTGCCAGTTCCAGCATCAGCGACCCACCCAGCACTGCGAACAGCGGCGTCACTGCTAGGAGCACGACGCCCTTAAGCCAGCCAGTGAACAGCCCGCGGGTGGCATCGAACAGCGCCAGCACCACGAAGACCGGACCGACCGCCATCAGCACCGCCAACGCGATCTTGGTGGTGGCGAGCAGGCCCACCGTGCCCAGCAGAAGCAGCGTGGCGCCCAGCCACAGCAGGCCGGGCGGGCTGAAGGTGGAGGTTGCCCCCTCCATCGCCTCGTCCCCGCTCGCCTGCACCAACACGGCGAACACCGTATCCACCTTGTCGGCGAAGACGTCCGTGGCGGAGCCGTCGCCGCCCATCAGGATGTTGGCGATCTGGTTGGGCGCGCCGACGACCAAGTTGTAGACCGTGCCTTGCCAGGCCACCCAGCTGGTGGCGAAGGTCAGCACCAGGCCCAATGTCACCATGCGCGGGGTCAGGGCGGAAATGCCGAGCGTGGAGCGCCCGGTGATGAGGCCGAACGCAAAGAAGGCGACATACAGCGTCAGCAGCACGGTCAGCGCCGGCAGCAATGCGCCATCGGAGCCGAACAGCCGGCCGAACGCCGCCTGGCTGGTGGCGGCTGCGGCGCAATCGACCGCACGCAGGGACGCCGCGACCCCGCTGCCGACGCCGTCCAGCGCCTCCTGACACAATGCCGGGCTGAAGCCGGCGCTCACTCCGCCGCCTCCCGCGCCACGAAGGCGGGCATGACAGGCGGCAGAGGCGTGACCTCCGCCATGTCCTCCGGCACGTCGCCGGGCCAGGGCGTATCGGTCAGCAGCGGGTACCAGGCGGCGGGATCGTCGCCCACGCTGGCGCGCAGCGCATCCAGCCGGCGTACAGTGCTTTCGCGGCCGGACAGGATGGTCAGCACCTCCGGCGCGCCGCTGAGGTCCAGCCGGACGACCACACTGGCATCGGGCTGCCGCACCAGGAAGGCGCGGCTGTGTGCGGGCAGGCTGCGGATCAGGCTCAACTCATGCTCGGTCAGGCCGAAGCCTTCGCAATAATCCTCCGCCCGGGCCCGGGCGTTGGGCATGAACACCATGGTGGCCGTCTGTTCGACCAGCGCGGTGGAAATCCGGCTGTCCAGCGCATCGCGGGCGCTTTGCGTGGCGAAGCCGACCAGTGCGTTACGTTTGCGCAGCGTCTTCAGCCAGTCGCGGATGCGGGCGGCGAACACTTCGTCGTCCAGCGCCTTCCAGCCCTCGTCGATCAGGATCATCGTCGGGCTGCCGTCCAGCCGCTCGTCGATGCGGTGGAACAGGTACATCATGGTCGGCGTGCGCAGCCGCGGGTTCTCCAGCAGCGCGCTCATGTCGAAGCCCATGACGCGGGTGGACAGGTCCAGCCGGTCGGCCGCATTGTCGAACAGCCAGCCATGCTCGCCATCGTCGATCCACGGGCTGAGGCGATCGGCCAGATCACCCGGCTGCGGCCGGCGGCTGCCCGACAGCAATTCGCGGAAGAAGCGCAGCCGACGCAGATGCGGCGCGTTGGCGTAGGCGGCATCGACCGCACCGGCCACGGTCGCCAGCTCCTCCGGCCCTTCCGCCTTCAGCAGGACGCCCAGCCAGTCACGCAGGAAGGCGCGGGTATGCGGGCTATCGGGCAGGGCGAGGGGGTTGAACCCGGTGGGCTCACCCGCATGGATGCGATCGTACCGACCGCCGATGCCGCGGATGAACAGCTCCGCGCCGCGATCCTTGTCGAACAGCACGGTGCGGGGTGCGAACTTCTGCGCCTGCGCCGCCAGGAAGTTCATCACCACCGTCTTGCCGCTGCCCGATGGACCGATGACGGAGAAATTGCCGAGATCGCCGTGGTGGAAATTGAAAAAGAACGGCGTCGCGCTGGTCGTTTCCAGCAGCGTCACGGCATCGCCCCAATGATTGGTATCTGCCTGCCCCAGCGCAAAGCCGTGAAGCGAGCCGAAGCTTGCCATATTGGCGCTGGAAATCAGCGCGCGGCGGACCAAGTAGCCCTCGTTGCCCGGGAACTGGCCCCAGAACGCGGGCTCCAGGTTGGTGTCCTCCCGCACGGTGACCGCGCCCGTATCGGCCAGCGCGGCAGCGACGGCGGCGGCAGCATCGTCCAACCGGGCAAGGTCACTCTCCCGCACCAGCACGGACAGGTGATGATCGCCAAAGATGACGGACCCGCTGCCCAAGTGGTCGCGCGCGGCCAGCATATCGGCGCGCTCTGCCATCGCCTCCTCGTCGGCAGAGCGCAGGCGGCGCAGCGCCAGGTCGATGCGCTCGCGCGCGGTCTGCCGTTCCTGCGGCGCAAAGCTTTCGGTCACGATCAGCTCGCACGGCAGGCGCAGCACGGGGTCGAGCAGGCCCGGGCTCGTTGCGTCGGGGTAGTCCTTCAGGCTCAGCATCGCGGCGAAGTCAGTGCCCGCCTGCCCGCCCGCGCCGCGCAGTTCCATCGCATCCAGGCCGAAGCTGGCCCGGCGGTAGGGGAGCATGCGGCCGATATCGGTGTCGCCTTCGGGCCGTCGCACCGGTCGCATCTCGCCGTTGAACAGCGCGCTCAGCAGTTCCAGCAGCTCGTTGTTGGTGCCGCCGCTAGGGCCGGTATAATCGCCCAATGGCTGCGCACCGTAATCGCCCAGCGACGCGGCGAGTGCCTGCAATGCGGCCCGCAGGGCGCGCAAATCCTTGGGGTCCGCCTCCGCCTGTTCCTTGCCGCGACGCTGCCAGAACTTGCCCGCGCGTTCTGCCAGACCCGCTTTTCCCCGCGCCGGACGGCGCACCAGCGTCACGAACTGGTCGTTCACGAACAGCGATCCGCCCTGCAGCTTCTCGTTCCAGCGGCGGTCGATATGCGCGGCCAGCGGGTCGTCGAACCGGGCTGGCAGGTCCACCGCTACCCGGCGGCGAATGACATGGTGATACAGCACGAAGCGCGCGTCGAGAGCGGAACGCAGCATCACCTCGCGCGTCGCCGCATGGGCGTTCAGCGCGTCCGTGTCCTCCGTCTCGAACAGCAGGCCCGGCACCTGCAGCGCGGCCATCAGCGATCCGTCGCGGAGCAGCACGGTATTGCCGTCCAGCAGCCGCGCATAGGGCAGACGCTCGCCGGCATGCGCTTCCTTGGCGCTCCATGCCGCGGCACCCAGCCACTTGGTCTTCATGCGTTCTGCTCCTTGCGGACGACGGGGTTGGGCGCCGTCACGGGGCGTAGCTGTTGCAGCCCCAATGCTTCCAGTTCTTGACGCGCGGACACTTGCTGACCTTGGTCAGCCACAGGTCGAAGATGCGCGGCTCGCGCAGGCAGGCGAAATAACCCACGCCATGGATCGCCACCGCCGCCAACAGGGCGAGGAAGCTGCCCGTGATCAGGAACAGCTCCGTCGTCAGCGCGGCGTTGATGATGAAATAGTTGTAGGTCACGCCCGCGAACATCTGCGGCCGGGTCAGCGCGCGATGGACGGGGTGGCGGATGAGGTCCACCTTACCCAACCGCTGCAGCGGACTGGATGCCCGACACGATGCTGCCGGCGCCGAAGATGATGAACACGCCGATGATCACCGTCGCGCCGAAGCGCCAGTTCATGCGACCCGTCAGCATGCCGAAGCCGACCGCCGCCACCGCCATCACTGCCACCGCCGTGGCCACGTTGCCCAGCAGCGTGCCCTGCATCCAGGCAAGCGCGGCGTTGATGGGGCCGGAACCCTGCGGGCTGCCGGCAACCGGCTGCGCCTGGGCGGCCATGGGCGCGACAATGGCGGCGAGTGCGGCGAGCAGGCGGGGAAGGATGGACTTGGCGTTCACTTGTCACTCCGGGAATGATCGGAAAGGCGGCCCATGATGGCAGAAACGTAGCCCTGGGTCTCGCGGATGCGGGGGACGCCGCCGGCACGCATCACACGACCTGGCCCGGCATTGTAGGCGGCAAGCGCCTGTTCGATATCGCCGCCGAAGCGATCGATCTGCTCGCGCAGGTAGCGCGCGCCGCCTTCCAGGTTGGCGAACGGATCATCGGGGTTCACGCCCAGGTCGCGGGCGGTGCCCGGCATCAACTGGGCGAGGCCCCGCGCGCCCACGGGGCTGCGGGCATCGGCGCGCCAGCGGCTTTCTTGCCAGACCAGCGCCTCTATCAGTGCGGGGCTGAGATCATAGCGTGCGGCAAGCTCCGCCACCTTGGCGGCGTAGAGCTGCGGCACCGTGCCTGCCTGCGCTGCCAGCATGGCGATCGCGTGGTCGGGAACAATCCCGGCTTCCGGTGGTATTTCCGCCAGCGACGCCGGGGCGCCAGCATCCACGGGAGAGGTTGCCGACGAACCGGTCAGCCACACGGCGTCGCCATTCGCCCCGATCTCCAGCACGTCGGCGTGCGCAGGCAGACCGTGCGTGGCCAGCATCGCTGCTGTGGCAATCAGTGCAGTGCGCAGAATCATCGGTGCTCCAGAAAGCGCGCCAATGCTTATGCCAGATGACAGCCGCGTGACACAACTGCTTGCCGGATCACCTAGATCGTCGGCGCGGACCTGCCGCGCCGGGGATCGTTGCTTCATCTGCTCGCGAGCAGCATCCTGCCACCGGCATTCACCTGCGCCAGTTTGGCCGCACGGCGCGAATCCATCCAGCGGCCGTCGGCCAGTTCCAGATCGTAGCGCACCCGGCTGTCCGCGGCCTGCTGGAACAAGGTCGCAGCCTCTGCCGCGCGACCCTGGCGGAGATAGGCGCTGCCCAAGTTGATCAGCAGGGCCGGGTCGCCCGGACGCTCCGCCAGCTCGGCCTCGATCACCGAGACCGCAGCCTCGGTCTGGCCGTCCATCAGTTCCTCGTAAGCGACTTCGCGCAGTTCGGTGATCTTCATGTCAGGGCCGGGAACGGAGGTGATCGGCTGGCCGACCAGCACGATGGCGGCGGCAAGAAGGGAAAGCGAGGTCATGGCGATACTCTCCGCAATTAAATGTTTGATGATGCAGGCTACGCCGATGATCGCCATGTGCAATGAAAACGTCACATTGTCACAAAACTGCAACCTTGCGACGTTCGTCAAACTTGATCCTCGTTGCAAAGAAAGTGTCACAGCACGGTCCTAGTCGCGGCGCAGCGATGCCGATCGCCTGATTCTCGCCACCACATGGGGGATGTGCTGTGACTTACCTGACCCGTTCGCTCGTTCTGGGCTGCAGCCTGCTGGCGCTGTCCGCCTGCGGACCCGACGAAATCGCCTCTCCCGGGACAGGCGGCAACATCATCATCAACCCGCCCGCTACACCTGCGCCGTCGCCTGCACCGTCGCCTGCACCGACTCCGCCGGCGACTGTGACGCCGGCCGGCGGCTGCCCGACGATCGCCGACCCGCAGGGTCTGGCTGACGAAGGTACGATTGCTGGACCGACCGGCACCTATCGCGTCTGCACCCTGCCGTCGCGGTTCAACGCGTCCAGTCGCCTACCGTATTTCGCGGGCGTGCTGTATCGCATGAACGGCCGCGTGGACGTCGGCACGGATGGCGGGCCGGTGCCCGACGCCTCCGACGGGTCCAGCGACACGAATGTGGTTCTGACCATCGATCCGGGCGTGATCGTCTATTCTAGCGGCGCAGCCTTCCTGAACGTCAACCGTGGCAACCGCATCAATGCGGTCGGCACGGCGGAACGGCCGATCATCTTCACGAGCCGCGACAACGTAGTTGGGTTCAACACCGAATCGTCTTCCGGCCAGTGGGGCGGCGTGGTGCTGAGCGGCCGTGCGCCGGTCACCGATTGCGCGGCGTCGGGCGCCGTGCCTGGCAGCGCGCAGTGCGAACGCCAGGTTGAAGGGTCGGCAAGCCCCGCCTTCTTCGGCGGCGCCACCGTGAACGACAATTCCGGGCGGATGAGCTACGTCCAGATCCGCTATTCCGGCTTTGTGTTGGGCAGCAACAGCGAACTGCAATCGCTGACCACCGGCGGCACCGGTACCGGTACGCAGCTTGACCATATCATGAGCTACAACAGTTCTGACGATGGCGCCGAGTTCTTCGGCGGCTACGTCAACATGAAGTACTTCATCGTCGTCGGGGCCGAGGATGACTCGATCGACAGCGACACCGGTGTTAAGGCCAACCTGCAATACGTGATCGTGGTCCACAACACGAACACGCACGACACCATCATCGAAGCCGACTCGGACGATCTGCGCGACTCCACCCCGCGTCAGAACACCCGCATCAGCAACTTCGTGTTCGTGCAGGGTGCGGCGGCGGCGGACGGCCAGGCGGCCATCCGGCTGCGCGGCGGCACCGACTATGCGCTGCTGAACGGCGTGCTGGTCAGCCCGCAGGACGAGTGCATTCGCGTGCAGCATTCTGAAACGATCCGGAATAGCGACAGCGGCCTGGACGATGTCGGCCCGCCGATCTTCCAGTCGGTCGTGATGCAGTGCGGTGGTGCGGCCCAGTTCATCGGCAGCAACAACGTCACCGCCGACAACGTGCGCACCATCTTCAACGCCGGCACTAACAACAATGCCAGCTTCACGCCGACCCTCACGAACCTGTTCGTGAACGGCGCGAACGAGAGCGCAGTGTCCGCTTTCAACGCCAGCACGCTGAGCAGCTTCTTCGACGCCACCACCTATATCGGTGCGGTGCGTGATGCTTCTGACACTTGGTACGCGCGATGGACCTGCAACTCGGCCACGGCGAACTTCGGCACCGGCAACACCGGCGCCTGCACCAGCCTGCCGGTCTACCAGTAAGGCAAGGAAGCCATGTCGGGCGCGCGCCAGTTGCTGCTGGGGCGCGCCCGTTCTTGCATGATGCGGGCAGAACGCCCGCCCCAGTTTCGATCCATGAGGGGGTCCGTACCATGACCACTGCGAAGCAGCTGGCAGGGCTGTTGCTGCTCACCACCGGCCTTTCGGCCCCCTTCGGCGCCTGCGCGCAGGGCACCACCGCGTCCACCAATGCCGGCGTGCCCGCGGGCGTGCCGAACCAGCAGCCGGCCGTCCAGGATGCGACCGCCGACCAGATCGATCCGGCGACGGGCGAGCCGGTCCCGACGGAAGCGGACATCTCCGTTCCCGGTGGCGAGATCATCGTGACGGGCCGCATCAACCGCGACCTGCAGCGCAACGCGACGCAGGTGCTGTCCATCCTGTCGGCGGAACAGATCGCCCGAACGGGCGAGGGCGACATCGCCGGTGCGCTGGGCCGGGTGACCGGCCTGTCGGTGCAGGGCAACGGCTTCGTGTTCGTCCGCGGCCTCGGCGACCGGTACTCCCTCGCGCTGCTGAACGGCCTTCCGCTGCCGAGCCCGGAACCGCTCAGCCGCGTGGTCCCGCTCGACATCTTCCCGACCAACGTGGTCGCATCCTCGCTGGTGCAGAAGACCTATTCCGCCAACTATCCGGGCGAGTTCGGCGGCGGCGTCATCAACCTGACGACCTCCGCAGTGCCTGACGAAAGCTTCGTCACTGTCGGCGGTGGGATCAGCGGCGATACCGAGACGACCGGCCAGGTGGGCTACAGCTACTTCGGATCGGACAGCGACTGGACCGGCTTCGATGACGGTTCGCGCGACACGCCGCCGGCCTTGCAGGCGTTCTTCGACAGTGGTCAGCAGCTGAGCGATGTGACCGATCGCGGCACGGTGCGTGATATCATCAAGGATATCACCAACCCGCAATTCATGACGCTGCAGCGGCTGAACCGCCTGCCGGTCAACTTCTCCGGCGCGATCACCGCGGGCACCGGCATCGATGTGGGCGAGGGGCGGCTTGGCATCATCGCCACGGCCGGGATCAACAATCGCTGGCGCAACCGCCTGATCCAGAGCGATGCATCGGGCAGCGCGGACCTGCAGCTCAATTCCTCGTTCCTCAACTACACCACCGACAACCGCGTGCTGGTGAACGGCCTGCTGGGTCTCGGTTTCGAGATCGGCGAGCATCGCTTCCGCTGGACCAACCTGTATATCCGCGACACGTTGAAGCAGTCGGTGCTGGGCATCGGCACCAATTTCGACAGCGGCAATGCGGAGGTGGACCAGAACACCTCGTGGTTCGAGCGCCAGCTGATCGACACGCAATTCGTCGGCGAGATGGAATTTGGCGATCTGGGCGTCGACCTTCGCGCCGGCTATGCCCAGACCCAGCGCGAGGCACCGTTCGAATACTCGCTCGACTATTTCCAGAGCCCGGGCGAAAGCAACCCGTTCCCCGGCCTGTGGCAGAACACGCTGGATGGGCAGCGCAGTGATGCGCGGGTGGTGTTCTCCGACCTCACGGAGGATAATTATTCCGCCGGTCTCGACCTGTCCTACCCGGTGCTGGATTGGCTGACCACGACGGTCGGCTATGCCTACACCAAGACGGACCGTATCTCCTCCCGCAGGGAGTTCCGCATCCGCGCCAATGGTGCGTTCCCTGCGGCGTTCAGCCTGTTGCAGCCGGCCGGTCTGTTGAGCGACGACGTGATCGACTTCGGCGAGAGCGACGCCAACACCGATCCGTCCTCCCGCTACCAGCTGCTCCTGGACGAGACGACCAGTGCGACCCCGACCTTCCTGGCCGACCTGGAGGTGCATGGCGCCTACATCCAGGCTCGCGCGGAGCCTGTCGCCGGGCTGACGATCGATGCCGGCGTCCGGTATGAGGATGCGGTGCAGACGGTTGCGCCGGACCTGTCGGTCTACACCAATCCCTTGCCGGACAGCGGGGCGACCACCTCGCTCGGCAATGATTACTTCCTGCCGGCCGCGACACTGACCTACGAAGTCACGGACGGGTTGCAGGCGCGGCTCAGCGCCTCGCGCACCATCGCCCGGCCACAGTTCCGCGAGTTGATCTTCCAGGCGTACCAGGATCCGGAATCCACCCGCGTGTTCCAGGGCAATCCGCTGCTGACCGACAGCGAGCTGCTGAACCTGGAAGCGCGCGCCGAATATTACCCCGCCGGCGGCGTGCGTGCGCTGGTGGCGGGTTTCTACAAGAATATCGATCGCCCGATCGAAGCCTTCGCCACCTATGCCGATGGCCGCGTGCTGACGAGCTTCGCGAACGCTCCTTCCGCCGAACTTTACGGCGCGGAGGCCGAGTTCGAGTACCGGTACGACCTTGCCGACATCGGCGACTTCTTCTCCACGAAGGAACTGCTGGTGGTCGCCAACTATACCTACACGCAATCGTCCATCAGCGTGCAGGAAGGCGATAGGACCGCCGTGTTCGGCTACGGCACCGATGATGCCACGCTTTTCTTCCGTCCTGATGCGCCGCTGACCGGCCAGTCGGATCACCTGGTGAACCTGCAGCTCGGATTGGAAGACAGCGAGCAGCTGCAGCAGCTGACGTTCCTGTTCTCCTATGCCAGCGACCGTGTGGTGAGCCGCGGGTTCAACCAGCTGCCCGACATTCTGGAGACGCCGGGCACAAGGCTAGACGTCGTGTTCCGACAAGGGCTGGAACTGGGCGGAACCAATGCCGAGCTGAAGCTGGAGGCGCGCAACATCTTCGGCACCGACCATCAGGAATTCCAAGACAACGGCACCAACCGGATCGAGATCAATTCCTGGGACATCGGCACCACGTTCGGTGCTTCCCTGTCCGTCACCTTCTGACCGATGGGGCCGGCGCTCAGCCGGCCCTGTCCGCTACAAAATGTCGAGCACGTAGCCGCGGCCATGCACGGTACGCAGCAAGCGCGGCGCGCCGGCAGCTTTCAGCCCCGATCGTAGGCGCTTGATCCACACATCCACGGTGCGCAGATAATCCGGATCACCCGCCTTGCCGAGCGCCACCACCAGATCCTGCCGGCTGAGCACGCGGTTGGGCTGCTGCGCCATGAAGCGGAGCACGCGGAACTCGTTGGGGCGCAGCGGCACCAGCTGCCCCTGCCAACTGGCCTGCTGGCCGGCCACATTGATCTGCAATGCGCCCAGCGTGATCTGCTGTTCCGGCAGCACGCTGGCGCCGCCCGCGCTCAGCGCCAGGACCCGGTCCAGCATGGCCTGGCGGTCTAGCGGACCGATCGCGTAATCGTCGGCGCCTGCCGCCAGTGCGCGGCGCCGGTCTTCCAGGCTGTCTTCCTCCAGCACCAGCGTGATGTGCGCGTCGGCCAATTGCGAATCGGCCCGCAGGCGACGGCACAATTCCAGCCCGGACAGGTCGGGCAGCAACCAGTCGACGAACAGCCAGGCGCCGCTGTCCAGCAGCCGGGCAGGCGCCACGGAGCCGAGGAGGTGGAAGCTGTAGCTGGTGTCACCATGCACGAAGGGCGCAAAATGGGCGCAAGCCGGATCGGTGCTGAAGATGTTGTGCCGTCTGGCCATGTGCGCCTGTCCCCCATGGACGATGAGGCGGGAGCGGTGCAGCACCGGTATGACCGGCTTGTGACGCATGTTACAACACGGCGCAGCGGTTGACCGGCGGGCCTGCATGGCTACACATTTGGCATGTTACCGGACAATCTCCCCCCGTCGCCTCCGCCCCTCGCCGCTCTGCGCGCCGACCGGCCAATAGCGTTGTTTCTCGATTTCGACGGCACCCTGATCGATCTCGCCCCGACGCCCGATAGCATCACCGTCGGTGATGGTCTGGCGGATCGCCTGGCCGACCTGGCTGACCAGCTTGACGGCCGGCTGGCCCTGGTCAGCGGCCGGGCCATTCCCGACCTGCAGCGGCATCTCGGGCCCTTGCGGGTGGCACGTGCCGGATCGCATGGCATCGCCCGCGAACTCGCCGATGGCTCGCTGCTGGGTGATGCGCCGGTGGCACTGCCGCCGGAAGCCGAGGCTGCGCTGCAGGATTTCGCCGCCGCGCACGGCTTCATGCTGGAAGCCAAGCCTCACGGCGCGGCGCTCCATTATCGCAGCGACCCTGCTTTGGAGCCGGCGGGCCTCGCCTTCGCGGGGGAACTGGCGGCCGTGCACCTGCTGGAGGTGAAGCGCGGCAAGAGCGTGATCGAGCTTGTGCGGCCCGGCGTCAGCAAGGAAGGGGCGGTGCGTGCCTTCATGCAGGTAGCGCCGTTCAGCGGCGCCATGCCGGTGTTCGTGGGTGACGACATCACCGACGAGGATGGCTTCCGCGCGGCCGAGGCGCTGGGCGGCTTCGGCGTCCTGGTCGGCGACCGCACTCCTACGCGCGCACGGCACCGGCTGCCTGACGTCATCGCCGTTCACGACTGGCTCGGCCTGTGAGCGCCGCGGACGGCGCCAATCCCGCCAGCCTTGAACTGTGGCCGGTCGGCAATTGCCAGGTCTCCGGCATGATCGATGATCGCGCCGGCCTTGTTTGGGGCTGCATCCCGCGGGTCGATGGCGATCCGGTGTTCTGCTCCCTGCTGAATGGCGAGCGGCCGGATCGCGGAGTGTGGCGCTTCGCGCTGGAGGGGCAGGTGCGCGCCACGCAGCGATATGAACGCAACACCCCGATCCTCGTCACCCGGTTGGAGGCGGAGGACGGCAGCGCGGTGGAGATCACCGACTTCTGCCCCCGTTTCGAACGGTCCGGGCGCATGTACCGCCCGGTCGCGTTCGTGCGGATCGTGCGCCCGGTCGCCGGCGTGCCGCGCCTGACCATCACGCTTGCTCCCGTGCACGATTACGGCGCGGCCGAGCCTGTCACCACCAGCGGCAGCAACCACATCCGCTACCTGCTGGGTGAGCAGACGCTGCGCCTGTCGACCGATGCGCCCGTCGGCTATGTGGAGACAGGCAAGACCTACCGGGTGGAAAGCGATCAGCACTTCTTCTTGGGGCCGGACGAGCCGTTCGTCGGCAATCTTCGCGCCGAGTTGCGGCAGCTGGAGGAGCAGACGCGCAAATACTGGCGGCTGTGGGTCCGCGGCCTCGCCACTCCGTTCGAGTGGCAGGAGGAGGTGATCCGCTGCGCCATTACGCTGAAGCTGTGCCAGCACGAGGAAACCGGCGCGATCGTCGCCGCGCTGACCACTTCGATCCCCGAAGCGCCCGACAGCGGCCGTAATTGGGACTACCGCTTCTGCTGGATCCGCGATTCTTACTACACGGTGCAGGCGCTGAACCGGTTGGGGGCGCTCGACGTGCTGGAGAAGTACCTCGCATATCTGCGCAACATCGTGGACGATGCGCGTGGCGGGCAGATCCAGCCGCTTTATTCGGTGATGGGCGTGGCGGAGCTGACGGAGAATGTCGCGCCGGCGCTGTCCGGCTATCGCGCGATGGGGCCGGTACGGGTGGGCAATGCCGCCTACCATCAGGTGCAGCACGACTGCTACGGCCAGATCGTGCTGCCGACCGTGCAGGCGTTCTTCGACCAGCGTCTGTTGCGGGTGGCTGACGAACGTGATTTCGCCCGGCTGGAGCAGGTGGGCGAGATGGCCTGGAAGATGCACGATCAGCCCGATGCGGGCCTGTGGGAATTCCGCACCCGGGAAGAGGTCCATACCTATTCCGTGGTGATGTGCTGGGCAGCCTGTGACCGGCTCGCCAATGTGGCCGAGCGGCTGGGCAGGGTGGATCGCGCGACGCTCTGGCACGATCGTGCCGATGCCATTCGCACCCGCATCGATCGCGACGCCTGGGTCGCGGATTCCGACGAACGGGACGGTTTCTACAAGGCGAGCTTCGAGAGCGAGTACCTCGATGCCAGCCTGCTCCAGCTGCTGGAAATGCGCTTCCTGGAGCCGGACGATCCGCGCTTCGCCGGGACCATCGATGCGATCGAACGCAAGCTGCGCCGGGGCGAGCATATGCTGCGCTACCAGCGGGAGGATGATTTCGGCCCGCCGGAAACCGCCTTCAACATCTGCACCTTCTGGCTGATCGATGCGCTAGCACGGATGGGCCGGCACCACGAGGCGCGGGAGCTGTTCTGCATCATGCTGGACCACCGCACCCGGTCGGGCCTGCTGTCGGAGGACATGGACTTCGTCACGGGCGAGTTGTGGGGGAACTTCCCCCAGACCTATTCGCTCGTTGGGGTAATCAATTGCGCTGGCCTCCTCTCTAAGAACTGGAACACTGTCCGTTGAGCCGTCTTGTCGTCATTTCCAATCGCGTCGCAGTTCCCAAGGCACGGGGGGCCGCAGGGGCCCAGGGTGGCTTGGCCGGCGCACTGAACGCGGCCTTGAAGCAGAATGGCGGCATCTGGTTCGGCTGGTCGGGGCAGGAGACCGACAGGTTCACCGGCAACATCAATGTCCAGCGATCGGACGGGGTGACCACCGCCACGATCGACCTGGAACAGCAGGATGTCGAAGAATACTACAACGGCTACGCCAATTCGACGCTGTGGCCGCTGTTCCACTACCGCATCGACCTGACCGAGTACGAGCAGGAGTTCGGCCGCGGGTACGAGCGGGTCAATGAACGTTTTGCCGAAAGCGTGCTGCCGCTGATCGAGCCCGAGGATACTGTCTGGGTCCACGACTACCACCTGATGCCGCTGGGCGAGAGGTTGCGGGCGCGGGGGATCAAGAACCGGATCGGTTTCTTCCTCCACATTCCCTGGCCGCCGACGCGGCTGTTCGTCAGCCTGCCGTTTCACGAGCGGCTGGTGCGGGCGATGCTGCATTACGACCTGCTCGGGTTCCAGACGACCGAGTGGCTGGAAAGCTTCCTGCACTATTGCGAGCGGGAACTGCATGCGACGGTCGATCACGAACGCTGCGTGGTGGAACTGGACGGCCGGCGCACGATCGCCAAGGCTTACCCGATCGGCGTCGACTACGATCATTTCATGGCGCAGGGCCAGACCATGGCGGCCAAGACGGCGTTCCGCCGGCTGAAGGATTCCAGCCGCACGCGGACCGCGATGATCGGTGTCGACCGGCTGGACTATTCCAAGGGCCTGCCCGAACGGATCGACGGCATCGGCCGGTTTTTCGACACCTATCCCGAGCGGATCAAGGACCTGCTGTTCATCCAGATCGCGCCCCCCAGCCGGGAGGATATCGGATCGTACCAGAAGATCCGCACGATGCTGGAACAGAAGACCGGTATGATCAACGGCGCACGCAGCGATGTGGACCTGGTGCCGATCCGGTACGTCAACCGGGGCTACAGCACGGCGGAGCTGTTCGGCTTCTATCGCGCATCCAAGATCGGCCTGGTCACCCCGCTGCGTGACGGCATGAACCTGGTGGCGAAGGAATATGTCGCCGCGCAGGACCCGGAGGATCCGGGCGTGCTGATCCTGTCGCGCTTCGCCGGGGCGGCCCTGCAGATGGGCGAGGCGCTGCTGGTGAACCCGTACAGCCCGGATGACGTGGCCCACAGCATCCGGCTGGCGCTGGACATGTCGCTGGCCGAGCGCAAGGCGCGGTGGGAGCAGCTGATCGTGACCGTGCGGGAGGAAAATGTCCTGCGCTGGACGGAGGATTTCATCGGCGATCTGGAGCGGGTGTCGGCGCCAGCGTGAGTGTGTTGTTTCAAGGGTTTGCGCTGGAAGTTTACACTAAGTTGACACCTACCGTGGGCCGCCGCGTCAGGTACTGCGGCGCGGCAGCTGACCGGCGTTGAGTGCGTGCGCGAGGAAATCCGGCGGGGCATGGGTGTGCCATAACAGATGCACCTGATGTAGGACAGCGGCGCTGGCAGGAATGGCGGAAAACGTCCCAAATCTGCCGCGCCGAAATCAGTATCTTCCCCCGGATCTGATCCGGGGGCCCGCTAACCCTCTGGCGTGGCATCAAGAAGCGGGGTCCCGGATCAAGTCCGGGACGACGTGTGAGCTTGTGGCGAAGATCCGAAATCCACCCATTCCGGCCATTGATGCTTAGGTAAGTCCACCCTTAAGCCGCCTCCTCCAGCACCCTGGCAAAGCTCGCCGCATCGGTGTTGCCGCCTGACAGCACCAGTGCCGTTCGCCCGTCCAGCGCGACCTTGCCCGCTAGCGCCGCGGCCAGCGCGGTGGCGCCGCCGGGTTCCAGGACCAGCCGCAATTGCGCGAAGGCGAAGCGCTGGGCGGCGCGGACCTCCGCCTCGGACACCGTCACCGCGCTGATGCGGCCGTTGAGGACGGCGAAGTTGACTGGCCAGGTGGCGGGCGTCTGCAAGGCGTCGCAGGCGGTGGCAGGGGCATCGGCAGCGACGCGCTGGATCGTGCCGGTGGCGAGGCTGCGGGCGACGTCGTCCCAGCCTTCGGGCTCCACGCCCACGATCTCGGCATCGGGGCAGGCGAGAGCGAGGCCCGCGGCCAGGCCGCCGCCGCCCAGCGGGGTGATGATCCGCGTAGGGTCGCCACCCGCCAGCGCCTGCATCTGCGCCGACAGTTCGATGCCGGTGCTGCCCTGACCTTCGATCACCCATGCATCGCCGAAGGCGTGAACCAGCGTCGCGTCCCGTTCCGCCGCCAGAGCGCGGGAGATGGCGTCGCGATCCTCGGTCCGCCGGTCATAGGTCACGACCTCCGCACCCAATTCGCGCACGCGCGCCAGCTTCACCTGCGGCGCATCGGCCGGCATCACGATCGCTGCCGCGATACCCAGCCGCCGCGCGGCCCAGGCGACGCCCTGCGCGTGGTTGCCGCTCGACACGCCGACCACGCCAGCCGCGCGCTCCTCCTCCGTCAGGTCGGACAGGCGGTGCCAGGCGCCGCGGATCTTGAACACGCCGATCGGTTGCAGGCACTCGGCCTTGGCGTACACCTGCTGTTCGCGACAAGTGAACGGCAGCAGCGGGGTGGGCGGCAGGATCGCCGCGATCTTCTCCGCCGCGCGCGCCACGCCGGCCTGTGTCGGAATTCTGACCGCTTCGACACTCATCTTGCTCACCCGCTCCATTCGCCTAAACGGGCGCCATTGTGCTGGCGCCGGTGCCCTGCCTCATGCGTTATGGCCGGCAGCGCAGCTTTGCGAAATGGGAGTTTGCATGTCCACAATCCTGGTGATCGGCGCGGGCGGGGTCAGCTCGGTCGCGGTGCACAAGATGGCGATGAACGCCGAGATCTTCAGCGCGATCCATCTCGCCAGCCGGACAAAGAGCAAGTGCGATGCCATCGCCGTCTCCGTCAAGGAGCGGACCGGGCAGGACGTCGCCACGTACGAAATCGATGCGGAGGAGGTGCCGGCGATGGTCAACCTGATCCGCCGCGTGCAGCCGAAGCTGGTGGTCAACCTGGCGCTGCCGTACCAGGACCTGCCGATCATGGATGCCTGCCTGGAAGCCGGCGTCGATTACCTCGATACCGCCAATTACGAACCCAAGGATCAGGCCAAGTTCGAATACCACTGGCAGTGGGCGTACCACGACCGGTTCAAGCAGGCCGCGATCATGGCGCTGCTGGGCAGTGGTTTCGACCCCGGCGTGACCAGCGTCTTCGCCATGTGGCTGAAGAAGCACAAGCTGAAGACGATCCGCCGGCTCGACATCCTGGACTGCAATGGCGGCGATCACGGGCAGAGCTTCGCGACCAACTTCAACCCGGAAATCAACATCCGCGAAGTGACCGCGCCCGCCCGCCACTGGGAGAACGGCGAGTGGGTCGAGACCCCGGCGATGAGCGTCAAGCAGGGCTTCGACTTCGAGGGCGTCGGCCCCAAGAACATGTACCTGATGTATCACGAGGAGCTGGAGAGCCTGGCCAGGTTCGTGCCGGAATTGGAGCGGGCGCGGTTCTGGATGACGTTCGGTGACGAGTACATCAAGCACCTGACCGTGCTGCAGAATGTCGGAATGACCCGGATCGACCCGGTGATGTACGAAGGGCGCCCGATCATTCCGTTGCAGTTCCTGAAGGCCGTGCTGCCGGAACCGTCCAGCCTGGGCTCCACGACCAAGGGCAAGACCAATATCGGCGTGATCGCCACGGGCGAGGCGCTGGACGGTTCGGGGGAGCAGACCTTCTACATCAAAAACATCTGCGACCATGAGGAGGCCTTTGCCGAGACCGGCAACCAGGCGGTCAGCTACACCACCGGCGTGCCCGCGATGATCGGCAGCGCCATGGTGCTGACGGGTGCGTGGACAGGCAAGGGCGTGTTCAACATGGAGGAGTTCGATCCCGATCCGTTCATGGACATGCTGAACACGCAAGGCCTGCCCTGGACGGTCGAGCAGCTCTCCGCCCCGCTGGAGTTCTGATGATGCGGCCGCTGATCGTCACCGCACTGGCGCTGCTCGCCGCCTGCGCGCCTGTCCCGGCGGAGGAGAGCGCGCCGATCGGCCCCAACGCCACCATGGCCGACAGCGCCGCGGCCGATTGCCGTGCGGCGGGTGGTGTGGTGGAACGCCGCGGGCGCTTGCAGGCGGAGCTGTGCGTGAAGCCCTATGCCGACGCGGGCAAGGCATGCACCGACGGCAGCCAGTGCGCGGCCGATTGCGTCGTGACCGAGGCCGTCGCCGACAATGCGCAGGTCACCGGCCAGTGCCAGGCCGACGACCGGCCGTTCGGCTGCTTCTCCAAGGTGGAGAACGGCCGAGCGACCGGCGGGATCTGTATAGATTGATTCCGGGGGACTGATGGAAACCAGAGCCGGCGATCCGGGCGCATTCGCCCATTTCGATCTGAATCGGGTGGACAGCCCGGCCTTCGTCATCGACGCGGCCAAGCTGCGCGCCAATTTGCAGATGCTGGCCGATGTGCGCGATGCGGCGGGCATCAAGGTGCTGGCGGCGCTGAAGGCGTTCTCCATGTGGTCGGTCGCGCCGATCATCGGCGAGTACCTCGACGGCGTGTGTACCTCCGGCCTGTGGGAGGCGCGGCTCGCATCCGAGTTCTACGACGGAGAGATCGCGACCTATTGCGCGGCCTACAAGCCGGAGGACCTGCCGGAGATCTGCCGGCTGTCCGACCATGTGATCTTCAATTCGCCCCAGCAGCTGGAACGCGCCAGCCTGATCTTGGAGGATGCGCGGGTGCGCGGCGGCGGGTTCGACATCGGCCTGCGCGTGAACCCGATGCATGCCGAGGGGGAGGTGCCCCGGTATGACCCGTGTGCACCGCACAGCCGCCTGGGCTGGCCGATCGATCAGTTGACGGAAGAGCACATGGCGATGGTGGACGGCATCCACCTGCACACTCTGTGCGAGCAGGACCTGGAGCCGCTGAAACGCACCTGGGATGTGCTGTTCGATCATCTGGAGCCCTATTTCGGGCAGATCAAATGGCTGAATTTCGGCGGCGGCCACCACATCACCCGCGCCGATTACCAGCGGGAGGAGCTGGTCGAGTTCCTGCGCGACGTGGCGGAGGATACCGGCGCGGAGATCTACCTGGAGCCGGGCGAGGCGGTGGCGCTGGATGCCGGCATCCTGGTCGGCACGGTGCTGGATACCCATTGGAACGCCATGCCGCTGGCGATCACGGACGTGTCGGCAACCTGCCACATGCCCGACGTGATCGAGGCGCCGTATCGCCCCGCCATGCTGGGCGAGGCCGAGCAAGGCCAGGGCGAGCCGATCCGGCTGGGCGGCCCGTCCTGCCTGGCGGGCGATGTCATCGGCGACTACCGCCTGCCGGTGCCGGCGCGTGCCGGCGAGCGCTTCGCCTTCCTGGATCAGGCGCATTATTCCATGGTCAAGACGACGACCTTCAACGGGGTTCCGCTGCCGTCGATCTGGCTGTGGGACAGCGATACCGATGCTTTGGAATGCATCAAGCGTTTCGAGTACGAGGATTTCCGCAACCGGCTGAGCTGATGCGGGCGGGCGGGGACGGCTACTGGAGCCGCCCCGCCACCCCGTCACATATTGGCCGCGGTGGGGCGCACGATCACCTCGTTGATGTCGACACCCTCCGGCTGCTCCAGCGCGTAACGGACCGCACGCGCGATGGCGTCGGGCGTCAGCGACTTCTGCCGCCACTCCGTAAGGGCGGTGGCGATCGCTGGGTCGGTGATGTCATGGCCCAGCTCCGTGGCGACGACGCCGGGGGAGATGATGGTGCTGCGGATCTCGTCATGCTCCTGCCGCAATCCCTCCGTGATCGCCCACACCGCGTGCTTGGTGGCGCAATAGACGGCGGCACTGGGAAGCACGACATGCGCGGCGATGGATGCGACGTTCACCACATGGCCGTGCCCCTGCGCCACGAAGCGGGGCAGCACGGCCGCGATGCCGTTGAGCACGCCATGGATGTTGACGTCGATCATGCGCGTCCACTCATCCTGCTTCAGCGCGGCGAGCGGTGACAGCGGCATGATGCCCGCATTGTTGATCAGCACGTCGATCGGGCCGAAGCGCTGCTCGGCCGCGTCGGCGAAGGCGGCGAAGCTGGCAGCGTCGGTCACGTCCAGCGCCTGCCACGCGACATTGGGGCCAAGCTCCCGAGCGAGCGTTTCCAGCCGATCGGTGCGGCGCGCACCGATGAACAGGCGCGCACCCGCTCCCGCCAGTTCCCGCACGGTCGCTTCGCCGATGCCGGCGGAAGCGCCGCTGATCAGCACGGTCTTGTTGATCGAAGAGGTCATTATCGTTCCTTTCCTGTCACCCGATCGGGCTGCACACAGATGGCGCGAAGACAGGCATCAGCGTGAGAGCGATCGCCCGCAGTTTTTGCACGATCCTCCGGGAAGTGACTGGCTGTGCTTGCGCAGGGCAGCCGGGGGATGCCAGAACAACCGCATGGAACGCATCGCTGACCTCGCCGCGCTGGTGCAACGGCATGTCCCACGCACGGGCATGGTGGCGACCGCTATCGGCCGGCTGTCGCTGTTCCGCGCGGATGAGCCGACGGCGCCTGTCCCGGCCGTTTATGATGCCTCGCTTTGCCTGATCGCACAGGGCACCAAGGAGGTGTCGTTGCGGGATCAGAAGCTGGTCTACGATGCGGCGCATCATCTGCTGGTCTCGGTCGACCTGCCGCTGGTTGGCCACGTCACGCAGGCCAGCCCGGATGCGCCCTACCTGTGTTGCAAGATCGATATCGATCAGGCGGCGCTGGCGGAACTGATCCTGGTGGAGGGTGAGAAAGCACCGATGACGGGCGTGGCGCCGATGGCGATCCACGCCAGCGATGCCGACCTGATCGATGCCGCGTGTCGCCTGGTGCGTCTGCTCGACCGGCCGGAGACCATCGACGCGCTTGCCCCCCTGATCGAGCGGGAGATCCTCTACCGGCTGCTGGCGGGTCCGCAGGGCCCGGCGTTGCGGGCTATGGCGGTCAGCGACAGCCATCTGGGCCAGGTGAGCCGTGCCATAGCCACCATCCGCCGCGGCTTCGACCGGCAGCT
Organism: Croceibacterium sp. TMG7-5b_MA50; assembly: GCF_039830145.1. Taxonomy (NCBI): domain Bacteria; kingdom Pseudomonadati; phylum Pseudomonadota; class Alphaproteobacteria; order Sphingomonadales; family Erythrobacteraceae; genus Croceibacterium; species Croceibacterium sp. TMG7-5b_MA50. The sequence goes on along the minus strand of NZ_CP156082.1, from coordinate 1,224,476 downwards.
GCGCGTCGCCGACATCGCGGCGGAAGCCGGCATGAGCGCGTCATCTCTGCATGAGCACTTCAAGGCAGTGACCCGCATGACGCCGCTCGAATACCAGAAGCAGTTGCGCCTGCAGGAAGCGCGTCGGCTGATGCTGTCGCAGGGCGCCAGTGCCGGCTCCGCCGGGTTTGCCGTCGGTTATGACAGCCAGTCGCAGTTCAGCCGCGAATATGCCCGCCTGTTCGGCGCCCCACCACGCCGCGATATCCAGCGCCTGCAGATGAGCGGTAGCATCCTGACACCCGTTTGAGGCGAAGCACCAGTGGAGTGAGGGGAACTGGTCGGGGAGACAGGATTCGAACCTGCGACATCTTGCTCCCAAAGCAAGCGCGCTACCGGACTGCGCCACTCCCCGACCGCCCCTGGGGGCTGCGGCTGTGCGATGCGCGGTAGGCCCGGCAGGATTCGAACCCGCGACCTAGCCGTTATGAGCGGCCAGCTCTAACCGCTGAGCTACGAGCCCCTTCGCACCGCACGTGCTGCGCCACTGCGCCTAGCCGCGCCGGGCTCGCCGTGCAAGCGGGTCTTGTCGGATGCCGGACGGGCAGAACTCAGCCTCAATCAAGCTGTTGCAATGGCTATGACTTGCGGGCATGGACAACTTTGTTACGTGAACCTGCTGATGCAAGTGCGCTTACTTTCGCGCACATCATCGCAATCGCAGGTGTTGGGAGAAAGATGAAATGGCGGTGCTCGATGCGATTGATCGCAGGCTGCTGGCCGAATTGCAGGCGGAAGGCCGCATCACCAATGTCGACCTTGCCAGCCGCGTGGGGTTGACCGCGCCGCCATGTCTGCGCCGGGTCCGCAGCCTGGAGATCGCCGGCGTGATCCGCGGCTACCATGCCGACCTCGATTCATCGAAGCTCGGCTTTGCCATCACGGTGTTCGCGATGGTCAGCCTGAAGAGCCAGGCGGAGGAAGACCTGCGCGCGTTCGAGGATCATATCCGCACCCTGCCGGAGGTGCGCGAGTGCCACATGCTGAACGGTGAAATCGACTTCATCCTGAAGATCGTCAGCCACGATCTGCAGAGCTTCCAGGAATTCCTGACCAGCAAGCTGACGCCCGCACCCAACGTCGCCAGCGTCAAGACGTCGTTGACGATCCGCACCGCCAAGAACGAGCCCGGCGTCCCGTTCGACTGACGGGCACCGGGCACGATCGTCCTCAACCCTCGCGGCGGGCGAGCCATTCCTCCAGCCACTTGATCGAATAATTGCCGCTCAGCACGTCATCCTCGTGCAGCAGCGCACCATGCAGCGGGATGTTCGTCTTAACGCCTTCGATCACCATCTCCTCCAGCGCGCGGCGCAGGCGCATGATGCAGCCCTCGCGCGTGCGGCCGTAGACGATCAGCTTGGCGATCATGCTGTCGTAATAAGGCGGGATCGAATAACCGGCATAGAGCCCGCTATCCACGCGCACATGCATGCCGCCCGCCGCGTGGTAGGCCGACACCTTGCCGGGGGAGGGAGCAAAGGTGAACGGATCCTCCGCATTGATGCGGCATTCGATGGCGTGGCCGGTGAAAGTGATCTCGTCCTGCGTCACGGACAAGGGCTTGCCTTCGGCAACACGGATCTGTTCGCGTACCAGATCGACGCCGGTGATCGCCTCCGTCACCGGATGTTCCACCTGCAGACGGGTGTTCATCTCGATGAAGTAGAACTCGCCGTTCTCCCACAGGAACTCGATCGTGCCTGCGCCGCGGTAGCCCATGTCTGACATTGCCTTGGCGACAATGCCGCCCATGCGATCACGCTCGGCCGCGCTCAGCACGGGGGAGGGCGCTTCCTCCAGCACCTTCTGATGGCGGCGCTGAAGCGAACAGTCGCGTTCGCCCAGATGGACGGCGTTGCCGTTGCCGTCGCCGAAAACCTGGAACTCGATGTGCCGCGGATTGCCGAGATACTTCTCGAGGTAGACCGTGTCGTCGCCGAACGCGGCCTTGGCCTCGCTCTTGGCCTGACGCATCAGGCTTTCCAACATGTCGGGGCCGGGGATCACCTTCATGCCGCGTCCGCCGCCGCCGCTGGCAGCCTTGACCAGCACGGGATAGCCGATCTCATCCGCGACCCGCATCGCCTCCTCGACGGAGGTCAGCGCCCCATCCGACCCTGGCACCAAGGGCAGGCCGAGCGCGCCGGCGGTGCGCTTGGCTTCCACCTTGTCGCCCATGGTGCGGATATGTTCGGGCTTGGGACCGATCCAGGCGAGCCCATGTGCCTCCACGATCTCCGCGAACTGCGCGTTTTCCGACAGGAAGCCATAACCCGGATGGATCGCGTCCGCGCCGGTGATCTCCGCCGCGGCGATGATCGCGGCGATGTTGAGATAGCTTTCCGAAGCGGCCGGCGGCCCGATGCACACCGCATGGTCGGCAAGGCGCACATGCATGGCGTTGGCGTCGGCGGTGGAATGCACCGCGACGGTCTCGATACCCATCTCATGCGCGGCGCGGTGGATGCGCAGCGCGATCTCGCCGCGATTGGCGATCAGTATCCGCGAAATTCCCATCGGTTCAGCCGATCACCATCAGCGGCTGGTCGAATTCGATCGGCTGGGCATTGGTGATGAGGATCTCCTGCACCACGCCGTCAGTCGTGGCGGTGATCGGGTTCATCACCTTCATCGCCTCGACAATCAGCAGGGTATCGCCTGCCTTCACCCGGTCCCCCACCTTCACGAACTGGGCCGCGCCCGGTTCGGGCGAGAGATAGGCCGTGCCGACCATCGGCGATCGCAGGGCGTTGGCAAGGTCAGGTGCCTGCTCCGCTGCCGCCGGCGCGGCAGCGGCCGGGGCGGCGGCGGGAAGGGCGGCCGGTGCGGCGACCGGCATGGCCGCCTGTGTGATGGGCGGGGCGCTGATGATGTTCTGCCGCACTACGCGAATACGCCGCGCACCTTCCTCGACCTCGATCTCGGTCAGGCCGGTATCGACCAGCATCTCGGCCAATTCGCGCACAAGCGTGCTGTCGATCTTCATCGCTGGCACGGCATTATCCGCGCCCGTGTCTGCGACCATGGGGTACCTCCAAGGTGTAATTCGATAAACGCGGGCCTATGGGGTCACCCTTGCTGCAAAGCAAGTGTCAGGGGGCAACCTTGGTCTGGAGCTGCGCGATGGCGCGCAACGCCAGTTCGTAGCTTAAAGCACCGAAGCCGGCGATGGTGCCCTTCGCGGCCATGCCGACATAGCTGTGATGGCGGAATGCCTCCCGCGTGTGCGGGTTGGACAGGTGCACCTCCAGCACCGGGGTGCGGACCGCCTTGATGGCGTCGTGCAGCGCCACGCTGGTATGGGTGAAGGCACCGGCGTTGAGGATCACGCCCCTGGCGTCGCGCGCCTGCGCCTCGTGCAGCCAGTCGACCAGATGCCCTTCATGGTTGGATTGGCGCAGGTCGACCGTCAGGTCCAGGGTCCGCGCCAGGTTCTCCAGCCGTTCGGCAATGTCGTCCAGCGTTTCGTTGCCGTAGATCTCCGGCTCGCGGGTGCCCAGCAGGTTCAGGTTGGGTCCGTTCAGGACCAGTACGGTCTGGGTCATGGCAGGCAAACTCCCCGGCGCTGCAGTGCAATGTCTGCATAGCGCCGGGGCAGGATCGGTAAAGCTATTGCGGTGCGCCTTTCGCCTTACCCCACTGGCGGGCGGCGGTGTAGCCGAGATAGCCCGTGCCGAAGAGGACGTAGAGCTCTTCCGGCAAGCCGTTGAGGTAGGCATTCATGCCGCTGGCGATGCTGGCCGCCGCTTCCGGGCGGAACGCGGACAGCACGCCCATGGGGATGGCCATGAGGATCATGAGATACATGACATAGAGGAAGGACGGCCGTGCACGACTGGTCCACGGATCCCTGGATTCCGCTTCCGCCACAATGGCGGACAGGCGGGTGCGGATCGTCTCCAGCTCATGCGTGCCTTCCAGCTTCAGCAATTCCAGTTTGGCGCGGGCCTGCGCTTCCTTGTCGGGGATGATCTTGTCGATCAGCGAGGCAATTGGGGAGATGAGGGTTTCGAAAACAGCCATGGGCAAGCTCCGGATATGAGTCGGGAGCCGGTGAATGAACCACATTGGTTCATGTAGGAAAGAATGATGAACCGCGTGCGGGCGTCTATGGCCCCGCACACTCAGGTGCACCGCGCATCACGGTCGCCAGTGACACATTCCCGACGATGCCGGAGGGGCGCGATGCAATCCGCGCCTGATCCTGCGGCTGGAAACGCTCCCCATACAGGCGGTTGAGCAGCCGATAATCGGTGCGTGCCTCCCCCGCCAGCTGGTTCAAAGCCGTGTTGGCGACGGCCACCTCGATCGTGTTCCTGCCCGCGCGCAGAGCCGGGGTGATGTCGATGCGATAGGGCGGTGCCCACAGCGCACCGACCTCCTGCCCGTTGACGCGGATCGTGGCGGCATCACGGATCGGTGTGGCGATTTCCGCGTGGTGACGTTCGCCTTCGGCAGCATCGACTGGCTGTGTGTCCTGGCCATCCGGATGGGTGAAGGCTAGAAGATAGCAGAGGCCCGGATCAACCCTGTCGAGCTGGACCGGGCGCGTATAGTTGCCCACGCCAGAATAATGCCGGAGTTCGGGATCGCGGGTCCAGTCGCCAAGGGCATCGGACCCGACCCGCTTGCCATCCACGCGCAACGACCAGCCATCGGACAAGGGCTTGAACGCGGCGGCGTGTTGCGCCGGCTCGGCCGCCGGCTCGCCTGCGTCGCCGAAGACCAGCAGCCGGCTTTCGTACGGCGCGAGTTCCAGCGTGACCTCGTTGTCACCCGCGGGCGACCGGGCGCCCGTCATCGGGTTCCACCATTCGCCGGCGCCGAAGCGGGTGGCGAAGCGGGCGTTCACGCGGACCGGGCGATTGCCGGTATTGGCGACGAAATAGATGTCCGCTGTTTGGGTGGCGCGCCGCACGAAGCCGACAGCGGGGTTCGGCTCCGCCAGCAGCATGTCGGGCTCCGCCGCGGCGCGCAGCGCTTCGCTCGCGCTGCTCGCCGGTACGATGCTGACCGACCGGTGCCGGGCCAGACGGGCGCTGATCGCCCTGACCTGCCGGACCGCCGCACTGTCCCGCAGCCCGCCGGAGGTCTGCGGCAGGGCTTCCAGCACCACCAGCCGGTGCTTGGCGTCGGCATCCAGCCAGCGCTCCACTTGCGCGTAGGCATCTGCATCGATCCGATTGAGGGTCGGCAGCAGCAACACGTCATGCGTGAGGCGGTCAGCCGCCACCGCCGCAGCATCGACGAAGTCGAAGCCGTACCCTGCCGTCAGCACGTCGCCCGTCAGCCCTTCGGGCAGAAGGCGCTCCATCATCTCGTTCGCGGAGGCGCGCGCCGGACGCATCGTGGCGAAGGCATCCTCGATCGGCAGGTAGAGCGCGACTTGGTTGTCCGGCGCACCCTGCCGCAGCATGTACGATATCCGTGCCAGATAGCGGCTGACCGACGGCATGACCGGATACCACGGATTGTGATCGTTCAGCGCCGCCGCGGCGTAGAACGACCAGCCCGGCTCGCCGGCGGAGGGCGGGCTGTACGGCCAGCCATGACCGACCAGCTGGGTGACGCCCTGCAGGAAGTGGCGGTCGGCTTCCATCTTCATGTCCAGCGGCGTCGCGGCCCAGGATGGGGAGGCGAGCCAGGTCCATGTCTCCGACGAGACGACCGGCTTGCCGTACAGGTGCGCGCCGGATGTCGCCCACCTGGTGGAGGTGAAGTCGCGCCAGTTCTGGCCTTCGCCTTCGGGCAGGGCAACCAGCGCGTTGCTGGACAGGGTCGTTGGCGGGAAGCCGTAGACCTGCGCGCGGAACTGCGTACCGTGATCACGCGCCCATCGATCGATCGGCGCGAGGTAACGCTCGTCCACCAGTTCAGACAGGGTACGCGCCCAGTCATACCGCACGCCTGCGCTGTCCGGCGTATCCAGGAACAGGGCGGGCAAGTGATCCATCAGGTCGTAGCCGCGCCGGCGGCGGAACTCCGCCGGCAGATCGGGGGTCCAGCTGGCGCCATAGGCTTCCAGGCTGTCGGAGAAGATCGCATGTGGCGGCGTCAGGCCGTCGAAGGCGGTCAGCAAGGGCGCGACAACCTGATCCAGGTGCGTCGACACCGCTGCGGGGTCGATGTGGTCGAGCACGTAGCCTTCCGCACCGATTGCCGGCCGCTTCACCATCTGGCCGGTGCGGCCGGCGACGAACACCAGCAATTCGCGTGGCTGATCGCTCGCACGCAGTTCCGCGCGCGGCTGGTCGATCGGCACCTCCTGCAGCGGCCTGTCGGCAGTGGCTTCGTCCGTGACCGGGCCGATGCGCGCGGCCACCAGGCGTTCGCCGGGACCGACAGCAGGCATGATCGCGGAGGTCTCGCCAGCGGCGACCGGCACGCGGACCATGCGTATCTCGGCAGAGGCGTGGTCCACCGTCGTCTGCGGTCCGCCGAAGGGCCAGCCGCTGCCGGCGGTCACGTCGATCCGCAGACCCTGTGCCTGCGCCGTCTGGGCCGCATGGCGCAGCCCTGACAGGAACTCGGGCGACAGGAAGCGCTGGTTGGCGGTTTCGCTACCCGCCGTGTCGAGCTGCAACGGATAGACCGGCTGGACCTCTACCCCGCCGATGCCGCCATCCTTCATGGCCTGCAACTCGCGGTCGATCTCCTCCGGCGTCACTGCCGGGCCAAACCACCACCATCGCATCATCGGCCGGGCTTCGGTGGGCGGCTCCGTGAAGCCCTGCCACAGGCCCGCGTCGCCGGTCGGCTGGGCCTGCAGCATAGCTGCCGAACTCAGCAGCCCAAGCGCGGCGATCACCCGCCAGGCGGTGTTCCGCCGTCCCGAGCTTGCCATGAGATACTCCCCCTTGTTCTTGTTAGTGCTCAGCGCAGCCGCTCAGCGCCGATGGGTCGCCGCGCCGCCATGGCGAACAGCGTAATTACCGCGAACGCCACCGTTGGCACCAGCATCGCTGTCGTAATGCCGGCAAGGTCCGACAGCCAGCCCATCATGGCGGTAAGCAGCGCCCCTCCAATGATGGCCATGATGATGAGCGATGCACCCGCCTGCCGCAATGGCCCGAGCCCTTCCACCCCCAGTGCGAAGATGGTGGGGAATTGAATCGACATGAAGAAGCTGGCCGCGACCAACGCATAGAGGCCGGTGCGTCCGCCAGCACCGACTGCGACCAGCGTCAGGCAGCAGGCGATGCCGGCGAACACGGCAAGCAAGGTCGCTGACCGCGCCTGCGACATCAGGCTTGATCCGATGAAGCGGCCGGCCGCGAACAGCACCAGCGACACGAACAGCGCATCCGCCGCCGCCCGCTCCCCCATGCCGTGCACGTTCGCCTGGGCGTAACGGATGGTGTAGCTCCAGATACCGACCTGCGCCCCGACATACAGCAGCTGCGCGCCGGCCGCCGCCAGCAGACGCGTACGACGGAACGCGGCCCGCAGCGCGGCAGGCCCGGCCACACCTTCGCTGCCCGAACCCGCCGGGAAGCGCACTAGCGCCGCGGCGATCGCGAAGGCCAGCACCACCAGGCCGATGACGACATAGGGCGGGGCGACCGCGCGCACCTCCATCTGGTAATAGGCCAGCTGCTCGGCCGCGGACATGGTGGCGAGCGCCGCCTCGTCATGCTCGATGCCCGACAGGATGAACGTGCGGCCGATCAGGATCCCGGCGAGCGAGCCGATGGGGTTGGCCGCCTGGGCCCAGTTGATCCGCCGCGCGGCGCCCTCGGGCGCGCCATATTCCGTCATCAACGGGTTGGCGGAGGTTTCCAGGAAGGCGAGGCCCGAGGCGATCACGAACAAAGCGAGCAGGAACAGCAGGTACTCACCCAGCATCGCCGCCGGGTAGAACAGCAGCGCACCGGTTCCGTACAGCACGAGCCCCAGTACGATCGCCGCCTTGTAGCCGCGCCGGCCCATGACCAGAGATGCCGGGATCGCCCACAGGAAGTAGCCAAGGTAGAAAACCTGCTGGACGAAGCTGGTCTCGAAGTCGGACAGCACGAACGCCTTCCTGAACTGCGCGATCAGGATGTCGTTCAGATTGTTGGCCATGCCCCACAGGAAGAACAGGCTGACCGTGATGGCGAGTGCCGCGCGATAATGCTGCGATGCTGCTGGGCTGACGCGCGAGGGGGAGGGCACCCGTCTTAGCCCAGCGCGCGGTCGAGATGGGTATAACCGCCATCCACCACGATCCACTGGCCGGTCGTGTGCGATGCACGCGGCGACAGCAGGAACACCACGGTGTCGGCGATCTCCTGCACCGTCGTCATCCGGCGTCCCAGCGGAATGCGGCTGGTGATCGTCGCCAATTGCGCGGCTGGATCGTCGAACGTGTCGAGCCAGCGGTTGTAGAGCGGCGTCATCACCTCCGCCGGTAGCACCGCATTGACCCTGACCCCGTCGGCGGCGAAGGCAGCGGCCCATTCGCGCGTCAGGCCCAGTTGCGCAGCCTTCGCCGCGGCGTAGCCGCTGGTGGCGCCTTGCCCCGTCAGCGCCACCTTGGATGCGACATTGACGATCGCCCCGGCACTGGCACGCAGCGCCGGGGCGCACAGATGCGCCAGGGTGTAGCAATGGATCAGATTGCGGCGCAGCGATTGCTCGAACGCCTCCGTCCCCGCATCCAGCCCCACCGTGTCATTGGTGCCGGCATTGTTGACCAGCCCGTCAATCGTGCCGAGCTGCTGGACAATGGCGCGGCAGGCGGCCTCGTCTGACAGTTCCAGCTGGTGAGCGGTGACGTTCGGCAGTCCGGCAAGCTCCGCCGGCGGTGTCGCGCGGTCCAGGATGACGGGGCGGGCGCCTTCCTCTGCCAGAACGGCGACGATGGCGGCGCCGATGCCGGACGCGCCGCCCGTGACCAGCACCACCTTGTCTTCCAGGCCGAGCTTCACGCCGGCTGTCCCGACTGGCCGAAGCGGTAGGCTTCGATCGAGGCCGGCTTCATCTCGATGGAGAAGCCGGGCGCTTTCGGCGGCCAGTATGCCGCGCCGCGCACCTCGCAAGGATCCACGAAATGTTCGTGCAGGTGGTCGACATACTCGATCACCCGTCCTTCCTTGCTGCCGGCGATGGCGATGTAGTCGATCATGGCGAGATGCTGGACGTACTCGCACAGGCCGACACCGCCCGCATGCGGGCAGACCGGCAGATCGTACTTCGCCGCCATCAGCAGGATCGCCAGCACCTCGTTCAGCCCACCCACTCGGCATGCATCGATCTGCACGACGTCGATCGCGCCGGCCATGATGAACTGTTTGAACAGGATGCGGTTCTGGCACATCTCGCCCGTCGCCACCTTGGTGGGGCGAATGCCGGCGCGAATGGCCTGATGGCCCAGCACGTCGTCGGGGCTGGTCGGTTCCTCGATGAACCAGGGCTCCGCAAAGGCGAGCTGGTTCACCCACTCGATCGCCTCGCCTACGTCCCAGTTCTGGTTGGCGTCGATCATCAGCACCGCATCGGAGCCCATCGCCTCGCGCGCCAGGGTCACGCGCCGGATATCTTCCTCCAGATCGCGCCCGACCTTCAGCTTGATGTGCCGATAACCGTCGGCCACCGCCTCCCGCACCAGCCGGACCAGCTTGTCATCCGAATAGCCGAGCCAGCCGGCCGAGGTGGTGTAACAGGGATAGCCTTCCGCGTGCAGCCGCGCGATCCGCTCCGCCTTGCCCGCTTCCCTCGACCGCAGCAGGGCGAGCGCCTCTTCCGGCATGATGCAGTCCGTCAGGTAGCGGAAGTCGATGCAGCGGATCAGTTCCTCGGGCGTCATGTCGGCAACCAGCTGCCAGACGGGCTTGCCCGCGCTCTTCGCCCACAGGTCCCACACGGCGTTGACTACCGCGCCGGTGGCGAGATGTACCGCACCCTTGTCTGGGCCGATCCAGCGCAACTGGCTGTCGCCGGTGATCCGCCGCCAGAACCGTCCCGGCTCCTGCGTGATCTCCATTAAGTCCAACCCGACCACCAGCGGCGCCAATGCCTCGATCGCGGCGATGCAGATTTCGTTGCCACGCCCGATGGTGAAGGTCAGCCCGTGACCTTCCAGCCCCGAATCGGTTTCCAGCACGACATAGGCGGCCGAATAGTCCGGATCGGGGTTCATCGCGTCCGACCCGTCCAGCTGCAGGCTGGTGGGGAAGCGCACATCCGCTGTGCGCAAACCGGTGATCCGCGTCATCGCGCCACGCCTGCCAGCATCCCAGTTACCCCCATCCCGTGCTTGCACATCTTGCAGCCTCAGCTATTTTCAAATCTGGAAGCTACTTCCACCTGCGTGGTCTAGCAAGTGGGCTTGCGCTCTGTCGCGTTGAAGAGAATGTGAGGTCGAGTTTTGCGAGGCATGGACACTTTGACCAGGGACAAGCCAGCCCCGACCTACAATGCGCCGGCGCTGGAGAAGGCGTTCGACATCCTGGAGCTGCTGGCCGATGCGCCGGGCGGCCTGACCATCAGCGAGATCGCGCAGCGGCTGGACCGATCCATCAGCGAGGTGTTCCGCATCATCATCGTGATGGAGCGTCGGCAGTGGCTGCAGAAGGACGACAATGACCGCTATGGCGTCAGCTACCGGGCGCTGGACGTGGCGTTCCGCGCGACACCGGCGCAGATGCTGGCGCAGGCCGCCGCCCCTGTGATGTTCGAACTGGCGAGCGCAGTCGGCCAGTCATGCCACCTGGTGCTGCGGGCTGATGAGCGCGCGATGGTCGTGCAGCGGCAGGAGAATCCGGGCGCGGTTGGCTTCGGCATTCGGCTGGGCGCGATCGTGGACCTCGTGACCTCATGTTCCGGCCATGTCCTGCTCGCCTTCCTGCCGGAGGCGCGCCAGGCCGCGCTGCTGGATGTGCTGCCGCGGCCCAAGGGGCTGTCGCGGGCGCAGTTGCAGGGCCGGCTGGAGCAGGTCCGGGCCGATGGCTTCCGCACCCAGCCCAGCGCCCGGATCGAAGGCGTGACCGACCTCAGCTACCCCGTGTTCGGCTTCGATGGTCAGATCGCTGCTGCGCTGACCATCCCCTTCCTGGTGATGATCGACGGATCGCAGCGCACCACGCTGGACGAGACGCTGGCCCTGCTGGGCGGGTCGGCCAGCCGCATTTCGGCGGCGCTCGGCCATGTGGTGCCGCGATGAGCGGGCGGCTCGCAGGCAAGCGCGCGGTCGTGACCGGCGCGGCGCAGGGCATCGGCCGCGCCATCGTCGAAAGCTTCGCGCGCGAAGGCGCCACCGTGCTGGCGCTGGACCGCAACGGTGCGGGCCTGGCCGACCTGCCGGCGGAGGCGCACACGATCGACCTGCTCGACCCCGCCGCCATCGCCGCCTTCGGCAAGGTTGCCGGACGGGTGGACGTGCTGGTGAATTGCGCGGGCTACGTCGATGCGGGCGATCTGCTGTCCACGTCGGACGAAGGCTACGACCTGTCCTTCGCGCTCAATGTCCATGCCCCTGCGCGCCTGATCCGGGCCTTGCTGCCGGCGATGCTGGCGGGCGGGGGTGGCTCGATCGTCAACCTGTCCTCCGTCGCCGGGCCGATGATCGGGGTCGCCAACCGCTTCGCCTATTGCGCGTCCAAGGCGGCGATTGCCGGGCTGACCCGTGCGGTCGCGGTGGATTATGTCGGGCAGGGTATCCGCTGCAACGCGATCTGCCCCGGCACCGTGCAGTCCCCGTCGCTGGACGAGCGCATGGCGGCGACCGGCGATGCGGAGGCGGCGCGGGCCGCCTTCATCGCGCGACAGCCGATGGGCCGGCTGGGAACGGCGGCGGAGATCGCCGCGCTGGCGGTGTATCTGGCCGCTGACGAAAGTGCCTATACGACTGGCACCCTTGTCGCCATCGATGGCGGGTGGACCATGGCCTGAACCGCCGTAAGGTGCTGACGTGATACAGGAATGGGAGAGAGCAGTGCGGCATGAACCACGCGGGATGACCCGCAGGCCGGCCGGATCATTCACGATCCGCGCGGGCGGGAAGGCGGGCGCGGCCCTGCTGCTGGTGCTCGCCCCGGTGGCGGTGCAGGGGCAGGAGATCGACCGGCAGGCACTGGTCACGCGGCACAATGTCACGCTGGAGGAGATTGACCCGCACGCGCCGGTCATGATCGGCAATGGCGAACTGGGCTTCACCGCCGACATCACCGGCCTGCAGACCTTCGCCGACCGCTATTCACCGCTGGCTCCGCTGCTGACGATGGCGCAATGGGCCTGGCACAGCTTCCCCAATCCCGAAGGGTTCACGGAAGCGGACGGATTGCGCATGGTGGAGGTGCCCGGGCGCGGCAAGCAGCCCTATGCGGCGATGACATCCTTCGCGGAGCAGACGCCCGCCGACGCCTGGCTACGCGCCAACCCGCACCGCTTCTCGCTGGCGCGGATCGGCTTCGTCACTCCGGATGGCGGCACACCGGACTTCTCCGAGGTTGCCGGCACCAGGCAGCAGCTCGACCTGTGGAGCGGTGCGCTGACCAGCAGCTTCACCTATGGCGGGGTGCCGGTCGAGGTTGTGACCCGCATGCACCCGGACAGCGACGCGCTGCTGGTGGAGGTGCAGTCGAAATTGATCGCCGATGGGCGGCTGGGGATCGCGGTCCGCTATCCCTCGGTGGCCGAGGGGATCAACCCGGACCCGACCAGCTTCGCCGGCACTGGCGCACAGTCGATCACGGTCGCAAGCCGCGGGGCCGATCATCTGCACCTCAGCCGGACGATCGACGACACGCAGTTCTGGTCCACCATCAGCGCCAGTGGCTCGGTCGCCGAGCGGCCCGACGGCGCACTCGTCACCGGCAAAGGCAGCGATCGCCTGACCCTGATCGTCCGGTTTGAGCGGGAGGAGGCGTCCGCGCCGTTGCCCACCTATGCCGATGCGGCGGCGGCGGTGGCGCCGCACTGGCACGATTTCTGGCAAGGCGGCGCGGCGGTGGACTTCACCGGCAGCACCGACCCCCGCGCGGCGGAGCTGGAGCGGCGGGTGGTGCTCTCGCAGTACCTGTCGGCCCTCAATTCCGCCGGGTCGCTGCCCCCGCAGGAAGAAGGGCTGTTCTCCAACAGTTGGTTCGGCAAGTTCCATCTCGAAATGCATCCGTGGCACAGCGCCTGGCAGCCGCTGTGGGGCCGGCCCGAGCTGCTGGAACGCAGCATGGGCTGGTATCTGGACCACCTGCCCGCCGCCCGGGCGGAAGCCGCGCGCCACGGCGTGGAAGGTGCCTGGTGGCCGAAGATGGTCGGGCCGGAGGGGCGCAACAGTCCCAGCCCGATCTCCCCCTACCTGATGTGGCAGCAGCCGCATCCGATCCTGCTGGCCGAGCTCCTGCGCCGCTCGGGCGACGATGCGGCGGTCACCGCCCGCTATGCCGAGCTGGTGGAGGCGAGCGCCGACCTGCTCGCCAGCTGGCCGGTTGGGGAGGGCGCGCGGCGTAATCTTGGTCCACCGCTGATTCCGGCGCAGGAGAACTATCCGGCGGCGACCACGGTGAACCCGACGTTCGAGGTCGAGTATTTCCGCTGGGGCCTTGCCACCGCGCAGGCATGGCGGGAGCGGCAGGGGCTGCCGCGCAAGGCCGCATGGGATACGGCGCTTGCCGCCATCGCCCCGCCCGCGACCGCCGACGGGCTGTACCTGCCGGTGGAGAGCCTGCCCGATTTCTGGGAAGTCACCACTTCTGCAGAATGCAGCGGGCATGCCGCAGCGGCCAATTGCCGTAACCGCGACCATCCTTCCCTCCTCATGGCGCATGGATTCATCGGTGGCGAGCGGATCGACCCCGCAATCATGGCGCGCACCTACGACACGGTGAAGGCGCATTGGGATCTGCGGCAGACCTGGGGCTGGGACTTCCCGATGCTGGCGATGACCGCCGCGCGGCTGGGCCGGCCGGACGATGCCGTGGCCTGGCTGTTTGCAGAACAGAAGAACAACCAGTGGGGGCCGACCGGCATGACCCCGCGCGTCCATTACGAAGGGCACGCGGACGACCTGGTGCCGACCACCGGCGGTGCCGGTGGCGTGGACCAGGCGGTCAGCCCTGACGGACCGGACTACAAGCGGGCGGCAGAAACCTACTTCCCGTCCAACGGATCGCTGCTGATGGCGGTTGCGCTGATGGCCGGGGGATGGGACGGGGCGCAGGGTCAGGCCCCGGGCTTCCCCCGGACCGGCTGGGTCGTCCGGGCAGAGGGGTTCACCCCCGCGCCGTGAAAGGAGAGCACATGACCAATCTTGATCGCCGGGCCGCGCTCGGCGCGCTGGCCGGCGCCACCGCCGGCCTCGCCTATGCGCCCGCTTTCGCGCAGGCCCAGGCGGCGCAGCCGTCCGCCCCTGCCGCGAACGGCGCCGTGCCCAGCGACTGGGTCGATCCCAAGACCAATCATCGCATCGTCCGCCTGAGCGGGGACGAGGGCGGCGGCAAGCTGTACTTCTACCGCCAGCAGTTCACGCCCGAAGGCGACCTGCTGGTCTATTCTACGCCGCAGGGGATCACCGCGGTGAACCTCGCCACGCGCGCGCGGCGCGTGATCGTGGCCGATCCGCGCGCGTCGCTGATGTTCACGTCGCGCCGCAACCGCACGGCGTTCTACTACATCTCGGACGAGGGGGAGGGGCAACCGACGGATCGCCCGCGCACGCTCTACGCCGCCGACATAGACAGCGGCGAAAGCAGGCAGGTCGGCCGGATCGAAGCGGGCCAGATCTGGCAGATGAACGCGGATGAGACGTTGATGGTCGGCACGGTCGCCTATGGCGATGCGCCGCTGCAGCCCGATGTTCCCGACCCGCGCAATCGCCGCTTCGGCCAGGCGGAATATTCCGCCGTCGGCCCGGACGGCAAGCCGCTGAACTTCGCCAAGGCCAAGGGCGTGCGCATGCTGACCCGCTGGGCCGCGCGCGTTCCGATGGAGCTCTTCGTGCTGGATCTGCGCACCGGGGAGCGGCGCGTGGTCCACAAGGCGAATGACTGGCTGAACCACGCCCAGTTCTCGCCCACCGATCCCGATCAGCTGATCTTCTCCCACGAAGGGCCGTGGCACCGGGTGACGCGCATGTGGCGCATCCGCACGGACGGCACAGGCCTTGCCCCGCTGCACGAGCGGACCATGAATTTCGAGATCTGGGGGCACGAGTTCTTCGGGCCGGATGGGCAATGGCTGTGGTACGATCTGCAGACCCCGCGCGGCCAGGTGTTCTGGGTCGCCGGGCTGGAACTGGCGACCGGCCGGCGCATGTGGCGGCGGATCGAGCAGAACGACTGGTCGGTCCACTTCAACGTGTCGCCCGATGGCAAGCTGTTCGCCGGCGACGGCGGCGATGCTGACATGGTCGCGCATGCGCCTGACGGGAAATGGATCGTCGCATTGCGTCCGGAAACGGTCACCGATGCGGAGCCTGACACGTATCAGGATGACCTGGTCACGCCGGAATACATGCGGTCCGAGCGGCTGGTGGACATGTCGGCGCATGATTACCGGCTGGAACCGAACATCACCTTCACGCCGGATGGCAAGTGGATCGTATTCGGGTCCAACATGCATGGTTCCAACCACGTCTACATGGTGGAGGTTGCGCCGACCCCCGCCTGAGGGGCCGGCCGCATGTTCGATATTTTGGGGAGAAGGGCATTGAAGCGTATCCTGAGCCGCGGGTTGCTGCTGGCAACCGCACTGGCGAGCAATCCGGTGCTGGCGCAGGCCGGTGCCGCACCTGCTGCCGCATCTGTTGCCGGTGTGGAGAGCGCCTGGCTGACTGTGCCGGCCCGTCCGGCGGTCACCTTCTCCCCTGATGCCGTTCCCGATCGTGCGGCCGTTGCACGGATGCTCGACTACGTAACGGCGGCGCAGATCGCCGACATGGCCCGGCGGCCGATCCCGCTGACCACTGGCGGCGCGCTCGATTCTATGTCGTCCAACTGGGTGGCGGCGACTTTTTATGTCGGGGCTGCGCGTGTCGCCCGGATCTCCGACGATCCGCGTGCCCTGCGCTTCCTCAGCAACGTGGCCGACCACTACAATTATGCCTTCCGTGGCGCGCGAGAGAGCCGCACGCTGCTGAACGCGGACGACATGGCGATCGGCGACCTGTACCAAGAACTGTACGCCCGCCGGCGGCAGCAGGGCGTGCTGATGCCGTTGCAGCAGCGGCTCGACCATCAGGTGCCGTATTTCAACCGGACGACGGAGGCGGACGATCCGCTGATCTGGTGGTGGTGCGACGCGCTGTTCATGGCCCCGCCCGTGATGGCGCGGATGAGCGCGCTGACTGGCGACCCCAAATATCTGCGTGCCATGGACAAGGAATGGCGCCGCACCGCCGAACGCCTGTGGGTACCGGAAGAAGGACTGTTCCTGCGCGACGAGCGCTTCGCCGATCGCCGGTCGGAGAATGACAGGCCGATCTATTGGGCGCGCGGCAACGGCTGGGTTCTCGCCGGCCTCGCCCGCACGCTGGAGGCGATGCCCGCTGATTATGAGGGCCGCGAGTTCTACCTCGACATCTTCCGTAAGCTGGCGGCGCGCACGGCCGAGTTGCAGCAGTCCGATGGTCTGTGGCGGGCAAGCCTGCTCGACCCTGAAGCCTTCCCCGAGGCCGAGACCAGCGGTTCGGCCCTGCTCGTCTATGGCCTTGCATGGGGGATCAATCATGGTCTGCTCGACCGGGAGACGATGCTGCCGCACGTCACGCGCGGCTGGGCGGCGCTGAACGATCAGATCCTGCCCAGCGGCCTGCTGGGCGCGGTACAGAAGACCGGCGACCAGCCGGTGCCCACCGCGGCGGAGGATACCGGGCCATACGGCACCGGCCCCTATCTGCTCGCGGGACTGGAAATGATGGGACTGAGCCAGCCGGTTGCCACGCTGCCGGTCGCGCAGCCGACCAAGGACGATGCGGAAACGATCGCCGCCACCACGCCCACCCCGCCGCCGCCGGCGACGGTGCGCGGCGAGGCGGAGCAGCGCCGCCGTGCAGAGGAGATGCGCGCCACCCGCGCGCTCGCCTTCGATCCCGATGCAGCGCCCACCCGGCCTGCCAATATCGAACCGCTCACCCCGCCGACCGCGGCGGAGCAGCGCGTCGTCGCCGTCGCCCGCTTCGCGCCCGACCGTTTCGACGACCTGTTATGGGAGAACGACCGCGTCGCCTTCCGCATGTACGGCCCCGCGCTGGAGAAGCAGGAGCCGCCATCGGGTTCGGGGATCGACGTCTGGGCGAAGCGGGTGCGTTACCCGTTCATGGACCGGCAGCTTCGCTTCCCGAACTACCACACCGACCGTGGCGAGGGGCTGGACTATTACGACGTCGGGCGTGGCCGCGGCGTCGGTGGCCTGGGTATCTGGCACGACAACAAGCTGTGGACGTCCCGCAACTTCGCGGAGCACGAGGTGCTGGCGACCGGCGGCAACGAGGCACGCTTCCGCGTCCGCTACGCCCCTTGGCCCGTCGATGTGGAGCGCTCCGTGGCGGAGGAGCGGGTGGCGAGCCTGCCGCTCGGCACCAACTTCACCCGCTTCACCTCTACGCTGACATCCTCCAGCCAGGAGCCGCTGGTGGTCGCCATCGGCATCTCCAAGCGTCCGGGCAACGCGGCCGGGCCGGGTTTCGTCACGAAGGACGCGGCCGCCGGCCTGCTCGCCTTCTGGGAACCGCCGCACCCGCAGAACGGCAGCATGGGCCTCGCCATCCGCGTCGATCCGGCCATGGTGGCCGGCTTTGCGGAGGATGCCGACAATTACATGATCCTGCTCAACGTCACGCCCAGCCAGCCGTTTACCTACTACAGCGGGGCTGCGTGGGAGAACGGGCTGGACTTCAACGACCGGGCATCCTGGGAAGCTTACGCCCGGGCGGAGCGGCTGGACTTCGCTCCGGCCCGGTAAACCGGATGGTGGCCGGGGCAGGGTGCCCCGGCCAGTCTGGTCAGCCGCCGTTCGCTACGCCAACCCGCTGCTGCCATGCGGGGTAGGCGGCCAGCGCCTCGGCCGGCTGGCCGACCCACCAGGCGTATCCATTGCGTCGCCCTTCGGAAATGCCGTTGACGTCGTCGTGGATCGACTTGTCGCGGTCGCCGAAGATCGGCTGCCCGGTGACGATGTCGTAATTGCGCGACCATAGCGGGCCGGCGCCGGGCTGCGGGATCAGCTTGCGCCCCTCACCCTCAACCCGCGTGAAGGCGACATCATTCACAGCCTTGTCGCGCAGCCATGCGATCGCGCCATCCACCGCCGCGCGCACCTCCGGCGAGGGGTCGGGCTGGTTCATCAGGAACATGACCACATCAGTGGTCTCCCCCGCGGCGATGGAGCGCATCTCGTAATTGCGGGCCGACATCGGTGCCATGGTCAGGGCATCGACCTGTTGCGGCCAGCCGGTCAGCTTGCCGTCGACCCGCACCTGTGCGGCCAGGATCGCGGCCATCCCGCGCTCCACCGCCCCGGCCGCCTGCGTGCGCAGCTCCGTCGGCACGAAGGCGAATTGCGGATCGCGCGCCACCTCGTCCAGCAACATGGCCGCCTGCGCCACAGCATTGTCGTTGAAGGTGATCCCGTCGTGGTAGCCGCCCTGCAGCGGCCAGACCTGCGGCCAGCCCCCGTTCGGGTACTGCGCGGCCAGCAGGTAGCGCACACCCTGCACGAAACTGTTCCGGTACGGCTCGCCCGTCGCGCCCGGCACCGCTGCCGCGACCTTGGCCAGGTACCGCATCTCCGCCGTGGTGGCCCCGTTGTCTAGCGTGCCGACATAGGTCCAGTTGCGGTCGACCGGCTCGTCGAAATTACCCGGGTTGCTCGTGGCCGAACCGGCACTGGCGCTGTAGCGCTGTCCGGGCAGACGCGGCGGACCGGCGCGGTTCTGGTTCTTGCTCCACCCGCCGGCTGGCGTCTGGAAACTGACCACCGTATCGGCGATCCGCCGGGCCTCGTCCCCCGCATACCAGGCAGTCTCGCGGTCCATCGGCATCGATTTCGGGCCCGCACCATACGGCTCCGGCGCGGGGGGCGGGGTGGCACCCGCAGGCAGTTCGGCGACCAGCGATGCCCGGTCCGCCGCAAGCTGCCGCTGGGAGCGTTCGAGATAGGCCTGCCATTCCGCGCGCTCGCCCGCCGGCAGTTCGGCGATCCGTTCTGCCGACAGTTCCGTCGCCGGCACGTTGGTGCCGATCACCTTGGCAGCCAGCGGCACCGTCATCGTCGCCGACGCCAGCAAGATCGATATGGCTGCGATTCTCATGTCCTATCTCCCGTCAGGCGACCTCGACCGGTCACCACCATCTTCTCGGGAGATAATATTCCCGCCAGTCCGTAGATGAAAGTCTTTTCCACTGGTGATAATTTCCGCTTCCATTCGTCTGCGAATGTAGTAGCGTCAGGGCTGCGAAGGGGATCGGTCATGCTCGTCATGACACCGGTTGCCATCGCCGGCGCTGATACGGGCAGATGGGCTCACCGCGCCGACAACCACCGGAACCGGGCAATAGCCGGCCGGCAAACAGGGGTGAGGACGCCGATGGCGCATGGGGTTTTCAGGGGTATTGTATCTCGTTCCGGCATTTCGCTGATCGCACTGGCGGTCGCGACCGGATCAGGTCCGCAGGTCTACGCGCAGGCCGCGCAACAACCCGCTCCGGCGCCGACGCAGCAGCAGCCTTCCTCACTGCCCGTGGTCAATGGGGAGCGGGTGAGCAACCAGGCGGTTCCGCCAACCGGCGGCAGCACGCCGACGGCGCAGACCTCGGCGGAGGCGGGGCCGGGGGTCGCCAACAGCACCGTGCCCAACAATGAGTCGATCAACGCGCCCGGCAGCGTGACGGCCGAAGGCGACGGGAACGAGATCCTCGTCACCGGCGTCCGCCAGGCGGAACAGTCCGCCATCGCCCGCAAGCGCACCGCGCGCACCGCGCAGGACTCGATCGTGGCGGACGATGTCGGCCAGTTCCCCGACAAGAACGCGGCGGAAGCGATCAGCCGCATTGCCGGCGTCGCGCTGGACGTGGGCGATTCCGGCGAACAGGGCGGCTTCACCATCCGCGGCCAGTCGGCTGACCTGATCCGTATCGAGGTCGACGGCATGACCACCCTGCCTTCTGGCGGCGGCACGGGTGGTCGCGCTGCGACGATCGGCGAGTTGTCATCCGACCTCATCAAGAGCGTGGACGTCATCAAGGGCCAGACCGCCGACATGACGCCGGGCGGGGTCGGCGGTACCGTGCGGATCGAGCAGCGTTCAGGCCTCGATTTCAACGAACCGCTGTATCGTCTCAATGCACAAGCTGCGTATCAGACGCTGAGCGAGGACATTAATCCGCGCATCAACGCCATCGCCACCCAGAAGTTCTTCGACGATCGTGTCGGCTTCATCATCAACGGCACTTACGAAAAGCAGTCGATCGGCACCGATTACTCGCGCGTCTCGCGTGCGCAGCAGGGCTATATCCCGCTGGGCGACCTCGACAATTCGCCGGAGAAGAGCTTCACTACGCCCTTCGATCCTGCCGCTGCCGCTGTCACGCAGAAGTCGGGCTGCGCCGCGCTGCCCACCACCGGGATCAACAGCCGTCTAAACTGCTATGCCCAGTGGGAGGATTTCGTCCCGTCATACGTCCGCCCCGGTCGCCAGATCCGTGGGGAGGAACGGTTCTCCGTGCAGGCACGCCTCGACTGGGAGGTGAATGACGATCTGATCGCCTTCGTGTCGTACAATCCGAACATCCGGAAGGTGAACTCGCAGGACTATAACTACAGCGTTGCCATTCCTGTCGGCACCACCAACGCCGCCGGGCAACTCGCCACGTCCAATATCGGCAACGTGGTCGTGAACGAGAACCATTTCGTAACCTCGTACGACATGATCAACCGGCCGGCGGGCCTCGCCACGACCGTTCCGGGCTATGTCACCAACCTGCAGATGACCACGCAAAATCGCGATATCCGGCGGGACGTCCAGCAATATTACACTCAGGGCGGCGTGGATTTCGATTCCGGCCCGTGGACCATCAAGGGGCGCGTCCAGTACAGCCTGTCCAAGTTCGAGCGGCAGGATATCGCCATCAGCGCCTTTGCGCCGCTGGAACGGGCCAGCTTCGCCTTGCAGCCGGATACCGGCCTGTGGACCGTCGATACCCCCGGCATCGATCAGTATGACCCGGCGACGTATTATCCGGTGATCGGCGCCACCGGCTACAGCTCCAACCCGCAAATCGACGTCATTCCGGCGGCGAACCGGGACAGCGAGTGGAACTTCCAGCTCGATGGCGAGCATGATTTCTATGATTTCGGGCCGCTGACTCGGATCAAGATGGGTGCGCAACACCGCATCCGCAAAAATGATACCTTCAACGAAAGCGGTTACATCATCACGCCGGGTACCGTGCTGTCCCGCGCCCGCAGCCTGGACCAGATCCGCGCCTGCGACCCGGTTCGGGCCGCCGCGGCGGGTAACCCCTGCGTATTTGGTTCGGTCCCGCGTGCGATCACGCCCGCCAACTTCAACACCACCGCGGACCGGTTGTACAAACTGCACACCATCACGGTAGAGCAGTACCAGCAGATCCTGAATGCGTCGGTAATGAAGCTGCCGGGGGCCGGCCGTGACGACGGCACGATTAACTGGGGCACCATCGACACCCAGGTCTTCGCCCGCGAGCTGGGCAAGGTGGCCGATCTCAGCGACTGGAACCTCGATTGCCTGTACGAATGCATCGCATCCGACGGCAATGTCTACGAACGTCCCCCCTACCACACGGACGAGATAACCTCGTCCGCCTACATCATGGCGGATTTCGCCGTCCGCCCCTTCGGCGTGCTGTTCGAAGGCAATGTCGGCGTCCGGTACCAGCGGATCAAGGTCGATGCCGCGCCGGTGATCGACTTCTCCAATCGTACCGCGACGCTGATCACCGAGGCCGACGGGCTGCCAAGCTATGTAGTCGGCACGCAGCTGTTGCGGCGCGATGTTGGGGAGATCAAGCGCACCAGCGAGGATTGGCTGCCCAGCTTCAACCTGGCGGCATGGCCGGTCGAGGACATTCTGGGCCTGCGCTATTCCATTGCCAAGCAGCGTGCCCGCCCCAGCCTTGCCGAACTGACCGGGGCCACCGTTGCCAACTGCGCGACGGTGCCCGCTGGCCTGTACGACCAACTGGCAGCGTTCAACGCGCAGTACCCAAACCGGATTCAGGATGACAATCCTGACACGGATGACGATGGGGCCGCGGAAGGCTTGCTCGCCGCTTTCATCAATCGCTGCTCCGGCCGGATCGGCAATCCCGAACTGGCCGGTTACGGTGCCACCACGCAGAACCTATCGCTGGAATGGTATCCCAATGCGGATACGCAGTTGACCGGCGCTATCTACCAGATCGCCGTGAAGACCGGCCGACCGGAAGGCTTCTCCACCGATGGCTACACGCTGGGTAGCGATGATTATGCCGTGGACACCTACCGCGATGGCCCCGGTGGACTGACCCAGCGCGGGTTCGAGATCGCCGGGCGCACGGCGTTCACCTTCCTGCCGGGCCCGCTGCAATATCTGGGCGGCGGCTTCAACTATTCCTACACCGAGTCGAACGAGGAGACCACGGAGGTCGACCTGTTCACCGGCATCGCGCTGCCACCGCGGTCGCAGTCCAAGTACTATTACAACGTCAACCTGTGGTACGACGATGGCAAGCTGAACGCCCGTATCGCCTATCAACGGCGCGACATGTTCTACGACCGGACCGATCCTGATGCGGAAAACCGCATCCCGGCCAGCGCTGGCTTGGATGGCAGCACCGTTGCCAACTACTTCAAGACGGTGCCCCCAGTCTACAAGACGGGTACGGAGAACCTCGATGCGCGGGCCTCGTATCAGCTCTTCCCCAAGCTGCAACTGTTCGTCGAAGGCAAGAACTTGCTCAACACCTCGATCGGCAAGTACACGCCGGACGAGTTCCGCGTGATCGGTGGTGGCACGCCCTACATGTTCGACGAGGTGTTCGTCGGCCGCACCTTCTATTTCGGTATTATCGCTGACCTCTGAAGCCCCACCGGAGGTTTGACTGGCCCGGACCTCGCATTCGTGCGAGGCCGGGCTTTCTTTATCTGACGGAGTCTGATTATCCTGTTGTGGAAGCAAGCGGCGGCCTCGTTCGCCCTGTCGGTCATGCTGGCTCCCGTCGTCTCGGCCCAGACGCTGGTCGCCACCGAAGGCGTGCAGCCCAACCTTGAAGGCGAACTGGCGCGCCCGGTCCGCTACACGCCTGATGGCGACGCCTTCCGGATCGAGAACGGCACCGAACGCTACAACCGGCCGCTTTATGGCGGCAACACTGCCTTCCGTGTCGATGGCGGGGACTTGCCCGAGTTCGTGCTCTACCTGCCTGGCCGCGGCGGCAATTTGCGCTTTGCCGTGCGGCTGGCGGACGGCACCCGCTTCTGGCTGCACGATGCAGCCGCCATCACCACCCGCTATCGTCCGGGTGAGCTGGAATATAGCATCACTGATCCGCGCCTCGGGTCCGGCACCATCACTTTGATCGCTGTCGCCTTGGCGGAGACTGAAGGTCTCGCCATCAGCGCGAAAGGGGAGGGCATCGCCGGCGGCATCGCACTCGACTGGGCGTTTGGTGGCGTCAGCGGGCAGCGCGGCACGCGGGATGGGGATATCGGCACCGAACGCGTGCCGATCAGCCAATGGTTTGGGTTCCAGCCCGAATTTGCCGACGGCAACATCGCCACCCTGTCGCGCGACAGCTTCACCCTGGCGGGGAAGCCCGGGACCATCACCGGAACGGTGCTGAACGGGACGACACAGGGGATCGTGGATGGCGCGGGCTGGCAGGATGCGGCCACGCTGTTCACCCCTGCCGACGCCGCGGTTCAGCGGCCGGTCGTCACCGGCACGCTGGCCCTGGCAGGTGAAGGCGCGTTCCTCCTCCTCCAGCGCACCGGCTATGCCCCGGCATCGGGCGCCGACCTCGCCACCTATTCCGCGGTCAGCGCCGATCGCCGTGCGCCGCCGCCGCGCCCGCCGCTGGCGGATGCCTTCGCCGCCGCCGATTTGCCGGCCAAGTTCGCCGCCGCGCGCCGGCACTTCGCCGATCTGCGCGGGCAGGTCCGCATCACCACGCCCGATCCCTGGTTGAATGCCGCGGTAGCCTCGCTCAACGTGGCGGCGGATGCGGTGTGGGACGGGCCGCAGCAGGCGATCATGCATGGCGCTGTCGCCTGGCGCACCAAGCTGCTCGGCTGGCGCGGTCCCTACGCGCTGGACGCGCTGGGCTGGCATGACCGAGCGCGCGCCAATTTCCGCGCCTGGCTGCCGCGGCAGAACACCGATCCGGTGCCCGACAGCACCCCGCCCGCCGACGCTGACAGTAACCTCGCCCGCAGCGAGGCGGCGCTGCATTCCAACGGCGACTTCTCGAACTCGCATTATGACATGAACGCCGTCTTCATCGACGCGCTGTTCCGCCATCTTGCGTGGACCGGCGATCTCGACTTCGCGCGCGAGGCATGGCCGGCGATCCAGCGGCACCTTGCGTGGGAGAAGCGGCTGTTCCGGCGCCCGTTCGGCCCAGAGGGACTGCCGCTGTACGAGGCGTATGCGCAGATCTGGGCCAGCGACGACATCGGCTACAATGGCGGGGGCGTCGCCTATGCCTCCGCCTACAACCTGTTCCACAATCGTGAGGCGGCACGCATCGCCCGCGCGCTCGGCGAGGACCCGACCGCCTACGAGGCCGAGGCAGAAGCGATCGGCCGCGCCATGCGCGCGCAGTTGTGGATGCCGGGGCAGGGCGTCTTCGCCGAATACCGCGACTGGCTGGGTGAAGGCATGCTGCACCCCAGTGCCGGCCTGTGGAGCTTCTACCACACCGTCGACAGCGGCGTGCCCGACCGCCAGGAGGCATGGCGGATGGCCGATGCGCTGGGCCGCACGATGCCGCGCCTGCCGGTCCATGGCGCCGGTGTGCCCGATGACCGCCCATACGGCGTCTATGCCAGCAGCGACTGGATGCCCTACACCTGGTCGGTCAACAATGTGGTGATGGGGGAGAACCTGCACACAGCCCTTGCCCTGTGGCAGGCCGGCCGGGCGGAGGAGGCGGTGACGCTGGCCAAGGGCGCGCTGCTCGCCAGCATGTATATGGGCATAAGCCCCGGCAATGTAGGCTCCATGAACTACCTCGACGTCCACCGGCGGGAGGCGCAGCGCGACTTCGCGGACGGTTCGGGCGTCACCTCGCGGGCGATGGTGGAGGGCCTGTTCGGCGTGCGCCCTGACGCGCTGGCTCGCCGGTTGGAGGTCGCGCCCGGCCTGCCGGCCGCGTGGGATCACGCGGCGCTCGACCATCCCGATGTCAGCCTTTCCTTCCGGCGCGACGGCGCGACCGAACGCTGGACGGTGCGCCAGCCCGCCGATCGCTTCGCCATGGTGCAGCTCCGGCTCGGCGCCCCGATGGACGATGTCGCGGCGGTGACGGTCGACGGACAGCCGGCCCGGTGGCAGGTCGATGCGGAGGCTGTGGGCGGCCCTGCGATCCTGATCGAGGCACCGTTTGGTCATCAGGCGGAGATCGTCGTTCGCTGGGGCGGAAGGCCGGTGGTGACCGGCGCAGGCTCCGGCACGACCTTCGTGGAGCGGCAGCAGGGCGCGATGCGCTGGTGGCAGCCGACGGGCGAGGCGCCGCAGGCGGAGGTTCCGCCCCAAGTGACGGACCGCGCGCCGGTCGGTCGGCAGCGTGCGGTGGACCTGACCTTCAATGACGGGATCGAGGCGATCTTCGCGCCCGGCAAGTATGTCGCCCCGCGCTCCCCATTCACCTCGCTGGCGCTGCCGTCGCAGGGGCTCGGCGCATGGGCGGGCCATGTGAAGGCCACGGCGGAGATCGACGATGCTGGCCTGCGCACAGCGGCGCAGGCCGGGGATGGCTGGCTGACCTTGCCCGACGGCGGGCGCTTCCGCACCCCCGCGGAAGGGCACAACGCGCTGTTCGTGTCGAAGTGGGAGAACTACCCGGACGAGGCCACGGTGCCGCTGTCCGGCAAGGGCGCGTTCCTGCGCCTGCTGGTGGCCGGCACCACGAACGCGATGCAGAGCCGGATCGACAATGGCGAGGTGATCGTCACCTACACTGACGGCACGACCACCCGCCTGGCGCTGCACAATCCGACGACGTGGTGGCCGATCGAGCGTGACTACCTGGCTGACGATTACCAGTTCCGCATCCCCGGTCCGCGCCCTTTGCGCGTGGATCTGGCAACAGCGAAGGTGCGGCAGGCCGGCGGTGCGGATGGCGGCACCGGGCCGGAGCGGCGCATCCCGGGCGGCTCCGCCACGGTGCTGGGGCTGCCGCTCGACTCGCAACGGACGCTGCAATCGCTGACCGTGCGGGCGCGCGCGAACGAGGTGGTGATCGGGCTGCTCGCCGCCACAATCGACGAAGGGGTTTAACGCGCTCTCAGTCGGGAGCGCGGTTCACCCCGTAGAACGCCGCAGCCGCATCGGCGAAGATGCTGCGCACCTGCGCCGGCGCCATGCTCGTGACGGCGCGGTGCGCGAAATGCAGCCAGTCCGGGTAGTCGTCGCCGACCAGGCGCAGGACCGGCCAGTCGCTGCCCCACATCAGCCGTCCGGGGAACAGGCGGAGCAGATGCTCGATGACGGGCAACAGGTCGCTTTCGGCGGCACCTGTCGGCTGCTCGGTCCTGAGACCCGACAGCTTGCACCAGACGTTGGGCAGGTCGGCGAGCCGGGCCATCCCCTCGCGCCATCCATCAAGCGTGGACCCATCCAGCACCGGCTTGGCACCATGGTCGATCACGATCCGGAGTCCGGGAAAAGCGCGTGCGAAGCTGTGCAGCGTGCCAAGCTGGGTAGGGCGGACCAGGGCATCGAAGCGGAGCGAGCGCTCGGTCATGACCGCAATCACCGGCTCCATTGCGGCATCCAGCAGCCAGTTGATGTCGGGCAGGTTCTGCAGCATGGGCCGGAACCCCACCAGCTTGGGCCGATCAGCCACCTGGCGCACATGGCCGGCGGCCTCCGCCGGATCATGCGGCAGCCAGCCGACCACGCCGGCGACCAGCGGGTTCGGCTCTGCCAGCGAGAGCAGCCACTCCGTTTCGCGGATATCCGGCTGTGCCTGAACCAGGATCACGGCGCCGACTTCGTCCGGCAGGTCAACCAGCGAAGCCTCGTTGAAATCCTGATGGATCGCCGGCAGATCAGCTTCGGGCCATTGGTGGAACTCGCTGCCGAGCGACCATAGGTGAACGTGGCTGTCGATCACCCGATCAATCGTGCCGGCGGTAACTTGACGATCTGGCATGTGGTGGAGACGCCGGGAAGTTGCAGATTCATGCACGATAGCCGGCCCGCCCCTGTCGGCAACCGCTTTGCGCCGGATCGGCTGCCCGGATGCGAGAAGGGCCGGGCCACCCTTCGGTGACCCGGCCCCTCGCTTGCTCAGCCTCTTGGCTGGATCAGCTAACCGCGTCCGTGGCCGGCGTGGCCGCAGTCGAAGCGGCGCCGGCCTGCGCCGACACGGCGGCGTTCAGATCGGCCGCGGTGGCCAAGAAGGTCAGGTTCTCACCCTGAATCGTCATTTGATCCTTGGGCAACTGGATCGGGCCGGCGGTGGTGTGGTCGACCACGACCATGCCGTCAGGCTTCACCTCGGTGATGGTGCCGACCGCGACATTGTCGACGGTGAACAGCTGGGCACCGGCAATCAGCTTGGTGTCGAGCGCGGCGGCGGTCTTCTGCGTCTCGGCCGAGATCGCGGCCTCCAGGTCAGCCTTGTTCCAGCCGATCGTCGGGCCCTTCTCGCTGGCGCCGAACACGCTGGACGGCAGGGTGGCGGTCATCGTGCCGGTGTTGACGACCACATTGGTGCCTTCAACCTTTTCCACGGTGCCCACGGCAGTGCTGTCCGGTCCGTACACGGTCGCGCCGACAGTCACACCGGTGCTGGCGGTGGCACCAGCCGCGGGGGCACCGGCGGCGGGTGCGGTGGCCTGCGCCATGGCGGCGGGGGCAAGGGCCGTGCTGCCGGCGAGAGCCGCGGCGATCGCAATGGTCCTGAAGTTCATAAAATCTACTCCATCTGAACGTTTACCTGCCGCCGCCGGCAACAGCGGCAATGCGGGTCACGGGTCTGAATGCACCGGCCGCCGGCTGGTGCCGCGGCTGCGCATGAAAAGCCCGTTGCGGTCAAAGAATGCATGAAGGGCCGATATGCCCAATCATTATCGTCCAGCTGTTACTCAGATCGGATGAGTTGGTTGCGTTGCAGCATTTCACGCGATCTTCGCGTCCGCGATGCTTGCTTCCAGCAATTGTGTTGCGCGACCCGCGTCGGGGAAGCCTTCCGCGACCCAGCGATCCTCCGCCATCCGCAATATCCGGGCGACGTCCGGACCGGCCTGTATCCCGCGCGCGATGATCGCGCCGCCCTTCAGCGGGAAGGCAGGCACCGTCCACCCGACAATCGGCGCCGGGTCGCCGCCGGTGAGAGCCATCTGGTCGAGTGCCTCCGCCATGCCCAGCCGGTAAGCCAATGCCCGCGCATCCATCGCATCGTCGCCGCCGCGTCCCGCCGCCTTCGACAGCCGCTTGCGTTGCGCCGTGGACAGTCGGAGCCGCGCTGCCGCTCCGTCGGCCAGCCGCACATCCGCTGGCAGCAGGGCTGCAAGGCGCCGTAGCGGATCGGGCGCGATGGCGTGGGCCTGCTCCCACGCGATAACCTGTGACAGCAAGGAGATGCCGTCTGGCGTACGTTCGGGCAGCGCGATCGGCAGCACGCCGGCCTTGTCCATGCGGGCCACCGTCGATGCCGGATCGGACAGGCCCAGCAGGTTCAGCAGCTCGGCCGCGACCCGCTCCCGGCTGAGGCCCTTCAGCGTGGGGGCAAGCTCGGCGCAGGCCGCTTCGGCCGCCGGGTCCAGCTCGGCCCCGAAACGCGCCTGGAAGCGGTAGTAGCGCAGGATCCGCAGGTGATCTTCGCGGATGCGTTCCGCCGGATCACCGATGAAGCGCACACGCCTGTCGGCGAGGTCGGCCAGACCGCCGAAATAGTCGCTGATCTCCAGCGTCACGGGATCGGCGTAAAGGGCATTGATGGTGAAATCGCGCCGCGCCGCATCGTCGCGCCACTCGGTCGCGAAAGCTACGGTCGCGTGGCGGCCATCAGTGGCGACGTCGCGCCGCAGGGTGGTCACCTCCACCGGGCCCTCCGCCAGCACCGCAGTGATCGTGCCGTGCGCGATTCCCGTGGGCACCGAACGCAGGCCTGTCGCGGCCAGCCGGTGCTGCACCTCCTCCGGCAACAGCGGGGTCGCGGCATCCACATCCTTCACCGGCTGGCCCAGCAGCGTGTCGCGCACCGCTCCGCCGACCCAGCGCAGATTGCCGGGGCCGAGGGCCGCCACCAGCTCCGCCAGGTCGGCGCGCGCGGTCCACGGGACCGGGGGCAGGCGGGTCATGGCACTTCCCCGTCGAACAGCGTCTGCCAGCGCAGGCGACGCGACAGGTTGGACAGGATCGCGGCGGTGATCCCCCAGATGCGATGATCCTGCCACGTGATCTCCAGATATTGGCGCCGCTGCCCCAGCCACTCGCCGGTGCGCTGCACGTGGTTCGCGGGGTCGAGCAGGAAACGCAGCGGCGCCTCGAACCACGCGCTGACCTCTGCCGGGTTGGGCCGCAGCGGCAGGTCGGCGGGCACGGTCGCGAGCACCGGCGTCACGTCATAGCCGGTCGCCGTCACGAAGCGGTCGCTCGCCCCGATCAGCCGCACGGCTGCGGGCGTGATGCCCAGCTCTTCCTCTGCCTCGCGCAAGGCGGCCTGTGTCGCGCTCTCGCCCGCATCGATCTTGCCGCCGGGGAAGGCAACCTGTCCGGCATGGGCGCGCATGGTGCGCGGGCGATGGATCAGCAGCACGCCGGGCTCGGCCCGTTCGGTCACCGCGATCAGCACCGCGGCCGGGCGCAACTCTGCGGGCGCGAGGTCGGCATCGCTGGCGAGACCGGGCAGGGTCAGCCCGTGCCCTTCGTCGAACAGGGCGGTGAGGCGGTCGAACAGGGTCAAGCGGGGGACAGCGCGAACCGCATGCCGTCGCTCGTGACATGGAAGCTGCCGTCCGTCGCCTGCTCCGCCAAGTCGGCCAATTGCAGCCAGGTCGACCGGTCCAGACGCGCCTCGCACCCATGCCGGACGGCAAGGTAAAGCGCCGGCGCATCCTCGGTCCCGGCGGCGCGCAACGGATGGTCCGGCCCGGCGGCGACGGTCTCACCTGTGGCCAGGCGGAACATCAGTCGTTCCCCCTCCCGCGTAACATCCACCGCGACGAAGGCTGCATCCTCCACCGCGATCGACTGCCGGCACTGCGGGGTCATCAGCCAGTGCTGGCCGTCCCCGTCACGCAGCAGCAGCGTGGAGAATGCCCGCACCATCGCAGGACGTGCGATCGGCGACCCCTGGTAGAACCAGCGCCCCGCAGCATCGATGCGCATCTGGCTGTCGATGCTCTGCTCCGGCTGCCACCGATCCACCGGCGGCAGCGGGCGGGAGGCATGGTGCAGGAGATCGTCGGCGCCGGTCACGCCACGATCCCTGCCACGCCCCGTCAGCCGCGCCAAGGGCCCAGCATGCCCGTGGCGGGCAGCACGGCGGGGTTGCTGGCGCGCAGCAGCAGGCGGTGCGCCTCCCACGGGCCGGGGCAGCGCCAGCCGCCGGTATAATCGGCGTGGAAGCCGAATGGATTGTAGTAGCCAGGATCCCCGATCAGCACCTGCGGCAACGGCGCGCGCGGATCGATCGCACTGGTCTGCGCCGCCATCAACGCCCGGCCGAACCCCTGGTCGCGACGATCGGGGTGGACGGCCACCGGCCCCACCATGATCAACGGATGCGCGCGGCCATTATCGTCCGTCAGCGCCACCGGGAACGCCTGGATCGTGCCCGCCAGCGTGCCATCGGGCGCCAGCGCGGCGTAGCTCAGGCCCGGCAGGTAATCGGTTCCTTCGCGGATGGCGTAGGCCGTTCGTCCGAAGCGGTCGTCCCCGAACACCAGGTCGAGCAGGGCTTCGACAGCGATGGGGTCGTGATCGGCGAGGGGGATCAGCTGGGCGGTGGCGGCTTCCATGGCGGCGGGCGCATAGGGCCTGATGCCACGCGGGGCAACGATTCAGGCGCAGCAAGAGGCTTGACGACGCCCCCGCTGCCTTTCCACCCTCGCGCGTACACACGAGAGAGCCTACCTGAACCCGCACATGCAGCTTGTTATCGTCGAATCGCCGGCCAAGGCCAAGACCATCGAGAACTACCTGGGGAAGGACTTCCGCGTCCTCGCCAGCTACGGCCATGTCCGCGACCTGCCGCGCAAGGACGGCAGCGTCCGCCCGGATGAAGGCTTCGCCATGGATTGGGAGATCTATGACGACAAGCGCAACAAGGATCAGGTGAAGGCCATCGCCGACGCGGCGAAGAAGAGCGACCGCCTGATCCTCGCCACCGACCCCGACCGGGAAGGGGAGGCAATCAGCTGGCACGTCCTGGAACTGCTGAAGAAGCGCAAGGCGTTGCCCGATGATGTCGAGCGGGTGACCTTCAACGCCATTACCAAGCAGGCCGTGACGGAGGCGATGAAGGCGCCGCGCCAGCTCGATACCGACCTGATCGACGCCTATCTGGCGCGCCGCGCCCTCGATTACCTGTTTGGCTTCACCCTGTCGCCGGTCCTGTGGCGCAAGCTGCCCGGCGCCAAGTCGGCCGGCCGCGTCCAGTCCGTCGCGCTGCGCCTGATCGTCGATCGGGAACGCGAGATCGAGGCGTTCACGGCGCAGGAATACTGGTCCGTGACCGCGCAACTGGAACAGGACGGCACACAGTTCCCGGCGCGGCTGGTGCAGTTCGACGGCGAGAAGCTCGATCGCCTCAGCATCGGCGACGGCGCCACCGCGCAGCGCGCGAAGGCGGCGGTCGAGCAGGGCCGCTTCACGGTGGAGGAGGTCGAGACCAAGCCGCTGAAGCGCAACCCCGCGCCCCCGTTCACCACCAGCACCCTGCAGCAGGAGGCGGCGCGCAAGCTCGGCTTCTCCGCGCAGCACACGATGCGGCTGGCGCAAACGCTCTACGAGGCGGGCCACATCACCTACATGCGGACTGACGGCGTGCAGATGGACGGCAGCGCGATCAGCGCCTGCCGCAAGGCCATCGCCGACCGCTATGACGGGCACTACCTGCCCGAAAAGCCGCGCCAGTATCAGACCAAGGCCAAGAACGCGCAGGAAGCGCACGAGGCGATCCGCCCGACCGACTTCGTGAAGGATCGCGCCGGCAGCGGGGACGAGGCGCGGCTGTACGACCTCATCTTCAAGCGTGCGATGGCAAGCCAGATGGCCGCCGCCAGCCTGGAACGCACCAGCGTCACCCTGCGCGATCCCACCGGCCGCCACGCGCTGCGCGCCACCGGTCAGGTGGTGAAGTTCGCCGGCTTCCTGGCCGTGTACGAGGAGGGCCGCGATGCCAAGGACGAGGATGAGGCGGAAGGCCTGCTGCCGCTGATGCGCCAGGGCGACAGCCCGGTGAAGAAGGGGGTCGAGGCCGCCCAGCACTTCACCCAGCCGCCGCCCCGCTTTGCCGAGGCGAGCCTGGTGAAGCGGATGGAGGAGCTCGGCATCGGCCGTCCGTCCACCTATGCCAGCACCATCCAGACGCTGCGAGACCGGGCCTATGTGCGCATGGAGAAGAACCGCTTCTTCGCGGAGGAGAGCGGCCGCCTGCTGACCGCGTTCCTGGAACGCTTCTTTCCCCGCTATGTCGGCTACGACTTCACGGCGGAGATGGAGGAGGAGCTGGACGACGTGTCCGGCGGCCGCGCCCAGTGGAAGGCGGTGCTGGAAGCCTTCTGGCGCGACTTCAAGCCCAAGAGCGATGAGGTCATGGAACGCCAGCCGTCCGAGGTGACGGAGGCACTGGACCAGTTCCTGTCCGACTATCTGTTCCCGCCGCAGGCCGATGGCGGCGACCCGCGCACCTGCCCCAAATGCGTGGCCGAAGGGCGAGATGGCGGTCGCCTGTCCTTGCGCGGCGGTCGCTTCGGCGCCTTCATCGCGTGCAACAACTACCCCGAATGCACCTTCCGCCGCCGCTTTGGCCAGCCGGGTGCCGATGGGGAGGAGGCGCAGGACGAGACACTGGGCAACGATCCCGAAACGGGCCTGCCGGTGGAACGCAAGGTCGGCCGCTTCGGCCCGTATATCCAGCTTGGCGAGGGCAAGGAGGCGAAGCGCGCCTCCATCCCCAAGGATCTGCCCGACTTCGACCTGGAATGGGCGCTGAAGCTGCTCAGCCTGCCGCGCACGGTTGGTCAGCACCCGGAGACCGGCAAGGATATCCAGGCCAGTATCGGCCGCTATGGTCCCTACCTGGTGCATGACGGCAAGTATGCCCGGCTGACCTCCACCGCCGAGGTGTTCGAGACCGGCATGAACGCCGCCGTCAGCCTGCTGGCGGAAGCGGCCAATCGCAAGGGTGGCGCGCGCACCAAGGCGGAGCCGATCAAGGCATTCGGCGCGCATCCCGACAGCGGCGCGGAGATGAAGGTCCTGCCCGGCCGCTTCGGCCCCTACGTCACCGACGGCACCACCAACGCCACCATCCCCAAGGATGTGAAGCCGGAGGACCTGACGGAGGAACAGGCGATCACCCTGATCCGCGACCGCGCGGCCAAGGCTCCGGCCAAGAAGAAGAAAGCCCCGGTGAAGAAGGCCACCGCCGCGAAGAAGGCTCCGGCCAAGAAGGCTGCTGCCAAGAAGCCGGCGGCGAAGAAGGCAAAGGCGGATAGCTGATGGGCAAGGAAGTATTCGAACGCCACAAGCAACCCTGGAAGGCGGAGGAGGCGGGCCAGCTGCGTACCCTCGCCGCCAAGGGGAAGGGGCTGAAGGACATCGCCAAATCGCTGAACCGCAGCGAGGAGAGCACCAGGGACTTCGCCAAGAAGAACGGGATCGAGATCGTCAAGAAGCGCTGATCCTCCATCATCCATCCACGTCATCCCGATCACTTCCGGGGTGCGGGTGTCTGGTTGGGCGGGCGCAACGCCGCTGTCCTACAGGCCGGCACCTGTGCCACGGGGTCGGTCATGGCCACTCATCCTCGACAGTCCCGCATCCATTCTGCGCCCGCTCCCCTGCGCACGTGGTCGCGACCGGTCCTTGGACAGTGTCAATTGTGTCAACTTCGCGCCGTCGGCGGGGTAGGGCAGCCGGTGCGGCGGCGGTCGGGTGACGGTATCGATCGTGTCAACTTCGCACCGGCAGCGGGGGCAAGGCGGGCAGTCCGTTGCCATCCCTTGAACAGTGTCAGATGTGTCGACTTCGCCGGGCCGGCGCGTGCTTGAACTCGGTCGCGCCGGGCATCACATGCCCGCCATGTTGCAGACGCAAGCGGCCGCCGCGGTGGCAGAACACACCGTCGTCGGCGCCGCGTCCAACGATGGGCTGCCGCCGCCCCGCCGCTGGTGGGCGATCGCTGCGATCAGCTTCGGCACGGCGGTGATGGTGCTGGACACCAACATCGCCAATGTCGCGCTGCCCACCATCGCCCGCGATCTCGGCGTCAGCAATTCCACCGTCACCAACGTCGTCGCCATCTACCAGCTGGTGCTGGTGATGGTGCTGCTGCCGTTCGCCAGCCTGGGCGACCGGATCGGCCATCGTCGGCTGTACCAGCGCGGGCAGGTGCTGTTCATGCTGGCGAGCGCGGCCTGCCTGTTCGCCGGCAACCTGCCGGTGCTGCTGGCGCTGCGCTCCCTGCAGGCGCTGGGCGCGGGCATGGTGCTCAGCGTGTCGGCGGCGATGGTGCGGCAGATCTACCCGGCGGCGAAGCTCGGTGCCGGGATGGGCGTGAACTCCGTCGTCGTGGCGAGCAGCGCTGCACTGGCGCCCACGCTGGGCGGGTACATCGTGGGCCACCTGCCATGGCAATGGGTGTTCGTCGCCGCCGCGCCGCTGGCGCTGATGTCGCTGCTGCTGGGCCGGTCGCTCCCCGATCCGATCCGCCGCGACATTCCCGCGCAGTGGACCAGCGGGTTATGGAGCGCGGCCACCATGCTGCTGCTGATCGGCGGCGTACAACTGGCCAGCCACGGCGCGCCGCTGCCTGGCGGGCTGGGCGTGATCGCCGGCGTCGCCTCCTTGGTGCTGCTGATCCGGCGGGAGCGTACGCGGGCGGAGCCGGTGCTGCCGGTGGACCTGCTGCGCCAGCCGGTGCTGGGGCTGTCCGCGCTGGCGGCGACCGCCTGCTTCATCGCCAGCGGCGCGCTGATGCTGTCGCTGCCCTTCCGGCTGGAGGAGGTGTTCGGCTATGCCCCGCAGAAGGTCGGCCTGCTGCTGCTGCCGTTCCCGCTGACCATGCTGGTTGTCAGTCCGCTCGCCGGCTGGCTGTCCGACCGCGTGGCGCCATCGAAGCTGGGTGTCACCGGCATGGCCATCGCCATCGCCGGCCTCCTGCTCCTCGCCACCATGCCGGTCAGCGCCGGGGAGACCGGCATCGCCTGGCGCCTGGCGTTGAGCGCACTTGGCTTCGGCCTGTTCTTCGCTCCCAACAGCCGCCTTCTGATCGGCCGCGCGCCCAAGCACCGCTCGGCGGCAGCGGGCGGGCTGCTGTCGACGTCTCGCCTGCTGGGTCAAACGCTGGCGGCGGTGACGATCGGGATATTGCTGGCGGGCAATCTCGGCACCGGCCCGGCACCGCTGCTGGTCGCCTGCGCGCTGGCGCTGGTGGCGGCGGGGTGCAGCTTCGCCCGGTTCCGCAGCGTCAGGGCCGCTACTGCAGCCGGCGGGTAAAGCCGAGGATCAGCTGGATCGCCGGCGCGTCGTGCGACAGCCCGACGTAGCTCGCCACGTCGATCTGGGTCGAAGGCGAGGGTTGCCAGGCCAACGTCGCATCGGCGGTGACGGCGGTGGTCGGCTCCAGCGGATCATCGTCCCGCTCCGCAAACAGCTCCGCCGATGCGGTAAGCGTGCGGCCGAGCGAACGCTGCAGTTCAGCCGTGCCGCCATACAGCAGGTGCCGCCCGTCGCCGTCCTCGTCCGCCTGCGCGGCGAGCTGCGGGCTGATGTTGAACTGCCATTCGCCGCCGAGCGGCAGGTCGAGTGGCGCGATCAGCCCGGCGGACCAGGTACCGTCGCTGACCGCGGCCGCCCCGACCGGCAGCGTGACGAAGGGCTGCAACGCGAAGGACGGTGCCTCCCCGCCACCGTCGACCAGAAGGTGGCGCACGGCCAATCCGGCATCGCCGATCCCCCGATCAGTCATCCGCCCGGCGTCACCTGTGATGCGCTCCTGCTGGTAAGGCGTGAAGCTGACCTGCAATTCGGTATCGCCGCCCAGCCCAAACTTCATCAGGCTGTCTGCGAGCAGCAGCGTGTCGGTCCGCTCACCCTCGCTGCGTTCGCGGCTCCAGTCCGCCAGGCTGGTCTCGATCTGCACTCCGCCAGCCTCCAGCACGCAGGCCGGCGTCGCCTTTCCGGGCCGGTCGGAACAGAGCGCCGCATCCTGCGCCCGGCTTGCGCCAGCCGGGGCGAGCAGCGCGAGACTTAGCCAGAGCAGGCCGCGATGCGTCGTCAACGCACCCAGTCCAGCCCGATCTCCTCGAAGATCTCGCGGCTATCCTGCCAGCGTTCATCGACCTTGACGTGCAGGTACAGATGCACCGGCGCGCCCAGCATCTCGGACAGTTCCGCCCGGGCCGCCTCGCCGATGGCCTTGATGCGGGCGCCGTGCTTGCCCAGCACGATCGGCTTCTGGCTGTCGCGGGCGATCACGATCTGCTGGTGGATCTCCACGCTGCCATCAGGGCGTTGCTTGTACGCCTCCGGCCGGACGGCGCAGTCGTATGGCAATTCTTCATGCAGCTGGCGGTAGAGCTGCTCGCGCGTCACCTCGGTCGCCAGCAGGCGCTCGCTGGCATCGCTCACCTGATCTTCCGGGTAGTGCCACGGGCCGGCGGGCATGGCCTTGGCCAAATGCGCCTTCAGCTCGGGTACGCCGTCACCGGTCAGGGCGGAGATGAAGAAGATCTCCTCGAACCCGATGCGACCCGCCAGGTCCTGCGCCAGCGCCAGCAAGGGCTCCTTCTTGCTGACATCGACCTTGTTCAGCGCCAGCAGGCGGCGTTCTTTGCGGTCCTTCAGCTGCTCCAGCAGCGGCTCCAGCTCGTGCCGGCGCTGTTTCACCGGATCGACCACCAGCAGCACCGCATCGGCCGCCACGGTACCTTCCCACGCGGCGGAGACCATCGCGCGGTCCAGCCGCCGCTTGGGCGCGAAGATGCCGGGCGTGTCCACCAGGATGATCTGAGTGCTGCCTTCCAGCGCGATGCCCAGCAGGCGGGCGCGGGTGGTCTGCGCCTTGGCGCTGGTGATGGCGACCTTCTGCCCGACCAGCTGGTTCACCAGCGTGGACTTGCCGGCATTGGGCGCGCCGATCACGGCCACCAACCCGCAGGAGGTCGGCTCGCCAGAGGTATTCTCGTTTTCCATAATCATCCAAATCGCTGCATGAAGGCGCGGGCGGCGGCGGTTTCCGCATCCTGCTTGCTGTTAGCGGTCGCCTCGATTTCGCCGACATTATGCACGCTGACGCGCACGGTGAAACGCTGCGCGTGATCGGGGCCGGAACGGTCGGTGATCTCGTAGACCGGCGCGCGGCGGCGATTGCCGGCGGCCCATTCCTGCAGCGCGCTCTTGGGATGCTTGGCGCCCCCCTTCGCTCCCTCCGCCGCGTCGGCCCACAGGCTGCGGATGAGGGTGCGGGTCGGCTCCCACCCATTCACCAGGAACTGCGCACCCAGCAGCGCCTCCATGACGTCGCCCAGGATATTGTCGCTGTCGGCCCCGCCATCGTCGCGCGCCTGCTTGCCCAGCAGCAGATGCGGCGGCAGGCCGATGGCGCGGGCTATGCGGGCGCAGGTCTGCCGGCTGACCAGCGCGTTCAACCGCTGCGCCAGCTCGCCTTCGGGACCCTGATGCGTGGCGTGGAGCCATTCGGCGACGCACAGGCCTAGCACCCTGTCGCCCAGGAACTCAAGCCGCTGGTAATCGCGCGCGGCCCCGGTGCTGCCATGGGTCAGTGCCTCGACCCACAAGGCCTCCTCCGCCACGCCAAAGCCCATGGCTTCCAGCCAGGCGCGGGTCGCGGGATCGAGGGGGGTCAGATACCCCTCCCGATCCGGTTCCACCGCGCGGCGGTGAACCAGGTCCACGGCTTCAGCCATTCGGCGCTGCCATCGGTGGAGAAGAAAACGAAGCTGGCGCGGCCGACGACGTTTTCGACCGGCACCAGGCCGACGCCCTGGCCCGGCACCGCGGGGAAGCGGCTGTCGAGCGAATTGTCGCGGTTGTCGCCCATCATGAACAGGTGCCCCGCCGGCACGATCACCGGCGCGGTCGTGTCCGCCTGACGCAAGCCGAAATCCAGCACTTCGTAGGTGACGCCATTCGGCAACGTCTCCCGGAACCGCGGATAGCGGCAGGCGAGCATGCCGTCCTCTTCCCGCTCCTGGAACTGCGGCTCCGCGCAGCGCCCCTCAGGGCGCATCTTCACGATCAGCGCGCCCGCCGGCACCTTGCGGACGGGTGTGCCATTCAGGTGCAGTACGCCGTTCACCATCTGCACCTGATCGCCCGGCAGGCCGATGACGCGCTTGATGTAATCGACGCGGTCCACCGGATGCTTGAACACCGCGACGTCGCCGCGATCGGGCATGCCGGCGGGCACGCGCCCGCTGACCAGCGGCAGGTCGAACGGCATGGATGCCTGCGAATAGCCGTAAGGCCACTTGGCGGCGAACAGGTAATCGCCTTCCAAGAGGCGCGGCATCATCGATTCGCTGGGAATGGAGAAGCTGGAGAAGATCAGCGTCCGGAACACCAGCACGACAACAACCAGCTTCAGCAGGAAGACGGGCAGGCTGTCCTCCTTCTTTTCCGGCTTTGCGGGGGGCGGCGCGGGCATGTCGGCAGTGTGGGGAACGGTGTCTGGCATCGTCGGGGTCTTGTTGGCAGGCGGGCGCGGCGTCAAGCTAGTGTCGCCGAATCACGCTACCCGTCCGGGTATCGCCAGCATCAAAGAGGAGTTTCCATGACCCAAGCGCGCGCCAATGCCTGGCAGCAGCTGGCGGACCAGCCCCGTGCCACCCTGGCGGAGCTGTTCGCCGCCGATCCGGCCCGGGTCGACTGGCTGGCGACCCGCTTCGATCTCAGCGACGATGCCGAACAGCCCGCGGGCATGCTGCTCGACTGGTCCAAGACGCACCTGACGCGCGATCTCGTGGCCGGGTTCGAGGCACTGGCCGAGGCGAGCGACTTCGTGGAGATGCGCCGCCGCCTGTTCGCGGGCGAGGTGGTGAACCCGACCGAAAACCGCGCGGCCGAACATTCCGCGCTGCGCGGCGTCGGCAAGGACACCAGCGTGGAGGAAGCCGCCGCCCTGCGCCAGCGCATGGGGCTGCTGGTCGATGCGATCCATGACGGTGCGCTGGGCGATGTGCGCCACCTGATCCATATCGGCATCGGCGGCAGCGCGCTTGGCCCGGCGGTGGCAATCGACGCCCTTTCCCGCGATCTGGAGCTGGTGGACGTGCATGTCGTCGCCAACATCGACGGCGTCGCGCTGGAGGATGCCTTCGCCGCGTGTGACCCGGAAACGACGCTGATCGCCGTCGCCTCCAAGACCTTCACCACGATCGAGACCATGACCAACGCCGCCAGCGCGCTGAAATGGCTGGCCGATAACGGCGTGGAGGACCCCTATGGCCGTGTGATCGCGCTGACCGCATATCCGGAGAAGGCGGTGGAGTGGGGTGTGGACGAAACGCGCGTGCTGCCCTTCGCCGAAAGCGTCGGCGGGCGTTATTCGC
Source organism: Croceibacterium sp. TMG7-5b_MA50 (assembly GCF_039830145.1). NCBI lineage: Bacteria > Pseudomonadati > Pseudomonadota > Alphaproteobacteria > Sphingomonadales > Erythrobacteraceae > Croceibacterium > Croceibacterium sp. TMG7-5b_MA50. Next base: position 1,184,528 of record NZ_CP156082.1, on the reverse strand, counting down.
TGTGGTCGTCCATCGGCTTCCCCATCGCGGTGTCGATCGGGTGGGAGGAGTTCGAGTCGATGCTGGCCGGGGCCGCGGCGGTGGACCGGCATTTCCGCGACACGGACGGGATCGACAATCTGCCGCTGCGCGCCGCCATGGCCGACCTGTATTACAGCCGCCTGATGGGTTGCGAGACGCGCGCGGTCTTTGCCTATGACCAGCGGTTGGCGCTGCTGCCGTCCTACCTCCAGCAGCTGGAGATGGAATCCAACGGGAAGAGCGTGACGGCAGAGGGCGAGGCTGTGGACGGCCACACCGCGCCGATCACCTGGGGCGGCGTCGGCACCGATGCGCAGCATGCGGTGTTCCAGCTGCTGCATCAGGGCACGCATATCGTCCCGATCGACTTCATCGCCAGCATCGCGCCCGGCGACCTGCAGGACCCGGCGCACCACCGCATCCTGCTGATGAATTGCTTCGCGCAAGGCGCCGCCTTGATGGCGGGCAAGCACAGCGACGATCCGGCTCGCGCCTATCCCGGCGACCGGCCGAGTGCGACCATCCTGGTGGACGATCTCGACCCCGCCACCTTGGGCGCGCTGATCGCGTTCCACGAACACCGCACCTTCTGCAACGCGGTGCTGATGGGCATCAACCCGTTCGACCAGTTCGGCGTGGAACTGGGCAAGGAGATCGCCAAGAAGATCGAGGGCGGAGCCGAGGATTTCGATGCCAGCACCGATGCCCTGCTGAAGGCGGCCGGCCTCGGCTGATCGGGTCCGCACCAGCCGCCTTTCGCAAAAGGCGGCTGGTGCGTCGCCGTCAGTCCATGTGGACGAAGACGCGCTCCCCCACGAAGATCAGCTCCCGGTCCAGTTCCGCCGGGTTGCCGCTGGAGCCGAAGGCGAAGAACTGGCGGCTGGTGCTGCCGTCCGGCTCTGCCAGGGTGATCGTGTGCCGGTCGATTGTGTAGCGGCCGATGCCTGTCGCCGGGCGATTGCTGCCCACCGTCATGCCGACGCCGCTTTGCGCGCCGGAGCCCATCGCCCCGCCGAAGCTGCCCTTGGTGTAGCGGCCGTCGGGGGCGAAGGTCAGCTCGCTCTGCGACACGATCATCATCTCCCCGCCCAGCGCGGTGTTGCCGCCACCGGATATGCGTTCGTACTTCATGTCCAGCCGGTCGCCGCCGGCCGGGCCATCGAACGCCTTGAAGAACTGCCCGTCCTGCAGGTCCAGCGTGTCGCCGTCACCTTCCCAGTCGGTCAGGGTGAAGCTGTTGCCGCTGCGGGTCCAGCGGCCCCAGTTGCGCGGCTCGGCCTGGCGGCTGGCGGCGAGGTCCACATCCTCCAGCGCCGGACCCTCCACCTCGTAGTAGGTGCCGTCGGTGAACAGCACGACCGGTTCGTAATCCATCGTCATCATGCCGCCGACGCCCGTGCCGTAGAACAGCTTGAAATAGACGCCGTCCACCTTGTCCCAGTTGGCGGCGTGCGCTGCGGGCGCACTCTGCGCGGGCGAGGAGGCGGTCGCCGCCGCAGTTGTGGACGAGGCGGAGCGCGCCGCCGCGCCGGCCTTAGGCACGAAGCCGGCGGTCGTCAGGTTGACTGCCCGCAGGTCCGTGCCGGTGAGCGCGGACGCTTCCTGATAGATCTGGTCACTCATCTGCCGCACCATCGCAGGACCGGAGCCTGCGGCTGACTGCATTCGGCCCTCGATCAGCAGCGCTTGCAGCAACATGGTGTCGGCCAAGTCCTGCCGCTCGGCCTCGCTCATCTGCGTCAATTGCGTATCGCCCGCCATTGTGGCCGCGATCTGGTCGCGCGCCGCGCGGGCCAGCGCGGGATCGGTCTGTTGCCCCACAACGCCGTTCACCGCGTCATGCGCCGCGATCCAGTATGTCGCCACCATGTCGATCACGTTCTGCGTATCGAGGCCCATGGCCGCCATCGGCTGCGCGATCAAGGCAAGGAGATCCTGCGCCAGGAATTGGCGGACCTGCGCACCTGCTTCTGGCGAAGCCTGCTGGAAGGTCGCTGCGATCTGTTCCTTCTTCGCCTCGAAGCGGGTGGGGTCGCGGGTGAAGGTGATCGTCGCCGGACTGGCAGCGGCCTGTGCCGATACCGGCTGAGGCGCCAGGGCAGGGGACAGCAGCAGGGCGGCGGCGAACAGTCGCAGATACGGGATGGCGGCTCTCCTTCGTTGGCGATTCGCAAACGCGCTTGATGCTTCCCCAGCGGCGATGGCAGGTCCAAGACAAGCCGTCCTTGCGTGCCGGGCATGCGACGATCCGATTGACTTTTTGCACTGCAGCAGCCATCTGCTGCGCCATCGAGGCGCGTGCAGCGTGAACGAGCGGTCCTGATGGACCGCCCCGGCGGCGTCTCGGTCCAAGCACAAGGCTTCCCTTTCACGCGGGCGGTTTACCTCTCCCCCGCGGATCGCGCGCGCCCATGTGCGTCGCGCGCCGCAGATATTGCGAGTATTTCATCCATGACTTTCGAAACCCTCGGGCTGTCGCAGCCCGTCGTGCAGGCGCTGGCGCTGAAGGGCTATGACACGCCCACCCCGATCCAGGAGCAGGCCATTCCTCACGTGCTGGAAGGGCGCGACCTGCTCGGCATCGCGCAGACCGGCACCGGCAAGACCGCGGCCTTCATGCTGCCTTCCATCGACCGGCTGGTCGCCGCCGACAAGCGGCCCCGCCCGCGCTGCTGCCGCATGCTGGTACTGGCGCCGACCCGCGAGCTGGCCGGGCAGATCGCCGACAGCGCGCGCGACTATGCCCGCTTTGCCAATCTGAAGATCGTCACCGTGTTCGGCGGCACCAGCGTCAACCGCAACCGGCAGGAAGTGGCGCGGGGCGTCGACATCCTGGTGGCCACGCCGGGCCGGCTGGTCGACCTGACGGACCAGAACGCGCTCGACCTTGGCCATGTGGAGGTGCTGGTGCTGGACGAGGCGGACCAGATGATGGACCTTGGCTTCATCCATGCGCTGCGCAAGATCGTGAAGATGCTGCCGGCGGAACGCCAGACGCTGTTCTTTTCCGCCACCATGCCGACCGCGATCCGCACGCTGGCGGGCCAGTACCTGACCAACCCGGCGCAGGTCGCCATCACCCCCGCCGCCACGACGGCGGAACGGGTCGAGCAGTACGTGATCCATGTCAGCCAGCAGGAGAAGCAGGCGCTGCTGAATCTGGTGCTGCGCGACGGCTTCACCAAGAATGAGATCGATCGCGCGCTGGTGTTCACCCGCACCAAGCACGGCGCCGACCGCGTGGTCCGCAAGCTGGCGCAGAGCAACATCCGCGCCGCCGCGATCCACGGCAACAAGAGCCAGCCGCAGCGTGAAAAGGCGCTGGGCGAGTTCCGCGAGGGCAGCGTGCGCGTGCTGGTGGCGACCGACATCGCCGCGCGGGGGATCGACATCCCGGGCGTCAGCCATGTCCTGAACTTCGAACTGCCCAACGTGCCCGACCAGTATGTCCACCGCATCGGCCGCACCGCGCGCGCCGGGCGTGAGGGCGTGGCGCTGTCCTTCTGCGCGCAGGACGAGAAGGAATATCTGCGCGACATCCAGAAGCTGACCAAGGTCACGCTGGATCAGGTGCCGCTGCCCGAATCCTTCCGCAAGGAAGTGGAGCGGGTCGCCGCCCTGCCGATGACCAGCCCCAAGGATGCCGACCGGCCGGAACGCCGCCAGCAGCAGCAGCGCGGGCCCCGCAAGCCGCAGCGCATCGTGGAGGCGCGGCCGGTGAATGGCGAGCAGCGCCGCGTACCGCAGGGTCATGGGGGCCAGGGCCAGGGTGGCCAGCGTGCGGCCGGCGGCGGCCGTCCGGCATCGGGCGAAGCGCGCCCCGGCGGCGGCAATGGCGGCGGTCAGCGCCGGCGTCGTCGCGGTGGCGGCGGCGGTGCCGGTAGTGGCAACCGTGCGGCAGGCGCGCCCAGGGCTTAATCAGGCGCGGCTGATCGGGTAACGGGCCCGCCCGGTTGGCAAGCCGGGTGGCGCCCGCCATATGCGCGGCTCCCCACGCGGAGTGCGCCATGCCCGAATATGATTATGACCTGTTCACCATTGGCGCGGGCTCCGGCGGGGTCCGCGCCAGTCGCGTCAGCGCCGCGCATGGCGCGAAGGTCGCGGTCGCAGAAGAGTACCGGGTTGGCGGCACCTGCGTGATCCGCGGCTGCGTGCCCAAGAAGATGCTCGTCTACGGCGCTCACTTCGCGGAAGATTTGCAGGACGCCAGGAATTTCGGCTGGACAGTGGAGAACGCCCGGTTCGACTGGATCGCGCTGCGCGACCATGTGCTGAACGACGTCACCCGCATCGAAGGGCTCTACACCCAGACGCTGGAGAACACTGGCGTCGAGATCATCCAGCAGCGCGCTCGCGTGACCGGTCCAAACGAGGTGACGCTGGCGGACGGCACGGTGGTGACGGCGCGGCACATCCTGATCGCCACCGGTGCCCGGCCGCACGTGCCCGATTGCCCGGGACACGAACACGGCATCACCAGCAACGAGGCGTTCCACCTGGACGCTCTGCCGCGCCGCGTGCTGATCGCCGGCGGCGGCTACATCGCCAATGAATTCGCTGGCATCTTCAACGAGCTGGGCAGCAAAGTTACCATCATCAATCGCAGCGATACCATCCTGCGCGGTTATGACGAGAGCATCCGCGACCGGCTGCTGCAGATCAGCCTGACGAAGGGTATCGCCTTCTGCTTCAACGCGGATTTCCGCGGGATAGAGAAGCAGGCCGATGGCAGCCTGCTGGTGTCGATGACCAACCACGACCCGATGGAGGTGGATGCGGTGCTGTTCGCCACCGGCCGCGTGCCCAACACCGAAGGGCTCGGCCTGGCGGAGGTGGGCGTGGAACTTGGCAAGCGGGGCGAAGTGGTGGTGGATCGGTTCGGCAAGACGGCGATCGACAGCATCCACGCGGTCGGCGACGTCACCGACCGGGTGCAACTGACCCCTGTGGCCATCCGCGAGGGGCAGGCGCTGGCCGACACGCTGTTCGGCAACAAGCCGACCGCCGCCAGCCACGATTGCGTGCCCGCCGCCGTGTTCAGCCACCCGCCGATGGCTGGCGTCGGCATGACGGAGGCGGATGCCCGCAACAAGCTGGGCGGGGTTAAGGTCTACCTTTCCGACTTCCGCCCGATGAAGAACGTGCTGGCTGGCCGCAATGAACGCGCGCTCTACAAGATGATCTGCGACAGCAATTCGGGCAAGATCGTGGGTATCCACATGATCGGGCCGGACGCGCCAGAGATCATGCAGGCTGCGGCCGTCGCGGTGAAGGCGGGCCTTACCAAAGACGATTTCGACGCCACCATCGCCATCCACCCCACCATGGCAGAGGAACTGGTGCTGATGCGGTGAGGGTGCCGCACTGCCGCGCCTTCCAGTCATCCTGAACTCGTTTCAGGATCCATCCCTCCGCTCGCGCGGCCGTAGCGGCTTCAGTCCAAGCTGACCGCAAGATCGGGCCAAGGGGCATTGGCGCCGTTGATCGGGTTGATCTTCCATTCTCGCCGCCAGTTCTTCAACTGCTTCTCGCGCGCGATGGCCCGGTCCATGTCGTCGAACTGTTCGAAATAGACTAAGCGATGCACCTTATGGCGGCTGGCGAAGCCGCCGGTCACACCCTTACGATGCTGCCATACACGCTTCGTCAGATCGGATGTGACGCCTATGTACAGGGTGCCATATCGCTCGCTGGCAAGGATGTAGACGCATGGATGGCGCTCGATCGGCATAGTCGGAAAGTGCCGCTGGATAGATGCTGAAACAAGTTCAGCATGACGAACCCCTCAGAACACGTCATCCTGAACTCGTTTCAGGATCCATCAGGCCGCTGGCGCAAATCCAACGGCTCACAGGGCAAGTTGCCGCTATCCCCGCAACTGCTCCTCCATAAACGCGGCCACATCATCCAGCTGCACCTGCCGGTCCACGAAGGCGTCGCCGATGCCGCGCAGTAGGATGAAGGGAAGGGTGCCCGCATCCATCTTCTTGTCATGCAGCATGTGGCGAACCAGCGCCGCCCCGTCGGCCTGCATCTGCAGCGGGCGGATCTCCACCGGCAGCCCGGCCGCGTCCACCGCCTCGGCCACGCGGGCGGCATCGACGGTGCTGATGTAGCCCAGCCGCGCGGAATAGCGCGCCGCCAGCACCATCCCCAGCGCCACCGCTTCCCCATGCAGCAGGCGCTGGCTGTAGCCGGTCTCCGCCTCCAGCGCGTGACCGAATGTGTGGCCGAGATTCAGCAGCGCGCGGGTGCCGGTCGTCTCGCGTTCGTCGGCGGCAACGATGCGCGCCTTGGCGGCGACGCTCTGTTCCACGGCATAGGCCTGCGCGCCGCCATCGCCGGCCACCACCGACCCGCCATGCGCGACACACCAGTCAAAGAACGCCCGGTCGCCCAGCACGCCGTATTTCAGCACCTCGGCATAACCGGCCGCCAGCTCACGCGGGGGCAGGGTGGCCAGCGTGTCGAGGTCGGCCAGGACCAGCGCGGGCTGGTGGAACGCGCCGACCAGGTTCTTGCCCGCCGGCGTGTTGATCGCGGTCTTGCCGCCGACGGAGGAATCGACCTGCGCCAGCAGGCTGGTGGGCAGCTGGATGAACCCGCAGCCGCGCTTGACGATCGCGGCGGCAAAGCCGGTCAGGTCGCCGATCACCCCGCCGCCCAGCGCCACGATGTGGTCGCCCCGTTCCACCTCCTCCGCCAGGAGCCAATCCACCGTCCGGGCAAGGCCGCTCCAGCTCTTGGCCTGCTCACCCGGTTCGTGGATGAGCCAGCGCGCTTCCTTGCCGGCCGCGGTCAGCGCCTGCTCCACCACCGCACCCCAGCGGGCATGCACGTTGGCGTCGGTTACCACCGGAACGCGCGGCTTGCGCAGCAGGGCGCCGGCTTCCGCGACAAGGCCGGGCAGCAGGCCGCTGCCGACACGCACTTCGTACGGCCGGCCGGCCAGGGCGACGGGGATCACAGCCATGTATCAAGTGCCTCCAAAACGCGCTGCACGGTTTCTGCCTGCGGACCGGCGCCGCTTTGTACCCTGATCGGCGCCTCGGCATAGGCGGGTTCGCGTTCCGCCTGCAGCCGGCGGAGGATCTCGGCCGGATCGCCCCCGCGCAGCAGCGGGCGGGTATCCTTGCGGCCCACGCGATCGACCAGTGTCGCGATGTCGCTGTCCAGCCAGATGGCGATGCCGCTTTCCAGGATCAGCGCGCGCGTGTCGGGCTGCACGAAGGCGCCGCCCCCGGTAGCGATCACGCCATGACCCTGTGCCATCAGCCGCGCGATCACCCGCCGCTCGCCATCACGGAAATAGGCCTCGCCGAACTGGGCGAACACTTCGGACACGGTCATCCGCGCCGCGCGCTCGATCTCCTCATCCGCATCGGTGAAGGGCAGGGACAAGATATGCGACAGGCGCCGGCCGATGCTCGTCTTGCCCACACCCATCAGGCCGACCAGCACGATCGGTCGCCGAACACGCCCCGCCACCCTGGTGGCGAGGGCACGGGTTCGGGCGTCGGCCGGGCTGTAAGGCTCGATGGTCATTGCCGGGCGCGCTATAGTTGCGCTACCCGCCTGCGCAAGCTTGCGAGGAAGTGCGGACAAGAAGTGGCGATGCGCCGGAAAACGATACAGCAGGTCCTGATCGGGGCGGTCGTGGTCTTTGTGATCCTGGCCTGGATCGATGGCGGGCGGGAGCCGCAGCGCATGATCGAGCAGCCGGTCGTGCTGGAAGCCGCGCGATGAAGCCGGGCCTTCTTGCCCGGCTGCTGGCGGGCGGCGCACTGGCGCTGACCTCCGGATGGGCGCTCGCCACCCCGGAATCGCTGTTGCCGCCCGGCTTCGGACAGGCCGCGCCAACCCCGTCGCCAAGTCCCGCACCCACGCCGCGACCGGCGCCTTCGCCCCGGCCCAGCCCGGCCGCGCCGCAGCCATCCGCATCGGCGGTGGTGCAGCCTTTGCCGGTGCCGCGTGCGCCTTCCCCGCCGGTCGCCATCGGCATTCCCACCGTCACCGGTGCCCGCCTGCCCAGCGTGCGGGAGCTGGAGGCGATGAGCGATGCGGAGTTCGATGCCCTGTTCGGCCTGCAGCCGCAGGCGGACATCCCGCCGGGCGCCCGCCGGGCGCTACGCCGGCTGGGTATCATCGACCAGGCGGAAGGCGGCTTCGGCCCCGGCGCCCTCGCCGGGCAACCCGCCGGGCTGGTGCGTGCGGCGCTGATCGGCACCCGCGGGCCGCTGGTGTCGCGCTGGGGCCACATCCTGCTGCGCCGAGTGTTGGCCAGTCGCATGGAGGCGCCCGCCGGCATGGACCCGGTCGCCTTCGCTGCCCTGCGCGCCGACCTGCTGAACCGTCTGGGGGAGCCGGCGGCGGCGCGCGCGTTGGTGCAGGACATCGAATCGGCCGCCTGGTCGCCGGGCCTGGGCGCGGTTGCCCTGTCCGCCTATCTCGGCACCGGCGACATTCTCGGCATCTGCCCGGTCATGGGCGTGCAGGGCACGCTGCGGGAGGATACGCAATGGCAGCTCGCCCGCACGATCTGCGAGGCGCATAGCGGCGAGACGCGCGAGGCGGAGCGGACGCTGCGCCGCATGCTGGCGAGCGGTGATGCCGATGCCATCGATGTTCGCCTGGCGCAGCGATATGCCGGCGCGGCAGGCAATGGTCGCCGGTCGGTGACGATAGAGTGGGACGATGTCGACGCGATCGATCCGTGGCGGCTGGGTCTTGCGCGCGCGCTCGGGCTGGAAGTGCCGGACGGGCTGCTGGCGGACAGTTCTGCCCGGCTGACCTATGCCGATGCGCTGATCCCGGCGACCCCGCTGGCGCGGCGCGTCGCCGCGGCCGGTCCCGCCAGCGCGGCCGGTGTGCTGTCCGCCGGCGCCACCGTCGACCTGCTCTCGCTCGCCTATGACGAGCCCGGGCTGGAAGGGCCGGCCCGCGATCGTGCGCAATCCCTGCGCCTCGCCTATGTGGCGCGCGACCCCGCCGCCCGCGTCGCCGCGATGCGCGACCTGTGGGGCGGCGGCGATGCCTATGCCGGCCAGGTGCTGACCGCCTACGCCGCCGCGCGCCTGCCGGTGCTGGCCGATGTGGAGGCGGACGCCCCGCAGCTGATCGGATCGATGCTGGCCGCCGGGCTCGACCGCAACGCCGCCCGCTGGGCCGACGTGGTGCCCGAAGGCAGCCTCGGCTGGGCCCTGCTGGCGGTGGGCACGCCGGGCGCGGGCGCGGTTGACGAGGGCGCGCTGGACGACTTCATCGCCGACGACAGCAGCAGCGAAGGACGCAAGGGTCGCTTCCTTGTCGCCGGTCTCGCCGGGCTGGGCCGGCTGGATGCGGGAACCGCGCAGGACCTGCTGGTCGACATGGATGCGACGCTACGCCTCCAAAGCGCCTGGAGCCGGCGGATCGACGCCGCCGCGCAGTACCGCAATCAGGCGCTGGTCGCGTTGCTGGCCGGTGTCGGCATGCAGGGGGATGGCTGGGACCGGATGACCGCGCGCCAACTGTTCCACATCGTCCGCGCGCTCAGTCAGGTCGGGTTGGAGCCGGAGGCGCGGATGATCGCGGCGGAGGCGGTCGCGCGGGCGTGACGGCGCCGCCCGCATCCGCGATCGACGGCTTCCTCGCCATGCTCGCCGCGGAACGGGGTGCGGCGGCGAACACGCTGGCCGCCTATCGCAGCGATCTGCTGGGCGCGCAGGAGCAGGTGGGCCCGCTGGCGCAGGCGGATGCCGCCGCGATCGGCACGCTGACCTCCGCCTGGGCGGACCTCTCGCCCGCTTCCTTTGCACGCAAATGTTCGGCCTTGCGCCAGTTCTACCTATTCCTGGTGGATGAAGGACAGCGCAGCGACGACCCCACCACCGCTCTGCCGCGCCCGGCCACCCGCCGCCCGTTGCCGCGCATCCTGGATCATGCGGAGATCGCCCGCCTGTTCGACCGGGCGGAGACGGAGGCCACCGCCGGCACCATGCAGGGCGTCAGGATGCTGGCCTTGCTGGAGATGCTGTACGGATCGGGCCTGCGCGCGACGGAACTGGTCAGCCTGCCGCTCTCCGCCGTGCCGCGCGACGCACCCTTCGTGACCGTCACGGGAAAGGGCAGCCGGCAACGGATGGTGCCCGTCTCCACTCGCGCCCGTCACGCGCTGACGGCGTGGCTGGCGGTCCGCCCGGCGGACACGCGCCATCTGTTTCCCGGCCGGTCGGGCAGCGCCGCCGGGCACCTGACCCGCATCCGCCTCTATCAGCTGATCCGCGAACTGGCGGCGCGCGCCGATATCGATCCCCAACGGGTCAGCCCGCACGTGCTGCGCCATGCCTTCGCCACGCACCTTCTGGAAGGGGGCGCGGACCTGCGCGTGCTGCAAACGCTGCTCGGCCATGCCGACATCGCCACCACGCAGATCTACACCCATGTCGATGCCGCGCGGCTGGTCGCGCTGGTGAACGAACGGCACCCCCTTGCGGGCGGCTCCCACTCGCCGTAGCGCGGGTGCCATGACTTCGTACCTCGATTTCGAGAAGCCGCTGGCCGAACTCGACAGCCGCATCGCGGGCCTTCGCACCACCGCGGGGGAGAGCGGCGATGTCGACATCTCCGCCGAACTCGCCCGGCTGGAGGGTAAGAGCGCGGAGATGCTGGCTAACCTCTATGCCGGGCTGACCCCGTGGCAGAAGACGCAGGTCGCCCGTCATCCGCAGCGGCCGCATTTCCGCGATTACCTGGCGCATGCCTTCACCGACTGGATGCCGCTCGGCGGCGATCGCCTTTATGGCGATGATCAGGCGATCATGGGCGGCCTCGCCACGCTTGGCGGGCGCCGCGTGGTGCTGATCGGGCATGAAAAGGGCCACGACACCCAGACCCGCATCCGCCACAATTTCGGCATGGGCAAGCCGGAGGGTTATCGCAAGGCGATCCGCCTGATGGAACTCGCCGGCCGTTTCAACCTGCCGGTGGTCACGCTGGTGGACACGTCCGGCGCATTCCCCGGCATTGAGGCGGAGGAGCGCGGCCAGGCGGAAGCCATCGCCCGCTCCACCGAGGCTTGCCTGGCGCTGCCCACCCCGATGGTCGCGGCCATCGTGGGCGAGGGCGGATCGGGCGGAGCGGTCGCGCTCGCCAGCGCCAGCCGCGTGCTGATGTTCGAACATGCGGTCTATTCCGTGATCTCCCCCGAAGGTTGCGCGTCGATCCTGTGGCGCACGGCCGAAAAGGCGCCCCAGGCGGCGGAGGCGATGAAGATGACCGCGCAGGATCTTGCCGAGCTGGGCGTGATCGACCGTATCGTGTCCGAGCCTGCCGGCGGTGCGCAGCGCGATCCGCGCGCTGCCGCCCTGTCGCTCGGCGAAGCGATCGGGGAAGAGCTGGACAAGCTCGGCGAAGTGCCCCCGGCAGAGCTGCGCCGCCAGCGGGAAGACCGGTTCCTGGCGCTGGGCAGCGGGGTCGCGCCGATCGCAAAGCCGGCGAAGAAGGGCAAGCGCTAGGCGGCCGAAGGGGGAAGGCAGGCAGATGCAGTTTGGGTCCGCGATATTGCTGATGGCAGCTGCCACGACGGCCGCGTCGCCAGCGGAGGAGAGCATCAGGACACGGGTGCCGCAGGCGCATTTTGATGCCTTCGTCGCCAATTGCCGTGCCGGTGACGTGCCGCACGCAACGTGCAATTGCATGGCCTTGGGGCTGATCCGGTCGGGGCAGGATGGGGAGATCGTGCTCGATGCCATGGGCCTCGCCGCCACCGGCACGGCGGAAGGGCGGGACAGGCAGAAGGCGGTGACCGCGCTGCTGGACCGCTACGGCATCCCCGCATCGCGCCTGCAGACGCTGATCGCCGAATTCGAGCAGAAGGGCGTCGAGCAGCTGGCCGAAGACTGCATCTGACCGCCCGCCTCCGCGACGATGGCGGTGGCACAATGGATTCTCAAACAGGTCCAGGATGACGGTCGGCGGCACAGGCACCCGCAAAATCCGCGCGGACCAGTTTCCTATACCTGCCCCGCGCGCCTACGCCCGCGCGCATGAGCAATCGTCGCAATACGTCGCCCCGTCGTCGCAAGCCCTGGCAGCCCTATCTGCGTCTGCCCGCCTTCCTGCCCGTCCCGCTGCGCGCGCGGCGGGATGGTTGGACCCCGGACCGGCAGGCGCGCTTCATCGGCTACCTTGCGGAAGGCGGCTGCGTCGCCACCGCCGCGCGCCGCGTAGGCCTGACGCGGGAAAGCGCGTATCGCCTTCGCCGCCGGCCGGGCGCCGGCTCGTTCATCGCCGCCTGGACCACCGCGCTCACCGGTCGCACACAGCCGCGCTGGAAGTTCACACCCGCCGATCGCATGGAACTCGCCACTACCGGAACGCTCACCGCGCGCCTGTGGCGGGGCCGCTTCACCGGCGTGCAGCGCAATCCCAGCATTTCCGCGCTTCTGGCGCTGGTCTCGGGCCTCGACCGGATGACCGGCGACGGCGATGCGGGCTCGTGTAACGGCTTCCTGCCGCGCGCACTTTCGCGCCGTTTCGTGTAAACCACGGCGGAGGTTTCGGGGAACATAGCTCCATTCCGCCGGTTCGCCTGACACATGTTTATGCGTCCGCACCCGCTAAGCCGGGGCGATGGAGATCAGGGAGTTTTCGTGCCGATGTCTCGATCCATATCCAGCCGCCGTGTCGCCGGTATCACCCTGGCCGGCGCTGCCACGCTGTCGCTTGGCGCCTGCGCCAGCGTCCCGGGCGCCGGAATCCAGCCCGGCACGCCGATCACCCAGGCGGAGGCGCAGCAGGGCGCGCAATATCACGAACAGTTCGTGCAGGAATTCGGCGGCGCCGTGCGCGGCCCGCAGGCCGATTACGTGGTCGGCGTGGGCCAGAACATCGCCGTCCAGTCGGGCCTTGCCGCAACGCCCGATTCCTTCCGGGTGACGCTGCTCAACTCGTCCGTCAACAACGCCTTCGCCGTTCCCGGAGGGTACGTCTATGTCACGCGCCAGCTCGTCGGCTTGATGAATAACGAGGCGGAGCTGGCCGGCGTGTTGGGGCATGAAGTCGGCCACGTCGCTGCCCGCCACTCGGCCCGCCGGGCGCAGACATCGCAGCGCAATCAGATCTTCGGCGTGTTGGGGCAGGTGCTGTCGGGTGTGCTGCTGGGCGATACCTCGCTCGGACGGCTCGGCTCGCAGCTAGCCTCCACCGCGCCGCAACTGGCGACTCTCAGCTATTCGCGCGGGCAGGAGACGGAGGCCGACCAGCTCGGCATTCAGTATCTGCGCGGCGCCGGCTACGATCCGGGCGCGATGGCCACCGTGCTGGAAAGCCTGGCGCGGCAGAACGCGCTCGACCTGCAATTGCAGGGGCGGGGGGCGACGGTGCCCGAATGGGCCTCCACCCACCCCGATCCCGCCAGCCGCGTGCAGGCCGCCCGCAACATGGCCGGGGCGCAGGCCGGCGGCACGCTGAACCGGGAGACGTTCCTGCGCAGCATCGACGGTCTCGTTTACGACGACGACCCGGCGCAGGGCGTGATCGAGGGGCAGAGCTTCATCCATCCGCAGTACCGCCTGACCTTCAGCGTGCCCCAGGGCTTCACCATGGTGAACGGCGCGCAGGCGGTCTCCATCACTGGCGGCAACGGGCAGGGGCAATTGTCCACCGCGCCGTTCAGCGGCAATCTGGAAACCTATGTCGGTCAGGTGTTCCAGGCGCTGGGCGGGCAGGGCAGCACGCTCGCCCCGCAAAGCCTGCAGCGCACCACGGTGAACGGCATTCCCGCCGCCTACGGCACGGCGCGCGTCACTTCCGGGCAGCAGCAGCTGGACGTGGTGGTGTTCGCCTATCAGTTCTCCGGCAGCCAGGCGTTCCACTTCGCCACGATCAGCCCGGCGGGCGGGGCTGGGGTGTTCAACCCGATGTTCAATTCCATGCGCCGGATCAGCGCGCAGGAGGCGGCTGAGGTCGTACCGCGCCGCATCGATGTCGTGACCGCAGGCCGCAACGATTCGGTAGCAACGCTCGCCCGCCGGATGGCCTATACCAACGGCCAGGAAGAACGCTTCCGCGTGCTGAACGGCCTTGCCGGTAACGCTGCCGTGGTGGCCGGGCAGCAATACAAGCTGGTGGTGCGGGCGAACTGACCGGATACGAAAAGGGCGGCACCAACCGGCGCCGCCCTTATCATGTCATTGGCCCGGGCGATCTTAGCCGGGGGTCTCGCCGCCGCCCTCACCGCCGCCCTCAGCGCCACCTTCGGTGATCACCAGCTCGGAGCTGACGCCCTGGAACGTCGTCTTGAGCTGGGTGCCCAGTGCGTTGAAACCAGCAATGGCAGCAACCGCGATCAGCGCCGCGATGAGGCCATATTCGATGGCCGTGGCGCCGGCTTCGTCCCGGCGCAGCTTGGTAAAGAACCGCATGTTTGTCTCCTGGTGTGCACTACCCGACTGCCCGTCCAAGTTCTCGAATCAGGCAGGGGCAAGTTACGGGTCAACCAGTTGATTTTGTGCTAACCCTCCTCTTTGGGCTGGAACCCGTCGGCCGCGGCCTGCAGGATGGCGTCGAAGTGGTCGCCGATCTGACCTAGCGTTCCCACGATCAGCATCGCCAGCAGGGCGGCCAGCAGCGCGTACTCGATCATTGTCGCTCCTGTGCGATCCGCTATCAGTCGCCGCTTGAACCGATGAATGATCCCCATCTGCCACGCCCTTCGTCACCGCTCTTGATCCCGCTGGCTGTCGCACATGCCCGGTAAACAAGCGGTGCAACCTCCTATGCTGGTCGTGGCGTTGTGCCTGCGGGACGGCGACCGGCTGCTGCTGGCAGAGCGACCGCCCGGCAAGCATCACGGCGGCCTGTGGGAATTTCCCGGCGGCAAGGTGGAGCCGGACGAACGCCCGCGCGCGGCATTGGTGCGCGAGATTGCGGAGGAATTGTTCCTCCGGCTCGATGCGGCGGCGCTGATCCCGACCGGCTTTGCCGAGGATCAGCGCCTGCTGCTGCTCCTGTTCGCCGCGTCCCATGACGGGGCGGAGGTGCGGGCACTCGAAGGGCAGCGATGGGGCTGGTTCACGCGGGCGGAGGCTGCCGACCTGCCGCTGGCGCCGCTGGACCGGGAATTGCTTTCGCGCCTGCATTAAACCCCTTGCCAAGCCGGCGCGGGCTGCTATTCGGCGCCCTCCCAAGCGCACCCGTAGCTCAGCTGGATAGAGCACCAGACTACGAATCTGGGGGTCGGAGGTTCGAATCCTTCCGGGTGCGCCAATTTCCCCATCATCGTCCGCGACGCGCAAACTGCGGTTGCAAACAGGTCGTCTCCCCCCGACTGTCCGGCAAGGCTTGGCAGGCGGAGAGGCAGATGAAGCTGTACGGCGTACCCGGATGGGGATCGACCATAGTCGAGATCATGTTCGCCCTGGCGGAGGAGCCGTACGAGTTCGTCGACGTCGACGGCTTCGACCGGCCCGGCCTTGCGCGTGATCGGCTGCTTGCGATCAACCCGCTGGCCCAGGTGCCCACGCTCGTGCTGGATGACAGCTTGGTGTTGACCGAATCCGCCGCAATCGCGCTGTGGCTGTGCGGCCGGCACCCGCATCTGGCGCCGCCTGCCGGAACCAGCGACCATGCCCGCTTCTTGCGGCTGCTGGTGTGGTACGTGGCCAACGTCTACCCGACCTTCACTTACGGCGACTATCCTGAACGCTGGACGCCCTCTGCCCCGGACGAGCTGCGCCAGGCGACTGACCGCCGGCGGGAAGAACTGTACCGGTGGCTTGAGACCGAGATTGCCGGGCCGTTCGTCATGGGCAGGCAGGTGACGATGCTCGATGCCTATGTGGCGTGCATCACCAGCTGGCGCCCACGGCGGGACTGGTTTGCCGCGCATGCACCCCGGCTGCTCGCCGTGGCGGAGCGGACCCGGCAGCTGGAGCAGGTCGCCCCGGTGATCCGCCGTAGCGGGCTGATCGAAGCCGATGCCGGATGAAGCCCCGGCGCGGCGAGTGACTTGACTGGCGTTCGCAAGACGCCACAAAGCGGCGCGGTACAATGCGGCCATAATCCCGGCCGGCAAGGGAGCAATGGCCGACACTCCGCCCTCATCCGGCCTGCAAGCGGCCTTTCTGCAGCATCGCGCGCAATTGCTGCGCTTCGTTGCGGCGCGTGGTGCCGGGGACGAGGCGGAGGATGTATTGCAGGATGTCTGGCTGAGGATCGCGGCCACGCAAAGCGGGCCGGTGGCAAGCCCGCTGGCTTACCTCTACCGTGCCGCCAACACCGTGCTGATCGACCGCTATCGCGCCCGCCGCCAAGCGGTGTCCCGCGATCGGGCGTGGAGCGATACGCAGGGCGCGGGTGACCCACTGGTGTCTGCTGCGCCCTCGGCCGAACGGACGGTGCTGGGGCGCAACCTGATGGCTGCGGTCGAGGCGCTGCTGGCCGACCTGCATCCGCCCCGCGTCTCTGCCATCTTCCGCCGGCACCGGGTGGACGGCATCGCACAGCGGCAGATCGCCGCCGAATTCGGCGTCAGCCTCAGCACCGTGGAGAGCGATCTGCGGATCGCGTACCGCGCGCTGGCCGAATTGCGGGAGCAGTTCGATGCCGACTGACGCGCCTTTGCGCTCCGTGTCGAGGCTGGCGGCTGGTGGCTCCGTCTGGTGTGCAGGAGGACCGCGCCATGCAGCCGGATGATCAGGTGACACAAGAGGCGCTGGGCTGGGCGGTACGCACGCTGGACCCGGCCTTCGCCGATTGGGACGGCTTCACGCATTGGCTGGAGGCGAGTGCGGAGCATCGTGCCGCCTATGACCGGATCGCCGCGGCAGCAGTCGAAGCGGGCGAGCTGGCGGCAAGCGGCGCGGCCGTGCCGGACGCCGCATCCGCGCCGGTCGGTTCTGCCACCCGTCGCCGCTGGTTGGGCGGGGCGTTGGCGGCGTCGGTTGCCGGCCTGCTGGCCATCGGTCTGTGGCAGCGCACGGCGCCCGACCTGCAGGTGCGACAGACCGCGCCCGGCCAGGTGCTGGCCGTGGCGCTGGAGGATGGCAGCCGCATCGATCTTGCGGGCGGCAGTCGCCTGACGCTCGACCGAAACAATCCGCGCTTCGCCCGGCTGGATGGCGGACGGGCCCTATTTACGGTTCGCCATGACGCAGCCGATCCCTTCGTGGTGGAGGCGGGGGGGCATGAGTTGCTGGATGCAGGCACCGTGTTCGACGTGCGCGACGATGCGGGTGGCTTCGCCGTGGCGGTAGCGGAAGGGGCGGTGATCGTCGACCCGTCCGGTGCCGCGGTACGGTTGGACGCTGGCGACCGGCTGAGCGAAATGGCGGGCGAGGATCGGCTGATCGTCGAGGAGGTCGCCACGGCCGACATCGGCAGCTGGCGTGACGGCCGCCTGACCTTCACCGATGCCAGCCTGGCGGAAGTCGCGGCAGAACTGACACGCGCGAGCGGACACCATTTCGCTATCGTGCCCGGTGCGCCGCGCGGCAGCCTGACAGGTTCGATCCAGATCGCCGCCGTGCGCAGCGATCCGACGGCGGCCGCCGCCCTGCTGGGCGTTCCGGTTCGTCGGCAGGGCGCAACCTGGCTGATCGGGGGCGGCTGAGATGCGCCATGCGGCGCGTGCGCTGCTGTTGATGGCGGGTGCCGCGCTGGCTGTTCCGGCGGTTGCGCGGGACGGGCAGGTCGATTTGAACGTGCCGGCCACCACGGCAGGGCAGGCGGTGATCGCCATCGCCCGGCAGAGCGGCACCAGCATCGTCATCGCCGATCCGCTGCTGGCCGGTCGCCGGGTCCCCGCGCTGCGTGGCCGGCATCGCGCCGTCGATGCTGTCCGGCGGATCGCGGCCACCGTCGGCGGGCGGGCCGTCATGGTGGGTACGGGCGCCTGGCGGATCGTGCCGGGACGCGCGCCGGCCACATCGATTGCGCCACGCCCGGAGGTACCCCCGCCCGAGGTCGTCGGTGAGCCGATCACCGTGGTCGCCAGCAAGCGTGACCTCGACCTCAGTCAATTCGCTGGGCAGGTCGCGGTGCGGGAAGGGGAGGTGCTCACTTTCGGCGGAGTCGGCGGGACGGAGCGGATCACGCAAGCGCTCGCCAGCGTCTCCTCCACTCACCTGGGCAGCGGACGCAACAAACTCTTCATCCGCGGCATCGCCGATAGCAGTTTCACCGGGCCGACGCAGGCAACGGTCGGGCAGTATCTCGGCGACCTCAGGCTCGGCTACAACGCACCAGATCCCGATCTGCGCCTGTCCGACCTTGCACGGGTGGAGGTGCTGGAAGGGCCGCAGGGCACCTTGTACGGCGCAGGGTCGCTGGGCGGCATCATCCGCCTGGTGCCGAATGTTCCGCAACTGGACGTGACCGCCGCCAGTGCGCGCATCGGCGGATCGCTGACCCAGCATGGCCGACCGGGCGTGGACGTAGGCGCGACGCTGAACCTGCCGGTGGCCGCAGATGCCGCCGCGCTGCGCGTGGTGGTCGATGCAATGCGCAGCGGCGGCTACATCGACAAGCCACTGATCGGGCAGCAGGACGTCAACCGTTCGGACATCCTGGGTGGCCGCGCCATGCTGCGGGTGGAGCTGGCGCCGGGCTGGACGGCGGATGTGATGGGTATCGGCCAGCGGATCGACGCGGCCGACAGCCAGTACGCCGATCGCACAATCACCCGATCGCACGAACTGACGCGCGATGCCCTGGTGACGGAGGGCTCCGATGCCGGCTTCGCGCAGGGGCAGTTCGTATTGTCGGGCCGGATCGGCGGGTTGCAGCTCCGCTCCACCACCGGGCTGACGCGGCAGGATCTCACCGAACGCTACGACGCCACACGCGACCCCGTCACGCCGCGCCTGTTCGTGCAGGAAAACGACACGCACATGTTCGCGCATGAGACCCGCCTGTGGCAGCCCACCGGGGAGCGGTTCGGCTGGCTGGCGGGGATCAGCTACATGCGCAACCGCGTCCGGCTGACCCGCGCCATCGACGACACCGCAGCGCAGCAGCGCATCGCCACTACCGGGGTCACCAACCGGATCGAGGAAGCGACCGTCTATGGCGAGGCGAGCCTGCGCCTGTTGCCCGGCCTCACCGCCACGGCCGGCGCGCGGTTGACCCGGTCAGAACTGGATGGCGAGGGGGAGAACCTGCCATTGCCGCTGGTCGCCACCTTGCGCGCGATCACAGGGGAACGGCGGGAGACGGTGCTGCTGCCATCGGCCGCGCTACTGGCGCAATTGCAGCCGGATACCACGCTTTATCTGCGATATCAGGAAGGCTTCCGGCCCGGCGGCCTGGCGATCGAAGGTGATATTGTCCGCCGGTTCGATCGCGACAGCACCAGCACCTACGAACTGGGCGCCCGCCATGGCACCGCCGGACGCGGGCCGTTCGATATCGCGGCCAGCGTCTCCTTCACAGACTGGCGCGACATTCAGGCCGACTTCATCGACGGCACGGGCTTCCCCAGCACCGCCAATATCGGCGACGGCCGGGTGTGGACCGCCACGCTGTCGGGCAGCGTGGCCATTACTTCCGAACTGCGCCTGGATGGTGGGCTCTCCGTCAACAGCAGCAGGGTCCGGGCGGAAGACGTCAGTTTCTTCCTGGCCAGCATCGGGGCGGTGGACCGGGTGACGCGGGCGGAGACGATCGAGCGGACCCGGCAGGTGCCCAACATCGCGGACCTGTCGGTCAGGGCGGGGTTCGACTGGCGCCGACCTGTTGGCCCTTCATTGGAGCTGACCGCGCGTGGCTGGGCCAGCTATGTCGGCAGGTCGCGACTTGGCATCGGGCCGGAACTGGGGGAGCCGCAGGGCGACTACCTCGACAGCGGTCTGACCCTGCGGCTTGGGCGGGCCGACATGGGCGTCACGCTTGGCGTGACCAACCTTGCTGATACGCGGGGCAATCGCTTCGCGCTCGGCACGCCATTCGTGCAGGATCGCCAGCAGGTGACGCCACTGCGCCCGCGCACCATTCGCCTGGGATTCGACGCCGCGTTCTGACGAAATGCGGGTGCCGGCCAAGGCTGGCGCTCTTCCACTCCGTCCTGATGACAGGATTAGGACGGGAAGGGTTCTCAATGCATCGTTACCTGCTTGCCTCCACGGCAGCGATGGCTGTGGCCACGCCGGCCGTAGCGCAAGACATCACAACCCGCGTGACCAATCCGGTCCGCACCGCCACCATCGCCAATGGCGCGCCGGGCAACGTCACCATCACTTCCGCCGGATCGGTCGTGGTCGGTGGTGGCACCGCGGTTACGGTGGACAGCAACAATGCGGTCGCCAATGCGGGCGCGATCACGATCGCCAATGCCGACAACTCCACCGGCATCCTGGCACAGGCGGGCACCAGCGGCGACATTGCCAATACCGGTACGATCACGCTGGACGAGCCTTACACGCCCACCGACACCGACAATGACGGCGATCTTGACGGGCCCTTGGCTCTGGGGCGCAACCGCTTCGCCATCCGGACCGCCGGTGCGCATGCCGGGCGCCTCAGCCATACGGGCACCATCGTGGTGGAGGGCAATGATTCTGCTGGCATCGTGCTGGGGGGGACGCTGAACGGCGCGCTAGTGCATGATGGCAGCACCACGGTCACGGGTGACCGCGCGATCGGCCTGCAGGCGCAGGCGATCGCCGGCAATGTCCGGCTCGCCGGTCCGCTGACCGCGCGCGGCGTCGACGCGGTGGGTGCGCGCTTCGCCGGCGATGTCGCCGGCGTGATGGTGGTGCAGGGGGCGATCACCGCCACCGGCTACCGCTACAACGCGGCGCCCAGCGGCGCCACCCGGCTGGACGCTGACGACCTGCTGCAGGGCGGGTCGGCGCTGGTGGTGGACGGCAATGTCACCGGCGGGATCGTGCTGGCCGTGCCGCCGCGCGACGCATCCCCCACCAATAATGACGAGGATGCCGACGGGATCGACGATGCCCGCGAAGGCAGCGCGCAGGTCATTTCGTTGGGTGCGGCACCCGCGATGGTCATCGGCGCAACTGATCGGGCGATCACGATCGGCGCGGTTGCGGGCACCTCCAGCGGGCACGGACTGCAGATCGACGGGCGGGTGACTGGCGACGGGGTATATGCCGGCGTCGCTGGTAACGGCTTGATTATCGGCGGCCGTGGTGGTGCCGTGACGATCGCCAACGGGGTAACGGTGAACGGCACCGTCAGCGCCAACTCCAACGGCACCAGCGCCACCGCCTTGCGGTTTGGCGCCGGCGCCAGCACGGGCGCGCTGCAGGTCGGCGGCACGGTCGACGCACGCGGCGGCAATGCCGATACGGCTCAGACACAAGCGGTGGTGATCGATGCCGGCGCCAGCCTGCCCACGATCCGCAACAGCGGGATCATCCGTGCCGCCGCCAGCGGAGAGAATGGCAGCGCCACTGCGGTGATCGACCGCAGCGGCACGGTCACGCTGCTGGAGAACAGCGGCGCCATCGCGGCAAGCGGCGCACGCGCCGATTCCGGCCGCAACGTCGCCATCGACCTCTCCGCCAACAATTCCGGTGTGACGATCCGGCAGACGCAGGTCGCCACCGGCATCGCCGCGCCGTCCATATCGGGCGATGTTCGCCTGGGGGCTGGCAACGACCGGGTCGAGGTGGCGGACGGGCTGCTTGCCGGAACGGTTCGGTTCGGCGGCGGCGCCAACTCGCTGGCGCTGTCTGGCGATGCGATCCATGCGGGCGCCGCCATATTCGGTAGCGGATCCGATACGCTGGGCCTTGCCGGCACCGCGATCTTCGCAGGGCAGGCCGACTTCGGCGGCGGCGCCGACCGGCTGACGATTGGGGGAACCGCACGCTTTTCCGGCACGCTGGCGAATTCGGCACACCTGGCGGTGAATGTCAGCGGCGGTACGCTGGACATCAGCCGCACCGCGACCATCGCTTCGCTCGACATGGCGGTGGGCACCACTTTCGGCGCGACGCTGAGCAAGGCGGCCGGGGAGGGCACGGCTCTCACCGTCACAGGCGCGGCAAACTTTGGCCGCGATGCCAAGCTGCAACTGCGCCTAAGCGACGTCACCAATGCGGAAGGGCGCTATACCATCCTGCAGGCCGGCAGCCTGAACGGGGCTGGCGGGCTGGTCACCGATACAACGCTGATCCCCTTCCTGTTCAAGGCCAGCGTCGCCAGCAACGCACCCGCCAATGCACTGGCGGTGGACGTAGCCCGCCGCTCCGCCACGGAGCTTGGCCTGAACCGGTCGCAGACCAGCGCCTACAATGCGGTGTTCGCGGCGATCGGCGCGGACGATGACATCGAAGACGTGTTCCTCGGCATCACCGATGGTGCCCAGTTCCGCGGCACCGTGCGGCAGATGCTGCCCGACCATGCCGGCGGCAGTTTCGAAAGCATCAGCCAGGGCGCCCGTGCGCTAGGCCGGCAGATCATGGATCCGCCTAGCCCGACCTGGTCACTGGGCGGGGTGGACGTGATCCTATCCGTCGCCGGCTGGAGCACGGAGAAGGGGGAAGGCGTCACCGACAGCTTCATGCAGGACGGCCTCGGCTACGGCGCCGCGGCGGAGATTGACACCGGGTTTGGCGCCCTGGGCGTTGGCGTGAATTGGCTGTGGACCGACTACAACAACGATGCCGGCAGCGAGACAACCGGCAACACCTACGGCCTTGCCGCCTATTGGCGGGGCAATTGGGACGGCCTGCGCGCACATGTCCGCGGCTTTGTCGGCAAGTCGAACTTTGAATCCGAGCGCACCTTCACTGGGCAGGCCGGCGATGACGTGGTCACGCGGGACATAGAGGGCGAATGGGACGGCACGGTGACCGGCGGCAGCGCGGGCCTTGCCTACGAGTTCGGCGGTCGTAACTTCTTCGTGCGGCCACAGGTCAGCGTCGATTACACGCGCCTGCAGGAAGACGGCTATGCCGAGACGGGCGGCGAGAGCCTGAACCTGATCGTGGAGGAGCGCACCAGTGACGAGCTGGGCGTCAATGGATCGCTGGTCGCTGGTATCGACTTCATGGGGAATGGCCGCGGCCGACGCGGGCAGGGGGACGAAAGCTGGTTCCGGGTGGAAGGCGAGGGCGGCTGGCGCGAGATCGCCCGCGGATCGCTGGGTTCCACCACCGCCCGCTTCGGCGATGCCGGCACCCGCTTCACGCTCGACCCTGAACAGATGGAAAGCGGCTGGTTCGCTGGCCTCCGCGCGCTGGGCGGTGGCGAGACGTTCGAGATGTCGGGCGAGGTCCGGCTGGAGGACCGGCTTGATGCCAATGCCGTGGCCCTGCGCGGGACGCTGAAGATCGGCTTCTGATGCGGAACAGCGGACGGCGGTGTGGACCCTGACCCCCCATCCACGCGCCGCCGTCTGCTTCTGGGGCGCCGGGAACCCCCCCCCCTCGGTCCCGGCGCCCGTTTTTCCTTATTGTTCAATCGGGCGCACGTCGCCCGCCGGGGTACCCAGCGGTGGCAACGGACGCGGCCGCAGCGGCGTCATCGGCTCCGCGGCGATCCGCTGCTTAAGCAGGGTGACGGCCGCCTGTAACTGCGCGTCCTGCCCGTCGAATGCAGCGTGGGGCGGGTTCTCCACTTCGTGATCAGGCGCAATCCCGATCCCTTCGACGATCCAGCTGCCATCGATCGCATATTGCGCGTTCTCCGCGATACGGACGGCGCCATTGTCGGTCAGGCGATTGCGGTCCGACAACCAGATGCCGGCGCCCGCTGTGCGGGTGCCGATCAGCGGCGCGATACCCAGCGACTTGATCCCGGCGGCAAAGGTCTCCCCGTCGGAATAGGTCCGCTCGTCGATCAGCACGGCCACATGCCCGCGATAGGCGTTTTGCATGTTGGTCGTCGGCACGCCCGTACCATCGGGCCGCGCCCAATATGCCCAAGGTTCGCGCATCAGCATGGAAATGATGATGCTGTCCACATTGCCACCCGAGTTGTTGCGGACGTCGATGATGAGGCCGTCCTTGTCGAGCTGGGAGAAGTAGTCCCGCGCGAAGCTGGCGACATCCTCCGCCCCCATGGCTTCCAGATGGAGGTATCCAATCCGGCCGTCGGACAGCGTCCGTGTCTCCGCCCGCTTCCCTTCGACCCAATCGAGATAGCTGGCTGTTCCCAGTCCTTCCATCGTCATCGGCTCGACGATCTCGGTTCGTGCCACGCCGCCGCGCACCAGGTCCAGGCGCACCTGCTGCCCCGCCCGGCCGGCAAGCGCCATTTGCAGGTCCGCCATGGATGTCACCTGCCGGCCGTCGACGCGCCGCACGATGTCGCCCGGCCGCACGTCCACGCCAGGACGGCGAAGCGGCGGCCGCAGCGCCACGAGGTCCGCTTCCGCACGGTAGATGCTGTCGATGCGCAGCCCGCCGGAAACCGGCGTCAGCCGCGCGCCCAGGAACGCCATCTCGCTGTTCTCGTCATCCCGCGGCAGGTCGCCGGGACGCACCTGGCTGTGCAGGATGCCCAGGCGCGACGCCATCTGGCCCAGGATCGTGTTCAGCTCCGCCCGATGACCGATCCGCGCCAGCAACGGCTCGTGCTGAGTGCGTACCGCGTTCCAGTCCACGCCGCGCAGCGCCGGGTCGAAGGCGAAGTCGCGGTGGAGACGCCAGGCATCGACGAACATCTGCCTCCATTCCGCCACGGGATCGACTGCCAGCCGCCAGTCATCCAGCCGCACCCTCAATGGGTCCATCTCCTCCGGCAGCTTGGCCTTGGCGGGCACCAGCGCCAGCGACGGCTTTTCGGGCGAGCCGGACACCAGCAGCAGCGTCTTGCCATCGGCGGAGAGTTCGATGTCGCGCGCGTCTTCCGCAAAGGTCTCTTCCTTGGGATCGCTCTTGTCGATCGCTATGGAAACGACGTTCTTGTCCTTGATGGTGTACAGGAACTCCTCGGTGGCGAGCAGCGTGCCTTCCATTCCCGGCTCCACGGGCACTTTGTACAGCCGCTCCGCCAGACCCGAGAGGACGATGGGTGCGGGCTTCTTCGTCTCCTTCTCCTCGTTGTCGTCCACGTCGTCGGCGGGCGCGTCCTTCGCGCCGTCCGCCTCGGCTTCGTCCGACTCCTCATCGTCACCCCCGGTCAGCTCGTTATCCTCGCGGAACGGGAAGTCGGCCGACGGGTCGAGTTGCAGCGCGTAGATCTCCCCGCGATCGGGGAAGTCCACGCCCATGTTGCGGTCACCCCACGGACTGCCGGGGGACGGCACGAAGTTGCGGTCGGAGATGAAGTACAGCCACGCACCATCCTGCGCGAAAGCAGGCGCGTAGCTGTTGTACTTGCCCGACGTGCCCCGTACCCGTGCCCCCGTGGCGAGGTTCTGGAGAAAA
The DNA here is from genome assembly GCF_039830145.1 of Croceibacterium sp. TMG7-5b_MA50. Classification (NCBI taxonomy): domain Bacteria; kingdom Pseudomonadati; phylum Pseudomonadota; class Alphaproteobacteria; order Sphingomonadales; family Erythrobacteraceae; genus Croceibacterium; species Croceibacterium sp. TMG7-5b_MA50. The sequence goes on along the minus strand of NZ_CP156082.1, from coordinate 1,159,185 downwards.
AGGTCGGACGTGTTGGCGTTGTTGGACCGCGACCGCTCCGCATAGGCGATGTGGGTGCCATCGGGCGAGAAGACGAGATCGGCAAAGACGTCGTCCTCCCCCGTGTCGTTCTGGGACAGCAGCGTGACGCGCCCTGTGGCGACGTCCACCTTCTGCAGACGGGCCCGCTTGTCCCACACCACGATCGTCTTGCCGTCGGGCGCGACGGCGAAGGACCATATGTAAGCGTCATAGCCCCTCGTCACCCGCACCGGCGCGCCTGATCCGTCAGCCGCCATGGCATAGATGTCGCCACGTTCGCCCTGGTCCAGGATCATGAAGGCTCGCTCACCCTTCGCATCCACCACCGCCTGCCGCGCGCGGGCGTCCAGCGGCACCGCAAACTCCACGCGGCGCAATTGGCGCGGCGCGCCCAGCGCTACGCGGCCACGCACGGTCACGGCGACGCTCTCGCCCGACGGGGAGATGCGCGCTGCCTCCAGCTGGCTTAACGGATCGGCGATGGAGCGCAGCCGGGTCTGTTCCCGGTCGGTCACGATGTCGATCGTCAGCGGCTGCAGCGTGTTGGTCGCGGTGGCGAAGGCATGCAGGTCCGCACCGTTCTGCAGGATGATGTCGCCGCCATCCATGCTCGCCTGCAGTATGGAGAACGGCATCTCCGGCCCGTGCTGCGTCACGCCGCTGCCATCTTCAGACACGGACCAGATGGCATCCGCGCCGCTCTTGTCGGAGACGAACCAGATGCGTCCGCCATGCGCCATCGGCATGCGGATGGGCGCGCCGAAATCGGGCAGCAACTGCACGGCCTCCTCGGCGGAGCCCATCGTCCAGCGCCACAGCTGCTCCATCCCGCCGCCGCGATACAGCACGGCATTGTCGCGGGCCCGGGCGTAGAGGCCCCGGCGGGAGAAGAACAGCGTGCGCCCGTCCACGCCGAAGGTCGCATCGTTTGCTCGCCACAGCGGGATGGCGACGGGTGCGCCGCCGGCAGGATCGATCATGTACAGCACCTCGCCCTGACCGCCGCCCGTCAAGCGGGAGGAGAAGATGACCTTGCCGTCGGGCGTCCAGCCGACCGTGCGCAGGAACCCGCCTTCGTAGGTCAGCCGACGCGGCGTCCCGCCGGCGACGGGCATGACATAGACGTCCTGGTTGCTGTCGTAGCTGGCGGTGAAGGCTACCATCGTTCCGTCAGGCGACAGCTTGGGGTCCGTCTCCTCCGCCTCATGGTTCGTCAGGCGCACCGCGGTGCCGCCATCGCGCGCCGTGCGCCAAAGGTCACCTTCGCTGGCGAAGACCAGCAGGTCGCCCCGGACCGCCGGATATTGGTAGAAGCCGGTATCGGCCCGCACGGGTGATGCGGCCAGCGCGAGCAGGCTGACGGCGGCGGCGAAGCCCAGTCGGTACATATCCGTTATTCCCCCTGCCGACGGATGCATGCCGCGCTTTTCCCGGGAGCAGCGGCCCGGTCGGTTATCCCATCGTATCGCCGACGAGTGTGGCGCGCCACCCGCCGCATGATTTGCCCACCACGATTTGCCGCCCCCGGGTGCATGCGATAACAGCGGGTCCATGCCATCGACAGGACACATGATGCATGAGTGACGACGCCGAGCCCGAGCTGTTCTACCTCGAATATTACAACGACTTCCTCGACAAGGTCCGCCTGCTGGCGACGCGCGTTGCGCAGGGGGAATGGCAGCCCGACTTCATCATCGGGATCGGCCGCGGCGGGCTGGTGCCGGCCGTGTTTGTATCGCATCAGTTGGACGTGCCGATGCTCTCGATCGACCATTCGGCGAAGGTACCGGGCTTCGCCGACGAGCTGCTGGGCAAGATCGCGACCATGAGCGCGGGCGGCAGCCGGCTGCTGTTCGTGGATGACATCAACGACAGCGGCGGCACCGTCGCCTACATCCGGCAATTACTGACCGATCAGGGCTGCGACGCGGCAAACCTGCGCTTCGCCATGCTGATCAACAATGTCCGCAGCCGGGCGGCGGCGGACATCTGGGTGGACGAGATCGACCGCGACACGGACAAGCGCTGGTTCGTGTTCCCGTGGGAAGCCGTCAGCGACCGCGAGACCATCCTGGAAGAGGCGCGCTCCGTGCCCGAAAGGCTGGACTGAACCCCATGCGCATCTGTGTCTATCTCGGCTCCTCTCCGGGGGCCAACCCGCTCTATGCCCAAGCCGCGCACGATTTCGGCACCTTGCTGGCGCAGCGCGGCATTGGCCTCGTCTATGGCGGCGGCACGGTCGGGCTGATGGGCGTGGTCGCCGATGCGGCCTGCGCCGCCGGCGGCGAGGTGATCGGCGTCATTCCGGAGGCGCTGCGCGCGCGTGAGCATGACCATCAGGGCATCACTCAACTACACGTCGTCAAGACCATGCATGAGCGCAAGGCCATGATGGCCGATCTCGCCGATGGCTTCGTCACGCTGCCCGGCGGTATCGGCACGTTCGAGGAGATGTTCGAGGCATGGTGCTGGTCGCAGCTCGGCTACCATAACAAGCCGGTCGGCCTGCTGGACGTGAACGGCTTCTACAGCCGGCTCGGCCGCTTCATCGACGACGTGGTGGCCGAAGGCTTCCTGCAGCCGCGCCACCGGGCGATGCTGATCGTGGAGCGCGATCCGGCAACGATGATCGAGCGGATCGCCAGCTTCGTGCCGCCCGCCAACGAACATTGGTTGGGGGAAGGGGACCGGTAGGCCGGGCCCGTTCGGCATGAACTCGCTCCTCTCCCGGCTGCGCATCGACAGCTACATCCTGCTGCTCGTCGGCACCGTGATCCTAGCCTCGCTGCTGCCGGCACGCGGCGTTGGCGCGACGATCGCCGACGACGCGGCGAACGTCGCCATTGTGCTGCTGTTCTTCCTGCATGGCGCGCGTCTGTCGCGTCAGGCGGTGATGAATGGCGCGCGGCACTGGCGCCTGCACCTGACGACGGGCGCGGTCACCTTCGTGCTGTTTCCGCTGCTCGGCCTCGGCATATGGTCGCTGCCGGTGCTCGACCCTGCCTTGCGCACCGGGCTGCTGTTCCTGACGCTGCTGCCATCCACCGTGCAATCCTCCATCGCCTTCACCGCCATGGCGCGCGGGAACGTGGCGGCGGCTGTGTGCAGCGCGGCGTTCTCCAACCTGGCGGGCATCGCGCTGACTCCGCTGCTGGTGGCGCTGCTGATCGGGGGACAGGACAATGGCAGTGCGATCTCCGGCGCGGGGGTGGTTACCATTGTGACGCAGCTGCTGCTGCCGTTCCTGGCCGGGCACCTGCTGCAACCCCGCATCGGCGGCTGGGTGGCGCGGCAGAAGCGCATGCTGACGGTGGTCGATCGCGGATCGGTCCTGCTGGTGGTCTACACCGCCTTCAGCGCTGCCGTGGTCGAGGGATTGTGGGGGCAGGTCTCGCTGACGGACCTGCTGACAATCGCCGGGGTATCGCTGTTGCTGCTGGCCATCGTACTGGGGGCGACCGCCATGCTTGGCCGGCTGTTCGGCTTTGCACGCGAGGACCGGATCGTGCTGTTGTTCTGCGGGTCCAAGAAGAGCCTGGCCTCCGGCGTGCCGATGGCGGGCGTGCTGTTCGTCCCGGCGGAGGTCGGTACCGTGCTGCTGCCGGTCATGATCTTCCACCAACTGCAATTGATGGTCTGCGCGTGGCTTGCCGGACGCTACGCCCGTCAGCCGGAGACGGAGGTCAACCCGGCTCGCTGAGATTTTCGAACCAGCCCCTATACGGCGTGTTGCGCGCCATGTGCCGGTTCAGGTCCGGCGCGCCATCGTCCCACCATACTGGCCCGCGTTCGCCCAGCGCGATTTTTGCGGCATCAACCGCCCGCCGCGCCGTGGAGAGCGCCGCCGTGTCGCCAGCCCGCATCGCCCGTCCGACGGCGCTGCGTGCAGCCATCAGCTGGTTTACCAAATCCTGCCGCTCGGCCGCTGGCAACGCCGGGTTGGTGCGTCGCCACAAGCGTCCGCGCACCACGATGTAGCGGCCGTCAGGCGTGACCGGCGGCGTCAGAGTGCGCCCACCCGCGTGATCCGCGCGGCGGGATCAACTGATACGCCGCCCGTGATGAACGCGACCAGCGCATCCAGGTCCACGCCGCCATGGCCCACGTTGGTGCCGCCCTTCAACACGGTGAAGCCGTCGCCGCCGCTCGCCAAGAAGTTGTTCACCGTCACGCGGTAGGTGCCGCCGGGTGCCAAGGGCTGTCCATCCAGCGTCGCGCTGGTAATCCGGCTGCCGACCGGCCGCGAGGGATCGAAGGCGAAGGCGAAGCCGCGCGACGGGAACAGCATGGTGCCGCCGTCCTGGCCTACTTGGAACTGCTCCTCCAGCAGGCGCAGCAGGTCGGCCCCGCTCAATTCGACCACTTCCAGTGTGTTGCCGAAGGGTTGCAGGGCGTAAAGCTGTCCGAACGTCACCGACCCATCAGCTGCCGGCGTGAACGTCGTGCGAACGCCGCCCTGGTTGATGAAGGCAATCCGCGCCCCTTGCGCGCGTGTGGCGGCGAGTTGCGCATCGGCCACCAGCCGGCCTAACGGACCGTCGATCTGGGTCCCGCGCTCCAGCGATCCGGCGATCTGCCCGACCACGCGGTTGCTCACGCCGCTGGTCGCAGCGGCATAGCGGCTGACCAGTGCGGCGATGCCCTGCTGCTCCCCCGCGGCACCGGTGACCGGCACGTTCAGCGCGTTGAAGGTCCAGCGGCCATTGTCATCGCGGGCGGCGCGGATGTCGGTCACGAAATTGCCGTAGCGGCCGGCGCTGGTCAGCAGCCGCTCGCCCCCGCCGGCCTGCGGCACTCGGCAGACATAGGCATTGTGTGTATGGCCGGAGACGACCAGCGGGATCGCCGGGCTAAGCCGCTCCATGATCGGCACCACCGCGCCGTCCAGTCCCGGGCAGTCGTCCGCGCGAAACATGCCATCTACCGCGCCGCCCTGATGCAGCAGCAGCACGATCAGGTCCGCGCCCTCTGCCTGCAGCTCGCCCGCCAGCCGGTTGGCCGTTTCCGCCTCCTCCGCAAAGCGCCAGCCCGCGGTGCCAGCGGGGCTGGACACCTGCGCCGTCTCCTTCAGCGTCATGCCGATGAAGCCGACGGTGACATCGCCGAACTGCTTGACGGCAGTACCGGGGAACAGCGTGTTGCCTGCTTCATCCAGCACATTGGCGGCGAGGTACTGGAAACTGGCCCCGCTGAACGGCTCCAGCGCGCAGGGCTGCTTGGGCGTGTTCTGCCCACAGCCGCCCTGTTGCAGGCGGGTCAGTTCCGCCGTGCCGCGATCGAATTCGTGGTTGCCGACAGCGGCGAGGTCCAGCCCCATCTGGCTCAGCGCCGCGATGCTCGGTTCGTCGAGGTAATAGGAGGAAATCAGCGGGCTGGCGCTGATGAGGTCGCCCGCCGCCACGGTGATGCTGCTCGCATGGCCTTCGCGCATGCTGGCGAGTTGCGCCCCCAGCCGCGCCGCGCCGCCAAGGATCGCGCTCTGCTGTCCGCTGGGCACGTTGGCGGGCGTGCCGTACCAGGTGGTCGGTTGCGCTGGCACCTCCAGATTGCCGTGGAAGTCGTTGATAGCCAGGATCTGCAACTCGCCCGATGATGTGGTCGGCAGGGTAGCGCAGGCACTCAGCGCCAGCAGCGACAGAGGGGCTAGGCGGCGGATCATCGGGCAAACTCCTGGAACGATCATGTTCCCAAACAAAAACGGGGAGACGCCGCAAGACGCCTCCCCGCAATTATCGTCATCGCCACATAGGCGCGATCGATCAGAACCCTGCGGTGAAGGACACCGAGAAGGTCCGCGGCGCACCGATCTGGACGTTGGGAACGCTGCCCGGCGTGCCCGTGAACACGCCATTGCCCAGCACGTTGCCCTGGTTCAGGCCGGCAGTGTAGGTGCCGGCATACAGGTCGTCGAACAGGTTATAGACGTTCACCTGCACGAAGGTGCGGTCGTTCAGGCCGGCCCATTCCATGTTCACGCGGGCATCCAGGTTCACCAGCCAGTAGGCCGGGGTTTGGGCGCCAAAGACCTCAACCGGGGCGGTTGCCGTACCGGCATAGACCGGCAGGTTGGTGTCGTAGATGAACCGACCGCCGGTCCGCTTGGCGGTGGCGCCCAGGTCCACGGGGCCGAGCATCACGCGGGCCTGCGCACCGTAGCTGTATTCCGGCGCACCGCTTTCACGATTGCCCGCGGTGGCGACGAAGATCGGCACGCCATTGCGCACGCCGCTCTGCACGTCTTCCTTGATCTCCGAGTGGAGGTAGGAGCCGAACACGCCCACGAAGACTTCCGGGATCGGAGTCACGTTGATGCTGCCGTCGATACCGTACTTCTCCACGTCACCCAGGTTGCGGTAGACGTTGCGATCGGTTTCCGGATCGTAGGCCGATGCGAGACGGTTGGCATACTTGGTGTACCAGCCGACCGCCTGCGCCTGCACGATCGAGTTGGTATAGCGAAGACCCAGATCGAAGTTGTCGGTCGTTTCCGGATCGGGGTTGGCCGGGCCGGCGTCGGGTGCGAAGAAGAACGAGTTGTACAGCGCGTCCGTGCCGGGGACCTGCAGCCCCTTCGAGTAGTTGAAGAACAGCTGCAGCGGATCGGTCAGGTCGAAGGTGAAGCCGGCGCTCGGCAGGACCTTGTTGTAGTCCAGCTCACGCTGCTGCGGACCCTGGATGGTCGGGCGGGCCGCGGCATAGGCCGCGTTGGCCGCATCCGTGGCGAAGCAATCCACGAAGCCGCTGTCGCTGGTGGTGAAGCAGTTGTTCTGCAGGTCACGCGTGAAGAACGGCGCACGCAGGCCGGCAACCACGTTGAGGCGGCCGTTAATGAAGGCGCCGCGATACTCGCCCGACACCTGGTGCAGGATCGCCTTGCTTTCGCGGTCGCGCTTCTGCAGCACGTTGCCGTCCCGATCGGTGATCGGGTTATCGTAAGCCGGCATGGTGCTGATCGGCTCGCCATTGCCGTAGACGAAGCCTGCTTCGCCGGTCTGGCGGTGATCGCCATAGTCCAGCGTGTAGGCGAGGCGCACGGTGTGATCGGGCGTGATGTCGTAGATCAGGTTGGAGATCACGCCATAGCGGTTGGTGCGCGTCTGGCTGGGCTGCACGACCGTGACGCGATCGAGGATGTCGCCATCGCCATTGAGGTCGCGACCGAAGTAGAACTGGCCGCCGACATTGCCGGTGAGACCGCTCGGGATGCCACCGGACAGGCTGGTCGGGGTCAGGCTTTCGAACGCAGCGATGGTGCCGCCGCCGTTCGCGCGGGTCCACTGGAAGCTCGGCTCGACCGTCAGCACCAGCTGGTCGGTCAGCGTGAAGCGCCCGACGCCGCGGATGTTGCCGGTCTTGGACGGGTTGTAGCGGCGGTCGAATTCGGTACCGCAGGTGTTCGCAATATCAGCCACGCCCGGGCGGGCTTCCAGGTTGACCGCGCAAGGATAGTTGATGTCGTACTCCGCCTCGCCCCGGTTAAGCGGGAAGCGATTGGCCGAGCCCGGACCGACGACGCGGCCGCCAGTGGTGTCGGTGCGCAGCGGCACCGAGCCGAAGAAGTTGTTGCGGTTCTCGTTGTAGTGCGCGGCAATCCAGACGTAGTCGTCGCCGGCCAGCGGCTGGTAAATCTTCGCGTTGAACTGGGTCTTGTCGACCTTGCCGTAGTTGTTGATCGGATTCTTGTAGTCCTGCTTGCTGGCCGAGATGAACGCACGCAACCCGCTGCTGGTCAGCGCACCGGTATCGAACATGCCGAAGATGCGGAACATGTCGAAGTCACCGGCCGAAACGGAGAACAGCGCGCCCATGTCCTCGCTCGGCGTGCGGCTCTGATAGTTTACGGTCGAGCCGGAGGCCGCGGCTGTCGGGCTGTCGATGTCGGTCGAACCCAGGTTCACATTGACGTTGTCGATGATCTCGGGATCGAGCTGCTGGTTCGAATAGATGGCGTAGTTGCCGGTGTCGTTCAGCGGCAGACCGTCAAAGGTCAGGCTGATGCGGTCGGCGGAAAAGCCGCGGATCGACAGCTGACCACCGCCGGAACCGTAGGCGTCGTTGTTGGTGAAGGTGACGCCGGGAATGATGTTGATTGAATCAAGCACCGTCTGACCCGGCCCGTTCCGCTCCAGCTGCTCCTGCGTCAGGACCTGCTTTGCACGCGGGGTCTGCGGCATCAGAATGCCCTCAACGTCGCGCGTGACGGAGCCGCTGACGACGATGGCTTCGCCTTCAACTTCGGTGGAAGCGGCGGACTGCGCCAGCGCCGTGCCGGGGATGGCGAGCGCGAGGATCGAGCAGCCGCCAAAAAGGATGTTCTTCATTGCGAGGATTTCCTGCCTGCGATGGGGTGAGCTGTAGCTGGACGCGTCGCACCGCACCGGGCCCGCCGTCCTTGCGAGCGGCTAGATACAAATATTGTTACAGTGATGCGACATCTTTCGCGCTTGCCGCAAAGGCGGCATGTCCGCGTAAGTGACTGTTTTTGCGCGACACAAGCGCGAAGACGGGAGATCGAGGCCGTTTCGCCGGCAACTTCTCTGCCGCAGTGCGGCATGGATACAACACTTTGCCGGGAACAGTGTGCGGTTACGAACGTAGGGCGGCGCGTCCGGCTGCTTGCCGAGATGCGTGCAACGTCACACATCACTGTAATGAACGAATCCCGCCAGCTTGGACGCACAGCCCTGGAAGCTGAATGGCTGGACCTGGTACGCCGCCGCCTGCCCGCTCTGGCGGACGAACGCGACTGGCCGATCCGCCTGGATCATTGCTTCGCCCGCGTGCTGCTCGACAATGCGGTGGGTGGGTGCTGGTACGATTTCATCAGTGGGCGACCTGCCTATCGCCAAGCGAGCGATGCGCAGCTGGGGGAGGCGGTCGCGTTGGGGCTGGCGGCGGAGGCGGGCGGGTTTGACCTGCCCGCTGCCAATGCGCGATCGCTGCGCTGGCGGGGCAAGGAGGGGGCCCACTAGCCAGATCGCCGATACGAGGAAGGACGGACCGCCGGCCCGTCCTTCCCCCATGTTCGCCGATGCCTTTAGGCGGCGTCGACCAGCACGACCTCGCTGTCTTCCAGCGCGGTGATCCGCAGCACATCCTCGTCCCGGATGGCGGCACCGTCGCGGGCATTCACCCGCTGCCCGCCGATCTCCACCGCGCCGGTCGCCGGCACCAGGTAAGCCCGCCGGTTGCGACCGAGGGGGTAATCCGCCGTCTCGCCCGCCTTCAGCGTAGCGCCCACGACCCGCGCATCGGTACGGATCGGCAGCGCGTCGCCATCTTCGTCGAAGCCGGAAGCAAGCGTCACGAACTGACCTGCACGTTCCCCCTTGGGGAAAGGACGCGCGCCCCAGCTTGGCTGCTCGCCCGTGCGGGTCGGCTGAATCCATATCTGGAAGATGCGGGTGGTCACATCCTCCCGGTTGTACTCGGCATGGGCGATGCCGGTGCCCGCGCTCATCACTTGCACGTCACCCGCTTCGGTCCGCCCGTGATTGCCGAGATTGTCCTGGTGGGTGATCGCCCCTTCGCGAACATAGGTGATGATCTCCATGTCACGGTGGGGATGCGGGGGAAAGCCGCTGTTGGGAGCGATCGTGTCGTCGTTCCACACCCGTAGATTGCCCCAACTGGTGCGCGCCGGATCGTAGTAGTTGGCGAAGGAGAAGTGGTGCTTCGCATCCAGCCAGCCGTGATTGGCGCCACCCAGGCTGTCGAAAGGTCGCAGTTCGATCATGTCGGTGTCCTCCTGTGCAAGCCGGTCGAGCCGGCTGTTGGGCACCAAATAGACGGCTGTGTGTCGCCGGAAAACCTGTATAAAGCTGTGCCAAATGTTCGAGAGAATGGAAATGAGTGCCGTAGGTACGCCCACGTTCGACCAGTTGCGCATCTTCCTGGCGGTGGTCGAAACGGGCAGCTTCGCCGCGGCCGGCCGTCGGCTGAACCGGGCGGTCAGCGTCGTCAGCTATGGCGTCGCCAATCTGGAGGCGCAGCTTGGCGTATTGCTGTTCGACCGCGCGGGCACCCGTCGGCCGCAACTGACAGAGGCGGGCCGCGCCGTACTGGCGGAGGCGCGAACCGTAGCCAGCGGCATGGATGGGTTGAAGGCCAAGGTACAAGGCCTGCTTGAAGGATGGGAGGCGGAGGTCACGCTGGCGGTGGACGTGATGCTTCCTGCCGCGCGACTGGGAGCATTGCTGCGCGCTTTTGCCGTGCATTGTCCGACCGTCACCCTGCGCCTGCACGTCGAGGCACTGGGGGCGGTGGCAGCGCTGGTGCTGGATAGGCGCGCGGCAATCGGCCTGTCGGGCCCGCTGCCCGGCGGCACGGACGGGCTGGAGACGCGCGCTGCCGGCAGTGTGCCGCTGGTGCCAGTCTCGGCGCCCGATCACCCGCTGGCACGGATGGAACGGATCACGCCGGGCGCGGGGCGCGACCATGTGCAGCTGGTGCTGACCGATCGATCTCCGCTGACCGACGGGCGGGACTTCGCGGTCCTGTCGCCGCGGACCTGGCGGCTGGCTGATCTTGGCGCCAAGCATCAGTTGCTGCGGGAGGGGATCGGCTGGGGCAACATGCCGCTGCCCCTGATCGAACCCGATCTGGTGGCAGGCACGCTGGTCCGGCTGGCCATGCCGGACGATCCGGGCGGCACCTACCGCTTTCATGCGATCAGCCGCCGTGACCGCCCGCCTGGCCCGGGAGGCACCTGGTTGGTGGAGCAGATGGTGGCCCTGGGACTGGAGGATCGGCCGTTGCCGGGCGCGGCCGATCTCTAGTCAAGTCCGTCAGGGATAGCGGACGGGCTTCGGTTCGTCGGGCAGGGGAATGAATTCGTGTTCCTGCGGCACGTCGGCGAACCGGCGCGCGCGCCAATCCTCCTTCGCCTGCTCAATACGGTCGGCCCGGCTTGAGACGAAGTTCCAGTAAATGTGGCGCTTCTCGGGGAAGGGTTCCCCGCCGATCAGCATCAGCCGCGCACCGCGCGCGCTGGCCAGGACGATCTCTGCGCCGGGCTTGAACACGATCAGCTCCCCGGCGGCGAAGCCGCCATCCTGCCCCTCGGCCGTGACCTCGCCTTCCACCAGGTAGACCGCGCGTTCCACATGCTCCGCCGTAAGTCGATAGCGGGCGCCAGGGGCAAGCACTATGTCGGCATAGACCATGTCGGACAGGGTACCGACCGGGGACACGAGCCCGTCATGGCTGCCGGCGATTAGCGTCAGGCGCATGCCGGCATCCTCCACCACAGGGATCGCGTCGGCGGCGTAGTGGTCGAAGGCGGGCGCGGTCTCCTCCAGCGCGGCGGGCAGGGCGACCCAGGCCTGCAGCCCGAACAATCCGCCACCGGCCGCGCGCACCTCCGACCCGGTGCGTTCGGAATGAACGATGCCGCGGCCGGCGGTCATCCAGTTGACTTCGCCCGGGCGGATCGACTGGACCGAACCGACGCTGTCGCGGTGCAGGATCTCGCCATCCAGCAGATAGGTGACCGTCGCGAGGCCGATATGTGGGTGCGGGCGCACGTCCAGCCCTTCGCCCGAACGGAACGCGGCCGGGCCCATCTGGTCATAGAAGATGAAGGGGCCGACCATGCGGCGATGTGCACTGGGCAGCGCGCGGCGCACGGTGAACCCATCTCCCAGATCACGTAGCGGGGGCAGTATGACCGCGTCGACCCCGTCGACGGTACTGGTGCGGAGCGTCATGTCTTTCTCCAACGCAAGGATACTGGCGGGATGTTGGCGCAGCACGGTCGTGCAGGAAAGGCGGATAAACCTGCCTGATCCGTTCGAGAGACTGGAAAAGCCATGGTAACGGTCAGACCGTTATGGCGCAGCGAAATCCAATATGGGTGGTGGCGCTGTCGACCGTTTGGGGGTGTCGCGCCGCTGGCCGGTAACGTTGGCAGTAATTGGGGGCGCAAAGGTGCGATCCGCCCTTCAGCACCTTGCGCCCGATCTTCATTGCCGGCATCGCAGGGTCGTAGCTGTCGCGCTTGCGCCCACCGCGCGGGTTCGGGATCGCGCAACAGGATGCCGCCTTGCCGGCCCTCGCCGGAGCTGTACCGCTCGGCAGGGCGTACCAGTCGCTGGTCCATTCCCAGACATTTCCGATCATGTCGAACAGGCCATAGCCATTCGCCGGATAGGTCCCGACGGGAGAGGTCCGCTCATAACCGTCGAGCTGCTGGTTGGAGAAGGGAAACAGGCCCTGCCAGTAATTCGCCAGCATCGCGCCGCCGGGCGCAAGCTCATCTCCCCAGGCGTAATCGGTATCCGCGCCGCCACGCGCCGCGAACTCCCATTCGGCCTCCGTCGGCAGGCGCTTGCCTGCCCAGGTCGCGAAAGCCACCGCATCTTCATAGGAAACGTGAACAACCGGGTGATCACCCAGCCCGTCGATTGTGCTGTCGGGGCCCAGCGGATGGCGCCAGTCGGCACCGGCGCGGAAATGCCACCATTGGTTGAAATCAGCGAGGTCAACAGGGGAGCGGGTCTTCTCGAATACCAGCGATCCTGCGATCGCCAGCGCGGGGTCCAAACCTGGATAGTCGGCCGGATCGGGGATGCGCTCAACCTCCGTGACATAGCCGGTGGCGGCGACAAACGCGGTGAAGGCGGCGTTCGTGACCGGCACCGCGTCGATCAGGAAGCTGTCCACCCGCACTGGGCGAACCGGCGCCTCTTCCGGATAGAAGCGGTCCGAACCCATCTGGAACCGGCCGCCTTCGATATGGATCATGTCTGATCCGCGCGCGGATGCAGCCGTGGCCATCCAGCTTCTACCTTTCGTTTGTCAAACCGATGCGGTCGGTCTCCTGTAACCCATGGTCGGACGCAGGGCGAGGTTCGGCGTCAGTTCCGCCTTGTCGTGTGTCGATGGCCGGACCAGAAGCGCTGCATGTCCGATCCCTCGCAACACGTCGACCATTCCCGCCACAATGCCCGCATGAAGCGGATGAAGGTGGCTCGTGACAAGCTGCAGGCCCGTCGCACGGCGGAACGCGGGCTGCTGATTGTTCATACCGGCAACGGCAAGGGCAAGTCTTCGGCTGCGTTCGGCATGGCGATCCGGTCAATCGGCTGGGGCATGCGCGTCGCAATCCTGCAATTTGTGAAAGGTACGTGGGAGACGGGGGAACGCAATTTCTTCGCCGCGATGCCGCTTGATCTCGTCAGCTTCGAGAGCATGGGGGAGGGGTTCACCTGGGACACGCAGGATCGGGCGAAGGACATTGCAGCCGCCCGGCGCGGGTGGGAACGGGCGAAGGACCTGATCGCCGACCCGGAGATCGACTTCGTGATCCTGGACGAACTCAACATCGTGCTGGCCGACGATACTTTGCCGTCGGCGGAGGTGCTGGCGTTCCTGCGCGAGCGGCCTTTGGCCAAGCATATCTGCATCACCGGCCGCGGCGCGCGGGCGGAACTGGCCGAGATGGCCGACCTCGTGACAGAGTTCGGAGAGGTGAAGCACCCGTTCAATGCCGGCTTCAACGCGCAGAAGGGTGTGGAATATTGACGCAGCCGGCGAGCGGCGCTTAAGGCCCCTAGCGTGCGAACGGTTCCCCGGAAGCGGGGATGAAAAGGGAAGTCGGGACCGGCCATGGGCCGAAGCCCGCGCTGCCCCCGCAACTGTGATCGGGGAATTTCGCCCGCAATGGCCACTGGATCTCGATCCGGGAAGGCCGGGCGACATGGTGATCCGAGAGCCAGGAGACCTGCCGGGCGCAGTCGATCCATCGTGCGGACGGGGTGTGCCGCGCGGACGAGGCCGAAATCCTCGAGAGGCGACAGGGCGTTTGGCCTTCGTACGCGCATGTTGTGGCGCGGCGGTGGCCCTTGATGGATTGGGCTTGTCAATGAAGGTTTCTTATCTGCTGGCCGCAGCGCCGGCGGTGCTGGCCGTGTCTCCCGCGGGGGCGCAGGAGCGGGGAGGCGACATCATCGTCACCGCCATTGGCGCACCACAGGATGCCTCCACGACCGGCCAGGCGGTGACGGTGATCGACCGCGACATGATCGAGCAACGGCAGACCATCGCGATCAGCGACCTGCTGGCGACCACGCCGGGAGTTACCGTGACGCGTAATGGCGGCTTGGGCACGTTGACCAGCCTTCGCATACGCGGCGGGGAAGGCGACCAGACGTTGGTGCTGATCGATGGGGTTCGGGTCAACGATCCGGCGGCGCCGGGCGGCGGGTTCGACTTCGCCAGTCTGCTGGCCACCAATGTCGAACGGGTGGAGGTGCTGCGCGGGCCGAACTCCGTCCCGTGGGGCAGCCAGGCGATCGGCGGCGTGGTCAACATCATGACCAAGGCCCCGTCCGAAGGTCTGCAGGCACGCGGCAATGTCGAATATGGCAGCATGGATACGCTGTTCGCCAGCAGCGGCGTATCCGGTAGCAGCGGCATCGTGTCGGGCGCACTGACCGGCGGGTATTTGCGCACTGACGGCATCTCTGCATTCGACGGCGGCGCGGAGCGGGACGGGTATCGGCAATATGGCGCCAGCGCGCGGGGCGAGGTGGCGTTCACGCCCGACCTGGGGCTGGACCTGCGCGGTTTTTGGGCGGACAGCCGGACCGATCTGGATGGCTTCCCCGCGCCTGCCTTCGCCTTCGCCGACACGGATGAATACTCCACCGCCGAGGAGCTGTACGGCTATGCTGGCCTACACGCCGACATTCTGGACGGGCGCTGGCGCAATACGATCGCATTCCAAATTGCCAACGTGGATCGCGACAATTACGACCGGGATGCAGGGGCGGAGCCGCTGTTCCTGACGCGCGGACGGTCGGAACGCTACACCTACAAGGGCGACATCGACGCGATGGACCGTGTGCGGTTGATCGTCGGCGCGGAGCATGAGGATACGCGCTTCAGCGATGGCGTGCAGGGCTTCAGCCGAGGCACCACCAGCGTGTGGGCGGAGGCGATCACGACGCCTCTGAACCCGCTGACCATTACCGGTGCGATCCGGCATGACGATGACGACGCATTCGGCGGTCGCACCACCTTCGGCGCGAATGCTGCGCTTGCGGTAAGGGCGGGAACGGTGCTGCGAGGCTCCTACGCCGAAGGGTTCAAGGCGCCGACCCTGTACCAGTTGTATGCCCCCTTCTACGGCACGGCCAGCCTGCGGCCGGAGACCGCGGAAAGCTGGGACGTTGGCGTCGAGCAGCGCCTGCTGGGCGATGCCCTGCTGGCGAGCGCGACCTGGTTCCACCGCGATACGGTGAACCAGATCGATTTCGATCCGCTCACCTTCACCTACTCCAACATCGCCCGCACGCACGCCAACGGGTTAGAGATCGGGCTGGTGGCCCGCCCGGTCGAGGGATTGACCCTCGCTGGGTCGTACAGCCTGATCGATACGGAGAACCGCAGCGTCGGGTTCGAGGGCAACCAGCTGGCCCGACGCCCACGCCACAGCGGCAGCGTTTCGGCCGATTACCGCTTCGCCTTCGGCTTGTCGCTTGGGGGCACGGTGCAACTAGTCGGCGACAGCTTTGACAATGCGGCGAACACCGCGCGGCTGGATGGCTACACGCTGGTTGCTGTCCGGGCGGAGATGCCGGTGGCGGAGCGCTGGTCGATTTACGGCCGGGTCGAGAACGCCTTTGACGAGGAATACCAGGTCGTCCGCGGCTATGGCACTATCGGGCGTGCCGTTCATGGCGGCGTGCGCCTGCGGTTCGACTAAGGCGATGCGCCGGCTGCTGCCCCTGCTCCTGTTGCTGCTGGCCGGGTGTGCCCCGGCGGGCGAGCAGCGGCAGGGTGGCATCGTGTCGCTGAACCCGTGTTCGGACCAGTTGCTGCTGGCGCTGGTGCCGGCCGGGCGGATTGCGGCGATCAGTCACTACTCGCAACAGGCCGGCGCCACCTCCGTGCCGCTGGACGTCGCCCGCGGGCTGCGTAGCACGGGCGGCACGGCGGAGGAGGTGATCGCGCTGGCGCCCAGGCTGGTGGTCGCGACCAGCTACACGCCCCCTGCCACTCGCGCCGCCTTCGCCAAGGCTGGTCTGCGGGTGCTCTATCTCGACAGCCCCACGACCATCGCCGCCAGCAAGGCGCAGGTTGCCGAACTGGCGCACGCGATCGGCGCGGAGGCGCGCGGCGCGGCGATCAATGCCCGGATTGACCACGCGGTGGCGGGGGCGCGATGGAGTGGTGCGGCGGTTCCGGCGCTGCTCTATATATCGGGCGATCTGGCAAACGGGGCCGGCACCTTGCTGCACGAGATGATGCAGGTGGCAGGCTTCAGGAACGCGGCGGCGGATTACGGGCTGGCAATGACCGGGTCGCTGCCGGTGGAGATAATACTGACCGATCCCCCCGCCGTGATCCTCAGCCCCGATAGGGGCGGGCGGACAGCGGCGCTCCGCCGACGACTGCTGGAGCGGACTGACGCGGACACCCGAGAGGTCACGTTTCCGCGCGAACTCGTGAATTGCGGCGGGCCGACGATACCGGCGGCACTGGCCCGGCTTGCGGCGGTGCGACGACAGGTGGCGCCATGAGGCGCGTGACGCTGCTGATCTTGCTGGTTGTCATGGTGTTCGCGCTGTTCTTCGCCTCGCTGTCTGTGGGCAAGGCAGTCGTGCCACTGTCCGCTTGGTGGGCGGGCGACGCACGCTGGTCTATCATCGCAGAGTTGCGAGTACCACGCGCCGCACTGGCGACCTTGCTAGGCGCGTCGCTGGGTCTGTCGGGCGCGGTGATGCAAGGATGGCTGCGCAACCCGCTGGCTGACCCTGGCGTGCTCGGCACGTCGAGCGCCGCTGCACTGGGGGCCGTCGCGGCGATCGTACTGGGCGGGGCGAGCCAATGGGGTATTTTCGCTGCGGCGATGCTTTCGGCGGGTGGCGGGCTGGCGCTGCTGGCGGCGCTGACGTGGCGGGCGGAGACGCCTGCGGCCTTCGTGCTGGCGGGTACGGTGCTGGCCAGCCTGGGAGCCGCATTGACGGTGTTCCTGATCTCCATTGCGCCCAACCCCTATGTCGTGGCGGCGGCGATCGACTGGCTGATGGGCGCGCTGACCGATCGCGGCGCGGAAGACCTCGCTCATGCCGCGCCGTTCATGCTGGCCGGCTGTGCGCTGCTGCTGACGACTGGGCGCAGCCTGGATGCGCTAACGTTGGGGACGGATGCGGCGCGCTCCCTCGGCATCAGCCTGTCGCGGTTGCAGGCGCTGGTGATCGCCGGGGCGGGCCTGTGCGTCGGCGCCGGAGTGGCGGCCACAGGCGTGGTCGGCTTCGTCGGGCTGGTCGTGCCGCACATGCTGCGACCGCTGGCCGGTGCACGGCCGGGCGCGCTGCTGTTGCCAAGTGCGCTGGGCGGGGCGGCGCTGGTGCTGGCGGCGGACATCCTGTGCCGCCTGGCGCCGGGCGCGGGCGAGGTGCGGCTGGGCGTGGCCATGGCGCTGATCGGAGCGCCGTACTTTCTGGTGCTGCTGCTGGGCGAGCGGGGCCGGTCATGGGGCTGAGCATCGAGAACCTGCAGGTGGTGTTGAGCCGGCGGCACGTGCTGCGCGGCGTGACCACCAGCTTCAAGCCCGGCCGCGTGATCGCGGTGCTGGGAGCCAACGGCGCGGGTAAGTCCACCTTGCTGCGTGCCTGCGCCGCGCTGCTGCCGGTCAGCGGTGGCCACGTCTTGCTGGACGGCCGCAACGTGGCGGCGCTGCCGCCGAGGGAACGGGCACGCGCGATCGGCTACCTGCCGCAGGATGCCGCCGTGCACTGGAACATGCTGGTGCGCGAGCTGGTGCAACTGGGCCGCCTGCCGCATGGCGACATCGATCCGCAGACGATCGAGGCGGCGCTGACCGCCACTGATACGGCGCTGCTGGCCGACCGGCCAGTCCGCTCCCTCTCCGGTGGGGAACGCGCGCGAGTGCTGCTGGCCCGGGTGTTGGCGGGAGAACCCGCCTGGCTGCTGGCGGACGAGCCGTTGGCGAGCCTCGACCCGCTGCACCAGTTGGAAACCTTAAAGATGTTGCGGGCAACGGCGGGGCGGGGCGTGGGGGTGGTGCTGGTGCTGCACGATCTGACGCTGGCCGCCCGCGTCGCCGATGACGTCTTGCTGCTGAAGGATGGTGCCGAACTGGCCAACGGCCCGGCAGGCGAGGTGCTGACGGCGGCGAACATAGCGGCAGCCTACGGTGTTGACGTGACGATCCTGGCGCAGCCTGACGGGCCGGTGATCGTGCCTCAGGGCCCGGCTTGAATATATAAGCAATCACTTATATGCGCCCCGGATGGCCAATCTCCAGTTCGCCCCGCCGGGTGCCCGCGAGGCGTTGATCGCCGCCGCGCAGGATCGCATCCTCATCACCGATGGCGCTTTCGGCACCGAGATCCAGAATTGGAAGCTGAGCGAGGCGGATTATGCTGGCACGCTGGCGCTGGGCCACGATCAGAAGGGCAACAACGACATCCTGGCGCTGACCAAGCCGGAGGTGCCCGAAAGCATCCACCGCGCCTATTTCGCGGCAGGGGCCGACATCGCGGAGACGAATACCTTCTCCGCCAACCGCATCAGCCAGGCCGATTACGGTGCGGAAGGGCTGGTGCAGGAGATCAATTGGGAAAGCGCCGCCATGGCCCGCCGCATCGCGGACGAGTTCGCCGCGCAGGACGGCCGGCGCCGCTATGTGGCGGGCGCGATCGGGCCAACCAACAAGACCCTTTCGCTCAGCCCAGACGTCAACGATCCCGGATATCGGGAGATCGACTTTGACTACCTGAAGGATGTCTACCGCGAACAGGCCGACGCCCTGATCGAAGGTGGGGCGGACTTCATCCTGATCGAGACAGTGTTCGACACGCTGAACGCCAAGGCCGGCATCATGGCCGCGCAGGAGGCGGCGGACGGCTTCGGCCGGGACGTACCGATCATGCTGTCGATGACGCTGACCGACCTTTCCGGTCGCAACTTGTCCGGCCATACGGTGGAAGCGTTCTGGCATGCGGTGCGCCATGCGCGGCCAGTGACGATCGGCCTTAATTGCTCCTTCGGTGCGGAGCAGTTGCGACCGCATGTGAAGACCCTCAGCGAGACCTGCGACACGCTGATCATGGTCTACCCAAATGCCGGCCTGCCTAACGAACTGGGCCAGTATGACGAGGCGCCGGAAACCACCGCCGCACTGGTGCGCGACTGGGCGGAGCGGGGGCAAGTCAATGTGCTGGGCGGCTGCTGCGGCTCCACCCCCGCGCATATTCGGGCGATCGCTGCTGCCGTCGCCCCGCTGCAGCCACGCGTGATCCCGACACCGGCGGTGCGCACGCGCCTGGCTGGCCTCGAACCCTTTACCATGGCGTGATCGACATGACCGAACAGGCATCCTCCGTCCGCTTCGTCAATATTGGCGAGCGGACCAACGTCACCGGATCGGCGGCGTTCAAGAAGCTGATCATGGCGGGCGATTATGAAGCCGCAGTCTCCGTCGCGCTGAACCAGGTCGAGAACGGCGCGCAGATCATCGACGTCAACATGGACGAAGGTCTGCTGGATGCGGTGGAGGCGATGACCACCTTCCTGAAGCGGATCGCGGCCGAGCCTGACATCGCCCGCGTGCCGGTGATGATCGACAGCTCCAAGTGGGAGGTGATCGAGGCGGGCCTGAAATGCGTCAGCGGCAAGCCCATCGTGAACTCCATCAGCATGAAGGAGGGTGAGGACAAGTTCCTGCACGAGGCGCGGCTGTGCATGGCGTACGGCGCCGCCGTGGTGGTTATGGCCTTCGACGAGGTCGGTCAGGCGGATACGGAGGATCGCAAGGTCGAGATCTGCCAGCGCGCCTACAAGCTGCTGACCGGCATGGGCTTTCCGCCAGAGGACATCATCTTCGATGCTAACATATTCGCCGTGGCGACAGGCATCGAGGAGCACAACAATTACGGGGTGGACTTCATCGAGGCGGTGAAGCGCATTCGCGCAAGCTGCCCGCACGCGCACTTTTCCGGCGGCCTGTCGAACCTGTCCTTCAGCTTCCGCGGCAACGAGCCGGTGCGCCGGGCGATGCATTCGATCTTCCTGTATCACGCCATTCCGGCTGGCCTCGACATGGCGATCGTCAATGCCGGGCAGTTGGACGTGTACGACCAGATCGACCCCGAACTGCGCGAGGCGTGCGAGGACGTGATCCTGAACCGGCCACAGCGCGATCCGGCCGAGACACCGACCGACCGGTTGGTGCGCATTGCCGAGCGCTATCGCGGGCAGAAGGCAGGTGGCGCAGACGACAAGGCAGCGCTGCAATGGCGCACCCTGCCGGTCGCCAAAAGGCTTGAACATGCGCTCGTGCGCGGCATCGACGCCTTCGTGGTGGAGGATACCGAGGAGGCGCGGCAGGCGGCAGCCAAGCCGATCGAGGTGATCGAAGGCCCGCTGATGGATGGCATGAACGTTGTCGGCGACCTCTTCGGTAGCGGCAAGATGTTCCTGCCACAGGTGGTGAAATCGGCGCGCGTGATGAAGAAGGCGGTCGCGCACCTCCTCCCCTTTATCGAGGCGGCCAAGGAGCCGGGCGCCAAGGGCAAGGGCAAGATCGTCCTCGCCACGGTAAAGGGCGACGTGCACGACATCGGCAAGAACATCGTCGGCGTGGTCCTCCAGTGTAACGGGTTCGAGATCATCGACCTGGGCGTGATGGTGCCATGGAAGACGATCATCGATGCCGCCAACGACAATAATGCCGACATGATCGGCCTGTCAGGTCTCATCACCCCCTCCCTGGACGAGATGGTGACGGTGGCGGAGGAGATGGCCCGCGCCGGCATGACCATGCCGCTGCTGATCGGTGGGGCCACGACCAGCCGGGTGCATACCGCGCTTCGGATCGATCCGGCTTACAAAGGCGCGGTGGTGCATGTGCTGGACGCCAGCCGCGCGGTGGGCGTCTGCACGCAGCTGGTGTCGGACACGCAGGCGGAGGATTTCACCGCTCGCACCAAGGCCGAATATGACGAGGTCCGGGTCAAGCGCGCCAATGCTGGCGGATCCACGCTGGTCCCGCTGGAACAGGCGCGCGCCAATGCGTTTGAGGCCGACATGGCGCTGAAGCCGCCCGCGCCCGTGCAACCAGGCATCCACCGCTACGACGATTGGGATCTGGCCGATCTGGCGGAGGTGATCGACTGGACGCCGTTCTTCCGGTCATGGGAACTGGCGGGCAACTTCCCTGCGATCCTGGATGACGCGGTGGTGGGGGAAAGCGCGCGCAGCCTGTGGGCGGATGCGCAGGCGATGCTGGCGCAGATCATCGCGGAAAAGTGGCTGACTGCGCGGGGCGTGGTCGGGCTGTGGCCGGCGCACCGGCATGGCGACGACATCTTCGTGCAGAACCGCCATTCGGCCGACCATCGGAGCCCTGACGGCGCCAGCGTGCCGGCCGGGTTCGCCGTGCCGGATATGGACCGCAGCAACGAAGGCAGCACCCGGCTTGCCATGCTGCGGCAGCAGGTCGCCAAGCGGGAAGGGCGTGCCAATATGTGCCTGGCCGATTTCATTGATCCTGCCGGCGACTGGCTGGGCGGGTTCGCCGTGGCGATCCACGGCATTGACCAGCATCTGGCGCGGTTCCGCGAAAGCCACGACGATTACAACGACATCCTGCTGAAGGCGCTGGCCGACCGCTTCGCCGAAGCCTTCGCCGAACGCCTGCACCAGCATGTCCGTACGACGCTGTGGGGCTATGCGCCGGAAGAGCAGCTGACCAACGAGGCGCTGATCCGGGAGCAATATCGCGGCATCCGCCCGGCGCCCGGCTACCCCGCCTGTCCGGATCACACGCTGAAACCGCAATTGTTCGCCATGCTCGCTGACGGTGGTGATGACGTGGCCGGCATCACGCTGACCGAGAGCATGGCCATGCTGCCGACCGCCGCTGTCAGCGGGTTCTATTTCGGACACCCGCAGGCGGCCTATTTCGGAGTCGCGCAGATAGGCATGGACCAGGTTACGGACTACGCCGCACGGCGTGACCTGCCTGTCGAGGACGCGCAGCGCTGGCTGCGGCCAAACTTGACCTGAGGAACCAGGCGCGGGGGCTGGTCTTTGGTTGCATCGCTCCGCCGGCAGGTTCTAGCTGAGGGGACATGATGATCAGCGCCTGCAAGCAGATCGCCGATGAATGCAGCGGCGCTCGACCCTCCGTCCGCCAAATCGGCGATCGTGGCTCACCGCATCGGAATGAACGGCGGGCGAGATGCTGATCGGCCCGCTCAAGCTGAAACTGCAGCTCGTCTGTGGGGACAGCTTCGCCATGGGACCGGGCAAGGCAGACCTGCTGGAAGCGATCGACCGTGAAGGTTCGATCAAGGCCGCCGGCCGCGTGCTGGGCATGAGCTATCGCCGTACCTGGCTGTTGGTGGACGAGATGAATCGCTGCTTCAGCGAACGGCTGGTCGATACGCTTGCCGGTGGGGGCCGCGAACGCGGTGCGCGGCTGTCAGCTCAGGGCCGTACCGTGCTGGAAGCCTATCGGGAGCTGGAGGCCGTGACAGCGCAGGTGACTGGGAGCGCCGCCTATGAGCGCCTCGTGGCGGGACTGCTGGACCAGCCGCGCCCGCCGAAATCCGGGTCGGCGGTCAGCGAGCCTGCACCACCGCTGCGGTAAGCGCCGCCTCCGCGCTGCCGATGACTTTCAAGAGGTGGCGGTCGGCTGCAGCCAGCCGCCTCAGCGTGCCGTCAGCAGGACGTGCGCCATTGCATTCAGCGGTGCCGTCAATCCGTTTCGTGCCGCAAGGCGTGCGATCACCCCGTTGCGCGCATCCGCCTCCGTCTGGCGACCGGCCTGCCGATCGGCATGTATGGAATTGACGGAGTCCGGGTCGCTGGCGCGGTAGCCCGCGACAACCTCGTCCGGCAGGGTGTCGCCCAACGTGGCACCCTCCGCCCGGCCGACCGCGACGCATTCGCGCACCAGCGCTCGCATCAGTTCGGCAATATCCTCTTCAGCGGCAATTCCGGCGGGCTTCAGGGTGAGAGCGTTAACCGCACCGGCGCAATTGATGGCGAGCTTGCGCCACGCCGCACTCTGCCAGTCGGCAATCGGCTGCACGTCAATCGGCGTGTCACGAAAGAGTGCGGCAAAGGCGCGGCCATTGTCGTCCGCCGGGATCAGGATGGAGCCGTCCCGGCGTTGCAGCACCCGGCCGAGAGCTTGCCGTTCCGCCGGGATGTCCACGATCGCCGGCACCTGCCGGTCACGGCCGGGCGTCGTGAAGCGCGTCAGGTGCTCCACCCCGTTCTGCAGGATCGCCAGCCGCGTGGCCGGGCCTGTCAGTGCGTCGATCCAGGTGGCGGCGCCCGCGGCATCGTAGGTCTTGGTCGCGACGATGACCCAGTCGACCGGGGCTGCCTGCGCCACTTCGCTTAACAGCCCGGGTACGGTGTCGATCACGCGAGAGGGTGTTTCGACATGCAGGCGGTCGAAGTGGCTTCGCACACAGAAGGTCACTTCCAACTGGCTGTTGGTGGTCAGCCATGCCCCCACCGTGGCGCCGATCGCGCCTGCCCCCACGATCGCGATCCGCGTCACTTTGTCGCTCCCCATTATCGGACATCTTCCGTCCGGCCTGTCTCGCCGATCCTTGACCGTTGGCAAGCCATTTCGGATCACAGGAGGCCAAGGCCACAGGACTGATTGGGGAGCAATCATGCGCAAGGAGGCGGAACGGGAGGAAGCCTGCGCGGCAATGGAGGTGCCGGCCTGCATGTCAGCCGCGCTGTCCGGCTACCGATGGTCCAGGAACCTCGTCGGGAAGGCCGGCGCTGCCGTCTACCAGCTGCATGGCCGGTCAGACGCGCCCGATCTGTTTCTCAAGCAAGGCGAGGGGATACTTGCCGACGATCTGATGGCGGAGGCGGCGAGGCTGCGCTGGATGGCGGGCCGCGTCCCCGCGCCTGCGGTTGTGCGCTTCGTCATGACGACGGATACGGCGTGGTTGCTGAGCACGGCGCTACCGGGAGAAACCGCTTACCAACGCCTTGTCGCCTGTCCTAACGATCGGCCCGCCATTGTCGATGCGTTGGCGGTTTTCCTGCGGCGGCTGCACGCGGTCCCGGTTGCCGCGTGCCCCTTCAGCAGCGATCACGCCTACAGGCTGTTGCTGGCGAAGGAGCGCATCAAGGCTGGACTGGTCGATGAGAGCGACTTTGACGAGGAGCAGGAAGGGTGGACCGCGGGGCAGGTGTGGGATGCGCTGCAAAGCCTGCTGCCGCTCGCGCCTGATCCGGTGGTCACCCATGGAGACTTCTCGCTCGACAATCTGCTGATGGTCGCTGGCGAGGTCGTCGGCTGCATCGATGTGGGTCGCGCCGGAATTGGCGACCGCTACCAGGATCTCGCGGTACTCTGGAACTGTCTCGGCGAGTTTGGCGCCGACCTTCAGGATCGGCTGTTCACCGAATATGCGATCGAGCCGGACCGACGAAAGCTACGGTTCCACCTGTTGCTGGACGAGCTGTTCTGAGGCGTCGATCGGCAGGGTTGGGCCATTTCCCTGCAGGCGTGACGCGGTCCCTTGTCGGAACCGGTATTTGGCGGAGCGGGTGGGATTCGAACCCACGATACGCTTTTGACGTATACACACTTTCCAGGCGTGCGCCTTCGACCACTCGGCCACCGCTCCGCATGCCTGCTGGCAAGAGCGCGGCCCCTAGCGAGCGGGGCGACGCATGGCAAGGGTTGTACTTGTCACCATCGACAGGGACAGTACGCTCAAGCCATCATGTCACGCATTTTCGACCTGTCGCCCGATCTTTCCGACATCGAAAACATGGCTCGCGATGCGCTGGGCCGGATCGGAGAGCCGTTCGCCAGCCACCTGGCGGGCGTGCGGCTGGTGGTGGAGGATTTCGCCGACGAGGAGACCCTGGCGGAATTGGGGATCGAGGACCCCTTCGAACTGACGGGGCTGTATGAAGGGCTGCCGGTCGGCGCCAAGAGTATCGATCATTCGGGCACGATGCCGGACCGCATCCGGCTGTTCCGCCGTGCGATCCTGGACGAGTGGGTAGAACGCGGCGACGTCACCTTGGAGCATCTGGTCGCGCATGTGCTGGTGCACGAGGTCGGGCATCATTTCGGCCTGTCCGACGGTGACATGCATGCGCTGGAGGATGCGGCAGGCTGATCGCGCTTGCGCCGATCGCACGGGTTGGCAGGATGGTCGCATGCGTTTTCTCTCTCTTGCCGCCATCTCCCTCGTTCTGCCTGCCGCCGCGCTGGCGCAGGACAGCGTGCCACCCACGCCTACATCGGTGATCGCGGCTGCGCCGGCGGCGGAATGGCGTACCATCCCACCGGCCGATCTGCTGGTGATGGAACTGGCACCCGACGCTGCAGGCCGGACGCGGCAGGTGGTCATACAGCTATTGCCGCCGCCCTTCAGCCAGGGCTGGATCGGCAATATCCGCACCCTGGCACAGGCCGGTTGGTGGGACGGCACCAGCGTTTATCGCGTTGTCGACAATTGGGTGGCGCAATGGGGTGCGGGGGAGGGTGAGGACCCGGCCACCTCCGCCAAGCCGTTGCCGCCGGACATCATGGCGGTTCCCGAAAGCGCCTATATCACCCCGGTCGAACGTGGGCCGGAGGATGGGCGCGATTACGTGCTGACCGGGCCGGATCGGCGAGAGCCGATCACCGTGAGCAGGTGGATAGATTCCTACGCCATCGGCGCCCATGTCGCCGGCTGGCCGCTGGCGCTGGATAGCGAGGGTGGCGGGACGGCGTGGCCGGTTCATTGCTATGGCGCAGTGGGCGTGGCGCGCGATATGTCGCCCGACACGGGCACCGGTGCCGAGCTATATGCGGTGATCGGCCATGCGCCCCGCCAGCTTGACCGCAACATCGCGGTAGTCGGCCGGGTCGTCGAAGGAATTGAGCACCTCGCTACGCTGTCGCGCGGCACCGGAGAGGCGGGCGTCTACGCCACGGAGGCGGAGCATACCCCGATCCTCTCCATTCGACTGGGCGACAGCCTACCAGCGGACGCTCAGCCACGGTTCGAATATCTCGCCACCGATGGTGCCAGCTTCGCCGCCTACCTGGCGGTGAAGGCCAATCGGCGCGACAGCTTCTATCTCCAACCAGCGGGCGGAGTGGATCTGTGTAACGCGCCGGTTCCGGTGCGGCGCGTGGAAATGTGATATTGTAACACTGACTTGCCTGCGCTATCTGGCCCGGCATGGTTCCGGATCAGCCCGCTCGCCGTACGTCGCTCGCCATGCTGGACAGCTTCGCCGTCGTGGCGTCTGTGGCGTGCATGGTGCATTGCCTTGCGCTGCCGTTGGCGCTCGCTCTGCTGCCGATCCTCGCGGAGACGCTGTTCGCCGGCGAGGCCTTCCACGTGGCGGTTCTGTTACTGGCTGTGCCGACCAGTGCGGTAGCATTGTGGGGCGCGACGCGGCGGCCGGAGGGCAGGGCATGCCTGCTGGCGGGTGCGGCCGGGCTGTCGCTGATGGCGCTGGGTCTGTTCATGCCGACCGACCGGGCGGAGACTGCGGCCACCGTGGCAGGCAGCCTGCTGCTGGCGGGCGCGCATCTGGCAAACTGGCGGGCACGGACTGTGCGACTCGCCTGAAGCGTCAGACCTCCGGCGCCTTTGTCCGGTCGGTGTTGCGGCGATCGGCGACATAGCGCTGCCCGGCGGCCTCCACGATCTCGAACAGGCCGGTCGCCTCGAACAGGGTTGGAAAGTTCTTGCAGCCGTAATTGCGTGGGTCGATCGGCGCCTGCCGCTTGGCTGCGCTGCCCGCGGTGCCGAGCAGCGCCCAGCCATCGTCACGCGCCGCCGCCTCCACCGCGCCGCGTAGGATGGTGACGAGCTTGGCATCGAGCGCCAGCGGCTTGTCGGGCCTGGTAGGTGCGTCGTCCTTCTTCGGCTCGGCCGGCTTCTTCGCTTTGGCGGATTTGGCCGGCGCGGCCTTCCTGGGTGGCAGCGGCTCCGATCCCTCCGGCTCCTCCAAGGTGTCGAGGTAGAGGAAGGTGGTGCAGGCGTTCACGAAGGGGTCGGGTGTCTTGCGTTCCCCGAAGCCATAGACGTCGTGCCCGTTGGCGCGCAGTTGCATCACCAGCGGCGTGAAATCGGCATCGCTGGAGGCGAGGCAGAAGGCGTCGGGGCGCTGCGTGTAGAGCAGCTCCATGGCATCGATCACCAATGCGATGTCAGTGGCGTTCTTGCCGGTGCTGTAGTTGAACTGCTGGATCGGGCGGATCGCGTGGGCGTGCAGCTTCTCCGTCCAGCCCTTCAGCCCCTGGCTGGCCCAGTTGCCATAGGCGCGCCGGATGCTGGCGGTGCCGTACTTGGCCAGTTCCGCCAGCATGGCCGCGATCTTGGTGTGGGATACATTGTCGGCATCGATCAGCAGGGCAATGCGACGGTCGGCATTGTCACGCGCCATCAGACCCGCTCCACTTCCGCGACCGCGTCACTGGCGCGCAGCGCGCTGCGGATGCGGGTGAGGTGGGCGAGATCCTGGACCTCCAGATCGACCACATAGGTGTGGAACGGATCGTCGCGCCGCTCGGTCAGATCCAACCCGATGACGTTGGCGTTGTTCTTGGCGAATATGCCGGCCATCTCCGCCAGCGTGCCGGTGCGGTGGTACAGCACCGCCCGCAGGCGGCCGACTGCACCGCGCGACTGTTCGCCCCAGCCAAGGTCCAGCCAGTCCTCTGTCTCTTCCGCGGCCAGGCGCGGGCAGTCGATCGTATGGATGACCACGGTGCCACGGGCGGAGCCGTCCTCCTCGTGCAGGCCGACGATGCGGTCGCCGGGCACAGGGTGGCAGCATTCTGCGAGGCGGAAGCCGGTACCCGGACGCAGGCCCTGGATGGTGATGGCGCGCTCCTCCGGCTCGGCCGGCAGGTCGGCGGTGCTGCCGGGCACCAGCGCCTCCATGACCTGCCTGGCGGACAGGCGAGCGGCGCCGATGGCGTGCATCAGGTCGTCCTCGTCATCCATGCCGAGACGGTCCAGCGCCTCCCGGATAGCCTTGCGGCCAACCTTGGTGGGCAGGCGATCGGTGATCTCCTCGTACAGGCGGCGGCCGGTCTCCACCACTTCGGCCCGCTCCTTGGCGCGGAGCGCGCGGCGGATGGCGGCGCGGGCCTTGCCGGTGGTGACGAAGCCGAGCCAGCTCAGCTGCGGCTCCGCGCTCTGCCCCTTGATGACCTCCACCACGTCGCCGTTTTCCAGCACGGTGCGCAGCGGTACGTGGCGGCCATTGATCTTGGCGCCGACCGCCGCCGCGCCGAGATCAGTGTGGACGGCGAAGGCGAAATCGACCGCGCTCGCCCCCTTGGGCAACTGGAACAGCGCTCCCTTGGGCGTGAAGGCGAAGATGCGATCCTGGTAGATCGCCATCTTCGTGTTCTCGAGCAGCTCCTCTGCATCGTGGCTGGCATCCACGATCTCGATCAGGTCGCGCAACCAGCCGACCTGCCCGTCGGGGCGGTCGCCTTGCTTGTACGCCCAGTGTGCGGCCAAGCCGAACTCGTTGGTGCGGTGCATCTCCCCGGTGCGGATCTGCACCTCCACCCGCATCGAGTTCTCGTAAATCAGCGCCGTATGGAGCGAGCGGTAGCCGTTGCTCTTGGGTGTGGAGATGTAGTCCTTGAACCGGCCGGGCAGGAACTGCCAGACGGTGTGCAGGACCCCGAGCGCGCGGTAGCAGTCGCCAACCGATTGCGTCAGCACGCGAAAGGCCATGATGTCCGTCACCTGGTCGAACGCCACGTGCCTTTCGGCCATCTTGCGCCAGATGGAATAGGGCTGCTTCTCCCGCCCCCAGACCGCCACCTGCAGGCCGGCGGCGGCCAGCGCGTGCTTGATGGCTAGAGCGACCTTGTCCACCTGCCCATGGTCGGTGCTGCGCAGCTGTTCCAGCCGGCCGGTCAGGGTGTGGTAGGCGTCGGGCTCCAGCTGCTCGAAGGCGAGGGCCTGCATCTCCCGCATGTATTCGTACATGCCGACCCGTTCGGCGAGCGGGGCGTAGATCTCCATGGTCTCGCGGGCGATGCGGCGGCGCTTCTCCGGGCTCTTGATATAATGGAGCGTGCGCATGTTGTGGAGCCGGTCGCCGAGCTTCACCAGCAGGACGCGGATGTCCTCGCTCATAGCCAGCAGGAACTTGCGCAGGTTCTCCGCCGCCCGCTCGTTCTCCGCCATCGTCTCGATCTTGGAGAGCTTGGTCACGCCGTCCACCAGCCGGGCGATGTCGGGGCCGAACTGCGCCTCGATGTCGGCGATGGTGGCGAGCGTGTCCTCCACCGTGTCGTGCAGCAGCGCGGTGGCGATGGTCTCCTGATCCAGCTTGAGGTCGGTCATCAGCCCGGCGACTTCCACCGGGTGGCTGAAATAGGGGTCGCCGCTCGCGCGCTTCTGGCTGCCGTGCTTCTGCACGGTGAACACGTAAGCGCGGTTCAGCAGCGCCTCGTCCGCATCGGGGTCGTAGGCCTTGACCCGTTCCACCAGTTCATATTGCCGCAGCATTGCTATACGATGTGCGGATTGTTGCGCGAAGGGCAAGACTTTATCGCGCGAAGGGGTGAGGTGGTTCTGCCCCGCCGCCCGCTGTGCCGCAAGCGGCGCCCTGGGGCGGTGACCCGAAAACGCTGGAAGTTTACACTAAGTTGACACCTACCTTGGCCCGGGGTGACGGGCAGGATGATGCGCGGGTTTGCCGATCGAATGAGGGATGTGAGAGAAAATGGCAGGGCATCGGCCCGACATGACAGATGGACCTGATGTAGGACAGCGGAGAGGGCGGCGATCGCCGCGAAGCTGTTCCTAACTCCACACCGCTTCGGGCGGCAGGCTCATCAGGATGGCATCGACGTTGCCGCCGGTCTTCAGGCCGAACAGCGTGCCCCGGTCGTAGACCAGGTTGAATTCGGCGTAGCGTCCCCGCCATTCCAACTGGGTCTGCTTGTCGGCGGGCGTCCATTCCACGCCCATGCGGCGGCGGACGAGGCGCGGGAACACGTCCAGGAACGTCTCTCCGACTGCGCGGGTGAAGGCGAAGTGCCGATCCCAATGCGCGTCATCGGCGCATTCAAGATGATCGTAGAAGATACCGCCGACACCGCGCGCGACGCCGCGATGGGGAATGAAGAAATATTCGTCCGCCCACTTGGCGTAGCGATCGTACCAGGCGGGGTCGAAGGGCTGGCACGCGGCACGCAGGGCGCCGTGAAATGCCTCGGTATCCTCGGCATAGGGAATCGGCGGGTTCAGGTCCGCGCCGCCGCCGAACCATGCCGCCGTGGTGGTAAGGAACCGGGTGTTCATGTGCACGGCGGGGACATGCGGATTGGCCATGTGCGCGACCAGGCTGATCCCGGTGGCGGTGAAGCCGGGCGCTTCGGCGCTGGCGCCGTTGATGGTGGCGGCAAATTTGGGCGCGAACTCGCCCGACACAGTGGACACGTTGACGCCCACCTTCTCGAACACGCGGCCCTTCATCACGCCGCGCACCCCGCCGCCGCCTTCGCTGCCGTCATCGGTGGTGCGGTCCCACGGCGTGTAGGTGAAGGCAGCGTCGCTGCCGGCCTCCCGCTCGATCGCCTCGAACTCGGCGCAGATGCGATTGCGCAACGTTTCGAACCAGTCGCGAGCGCGAGCGGTGTAGGGAGTCCAGTCGGTTACCTGTTCCATTGCGGCTGCTTGCCAAAGCCGGGCGGCTGCGGCAAGGCGCGGGCATGGTTCCCGTTTCGTTCGGCCCCGATCCCTGCACCCCCACCGGCTGCCCGCTGCCCTTCGCGGGGGAAGAGTTCGTGCTGACGCCCGGCCACGCGCTGTACTGGCCGCGCGAGCGTACGCTGCTGGTGGCGGACCTGCATCTGGAGAAGGGCAGCTTCTACGCGCGGTCCGGCCAGATGCTGCCCCCCTATGACAGTCGCGAGACGCTGGCGCGACTGGCGGCGGAGGTGCGGCAGACGGGTGCGCGGCGGATCGTCACCCTGGGCGACAATTTCCACGATGCGGGCGGACCATCCCGGCTGGAGTCGCATGCGGCGGGCATGCTGGCGGCGCTGACGGGTGTGCTCGACTGGGTGTGGCTGACGGGCAATCACGATCGTGCCGGGCCGGACCGGCATGCGGAGTTGCAGAAGCAATTGGGCGGAACGGTGCTGGCGGAGGTAGAGCTCGCAGGCATCATCCTGCGCCACCATGCGATCGCCGGGGAGATGCGGCCG
The DNA here is from genome assembly GCF_039830145.1 of Croceibacterium sp. TMG7-5b_MA50. Lineage (NCBI taxonomy): Bacteria > Pseudomonadati > Pseudomonadota > Alphaproteobacteria > Sphingomonadales > Erythrobacteraceae > Croceibacterium > Croceibacterium sp. TMG7-5b_MA50. Next base: position 1,127,945 of record NZ_CP156082.1, on the reverse strand, counting down.
GAATTGTCCGGGCATTTTCATCCCAAGCTGGCGGTAACCGTGCGCGCCCGGCGCATCCGCCGCCCCTGCGCCGTGGTGAGCGATGGCGTCGGCAATGCCGGCGGGCGCATGATCCTGCCGGCATTCGGCGCGTTGACCGGCGGCATGGATGCGGGTGATCCGGCCATCCTGGCGGCGCTGCAGCCCGCGCGCGCGATCCGCGCGGTGGTGGCGGCGAAAGGCCGGCTGGCGCAATTCCCGCTGTGGCGCGCCGCCGCCTGAGCGCCAAATCCGTGTGCCCCTAGCGAAAAGGCGGCGCACGCACTATGTGGGCGGGTGATTCTACAGGGCTACAGGAGAGCAAACCATACCCCGTCCACCCCGGCGCATGCTGGCGCCCCCGGTCAAGTCCGGCCCCCGCTTCGATCACTTCATCCAGGCCGACAAGGTCCGCGTCATCGATGACGAGGGCGAGAACCTTGGCGTCATGTACACGCGCCAGGCGATCGAGCAGGCGAACGAGATTGGCCTGAACTTGGTCGAAGTATCGCCGAACGCCGATCCGCCGGTCTGCAAGTTCCTGGACGTGGGCAAGCACCGGTACGAGGCGCAGAAGAAGGCGAACATCGCCCGCAAGACGCAGAAGACGCAGGAGATCAAGGAGATCAAGATGCGTCCGAACATCGATGACCACGATTACGACGTGAAGATGCGTAACGTGAACAAGTTTATCGAGAACGGCGACAAGGTGAAGGTGACCCTGCGTTTTCGCGGCCGCGAGATGGCGCACCAGCACCTGGGCATGGACCTGCTGAAGCGGGTGCAGGACGACGTGGTGGAAGTCGCCAAGGTGGAGGCATACCCCCGCCTTGAAGGCCGCCAGATGCTGATGGTGCTGTCGCCCAAGTAAGGCGACCGGCGATGGCGGCGATGGGATCGCCGCCATTCGCCTTCAGGGCAGGCGGAACTGCCCCTCCACGATCGTGACGCATTGTCCGGTCAGCCACACGCGGTTTCCATCGAGCCGGCAGGCGATATCCCCTCCGCGTTCAGATGCCTGATGCGCGGTGAAGCTGTCGCGGCCGAGGCGCGGTGCCCAGAAACCCGCCAGCACGGCATGCGCGCTGCCGGTGACGGGATCTTCCGGGATGCCGGCACCTGGCACGAACACTCGGCTGACCACATCGGTGGCGCTGCCGACGGCGGTGCAGATGAACTGGTGGTCCGGCCCTAGGCGAGCGAGCCCAGCCATGTCTGGCGCCAGCGTGCGTACCTCCTCCTCTCCAGCAAACAGGAAGACGTTGTACCCGGCGGGGTGGCGCCACACCTCCTGCGGCTTGGTGCCGAGCGGGCCGGCACCTTCAGGCCAGTCCGTGCGCTGCACCGGAATGGCTGGCAGCGCCACGCAATAGCCGTCACCGTCCACCCGTACCTCCAGCATACCGGCCCGGCGGGTGCGGAAGGTCACGCGGGTGCCGCCATCGCGACCCAGCAGCGCGTGCCCGCTGGCGAGTGTCGCATGGCCGCACAGGCGGATTTCGTACTCGGGCGTGAACCAGCGCAGTTCCCAGTCGGCGACCTCGCTGGCGTCACGCAGCAGGAAGGCCGTTTCGGAGAACATGTTTTCCGCCGCGATCTGCTGCAGCACGGAATCAGGCAGCCATTCGGCAAGCTCGATCACGGCGGCCTGGTTGCCGGCAAAGGGACGGGCGGCGAAGGCATCGATGTGCCAGTAGGGAGCGGTCGCGGTCATCATGGGTAGAGCAGCGTGCTGGTCCAGCTGCCGTCCGCAAGCCGGGTGAATTGTCGCCGTTCGTGCAGGCGGGCGGTGCGATCCTGCCAGAACTCCATCCGTGCGGGTGCCAGGCGGAAGCCGGTCCAGTGAGGCGGCCGGGGCACGGGCGCATCACCGAGCGCATGTTCCAGCGCGGCGACACGGTCGAGGTAGACCTGCCGATCCTCCAGCGGGCGCGACTGGTCGGACGCGGCGCTGCCCAGTTGCGATGCACGGCCGCGGGAGGCAAAATAGGCGTCGGCCTCCTCCCGCGTCACCTCCTCCAGCACGCCTTCAACGCGGATCTGCCGGCGCAGCGATTTCCAGTGAAACAGCAGCGCGGCGTGGGGATTGTCGGCGATCTCCTGCCCCTTGCGGCTTTCGGCGTTGGTGTAGAACACGAAGCCGTCCGCATCCTGCCCCTTCAGCAGTACCATGCGGACGGACGGGCACCCGTCCGGCGTGGCGGTGGCGAGTGCCATGGCGTTGGGGTCGTTAAGTTCCGCCGCCTCTGCCAGCGCGAACCATTCGGCGAACAGGGCAAAAGGATCGGTATCGGGGATGGCGTCTTGCGGTTCGGTCATGCACCTGCCTTAGAGCGCATCGCCGGGCTGGCAAAGCTGCTTGCCCAAACTCATTGCCTTACCTAGCTAACACACCATGGCAGCTGATCCTTATTCCACCCTTGGCGTATCCCGTTCGGCCAGCGAGGCGGAGATAAAGTCCGCCTACCGCAAGCTGGCGAAGGAACTGCACCCCGACCGCAACGCGGACAATCCCAGCGCGGCGCAGCGCTTCAGCGAGGTGACGCGCGCCTATGACCTGCTGTCCGACAAGGACCAGCGCGCCCGGTTCGACCGGGGCGAGATCGACGCGGACGGCAATCCGGCCATGCCGTTCGGTGCCGGTGGCGGCGGGTTCGGCGGCGGCTTCCCAGGCGGCGGCGGATCGCGGACGCGCGGCTTCGAAGGGTTCGCCGGGCAGGAAGCTGACCTCGGCGACATTTTCGAAGGGCTGTTCGGCCAGCGGGGCGGGCCGGCCGGCTTCGGCGGCATGGGTGGCGGCGCCGGCCGGCGCGCGCCGCAGCGCGGAGCCAACGTCAATTATCGCCTGGCCGTGCCGTTCACCGATGCGGCCACTCTGGAGCCGCAGCGCATCACGCTGGGCGATGGGGCAACCATCGATCTGAAGCTGCCTGCCGGTGTCGAGGACGGTACGCAGTTGCGGTTGAAGGGCAAGGGCGAGGCCGGTCCTGGTGGCCCCGGCGATGCGACCGTGACGATCGAGGTGCAGCCGCACGCCTTCTTCGTGCGCGATGGCGACAATGTCCGGCTGGACCTGCCGGTGACGTTGGACGAGGCGGTGCGCGGGGCCAAGGTCAAGGTGCCGACGGTTGACGGGCCGGTCATGCTGACGGTCGCGCCGGGTAGCGGCGGGGGCAAGGTGCTGCGCCTGAAAGGACGCGGCTTCACCCGCAAGGCAGGTGGCCGGGGCGACCAGTTGGTGACGCTGAACGTGGCGCTGCCCGCCGACCTGGCCGACCTGACCGAACGCCTGGATGGGTGGAGCGACACCACACCGGTGCGCGCGAGGCTGGGGGTCTGACGCGATGACATTCCATGACGAGATCGCCGCCTTCTTCGCCGAATATGTCGACGCCTTCGCGCGGGAGGATGCCGAGGCGCTGAGCCTGCTGTGGGACGAGGTCGGACTGTTCCCGTCGCCCGCGGGCAACTTCAGCATGCCGCGTGAACAGTTTCGCGAACATTGCGTGACGCTGATGGGCTTCTACCGCCAGCAGGGCGTCGTCCGGCCAGTCGGCACGGTACTGTCCGCCAGCGAGCTGTTTCCCGGCGTTGCGGAGGCGCGGGTGGCATACCGCATGATGGGCGTCGGCGACGAGATCGTCGCCGAGTGGGAGCATGTCTACATCCTGCGCCACACTGACCGCTGGCGCGTGTCGCTGACCATCGCCGATGGTGAGATGGCGGCGTGGACGGCGAGGGGCGCGCAGCTCTGACCCGGCTGCGCGAGCCCCAGGCTTAAGCCCGCGCTTCCTCCACCCCGGCGCTGTTATGGCGGAGAGCTGACAGCGCCGTGTCGACGATCTGCGGGGCGTTGAGGCCGGCCGCGTCATACTGCCTGTCCGGCGCGTCATGGTCCTGGAACACGTCGGGCAGGCGCATGGTGCGGATCTTTAGGCCCGCGTCGGTCAGTCCCAGGTCGCTGGCCAGCGTCAGGACGTGGGCGCCGAGGCCGCCGATGGCACCTTCCTCCACGGTGATGACCACTTCGTGCGTGGCCATCAGCTTGCGGATCAGGTCAGTGTCGAGCGGCTTGGCGAAGCGCAAATCGGCGACGGTGGTCGACAGGCCCTTGGCCTCGAGCTGGTCGGCCGCCTTCAGGGCTTCCGCCAGGCGGGTGCCGAGCGACAGGATCGCGATCTTGCTGCCTTGCCGTACGATGCGACCCTTGCCGATCTCCAGCCGCTCGGGCGTGGTGGGCAGGGGCACGCCGATGCCGTTCCCGCGCGGATAGCGGAAGGCGATCGGGCCATCGTCATGCAGCGCGGCGGTGTAGGTCATGTGGACCAGCTCCGCCTCGTCCGCCGCGGCCATCACCACCATGTTGGGCAAAGTGGCGAGGTAGGTGACATCGAAGCTGCCGGCATGAGTGGCGCCATCCGCCCCCACCAGGCCGGCGCGATCGATGGCGAAGCGGACGGGCAGGTTCTGGATCGCCACGTCGTGCACCACCTGATCGAAGGCGCGTTGCAGGAAGGTGGAATAGATGGCGCAGAACGGACGCATTCCCTGCGCCGCGAGGCCCGCGGCGAAGGTCACGGCGTGCTGTTCGGCGATGCCGACGTCGAAGGTGCGTTCGGGATGCTGCGTGCCGAACTTGTCCACGCCCGTGCCGCCCGGCATGGCGGCGGTGATGGCGCAGATGCGGCTGTCCGTATCCGCCAGCTTTGCCAGCGTTTCGCCGAACACGTTCTGGTAGGCGGGGGGGCCGCCGGCGCTTTTCTTCTGCTCGCCGGTGATGACGTCGAACTTCTGCACGCCGTGGTACTTGTCCGCCGCGCTTTCGGCCGGGGCGTAACCCTTGCCCTTCTGCGTAACGACATGGACGAGGCATGGGCCCTCCGCCGCGTCGCGGACATTTTCCAGCACAGGAATCAGCTGGTCGAGATCATGCCCGTCGATCGGGCCGACATAGTAGAAGCCCAGTTCCTCGAACAACGTGCCGCCCATCGCCATGCCGCGGGCATATTCGTCCGTCAGCTTGGCTGCGCGGTGCAGCGGCTGGGGCAGCTTGCGCGCCAGCTTCTTGGCGAGGTCGCGCAGGCCCAGGAACTTGCCGCCGCTGACCAGCCGGGCGAGGTAGCCCGACAGCCCACCCACGGGCGGAGCGATCGACATGTCGTTGTCGTTCAGGATGACCACCAGCCGGTTGCCGGCAGCCTCAGCATTGTTCATCGCTTCATACGCCATCCCCGCGCTCATCGCGCCGTCGCCGATGACGGCGATTGCCTTCCCGGCGGAGCCGGTCAGCTTGTTGGCGATGGCGAAGCCAAGGCCCGCGGAGATCGAGGTGGAGGAGTGCGCCGCGCCGAACGGGTCGTACTCGCTCTCGCTGCGCTTGGTGAAGCCGCTGAGGCCACCGCCCTGGCGCAGGGTGCGGATGCGATCGCGCCGCCCGGTGATGATCTTGTGGGGATAGGCCTGATGGCCGACATCCCAGATCAGCCGGTCGGTCGGCGTGTTGAACACATAATGGATGGCGACGGTCAGCTCGACCACGCCGAGGCCGGAGCCGAGGTGGCCCCCGGTCGAACCGACCGCGTCGATCATCTCGGTCCGCAGCTCATCCGCCAGCGTGCGCAGCTGGCGCGGGTCCAGCGCGCGCAGGTCTGCAGGGTAATTGACCTGATCGAGCAGGGGAGTTGAAGGAACGTTCATCGACAGAGGCTTACACAGGCAGGGGGGTCGTGTCGATTATCCCCGGCCGTTCATCCGGAACATCGTTCAACCTGCGCAGGATGCGCACAGGCCGCGCAGTTCCACCACCGGGCGCACATCGGCGAACCCGGCCTTGGTCCCGGCCTCGCGCAGCGCGCCGGTCAGTCGGTCGTCGTCGAGATGGGTGGCGGCACCGCAATCATCGCAGATCAGGTAGATGCAGTCGTGCCGGCAGCCCGGATGGGTGTTGGCGACGAAGGCATTGGCGCTCTCGATCCGGTTGGCGAGGTTGGTGCGCACGAACAGGTCGAGAATACGGTAGATGGAGTTCGCCGCGACCCGCTTGCCGCGCGCCTTCCCGACCTCCTCCGCGATGTCATAGGCGCTGACGGGGCGCTGCTGCCGGGCGAGGGTGTCGAACACGCTGGCGCGCATGGCGGTCCACTGTTCGCCCGCGCGGGTAAGCGCCTGCTCCGCCTCGGCCGTCAGACCCGGGCCGCTATGTTCGGTGTGCGCATGACTTGCCATGCGCTGCGATATAGGCTGCGATCAGCCGTTGCGGAAGGTGGCGCGGTAATGGCCGGGGAACAGGCGGGCGAGCGCTGTGACCTTGGGTGCATCCCACCGCTGGATGTAGCCGTGCCGGGGATTGCGGCGAGCAAAGTCCTGATGCTCATCCTCCGCCACGAAGAACTCGCGCGGGCGCTCAATCTCGGTAACGATGGGCCGCTGCCAAACGCCGCTCGCCCGCATCTGGGAGAGGTAGGCGGCGGCAACGGCGCGCTGTTCCGCATCGACGGGAATCAGAGCGGCGCGGTATTGCGATCCGCGATCGGGACCTTGCCGGTCGCGCAGGGTGGGATCAGCCACCACGGAGAAGAAGATCCGCAGCAATTCGTCGTACCGAACCTGCGCCGGATCGTAGATGACGCGCACGGTTTCCGCATGCCCGGTAACGCCGCTCGACACACGGTCATAGTTGGCAGTCGCGCGGTTACCGCCGTGATAGCCGGATACGGCGCTGGTCACGCCGCGCACATGGCTGAACACGGCCTCCACACCCCAGAAGCAGCCGCCGGCGAAATAGGCGGCTTTCAGCCCGCCGCTTTCCTGCGCGGTGCGGGTGGCGGCGGGCGCCTCGACCACGTTGTCCGCCGCAGCCGCGGGCGCACACGCGGCAAGCGCCGCGGCCACGAGCAACAGAGGCGGACGCAGGGTCATTGGTGCATCAGACCGTGGTCAGTGTCGCCAGCATGGCGGTCGCGGTGAAGCCGAAGCCGACGAGGAAGGAGAGGACGGCATCTTTCTTGAACAGGAACATGGCAAAACTCCAAGGGCGATACGCCGTGACACGCGTGATGCGCGCTCGGCACTTGCCCGGTACTGAATGCAGGCGTTGGCTGCCGTTCAGGCAGCCGGTCATGCATGGAAACCGGTCCGCGCCCATCTGGGCAGGCGGGTTATCGGTCACCACGCAGAGTTTCCATACCCATCAGTATGGAATGTTGTCAACGTCTATTACGTACCTGTTAGTACGAAAAACCTGCCCAATTGGAGACCAGCTGGCGCAGCGGATTGGCCGGGTCGGCCAGCAGGCGAACAGTGAGCGCCAGGCTGAGCACCACCAGCAAGGGACGCACCCCGCGACCGCCGAAGCGGATCGCCAGGAATGCACCCAATTGGTTGCCCGCCACATTGGCCGCCGCCATCGCCAGTCCCAGCGGCCACAGCACATGGCCGCCGGCGATCATCGCCACAAGGGCGGATACGTTCGTGGCAAGGTTGATGAGCTTCGTATTGGCAATGGCGCGCACCAGCCCCAGGCCACCCAGCGCCACCAGCGCCAGCGTCAGGAACGATCCGGTGCCGGGGCCGAAGAACCCGTCATAGAAGCCGATTAACCCGCAGACAGCCGAAAGGCCGACCCGGCCCAATCGGGCGTGGCGATCCAGTGTGCCCATCGGCGGGGCCAGCCAGAAATACAGCGCCATGGCGATCAGCAGCACCGGTACCAGTGCGCCAAGGAAGCTGGGATCGACATGCTGCACCGCCACCGCGCCCAGCGCGCTGCCGGTGAAGGCGGCCGCGACCGGGCCTGCGAACGCTTTGAGGTCGATCTGCCCGGCGCGGGCATAGGCCCAGACGGCGGACCCGGTGCCGAGCGTGCTCATCAGCTTGCCCGTGCCCAGCGCCGCGACCGGCGGCAGGCCGGCGGCCAGCATCGCCGGAATGGTCAGCAATCCGCCGCCGCCGGCCATGGCATCAATCGTGCCCGCGACGAAGGCGACCGCGACCAGTAGCGCGAAAGCTTCGGCGGCGAGGTCCATCTATCGGGCGGACAGCAACGTGCGGGCGCGCGCGCAGTCGGCATCCATCTGCGCGGTCAGCGCGGCCAGCGAATCGAACTTCGCCTCCGGCCGCAGGAAGTGGTGCAGGGCGACCTCAAGCTCCCGATCGTAGAGGTCGCCGGCAAAGTCGAACAGGTATGCCTCCAGCAGTTCGACCGGCGGTTCGAACTGGGGGCGCACGCCCAGATTCGCCGCGCCCTGCCACATGCCTCTGCCGGCGAGGTCGCGCACGGTCACGGCATAGATGCCGTACCGGGGGCGCAGATAGGTGCCCATGTCCATGTTGGCGGTGGGATAGCCGATGGTGCGCCCGCGCTTGTCGCCATGCTGCACGCGGGCGCGCACGGCGAAGGGGCGGGTCAGCAACGCCGCTGCCACCTCGCACTCGCCCGCCTTCAGCGCATCGCGGATGCGGCTGGAACTGACGGTGAGCCCGGCGGCGGTGACCGGCGCGATCGCGCGGGCGCGAATGCCGCAGCCGGCGCCTTCGCCCGCCAGAGTGGCGGTGCTGCCGCCGCGACCCCGTCCAAAGGTGAAGTCCTGCCCGGTCACCACGCCTGCGGCACCGATGCGGGCGGCCAGCAGGTCGGCGACGAAGCTCTCGGCCGACATGGTGGCAAGCTCCGCATCGAAAGCGAACACCAGCATGGCGTCCGCCCAGGCGGCGGCGAACAGTTCCTGCCGCTGGTCCAGCGTGGTCAGGCGGAACGGCGGCACATGGGGGGCGAAATGGCGCACTGGATGCGGATCGAAGGTGGCGACGATCGCCGGACGGCCCTCGCTGCGGGCCCATGTTACCGCCTCCGCCACGACGCGCTGATGGCCGAGGTGGAAGCCGTCAAAATTGCCGAGCGCGACGATCGCGCCCCGCAGGCCGTCCGGTACCGGGTCGCGGTGGGTCAGGCGGATCATGGGCGGCGCTGGTAGGTGACGAAGGCGTATGGGGGCCAGCCATCGGCGGCGGGATGCGCCTCCCGCCCCACCTCCATCCAGTAGGGGCCGGGCGGGGGCATGCGCACCTCCCCACCGGTGTCCTCCTCCACTTCCGTGATTTCCAGCCGAGTGGCGAGGGGTTCGAACAGGGCGAAGATCTCCGCGCCGCCGATCACCATAACGTCCCCTTCACCGCACAGCGCCAGCGCGCCGGCGACATCATGCGCGACCTCCGCGCCTTCCGCCTGCCAGTCGGGCTGCCGGGTGATGACTATGTGGCGCCGCCCGGGCAGCAGACCTGGCAGGCTGTCGAAGGTCTTGCGCCCCATCACCATTGGCAGGCCGGTGGTCAGCCGGCGAAACCGGCGTAGATCGGCCGGGATGCGCCATGGCACGTCGCCGGCAAGCGCGATGGTGCCGTCGCTGGCGCGCGCCACCACGAAGATGATCTGCCGGTCCGCCATGTCAGCCGATGCGCGTCAGGTGCCCCATCTTGCGCCCGTCGCGCGCATCGGCCTTGCCATAGAGGTGCAGCTGCGCCGCATCGTCCGTCAGCAAGGCGAACGGATCGGCGACATCGTCGCCCAGCAGGTTGCGCATGGTCACGGGCAGCGCACGGGTGGCGGTGTCGCCCAGCGGGAGGCCGCAGATCGCGCGGATGTGGTTGGCGAACTGGCTGGTGACCGCACCCTCGATCGTCCAGTGCCCGGAATTGTGGACCCGGGGGGCCATCTCGTTGAACACCGGCCCGCTTGCACCCGCAAAGAACTCGCAGGTCAGCACGCCGACATAATCGAGCTGCCGGGCGATCTGCACCGCAAGGGCGCGCGCCTCTGCCACCTGGGACTCCACCAGTGCGCCGGCGGGCAGGGTGGAGGTGGCGAGGATGCCGCCCTGGTGGATGTTGCGGGTCGAATCCCAAAACCGCACCGACCCGTCGCGCCCGCGCACCAGGATGACGGAGAACTCGGCCTCGAAGCGCACGAGCCCCTCGTAGATGTAGCCACCGTCGGAAAGGTCGAGCGCGGCGACATCGGCGGCCGTTTCCAGCCGCCACTGCCCCTTGCCGTCATACCCCTCGCGCCGGGTCTTCAGGATACCGGGCAGGCCGATGGCATTGATGCCGACGCGCAGATCGTCGTGATCGTCCACCGGGCAATAGGGGGCAGGGCGGCCGCCCAGGCCTTCCACGAAATCCTTCTCGCGCAGGCGATCCTGCGCCACTTCCAAAGCGGCAAGGCCCGGGGCGAGCTTGTCGCGCGGCAGCAGGCCGAGCGGTTCGACCGGCACATTCTCGAATTCGTAGGTGACGACGTCGCACACGGCGGCGAACCGGGTCAGCGCATCCTCGTCATCCCACGCCGCCTCGGTCATCGCGGCGCAGACGTCGGCCGCCACATTGTCACCGGGTGGGGCGTAGACATGGCAGCGATAGCCGAGCTGCGCGGCCGCGAGCGCCAGCATGCGGCCGAGCTGGCCACCGCCAAGGATGCCGATGGTGGAACCGGGCACGACCGGTGCGATCGTCACGCGGCGGTCTCGTCCACCGGGTGGTCGGCGACAGCCTCGCTCTGCGCCGTGCGCCAGGCGATCAGCCGCTGTGCCAGCGCCTCGTCACCCAGCGCCAGGATGGAGGTGGCGAGGAGGCCCGCATTGGTTGCGCCCGCCTGCCCGATCGCCAGCGTGCCGGTAGGGATGCCGGCGGGCATCTGTACGATCGACAGCAGACTATCGAGCCCGCTGAGGGTGCGCGACTGCACAGGCACACCCAGCACCGGCAAATGCGTCAGCGCCGCGACCATGCCCGGCAGGTGCGCCGCGCCGCCCGCGCCGGCCACGATCACGCGGAAGCCTTGCTCGTGCGCACTCTTGCCGAACTCGTGCAGTCGATCGGGCGTGCGGTGGGCGGAGATGATCCGCGCCTCGTGCCCCACACCCAGCGCATCTAGCACATCGGCCGCGTGGCGCATGGTCGCCCAATCGGACTGGCTGCCCATCACGATTGCGACAGGCGTGGCGGAGGGCGAGGTCGCCATCAGATATCCTTCAGGTACCGCCGCTCACCCGGCTGCATCGCATCGTCGAACTGGTAGATGATCGGCTGCCCGGTGGGGATCTCCAGCCCGGTGATCTCCTCGTCGGAGATGTTCGACAGGTGCTTGACCAGAGCGCGCAGCGAGTTGCCATGCGCGCTGATGATGACCGTCTCGCCCGCCTGCAATTGCGGCACGATGGCGCTTTCCCAATAGGGCAGCACCCGCTCGATGGTGAGCTTCAGGCTTTCCGTCGCGGGCACGTCCAGCCCGGCATAGCGGGGGTCACCGGCAAGGTCGAAATCGCCGCCAGCCTCCAGCACCGGAGGCGGCACGTCGAAGCTGCGGCGCCAGACATGCACCTGCTCCTCACCATGCTTCGCCGCGGTTTCCGCCTTGTTGAGGCCGGTCAGCCCGCCATAGTGCCGCTCGTTCAGGCGCCAGTCCTTGATCTCAGGGATCCACAGCCGGCCGCATGCCTCAAGCGCCAGGTGCAGCGTCCTGATCGCGCGCAGCTGGACGGAGGTGAAGGCGATCGTCGGCAGGATGCCGCGTTCGGCCAGCAGCTTGCCCGCAGCGATCGCCTCGGCCTCGCCCTGATCGGTCAGGTCCACGTCCCACCAGCCGGTGAAGCGGTTCTCCAGGTTCCACTGGCTCTGGCCGTGGCGGACAAGGATCAGCGTGGGCATGGCGGCTCCCGATTGACGAAGGCTTGAATGGACCGCGCCCTAGCGAGGTGGGGCGCCGTTGGGAAGATGCCCGGCATCCGTATCACCGGTGGCGTCAGCGCTATCCTGCGTCGCCATGGCGCGGCTCTGCGCCTTGCGGCGATGCAGGTTGTCGCGCAGGCGTTGCGCCAGGCGTTGTTCGCGGGTGGGCTTGGCCGGGTCGTTCATCGCAAAGGCGCGATGCCGGGTGCGGCTGCGCTTGACAAGAGGAAGGCGACCGGCCAATGGCGCGCCTCGCCGCGGCTCCTGCTCTGGTCAGGAACGCCGATCGGCCCGATGGTTCGCTGCTGTAGCTCAGTGGTAGAGCGCACCCTTGGTAAGGGTGAGGTCGGGAGTTCAATCCTCCCTAGCAGCACCATCGGGCCGTCGCGGCGCCTCAGCGCAACAGCTTCGGCCCCTGCTGGCGGATCGCGCCGGCGATCATCGGTTCCAGAAAGCTCAGCATCGCGGGCAGGGTCACGTCGAACAGCAGCTGGCTGTCCTGCACATCGACATGGCCGTCCACCACCTGGCCCATCGCCGTGATGTTCAGATGCATCCGGTCGGGGGTGGGCCAGTCTGTCGTCACCTGCGCGGCACCGCCGGGGATCGCGTCACCCAGCGTGTGGGCGCGGCTGCGCAGCCGTTCGCGCGCCGCTTCCCGGCCGAGCGTGTGGGGAATGGCGACCTGCATCAGTTCTTCTCCGGCGCGGCGATCTGCGGCGTGTCGGCCAGCGTCTCGCCATCGTTGTATCTGTATTCGAGGTAGCGGGTGCGGACCGCCAGATCATCCAGCGCGCCGTCGGCAAGCTGGCGGGTGACGCGGTCCAGCTCGTCACTAATCCGGCCGAGACTTTCGGAAAGGCGCGCATCCGCGGTGGCGCCGGCATGTTCTTCCCGCCGCAGCGATGCCGGCACGCGGCGCCATGCCTCGACCGTCTCGGGCAGGTGCTCGCCCACCAGCTTGCGCGTCTCGGCCGCGGCAGGGTGCGCCGGGTCGATGGTTTCGAGCTGCAGGCCCAGCGCATCGAGCTGCACGCCGATCCGGTCCACCAGGGTGACGGCCGGGGCGGGCAGGGCAGGGCGCTGATGCTCGAGCCACAATTCCGTGCGGGCGACCAGTTGGCGCGCGTCCTGGGTCCGCGTCAGGTCGGCGCGGCGGGGCACCTTGACCCGGGGGAAGTTGCTGAACACCAGCAGCGCGACGAGGATAGCGACCGCCGTCAGCATGACTCCGGCAAAGCCGATCCCGTTCAGGATGATACCGGCGGCCATGGCGGCCAGCAGGATGGCGAGGACCGCCACGCCGATCAGCTTGACCCGCTTGACCAGGTTCCTGCGGCGTAGGCGGGCCGATCCTTCGCCGATCGGCCGTCCGCCGGTCCGCCGCCCGCCCTGCCGATTGGCGTCGAGCGCGCTGCGGGCGCCGCGCAGGATCGCGTCGCTGTCGTGCGTGCTGTCGGCCATCAGCTATCGAGGCTCAGCAATCCGCGCTGTTCGATCTGCGCGGCGGCCTGTGACTGCCCCTCTGCCCGGGCGATGTAGCCCTTGGACTTTTCCACCTCCACGCTCAGCGTGTCGACGGTCTGGCGCATGGATTCGAGTGCGCGCACCTTGAACTGATCGACCTCGTCCATGGTGTCGTAGATGTTCTGGAAAGCGCGCTGCAGCGTTTCCAGCGGAATGGTGCTGCTGGCCGCCTGTTCGTGGATGCGGGCGGTGTTCTCGCGCAGCAGCTTGCCGGTGGAATCGATGATGCCGGCGGTGGTCTGGTTGAGCGCCGTGATCTGGCCCAGCACCAAGCGCTGGTTGGTCATCGCCTGCGCCACCGTCACCGCGGTTCGCAGCGCGCCAACCGTGGTGGTGCTGGCGCGGTCCACGCCCTTCACCAGTTCCACATTGTTCTTCTTTACGAGGTCCAGTGCCAGGTAGCCCTGCACGCTGACCGCCATCTGCGTCAGCAGGTCTTGCGTGCGCTGGCGGACGTAGAACAGTGCCGTCTCGCGCACCGCCTTCGCCTTGGCCGGATCGACCGAGTCCAGGTTGGCTGCCTCCTCCTCCAGCCGGGCGTCCAGCGACTTGGAGATGTGGATCATCTGTTCCAGCTTCCCCATCGCCTCCCACAGCTTCTGCCGTTCGACATCGATGGCGGCGTTATCCATCAGCAGCTCGTCCTTGCCGCTGGCGAGGCGCGCCAGGATCGCCTGGATGTGCCCCTGTGCGCTGGTGTAGCTGTCGAAGTAGGTCTTCAGCTTGTTGCCGAAGGGAATGATGCCCAGCAGCTTGCGTGGCGCGGTCGCCTTGCGGCCGGGATCGAGGTCCTCAACCGTGCGGCGCAGTTCGGCAAGGTCGGTGCCGACACCGGTATCCTTGTCCATCGCGCGAACCGGACGATCGAGGAACCGGTTCGACATCTGCGCCGCGGCCGCGATCTCCTTGCGGCCCATGTTGGTGATCTGATCGACCTTCTTGCCGAAGTCGGGGGAGTTCGCATCCAGCGCCACCAGCTCGGCGACGAAGCCTTCTACCCGCTCGTCCAGCTTCGTCTTCTGGGCCGGATCGACCGGCACCAGCCCGGCGGCACGTTCCGCCGCAACCACCGGCACCGGATCGGGCGGGGTGAGTTCCAGCTTAAAATCGTCCTTGGTCGCGGTGGGCGTGGTGGCCATGCATTGTGTCTCCCGGCAGCCTGCTACTGTATTAAGAGGGCAAGACACGCAATACAAGCGGTTCACAGGCCGGGCCGCCTGGCCCTATCATGCGGACCGGATCACCGGCGGGCCCGCGCCCGCATGGCAGGAGAACGATGGAGGTGTATTTGCCGACCGAACTAGGCGTGCTGGTGCTGGGCGCGGTGCTGTTGCTGGTGCATATTCTGCTGACCGGGCAGTTCAAAACGCAGCAATACGGGCTGGACTGGAACGCGGGGCCGCGTGACGGGCCGATGCCGCCGCTGAACGCGGTCGCCGGCCGGCTTGAACGGGCGCAGCTGAATTTCCAGGAAACGTTCCCGGTCGCCATCGTGGCGCTGATCGGCGTGGTGCTGGCGGGCAAGACGGGGCCGGTGACGGCTATCGCCGGATGGATCTGGCTGGGGGCCAGGGTGGCGTACCTTCCGCTGTACTGGGCAGGGGTGCCCTACGTCCGATCGCTGGCGTGGGCCGTGGCGACGCTGGCGCTGGTAGTGCTGCTGGGCGTGCTGCTGTTCAGTTGAGCGACGGGATGCGGGTCACGCGACGCGATATGTCGCGCACAGCTTGTTGCCGGAGGGATCTCTCAGGTAAGCAAGGTACAGGACCCGCCCACCGGTGACCTGGCGTTCCCCCGGCGGGCTCTCGATGTCCGAGCCGCCGTTCGCCAGGCCTGCTGCGTGCCAGGCATCCACCTCCGCGGTACTTTTCGCAAGGAAGCCGATCGTGCCGCCATTCGCGCCGGTGGCGGGTAGCTGGTTGATTGGCCTGGTGAGCAGGAACCTGCCGGTATCGGTCATGTAGACGACACGACCCCATTCGTCGGTCACGCCCGCCGGAACGCCCAGCGCACCCAGCGCGGCATCGTAGAATGCCTTGGCGGCGGGGACATCGTTGGCGCCGAGCATCACGTGGCTGAACATGCTAAACTCCTGAAAGGCTGTCTCTGGCGACCGTCAGCGCGACGTCACGCCGCCAGTGTGAACGGCTCGATCTCGCCCGACAGATACAGCTTCTTGGCCTTGGCACGGCTCAACTTGCCGCTTGAGGTGCGCGGCAGGCTGCGGGGAGGCACGAGCTCTACCACGCAGCTCATGCCGGTGATCGCGCGAACCTTGTCGCGGATCGTGTCGCGCAGGCGCACACGTTCCTCCGGGTCAGAAACGCGGCAATGGACCAGCACTGCCGGTGCCTCCTCGCCACTGTCGGTTTCGATGGAGAAGGCGGCGATGTCGCCGTGGTTGAAGCCGGGCAGTTGCTCCACCGCCCACTCGATGTCCTGCGGCCAATGGTTCTTGCCGTTGATGATGATCATGTCCTTCGCCCGGCCGACGATGAACAGATATCCGTTGCCCATGTAGCCCATGTCGCCGGTGTCGAGCCAGCCATCCACCAGGCAGTCGTCCGTCGCCTCCTGATTGCGGAAGTAGGAATGCATCACGGAAGGTCCACGGCACCATACCTTGCCGATCTGGTGGTCGGATTGCAGCCGGCCGCCTTCGCCGCGGATCTCCACCTCCATGTCGGGCAGCGGCTTGCCGCAATTGACGATCGCGCGGTAGCGGGCAGGGCGGCTGAGGTCGCGGCGCGTGCCGCTGAGACGCTCCTCCTCCACCAGCTCCACCCGGATGCCTTCGCCCGGCGGCATGACGGTGACCGCCAGCGTTGCTTCCGCCAGGCCGTAGCTCGGGGTGAAGGCGGCGGCCTTGAACCCGGCGGGGGCGAAGGCGTTGACGAAGCCCTGCATCACGTCCGGCCGGATCATGTCCGCGCCGTTGCCGGCGATCCGCCAGCGGGACAGGTCGAACCGGTCGGCGACGTTGCTCTGGCTGGAAATGCGCCGGGCGCAGATGTCGTACCCGAAGGTCGGGGAGTACGACAGCGTCGTTCCGGGATTGCGGCTGATCAGGTCGAGCCAGGCGAGCGGGCGACGGGCGAAATGCTCCGTCTTCAGGTAGTCGACGCTGACCTGGTTCGCGATCAGCGACAGGAAGCAGCCGACGAGGCCCATGTCGTGGTACCACGGCAGCCAGCTGACGGCGCGGTCGCCTTCGCCGACCTCCATGCTGGTCGAATGGCCGTACAGATTGTGCAGCAACGCCCGGTGCGTGACGGCAACGCCAGTGGGGAAGCGGGTCGAGCCGCTGGAATATTGCAGGTAACAGATGTCATCGGGCGCTGGGGTGGGCAGCGCGACCTCCGGTGCCGGACGCTGCGCGAAGCTGTCCCAGTCCACGCCTTCGCAACCCTGCCGGGCCGCCGCCTCGCCGCACATGTCGGCCAGTTCGGGGGGATAAAGCAGGATCACCGGGTCGGCACTGGCCAGCTGGACGGCCAGCTGATCGATATAATTCTCCCGCCCTCCGAACGTGGTCGGCAAGGGTAGGGGCACCGGCCACGCGCCGGCATAGACCGCGCCGCAGAACAGCGCGGTAAACGGTGCGGCGGTTTCCGCGATTAGCGCGACCCGGTCACCCTTGCCGATGCCCTGCGCCAGCAGGCGGCGGGCAACGGCCAGAGCATCCTCCCGCATGCGGGCATAGGGATACACCTCCGCCAGTTCCCCGCGGGGATCGTGGAAGTTCAGGCCCTTCTCGCTCTGCGCGGCATAGTCGATCGCCTCCACAAAGGTGGCGAAATCGGCGCGCCGGCGCGGCAGCGGGCAATCATTGGGGGTTGGAACCAGTGTCGTCATATGCTGCAAGGCAAACCCATCCCGTGGCGCTGCTTTCGTGCGCCTGAACATCTTCATGCGGCGTCGATCCTGCTGGATGCGCCGGGCCAAATCGCTCCCTTCGATAAGGAGTGTGGCAGCAATAAGGCGAAATGCGTCCGATGCAAGGCGATGACCGGGCTGATCCACAGGCGCAGGGTCGCAGCCGGCGCCCACCGGTGCCCCTCGATCGCGCCCGGCTGGAGGAACTGGCGCTCGCCTATGTTGCCCGTTTCGCGACCAGTGCGGGCAAGCTGGAACGTTACCTGCAACGCAAGCTGAGGGAGCGAGGGTGGGACGGGGAAGGGCAGCCGCCGGTGCCCGCGATCATCGCCCGCCATGTGGAACTGGGCTACATCGACGATGCCGGCTTCGCGCGAGCCAAGGCGGGATCGCTGCTGCGGCGAGGTTACGGCCCGCGGCGCATTGGCCAGGCTTTGGGCGAGGCCGGTATCGCCGAGCCCATCCGGCAGGACGTGCGGCCCGGTGCTGCTGCCCGCCGGCAGGCGGTGCTCGCCCTGGCGCGCAAGCGGCGGTTCGGTCCGTTCGGGACGGGCACGCCCGATCCCGCCCGGCGCGAGAAACAGATTGCGGCCATGCTGCGCGCGGGCCACATGCTGGCCGACGTGCGCGGCGTGATGGACACGCGCAGCGTGGCGGAGGCCGAAAGCTGGGCCGCCGCCGAGGACGACGAATAGAGACGAGGTATTCCATGCGCCGCGCCCCCCTTCTGCTCTCCTTTATGCTGGCGTGCGTGTTGCCCGCCTGTGCGCCGCAGGATGCCGGGGCGTCTGCTCCGGTGGAAGGGGCCACGCCATCGGTTCACCCGCAGTCCGGGCTGCAGGTCATTCCCCTGACCGTCACGACTGGCGGGCGGGCGCACCGCTTCCGTGTGGAGGTGGCCGAGACCAACGAGGCGCAGGCCCGCGGCCTGATGTTCCGGACGGAAATGGGCGCGGACGAGGGGATGATCTTTCCCTATCGCGCGCCGCAGCAGCTGTCCTTCTGGATGCGCAACACCGTGCTGCCGCTCGACCTCGTCTTCATCGGTGCGGACCGCAAGGTGCTGAACGTCGTTGCCAATGCGCAGCCATATTCGGAAGAACAATTGCTGTCCGATGGGCCGGCAATCGCCGTGCTGGAGCTGAACGGCGGCCGCGCGGCGGAGCTGGGCATCGGTCCCGGCGCAACGGTCGAATGGTGAGGAACGCGGCCACGCGCTAGGGTCTGGACCCTGGGGCGGGGCCACGCTAACGGCAGGGACACAATGGGCATCCTCGGCAAGATCTTCACCTGGTGGGATGGCGCGACCATCGGCACCTCCCTGTTCTCCGCCCGCAAGGGGGAACATGTCGGCACCGACGCGCAGGGCAACAAGTATTATCGCTCCACCAAGGTGCGCGATCCGAATGGCCGGGAACGGCGCTGGGTGATCTACGACGGCGCCAACGATGCCAGCCGCGTGCCATCCGAATGGCACGGTTGGCTGCACCATTCTTTCGACGCCCTGCCGCAGAGCCATCTGCCGGCGCCCAAGATCTGGGAAGCCGACTACACTCCCAATGCCACCGGTACCCTGGGCGCCTATCGCCCCGCCGGCGCGCTGGAGAAGGGTGGGCGGCGCGCACGTGCCACCGGCGATTACGAATCCTGGTCGCCCGACGCCTGACATGACATGCCGCTTTGCCGTCCCGGCGGCGGCCGCGATGCTGCTGCTGTCGGCCTGTTCGGACGGGCCACCCGCGCCGGAGCCGGAGAGCACGGCGATCCCGCGCAACCTGGCACAGCCGCAGCCGCCCGCTGCCGCACGGGGGGAGACAGTCGGCACCCCCATGTCGCAGCGCGTGGCCACGCTGGGTCTGCTGAACAAGCGCAACAACATCACCCAGGATATCGAATTGCGTCCTGGCGAAAGCCGGCGGGTGGGCGACGTGATCCTGCGCCTGTCCGCCTGCGAGCGGACCGCCCCGTGGGAACCGCAGCCGGAAACCGGCGCCTTCGTGCAGGTGCTGGTGCAGGAACGCGCGCAGGCCGGGGGCGAGCCGCAATGGCGCGGCATCTTCTCGGGCTGGCTGTTCAGGAACTCACCGAGCCTGAACGTCGTGGAGCACCCGATCTACGATGTCTGGATCAAGGATTGCGCAATGACCTTCCCGGGAGAAGAGGCCGCAGTCCGCGTGCCGTCGCCCGGCCGGTCGGCCCCGCAGCCGACGGCGTCGGCCACGGCGGCTCCCGCCCCGGCGGCGACGCCATCCCCGGCAACCCCCGCACCAACCGAGCCGGAGCCTGCCGCGGGGACCGCGGACACTATCCCGGAATAGGCGGTCCGCAGGTCACCTGCATCCCCATAAGAGATCGCCTCGGCGAGCGCCTCCAGGTATTCCTCCCGACTGATCGGCACTGCGCCGAGCGAGTACAGGTGCTCCGTCATGAACTGGCAGTCGAGCAGGCGAAAGCCGGCCCTGCGCAGCAATACGACCAGCCAGGCAAGGGCCACCTTGCTGGAATCGCGGCTGCGGCTGAACATGCTCTCCCCGCAGAAGACCCGCTCGAACGCGACGCCGTAAAGGCCCCCGACCAGCGTGTCGCCGTCCCAGCACTCCACCGAATGGGCGTGCCCGGCTGCAAACAGCGCGCGATAGCTGGCGGCGATGCGCTCGCTGATCCAGGTGTCCGGGTGATCGGCGCGCGGTGCGGCGCAGGCGTCCAGCACCGCATTGAAGGCCTGGTCGATCGTAACGCGATAACGTTCGCGGCGCAGCGTGCGCGCCAGGGAGCGGGAGCAATGAAACCCGTCCAGCGGGATGATCGCCCGTTCGCGCGGCTCCACCCAGAAGATCTGATCGTCCGCCCGGCCATCGGCCATGGGGAAGATGCCGCTGCGATAGGCGTTCAGCAGCAGGTCGGTAGGGATCGGCGCCGAGGTCGGTGCGTGCATGCTTATAGTTCCCTAGCACACCCTGCCACGCGGGAAAGCGGGCAGACACGCTTGCCAAGCGGCGAATGCCTGCCTAAGGGCGCGTCTCCCGCAGGAGTGTAGCTCAGTTGGTAGAGCATCGGTCTCCAAAACCGAGGGCCGTGGGTTCGAGTCCCTCCACTCCTGCCAATTCCTGACATCGGACGAACTCCCCGACCGGGCCCTGACATCGGGCAAAGTGTTGCAGCTACGTAACAGCTGTGACCAAGGACGCGCGCCGATGCGATCAGAACGGGAACCTTTGCGGCAGGCCGTTCATTCACAGCGGTAATCAGCATCGCATCAGGGAGGTTTACCGATGTCGAGCCTCAGTTTCCGCAGTTCTCAGCCCGACCGCTGGACCATGCCCCGCCCGCACCAGGATGCCAGCACCCGCTATCGCATCTACGGCCCGATCCTGCCCATGGAGGAACGGCCCGGTTTTCTCGCCAGGTTCCTGCGCCGGTTCTGAACCGCTGCGCCGATGAATCGCACGGCCCCGCATTGCGGGGCCGTTTTCGTATGGGGCGGATGGGGGCCGGGTGCCTGCCTTGCGCCCGGCGTGGTCCCGCGCTACATGCGCGCTTGCTTTCCGACATCGGAGCCATCCTGCCCCTCCCGGCCCGCCACGGCCGGGGCGGCGATGAGCCCATGGCGGCAGGCGCCAAGAGCAGCCAAGGCCTTTATGGCCCAGCCGAGCGAGCATGAGATGGAAAAGACCAGTCCCGGCGAATTCATCCGCCAGGTACGCGCGGAAGCGAACAAGGTGGTCTGGCCCACCCGGCAGGAAACCACCCGCACGGCGATCTTCGTCGCGATTTTGGTGGTGATCCTGTCCGTGTTCTTCCTGGGCGTCGATTCCATCTTCGGCGTCGCCGTGCGCTGGCTGCTCTCGCTGGTTTGATTCATTTACCGGGGCCGCACGGCCCTGCACAAAGACGCGCGAAGGAACCGCCGATGCCCGCCCGCTGGTACATCATCCACGCCTATTCCGGCTTCGAGAACAAGGTCCGCGAATCCATCCTGTCGGAGGCCGAGCGCATGGGCCTGGCCGAGGCTGTCGAGGAGGTGCAGGTCCCGACCGAGACCGTTAACGAGGTGAAGCGCGGCAAGCGGGTGCAGGTCGAACGCAAGTTCATGCCCGGCTATGTGCTGGCCAAGCTGAACATGACGGACGACGTGTACCACCTCGTCAAGAACACGCCCAAGGTCACCGGCTTCCTGGGCAATGGCGGCAAGCCGCAGGCCATTTCGGAGCGGGAGGCGGCGCGCTATTTCGGCGGCATGGAGGAGGCGAAAGCCGCCCCCAAGAAGCAGGTCAGCGTCGATTACGAGATCGGCGATCAGGTCAAGGTCAATGCCGGCCCGTTCACCAGCTTCAACGGCATCGTGGAGGAACTGGACTTCGACAAGAGCCGCGTGAAGGTGTCCGTCTCCATCTTCGGCCGTGCCACGCCGGTGGAGCTGGGCTTCGAAGAGGTCGAGCTGGTCAAGTAACGCCGATTCGCCTGCTGCCGAAAAGTTGCAGGAACATGGAAGGGCGCGCAGGAAAACTGCGCGCCCTTTGTTGTTGGTGAATGCATTCGACGTGAACCGTTGCTCCGTCCTGCGTAAAAGCAGGGTGCATCAGGGCAGGGGGTTCACATGCGCCGCAGATTTTCCGCTTCGATCCGATATGCCACGGCCATGCTGGCGCTGTGCGCCGCCGTGCCTGCCATCCTGCCGCCGCCCGCCCATGCCGAGGCCAGCGCCGAACTGAAGGCGGAGGTGGCCGCCGCCGTGGAGGCGCAGCGCAAGGAGGTGCAGGTCATGGTCGACCAGATCTACTCCTATGGCGAGCCCGGCTTCCAGGAGGTGCGGACCAGTGAATACCTGACCGGCATCCTGGAACAGCACGGCTTCACGGTGGAGCGCGGCGTTGCCGGCATCCCGACCGCCTTCACCGCAAGCTGGGGCGAAGGCGGGCCCAAGGTCGCGCTCGGCAGCGACATCGATCAATTGCTCGGACTGTCGCAGATGCCCGGCACGGCCGAGGTGAAGCCGATGGTGGAGGGGGCGCCCGGTCCCGGCGAAGGGCACAATAGCGGCATGCCCGCGATTGTCGCGGCGGCGATCGCGATCAAGCAGGTGATGGAGCGCCACGACCTGCCCGGGCGGCTGATGGTGTGGCCGGGTGTGGCGGAGGAGCTGCTGGCGACCAAGGCATATTACGTGCGCGCCGGCCTGTTCCGCGACGTCGATGCCTCCATCTTCGTTCATGTCGGCGACCGGTTCACCACCGCATGGGGGGACATGGGGCTGAATGCGCTGGTCTCCGTCGAATATACTTTCGCCGGTAAGCCCGCTCACGCCGCCGGCATGCCATGGTCTGGCCGCAGCGCGCTCGATGCCGCCACCGCCATGGACGTGATGTGGAATCTCAGGCGTGAGCACCTGCCGCTGACGCAGCGGTCGCACTCGATCATCACCGAAGGCGGGCGGCAGCCGAACATCGTGCCGGACAAGGTCAGCGCCTGGTACTTCTTCCGGGAGAAGGATTTCGCCTCGCTGCGCGCGCTGTACGAAACCGGCAACATCATCGCCGACGCGGCTGCCCTGGGAACCGGCACGAGTGTCAGCCGCCGGGTGCTGGGCTACGCCGCGCCGAACTATGGCAACCGCCCGCTGGCAGAGGCGGCGTATGTCAATATCGCCGCGGTGGGCATGCCGGAATGGTCCGCCGCCGACCAGGCCTTCACCGCGAGGGTCCAGCAGAACAACGGGCTGACGGTGGAGCCGCTGCGCAAGGAGGTGACGCCGCTCTCCACCCCGGAGACGCGTGGGCCGGGTCTTGGCGGCGGGTCGGACGATATCGGCGACATCATGTGGACGGTGCCGACGATCACCATCAGCTATCCCTCCAACATTCCGAACGTAATCTACCACAACCAGCTCGCCGCTATGGCGATGGCTACGCCGATCGCGCACAAGGGCGCGGTGCAGGGGGCGAAGGCGGTGGCGATGACCGTGCTCGACATCATGACGACGCCGCAGCTGGTGCGCGATGCCAAGGCGTTCTTCAACGATGTGCAGGGGGCGGAGCAGACCTACGATCCGTTGATCGGGCCGGAAGACCAGCCGGCGATCCACCTCAACGCAGATGCGATGCGCGACTACCGCCCGTTAATGGAACCATTCTATTATGATTCAAGCCGTTACGGATCATACCTGGAACAGCTTGGCATCGACTACGAAGCAGCGGGCAAGTAGTCAGACGGCGCCTTCGGCATCGGCGCGCTTCACCTCGCGATGGCGATCCTCCGTGCTGCCGGCCTGCCAGTAGCTCGAGATATACAGCCGGTCTGGCATCAAGCCGCGCTCGTCTCGCAAATAGGTCCGGAGCGCCCGCATGGCGGCAAACTCGCATGCTGCCCAGGCGTAGACCGAACCTTGCGGCCACGGACGGCTGCGCAGCGTCCGGGCAAGCAGGTCGGGATCGCTGCCTGGCTGCTTGACCAGCCAGGCGAGCTCCACGCCCGCCGGGCAGGGCAGGTCCTGCCGGTCGGCCGTGTCGCTGATCTCGATGACCGCCAGCCCGCGCGCATTGTCAGGCAGCGCCGCCAGATTGACGCTGATCGCGGGCAGGGAGGTCATGTCGCCTGCCACCAGGTAGAAGTCATGGCCCGCCGGCAGCGGCTTGGCCGCGCCCGGTCCGCCCACTTCCAGCACGTCACCGACGTCGGTGCCCAGCGCCCAGGCCGTGGCCGGGCCGGCCTTGCCATGTGCGTCGGCATGAAGGGCGAAGTCGACCTCCAGCCCGTCCTGCCCTTGCGCGCTGATCGTGTAGGTGCGCACGCATGGCTTGCCACCACCCTGTGCCGGCACGCGCAGCTTCAGGTAGCCACCGGCCTGCCCTGCCGGGAAACCCGCGAGGCCCGCGCCACCCAGCGTTACGCGCAGCATGTTGGGCGTCAGCAGGCGCTTGCTCATCACCGTAAGTGGGCGTGGGGCGGGGCGTTGTTGGGCGGTCAAGATCGCTATTCCGTATTACGTTCAAGAACCATCTAGTCACGCCAACCTGCAAATCAATCGCAAAAAGGGTATCCGAATGTCACAGGACGTTTAAGCGATCGGCCATCACCTGCCATATGGCCGGGCTGGCGGCGGCGATCAGGCCACGGCGATCCCATTCGTCCACGCGGTAGGGTGAGCCATCATTGCGCGCGGCCTTGCCGCCAGCTTCTTCCAGCCACAGGGTGCCGGCGGCATGATCCCAGGCGAGCGTCCGTTCGAAGATCGACACATCGTTCACGCCCAGGGCAAGACGCGGATATTGCTCCGCCGCGCAATAGGGGATGTCGGCCAGCGTATAATGCGGCCCCAGCCCGTCCAGCACGCGTTGCCGGTGCGCATCGTCGAGGAAGATCAGGCTGATCGCTGCAACCGGCACTTCGGCCCCGGTGGTCTGCGCGGTGATCCGCTCCCCATCGACGAAGGCGCCGGCGCCCCTGTGCGCGGCGCAGAAGCGTTCGGTCAGGCAGTCGAAGATCCAGCCCGATTGCACCAAGCCGCCGTCGGCCCGCGCGATCATGATGCCGAAGGGCGGCTGCCCGGCGGCGAAGTTGCGCGTGCCGTCGATCGGATCCACGATCCAGCACGGGCCGCGCAACTGTTCCATTACCGCCTGATCGGCGAAGGCGCCTTCCTCCCCGACATGGCCGATGCCGGGCTCCAGCTTGGCCAGCCCTTCGAACAGGGCGATCTCCGCCTCCCGATCGGCGATGGTGACCGGGTCGTTGCCGCCCTTGTCCTCCACCTCGCCAGCCTGCAGGTTCTGGTACCGCGGCAGGATGATGCGGCTGGTAACGTCCCGGCACAAGGCCAGGATCTCGCGGTCAAGCATGCTCATGATCGGTAATCCGCATTGATGGCGATGTAGCCGTGGGTGAGATCGCAGGTCCACACGATGGCCTGTCCGTCGCCAAGGCCGAGGTCCACCGCCACTGCGATCTCCCGTCCGCGCAGATGGTCCGCCACCGGCCCTTCGTCGTAATTGGCAACGGGCTGGCCATCTCGCGCTGTCCAGTGTCCACCGAAGCCGATCGACAGCCTGTCGCGGTCAGCAGGCTCGCCCGCCTTGCCGACGGCCATGACGACCCGGCCCCAATTGGCGTCCTCCCCTGCGATCGCCGTCTTTACCAACGGCGAATTGGCGATGGCGAGACCTACGCGTCGGGCACTCTCGTCGCTGACGGCCCCGGTCACCCGGACCTCTATCAGCTTCTGCGCACCTTCCCCGTCGCGGACCACCAGCAAGGCGAGTTGCCGGCAGATGTCATGCAGCGCCGCGGCAAAGGCGTCGGCCCCGGCATCATCCCACCCGGTCAGCGGTGCGTTGCCCGCCTGCCCAGTGGCGAAGGCCAGCACCGTATCACTTGTGGAGGTGTCGCTATCCACCGTGATGCAGCTGAAGGTACGCTCGTTCGCGCTGCTCAATGCTTGTTGCAGGAAGGCCGGCGAGACCGCCGCATCGGTGAAGATGTAGCCCAGCATGGTGGCCATGTCGGGCGCGATCATGCCGCTGCCCTTGATGATCCCGGCCAGCGTCACCGTGCGGCCGCCGATCACCGCCTGTGCGACCGCTCCCTTGGCGAAAGTGTCGGTCGTTCCGATGGTTAGCGCTGCTTCTTCCCAGGAGCAGGCAGGTGCGGAGAGTGCCTCGGTCACGCCCGCACGCGCCTTGTCCTGCGGCAGGGGCACCCCAATGACGCCGGTGGATGACACGAAGACCTCACGCGGCGCGCAGCCGAGATGCCCTGCGACCTGCGCCATGATCGCATCCACCGCCTCGCGTCCGCGATAGCCGGTGAAGGCGTTGGAATTGCCGGCATTCACGATCAGCGCGCGGGCCGACCCCTCACGCACATTCTCCCGTCCCAGTTCCACTTCACTGGAACAGCACACATTCCTGGTGAAGACGCCCGCCACCGCGGTACCGGGCGCCAGTTCGGCATAGGTCAAGTCGGCGCGATCCCAATCCTTGTACCGCGCCCGCGCCACGCGCAGGGTGACGCCGGCGATGGGCGGGATGGCCGGGAATGGCTGGGCGAGGGGGGAGCGGGACAGATCCATCAGGGTTGCGCCTATGGCGGGGACGCCGGCTTCGCAACCCTGATGGCTGATGGACTCGCGCCGGTCAGAACCGGGTGCGGACACCCAGGTAGAACTGTCGACCGTTCAGACGGTAATTGACCCAGCGGTCCGCGCGGGAATCGCTGTATTGCACGTCGGCCTGGTTGGTCAGGTTGATGGCGTCGGCGCTGATCGTGACGTTCTCGTTCAGGTCATACGAAACCGATGCGTCCACATAGGTCGCGGCACGCGTACCAGCGACATCCTGATTGAAGGCGGCCGGGACGCCGGTCAGGTACTTGTCGCGGAAGTTGGCGGAAACGCGCGCCTGGAAACCTTCCTTCTCGTAATAGAGTGTGCCGTTGAGGGAGTTCTTCGACAGGTTCAGCAGCGTCGCGGTCACGAAGCTGGTTCCCGCCTGATACTCGATGGTCGAATCGACGTAGGTGTAGTTCGCCAGAACGCCGAAGCCGTCCAGCGCGCCCGGCAGGAAGTCGAGCTGCTGCTGCAGGTTGATCTCCACGCCCTTCAGCGGCCCGCCATCGGTATTCACCACGCTGGTGATGACGAAGTCGGTGTCGGGCGTCACATTGGTCCCGGCCAGCAGTTCCGCCGGCAGGCCGGTGGTGGAGTAGGGCGCCGTCAGAGTGTTCGACTGAATGTAGGTGCTGATGTCCTTGTAAAAGACGCCGACCGACACGATCGATCCGGCAGACGGGTACCATTCCACCGACAGGTCGAGATTGTTCGACTTGAACGGTTCCAGGAACGGGTTGCCGGTGTTGACCGTGCGGGAGCCGCCGGACACGCTGACGGTGGTCGCGCCGGCCAGGTTGCCCAGCGGCGGGCGGGACATCGTCTTGGCCGCCGCGAACCGCACAACCAGATCGTCGGTCGGCTCCAGCACAACGTTCACGGAGGGCAAGAAGTTGCGGTAGGTGCGCACGACTTCGGTAGGGACAACACCGGTCGGCGAGACGCTGGCCGGCACGGTGGTGAGGAAGTTCGATCGCTGACGCGTGATGACGTAGCGCCCGCCGATATTGCCGCGCAGCCGCATGCCGCCCACCTCCGTGTCAAGCGCGGCCATGCCGTAGAACGACCAGTCGCGCTCGGTCACGGCACGATTGTCGCCCCGCGCGGCCGCGACGGTGCTCGACAGCAATGTGCGGCCCTGGTTGCCGAAGATGTTGTACGCTTCGTCATAGGCATCGATGTTCGGCGATACCCAGCACTTGGTGTTGCCGTCAGGCATGTCGAAGTTTTCAAACCCGCAGAACGGCTGGGTCAACGCCTGGATGTCGTAGCCAGCCGGGATCGCCGGGAAATTCGCCTCTCCCTCCACGTAGCGCAGAGCTTGCGAGGCGAACTTGTACTGCTTGTACTCCGCCCCGGCCGTCAGCTTCACCGCATCGCTCGCCGCGAAGCTGGCATCGGCGCGGGCGGTGGTGTTGCGGTTCTGGATGTAGTTCGGCCGCAGCCGGATCTCCGGCCCGGTCGCACCGGTGCCGTCGGGCTGCGTCACACGCGGACCGAAGTACCAGCTGGCGGGGTTGGTGACGTCGATACCCCAATTAATCGCCGGCGCCGTCTGCCCCAGCGGCCTCAGGTCATAGGAGAAGTTGTCGACGTTGAACGAGTCGATCTGCGTCGACAGGTCCATGAAGTTGTCGAAGTCGGACCGGGAGTGGCCAACCAGCCCGCGAACGGAAAAGCGGTCGCTGAACTCGTGCTCGCCCGCCAGCGTGCCCTGGATGAATTCCGTCGTGAAGTTGTCGCGGTTATGTTCGGAACGCAGATCGACATTGTCGAACAGCCCGTAAACCAGGGAGTTGGTGTCATCTATCACGCCGTCGCGCACGATTGATTCCGGCTTGCCGCCTTGCGAAGCGGCGCGGCTGAAGCCGATCGGCTCCAGCGCCCAGTCGTCACGCCGGACGTCGAACTTTGAATACAGCACGTCGAGCACAAGGTTGGTCTCGTCGCTCGGCTGCCATTGCAGGCTGCCAGTCAGGCCAAGCCGCTCCGTCTCGCCCACGCCCTGGACGTAGCGCGGGAAGCGGGGGTTGTAGACCGCCGGGTTCTGCAATTGGTTGTAGACTGCGATGTTCGTCCCGGCACAGGGCGTCGGCCGCGCCACCGGATTGCAGAACCCGCCATCGCCGATGCCCTGGTTCCAGTCACCCGAATTGCTCTGCTGGAAGTTGCCGGACGCGATGGAGTAAGAGGCGGAGACCAGCGCGCCGATCGTGCCGCTGCTGTTCTGCGTGGCGAACACCGCGGCCAGGCGCGGGTCCAGCTTGTCGGCCTGATCGTTGTAGCCGGCCTGCGCCGACAGGGTGACCACCGTCTCGTTGAAGCTGAGCGGACGGGACGTGGTGAGATCCACCGTGGCGCCCAGCGAACCTTCCGGCAGGTCGGCGGAGGCGGTCTTGCGCACGTCGATCTGGCTGAACAGTTCGGATGCAAAGACGTTGAAGTCGAACCCGCGCGACCGGTTCGCACCGTTATAGCCGTCGGTCGTGGCCTGGCTCTCCATGCCGTTGATGCGAGTGGCGGTGAAGTCGCCGCCAAGGCCGCGGACGGAGATCGAGCGACCCTGTCCCTGGTCGCGCGAGATGGCGATGCCCGGCACACGCTGAATCGATTCGGCCAGGTTGTTGTCGGGGAACTTGGCGATGTCTTCCGCCACGATCGTGTCGACAACACCGGTGCTCTCGCGCTTGATCTCCAGCGCGCGGGCAAGGCTGCTGCGGAAGCCGGTGACGACGATCTCGTCGTCTCCCTCGACACCGCCGGGCACGATCGCTGTCTGGTCCGGCAGGGTTGCGTCCTGCGCGGCGGCGGGAATGGCAAGAAGCATGCTGGCACCCGCCAGCAGCGTGGCACGAAGGGGTGCAAGCCGGACGCACGCACGTACGGTTTCGGGAGAATTCATGGCAAACCTTTCCCTGGTCGAGCGCAAATCTGGCGTTTGCGTCTGATTTGTTTTCCACCACAACCAAGCGAAAGCAAGCGAAAACACGGTACATCCGAGCTTGCGGGTTGAGCGAGCGGTCAATGTGTTCATGCTCGACGGTGATTGCGGCTGTTGCGCTACACCATGCGGGGGCAGACGTTCGAAGAAATTGACAAACGACCGTTTGACATGGGCTGTCGCCGCCGCCTAGCTTTCTGGCCGACGACAACATGGCCGCAGAGCCATGCGTAGGTGAGAGGATCGTTGGTGCGGATTACCTGCATAGCGCAAGGGGTATGGCGGGGCGTCGCCATCGCGGGGCTGCTGGTGCCGCTGGCCGGCTGCACCGTCGTGCCGCTGGACGAGGTGGCCGCGGTGCGCGCGCGGGACAGCGGTGCGTTTGACCTTGCACGGTTCATGGCAGAGACATGGCCCACCCGGGTCGAGCAGGAGCTTGGCGCACGGGCGATCCCGCTGGATCGGCTTGGCGGGCCGCTGGACGAGCTGGGCGAGAGCCGCGGCAACCGCGCGGGCGAGGGGTCGCCATGGACTTTCGCCGTCCGCGGCACCGGTGTGGTCCGCAGGATCGATCGGGATGGTCCGCGCGGCCGGATGGAAGTGCAGGCCGCCTCCGGGCCGGTGCTGATCCAGACCGGGCCCGTGGTATCCGGCAGCACCATCCGTGATGCCATGCCGTCCATCACCTTTGATGGCTTCCCAGATCAGATCAGCTTCGCCAAAGCCGGCATGGCGCTGACCGATGCCGCGCTTCAGCGGCTCGAACCCACGCTGAGCCGGGTGGCAGTAGGCGATCGGGTCACCTTCGTTGGCACGGTCAGCGCCAACGGCGGGGTGGAGCCGCCTGTGGTCACTCCGATCCAGTTGGCGATCCAATGATCAGGGTCGCGGCACGCAACATAATCAAGCGCTACGGAGTCATTCGGGCGCTCGATGACGTCGACTTCGACGCCCATGCCGGCGCGGTGAACGTGCTGATCGGGGAGAATGGCGCCGGCAAGTCCACCCTCATGCGCATCGTCGCCGGAGTGGAGACGTGTGACGGCGGCACGCTGTCGATCGATGGGCAACCGGTGGTTCTGCGATCGATCGCCGACGCGGCGGCGCACGGGATTGGCATCGTGCATCAGGAACTCAGCCTGTGCCCGAACCTGACGGTGACGCAGAACATCTTCCTGGACCGCAGCGTCAACAGCGGGCGCATGCTCGATCATCGGGCGGAACGGGCACGCGCCGTGGAGATCCTGGGCCGCCTGGGTGCGCGCATCGACCCCGACACACCGGTCCATGCGCTCAGCATCGGCGAACAGCAGGTGGTGGAGATCGCCCGCGCCCTGTCACGCGACGTGTCTACCCTCATCCTGGACGAGCCGAGCTCCGCGCTCAGTGCCGCGGAGATCGAGCAATTGTTCGCCGTCATCGCGGAACTGAAGAACGCCGGCGTTGCCATCATCTACATTTCCCACCGCATGCAGGAGATCGAGCGGATCGGCGACCACGTCACCATCCTGCGGGACGGACGCCGGGTTGCCTATGCCGACCGGGGCGAGTTCTCGATCCCGTGGATCATCCAGCACATGATGGGGTCGGAAGGCACGCCGCGCCCGCATGCGAGCGGCACGCCAGGCCGGACCATGCTGTCCATCGCCAACCTGAAGGTGCGCCGCGCTAGCGGAGCCCTTGCGGTCGATGGGCTGGACATGGAGGCACGGGCGGGAGAGCTCACCGCGATCTACGGCCTGCTCGGCGCCGGCCGCAGCGAGCTGTTCGAGGCGATCTGCGGTGCGCGGCCCTCGTCGGGCAGCATCCGGGTCGATGGCACCGCGATCGATCGGCTGCCGCTCCATGCGCGATTGGAGCATGGCGTCCAGCTCGTGCCGGAGGATCGCAAGGCGGAAGGCCTGTTCGGCAATCTGGCAGTGGGTCAGAACCTGTCCGTCTCGGTGCTGGACCGTCTTCGCCGCCTGGGGCTGGTGTCCCGGCAGGCGGAACATGAAACGATTACCCCGATGATGCGGACCATGGCCGTCAAGGCGCCGTCCGCCGCCACGCCGATCGGCGCCCTGTCCGGCGGCAACCAGCAGAAGGTGCTGATCGGGCGTTCCTTGCTGCCGGGACCGCGGGTATTGCTGCTCGACGAACCGGGTCGCGGGGTCGACGTGGGCGCGCGGGCGGAGATCTTCAGCAGGATGCGCGATCTTTGCGCGCAGGATGTCGCCGTGATCTTCTCGACTTCCGACGTGGTGGAAGCGACCACCTTTGCGGACCGCATCCTGGTCATGGCGCAGGGCCGCATCACCGCGGACCTTCCCGCTGCCGAGGCGAGCGAGGAGGTGCTGCTGCGCGCCGCGAATGCCTCGGCGCGATCTGATCAAGAGCTGGATGCTGCATGAGCGAGACGGTTGTTGCGGATGGGTCCCGCTCCGGTGGCCGGACAGTGCTGAACCTGGCGATCCGCCTGCGTGCGCTGATCGCGCTGTTCGTGGTGCTGGCGTTCTTCGGCGTGATGGCGCCCAACTTCCTGTCGCTGGCGAACGGGCTGATCATGGCCAAGCACATCGCGATCATTGCGGTACTGGGTATCGGCATGACCTTCGTGGTGCTGACCGGCGGCATCGACCTGTCGGTGGGATCCGTCGCGGGGCTGGGCGGCATGGTCGCGGGCTGGCTGATCCTGAACGGCATCGTGCTCGCGCCGATGGGCGTGGCGATCTTCCCGTCCATTCCGCTGGTGATCGTGCTTGTGGTCGCGCTCGGCGCGGCTATCGGGCTGGTCAACGGGACGCTCATCACCCGCTTCGGCGTGGCGCCGTTCATCGCCACGCTGGGCATGCTCTACGTGGCGCGCGGCGCCGCGCTGCTGCTGTCGAACGGCACCACCTTTCCCAACCTCGTCGGCAATCCGGCCTTCGGCAACCAGGGCTTTCAGTTGCTGGGGGCAGGGCGCCTGCTGGGCGTGCCGGTGCCCGTGCTGATCCTGATCGTGCTGGCGGCCGTGGCTGCAATCGTGGCGGCGCACACCCCATTCGGCCGCCGGATCTACGCCGTAGGCGGCAGCGAGCGCGCTGCATTCCTGTCGGGCGTGCGGGTCGACCGGATCAAGTGCGCGGCCTACATGATCTCGGGCGCCTGCGCCGCGCTGGTCGGCCTCATCGTCGCATCCGATCTCACTTCCGCCCATCCCGCCTCTGGCGAGACGTTCGAACTCAGCGCGATCGCCGCGGTCGTGCTGGGTGGCGCTTCCCTCGCCGGTGGACGCGGTACGATCGGCGGCACAATGATTGGCGCTTGCGTGATTGGCGTACTAGGCGACGGCATGGTGATGATGGGCGTCAGCGAGTTTTGGCAGATGGTGATCAAGGGTGCGGTGATCGTGGGCGCGGTGATGCTGGATCAGTTCCAGCAGCGCATGGCGCGCGGCGGCTGGAGCAAGGCATGATGGGCCGTACACCGCGATCCGGGCTGCTGGGCGAAGCGCGCCGGATGAAGATCCTGGAATGGTTGCAGGAGGAAGGGACCGCCCGCGTGCGCGACCTCGCCGATGCGTTCAGCGTGTCGGAGGTGACGGTTCGGCAGGACCTGGAGAAGCTGGAAGCCGACGGGCACATCGTGCGCGAGCATGGCGGCGCCTTCCTGAAGTCGGTCACTCAGCAGGTGCAGGCGCTGGCGCTGCACCACATGGTCAACATGGATGCCAAGCGCCGGATCGGCCGGGCGGCGGCGGCGATGGTCGCCAATGGCGAGACGGTGATCCTCGATTCCGGATCGACCACCAGCGAGGTGGCGATGCAGCTGACGGAGCACGAGGGGCTGACCGTCATCACCAATGCGCTGAACATCGCGGTGATGCTGGGCGGCCTGCCCAACTTCGAGATTCACATGCCCGGTGGCCACTTCAAGCCGCCGACTCTGTCGCTGAGCGGAGAGCGTTCGGCCGACTACTTCCGCGGCCTGTTCGCGCAAAAGCTGTTCCTGGCGACCGCCGCCATCTCGGTGGAGGCGGGGCTGACCTTTCCCTCCCTATCGGACATTCCGGTGAAGCGGGCGATGATCGATTCCGCCAGCGAGGTGATCCTGGTGGCGGACAGCAGCAAGATTGGCCGGCGCTCCTTCTCCTCGCTGGGCGGGGTGGAGCAGATCCATACGCTGGTGACTGATGACGCTATCCGGGACGAGGATCGCGCCGCACTGGAAGCGGCGGGGGTGAAGGTGGTGATCGCATGACCGGCACGACCCGCACCCGCCTGGTGCTGGTGGTCATCGGGATCGTGGTGGTCGTGGGCGCCGCGCTGCTGGCGCTGCTGCCCGGCGGCGGGGATCGCCGGCTGATGGTTGTCATCACCCCTTCGCTCGATAACCCGTTCTTCGGGCAGGAGGCGCGCGCCGCCGAACAGCGGGCACGGGCGCTCGGTTATGAGACTCTGAGCTTTTCCCACGGGGACGACGCCTTCCGCCAAAACGAGCTGATCGAGAGCGCGATCGCGCGTGGCGCGGCGGCGATCGTGCTGGACAATGCGGGGTCGGATGCCAGCGTCGCGGCGGTGTTGAAGGCGAAGGCTTCCGGCATTCCAACCTTCCTGATCGACCGGGAGATCTCCAGCCGCGGCGCCGCGGTGGCGCAGATCGTGTCCAACAACTTCCAGGGCGCGACGCTGGGCGCGGAAGCTTTCGCCGAGGCGATGGGCGGGGAGGGCACCTATGCCGAACTGGTGGGCCGGGAATCCGACACCAATGCCGGCATCCGCTCGCAAGGGTACCATGCGGTGCTCGACCGCTATCCCGGCCTCACCATGGTCTCGCGGCAGAGCGCCAATTGGGATCAGGCGCAGGCGTTCACCGTCACCCAGTCGATCCTGCAGGCGCATCCCGACGTGAAGGGTATCATAGCGGGCAACGATACCATGGCGCTGGGCGCGATCGCCGCGCTGGAAAGCGCCGGGCGCAGCGATGTGGCGGTGGTCGGGTTCGACGGGTCCAACGATGCGCGCGACGCGATCCTGGCGGGCAAGATGGTGGCGACCGTGCTGCAGCCGGCACACCGGCAGGCGCAATATGCGGTGGAGCTTGCCGATCGCTACCTGCGGACTGCGGAGACCGGCATGCCCGAAAAGCAGTTGATGGAATGCTTCCTGATCGACCGCGGCAATGCCCGGCGGCTGAATGATTTTGCGCTCGCCCCGCGGTAGGCGCACATAGGGAGCGCAGGCCGGGGCTGCCCTGTCCGGCGGCTGGGCCGTGAAGCTGCGGTTCAATCCACCACGTTGACGATCACCCGGCGATATCGGGTGAGCGCGGGCGTGCCGCCGTCCGTCACCTGCAGGATCAGATGCAGCGTCCCGCTGCGCAGCACCCGTTCGGTCGGCACGGTCATGGTGGCCGTGCCGTCCTCCGCCGTCTGGATCGCGATCGGCGTGGCCCCGCGGCCATAGGCCGTGGTGAAGCTACCGGGCTCCGGGTAGTGGAACCAGTCATAGGACAGGCGATCGCCGTCGGGATCGGTCGTGCCTGCTGCGCTCAGCCGGATGGTCTCCCCGCGCCGCGCGGTGAACTGGTCGCCATGGCCCAGCCGTACAACCGGCGCATGGTTCGCTTGGTCGAACGGCTTGACCGCCCAATCCATGCGCGCGGCGAAATCGTTCTGATACGCCTGCCGCCAGCGCCAGATCGTGGCCTTGTTGCTGGTATGCCAGAACCCGTCCGCCCCCATCACCTCGTCCTCGGCATCGGTCCAGAACGGACGTGTCTCGTCCTGCAGGAACCATTTGCGGGTGCGCGGCCGGTAATGTTCGTAGCGGCCGCCCCAACTGCCCCAATCCGGATGCTCCGGACTGCCCAGGCCGTTGTCGATCAGGTACAGGAAGGACGGCGTGTCGCCTTCCATGATGAATTCGGTGTGCGGATATTCAGCCCCCAGCGGGCCCTTGCTGCGGACGTTACGGTCCAGCCAGGGGTTGTCGACGATGCTGAAATCGGGCCCGGTGAAACGGCCATGGAAGCGGTCGCCGCTGATTCCGCTCCACGTCGCGGAATGGTAGGCGCCGCCGGCATGCACGCCGGGGCTGGCGATATAGAACAGGTTCGGGAAAGTGGTCCTGATCCACGGCCCGGAATCATCCTGGTCCGATATGGTGTACACCCGCAGCTTGGCCACAAAAGCGGCGAGTTCCGCGGCGGATCGGGTCCGCTCCACCTGCCACAGCGCCTGCGCCAGCACGTTGGGCCCGCCCCAGACCAGCACCCATAGGGGCCGCTCGTCCGCCCGATCCGCCGCCTCGATCAGCAAGCGGGAGCCCGGTGAATCCTTGCCTTCGCCGACCGCCGCCATGCCTGTCTGCGGCAGACCCTCCCGGATCAGGGAGGTCAGCTGCGCCGGATCGGGGAAGCCTGGCTCGTGCAGCAGCAGGTTGGGGCGGACCTTGCCATAGGCATCGACGATCGCGCGGATGCGCTGCGGCGCGACACGGTCCTGCATGTGGACGGAGGTGGTGGCGACCAGCCCCTCCACGTCCCACTGATTGGAATAGGCGAGGAAGCGGACCAGCGATTGCGCATCGTCCGGCTCGTTCTCGATATCGGTCAGCACGATGACGCGCGGCTTGACCCGATCCTGCGCGGCGACGGTGGCCGGAATGCTGCTGAGCAGCACGGCTTGGGCCGCGATCGCCAGCAACCCGCCGCCGCTCCGTAAAATACGTCGTGCGCGGCCCTGCGTCGATCCGTCGGTAGGCCCTGTCATGTCACCACTGGCCATCGTCACCTCCCCGCTTGTTCTTGGGTGCGAAGATTATCGAAGCCTTGCGAAAGCCACAAGCATCGGCGCGTCCGCGGAAACCTTCAGGCTCTTGTGCATCCCCCTCCCATCTGTGAAACCGTTTTTCATGAATGACTTGACCGTCGATCGCCGCACCTTCGTTGCCCTGCTGGGTGCCAGCGCCGTCTTCCCGGGTGCGCTGCACGCCCGGTCGGCACCATCGGTGCCTGAGCATGAGGGTGCGATCTCGCTTGCGGGAGAGTGGCGCTTCGCCCTCGACCCGGCGGATGTCGGCAGCGCCGATTACTGGTTCAACAAGGTAATGCCATCGGACCTGTCGATCCGTCTGCCGGGCATCCTGCAGACGCAAGGCTTCGGCAACGAGATCGAGGCGGATACGCAGTTCGTCGCCGCCCTGCCGCGCGACATGCGCTGGTACCTGCTGCCGCAGTACGAGCCGTATACCCGACCGGGCAACGTCAAGGTGCCGTACCTGTCGCAGCCGATCCGGCATTATTTGGGGGTCGCCTGGTACCAGCGCGACATCGAGGTACCGGCGGAATGGGCCGGCAAGCGGGTGATGCTGCACCTCGAACGCACCCGCTGGCGCACGGATGCCTGGATCGGCAATCGACCCGTCGGCAGCGACCGGTCGCTCGTCGCGCCGCACGAGTTTGACCTGGGCATCATGGAGCCCGGGACACACCGGCTGACCCTGCGCATCGACAACAGCATGCAGGAGCCGGTCTACCGGCCCGACGGCCACGGCGTGACGGACGGTACCGGCACGACCTGGAACGGTGTGGTCGGCCGCATTGAACTCAGCGCGACGGCCCCGGTCTGGCTGGACGATGTGCAGGTCTTCCCCGATCTCGCCGCGCGATTGGCGAGGGTGCAGATCAGGATCGGCAACGTCACGGGGGCGACCGGCTCCGGCACGGTCAATGCCGGTGGTGTGTCCGTGCCGGTGTCGTGGACGGCGGAAGGGGGCGAGGCAACGATCGAGGTACCGATGCGCAATCCCCGGCCGTGGTCGGAATTCGATCCTCACCTGCACACGCTCGCCGTCACGCTCGACAGCCCCGCGGGGCAGGACCGTCGGGACGTCACGTTCGGCATGCGGGAGATCACGACGGACGGGCACCGCATCCTGCTGAACGGAGAGGTGCTGGACATGCGCGGGACGCATGATGCCGGCGCCTTCCCGCTGACCGGTTATCCCGCGACGGATCTCGAGACCTGGCAGCGGATCATCGCCATCTGCCAGGAATGGGGATTGAACGGCATGCGTTTCCACAGCTGGTGCCCGCCGGAGGCGGCGTTCATCGCCGCGGACCGGATGGGGTTCTACCTGCAACCCGAATGCGCGATGTGGAACAATTTCGATGCCGGCGGCCGCATGCTGGCCGTCCTGCATGACGAGACCGCCCGGCTGATCCGCGCCTATGGCAACCACCCATCGTTCATCCTGATGGGCAGCGGCAACGAGCCGGCGGGCCAGTTCCATGCTCAGCTGCCCGGTTGGGACGAGCGCTGGAAGGCCGCCGATCCGCGCCGCCTCTACACCGACGGAACCGGCCGCCATGCCCGTGCGCCGGGCGGGCCGGGCACGCCGTTCGCGGCCGACTTTCTGGTGGTCGGCTCCACCGTGCGCGGCCCGCGTGGCTGGTTCGGGGAGGATTACGAGGAAGAGCTGCAGGAACTGCTCGGCGGCGTGGCGCAGCCGGTCATCAGTCACGAGACCGGGCAATGGTGCGCCTATCCCGATCTCGGCCTGATCGACAAGTTTTCCGGCCAGAGCGACTATGCCGCGTTTCCGCACGGCATCGACACCGGCGACGTACCCTACATGGTGCCCGGCAATTACGAGATCATGCGCGACTTCGCCGCCGCGCACGGCCTGCTGGACCTGAACCGGCAATTCGCCCACGCCTCCGGCCGGTTTCAGCTCGCCTGCTACAAGGAGGAGCTGGAAGCCAATCTGCGCACCCCGTCACATTCGGGTTTCCAGATGCTCGACCTGCACGACTACCTTGGCCAGGGCGGCGCGCTGATGGGCCTGCTCGATGCTTTTTGGGAACCCAAGGGCTATGTCGATGCGCCCGAATGGCGGGAGTTCTGCAGCGCCACCGTGCCGCTGGTCCGGCTGAAGGACCGCACCTTCACCAGCGACCGGATGCTGGAGGCTTCGGCCGAGCTTTATCATCACGGCCCGCGCCCGCTGCGCTCCGTCCGCCCGCGCTGGCGGATCATGGATACGGCGGGCAAGACAGTCCAGTCGGGCGACCTGCCAGCGCGCGCCGCCCCGCGCGGCAAGGCGATCCCGCTCGGCACCATCAGTGCGGACCTGTCGCGCCTGCCGGCCCCGGCGGCCTACGAACTGGTCGTGGAACTGGCGGGCACCGCCTTCCGCAATCGCTGGCGTTTCTGGGTCTACCCGCCGGCCGAGGAAGTACCGCAACCCGCAGGTGTGGTGACCACGGCGGACTGGGCGGAGGCCAGGGCGGCGCTGGCCGCTGGCGGGCGTGTGCTGTTCCTGTCGGGCAATCCGGCAGAGGCCAATCCGGACCTGGCCATGACCACCGTGCCGATCTTCTGGAACCGGCTGATGAACCCCAGCCGCGCCTGGATGCTGGGCCTGCTGAACGATGCCGCGCATCCGGCGTTGGCCGGCTTCCCGACGCAGGACCATTGCGACTGGCAGTGGGTCGACCTGATCGGGGCAACCACCGCCATGAACGTGGAGGCGCTGCCGCCCGACTTGCGCCCGATCGTGCAACCGATCGACGACTGGAACCGCAGCCTGCGCACCGCCCTGCTGTTCGAGGCGCGCGTCGGTCCGGGCCGGCTGATCGCCAGTGCCTTCGACCTGACGGAGCAGGGCACGGCAGGCTTCGCCGGTGGGCCAGCCCTGCGCCGATCGGTGCTGGATTACATGGCATCCGACCGCTTCAGTCCTGCCTTGGCGCTGAATGAAGGGACACTCGCCACATGGATCGACCGGCGTCATGTGGCGCCTGCGACCGTCATCACGCCGCCCGATACCGGTGATGTGATCGATCCCGGTCAGGTCCGGACATAGG
Source organism: Croceibacterium sp. TMG7-5b_MA50 (assembly GCF_039830145.1). Classification (NCBI taxonomy): domain Bacteria; kingdom Pseudomonadati; phylum Pseudomonadota; class Alphaproteobacteria; order Sphingomonadales; family Erythrobacteraceae; genus Croceibacterium; species Croceibacterium sp. TMG7-5b_MA50. Next base: position 1,088,928 of record NZ_CP156082.1, on the reverse strand, counting down.
CCGACGGCGGTTCAAAGGGGCTGCGAAGACTCGACGATATAGTTGCGACCACCTATGTGTCGCGTCCGATGATCCGCCGTCTGCTGACCTTGATCGCGCTATGCGCCGGTTTCGCCGCCATCGGCGCGCCTGCGCGGGCGGCTCAGGTCGTGCTCGCGGCGGAGCAGGTCGCCAGCAATTCCGCGATTGCCGCCCCCGTCCATGATGTCCGGCTGACCGGGGCCGCACCCCAGGTGCGCGTCGCCGGCTGGCAGACGCCGGACCGGCCCACGGCCATCGCGGCGCATCCGGCGCCCGCCGTACGCCTGCAGACCGACCGCGCGCGCGAGTAGCGCGCCGCCGCCCGCATCCCTGCGCCAGCCGCGCATGCCTGCGGCTGCTCTCCTGTATCTACGCCGCGCCAGGCTCGCGGCGGTTCCTTATCGAAAGATCGCCCATGTTCCAGTCGCTCGCCAAATCGTGGTTCGGCTCCGCCAATGATCGTTACGTCAAGGCGATCGGCAAGGTCGTCGACCGCATCAACGCGCTCGAGCCAGAGATGCAGGCGATGGACGATGCCACCCTGCAGGCACAGACGGCGAAGTTCCGCGACCAGCTTGCCGCCGGCACCTCGCTGGACGACATCCTGCCCGAAGCCTTCGCCACCGTGCGGGAGGCGTCGGTGCGCGTCATGGGCATGCGTCATTTCGACGTGCAGATGGTCGGCGGCATCGTGCTGCACCGGGGTGAGATCGCGGAGATGCGCACGGGCGAGGGCAAGACGCTGGTGGCGACGCTCGCCACCTATCTGAACGCCCTGCCGGGGAAGGGCGTCCACGTCGTCACCGTCAACGATTACCTCGCCAGCCGCGATGCGGAAACCATGGGCCGCCTGTATGGCTGGCTGGGGCTGACGACCGGCGTGATCGTGCCCAACCTGCCCGAACATATCCGGCGGGAGGCGTATGCCGCCGACATTACCTACGGTACCAACAACGAATTCGGCTTCGATTACCTGCGCGACAACATGAAGCAGGATCGCGGCCAGCAGGTCCACCGCCCATTCAACTACGCCATCGTGGACGAGGTGGACTCCATCCTGATCGACGAGGCGCGCACCCCGCTCATCATCAGCGGCCCCACGGATGACAAGAGCGACCTGTACATCTCGCTCGACGCCGTGGTGAAGCAGCTTGAGCCCGAATATTACGAGGCGGACGAGAAGAGCCGCAACGTGCAGCTGACGGAAGACGGGACCGAGGAGGTGGAACGCCGCCTCGCCGCCGCCGGGCTGCTGGCGACCGACAATCTCTACGATGTCGAGAACACGATGGTCGTCCACCATCTGGACCAGGCGCTGAAGGCGGTGGTCATGTTCAAGCGCGACATCGACTACATCGTGAAGGACGACAAGGTCGTCATCATCGACGAATTCACCGGCCGCATGATGGACGGGCGCCGCTGGTCCAACGGCCTGCATCAGGCGGTTGAGGCGAAGGAGGGCGTGAAGATCGAGCCCGAGAACCAGACCATGGCCTCGATCACCTTCCAGAACTATTTCCGCATGTATCCCAAGCTGTCCGGCATGACCGGCACCGCCGCCACGGAATCGGTGGAATTCTGGGACATCTACAAGCTCAACGTGGTGGAGATCCCCACCAATGTCCCCGTCCAGCGCATCGACGAGGAGGACGAGTTCTACAAGAACACCGCCGACAAGTTCCGCGCGATCGCCCGCGCCATTCGCGAAAAGAACGAGATCGGGCAGCCGGTGCTGGTCGGCACCGTCAGTATCGAGAAGTCGGAACTGCTCAGCCGCTTCCTGAACGAGGAGGGCGTGAAGCACGCGGTCCTCAACGCCCGCTTCCACGAGCAGGAGGCGCATATCGTGGCGCAGGCGGGCCGCCTCGGCGCCGTCACCATCGCCACCAACATGGCCGGCCGCGGCACCGACATCCAGCTTGGCGGCAATGTCGAATTCCGCGTCGAGGACGAGCTGCGCGACATGCCGGAGGGGCCGGAGCGTGACGCCGCGATTGAGCGGATCAGGGCCGACATCCTGGCGGAGCGGGAGCAGGTGCGCGCCGCCGGCGGCCTGTTCGTGCTCGGCACCGAACGCCACGAAAGCCGCCGCATCGACAACCAGCTGCGCGGCCGCACCGGGCGCCAGGGGGATCCGGGCCTGTCGCGCTTCTACCTGTGCCTGGAGGATGACCTGCTGCGCATCTTCGGGCCGGAAACGATGTTCTCCAAGATGGTCAACGCCAACCTCCAGGATGGGGAAGCGCTGCCTCCGTCCCGCTGGATGAGCCGCGCGATCGAGACCGCGCAGAAGAAGGTGGAGGCGCGCAATTACGAGGCGCGCAAGCAGGTCGTCGAATACGACAACGTCATGAACGACCAGCGCAAGGTCGTGTACGAGCAGCGCGCGGAGATCATGGATGCCGAGGCGGTGGACGATGTCGTCGCCGACATGCGGCAGGACGCGATCAACACCATGGTCGCCAATGCCTGCCCCCCCGGCTCCTACCCCGAACAGTGGGACATCTCCGGGCTGAGGGAAAAGGCGGACGACGTCCTCGGCCTCGACCTGCCGCTGGACGACTGGCTGGCGGAGGAAGCGGTCGAGCCCGAGGTGCTGGAGGAGCGGATCGTCGCTCTGGCGGACGCGAAGATGGCCGCGAAGCTCGCCGATATCGACCCGCAGGTCTGGCGCCAGGTGGAAAAGGGCGTCCTGCTCGACCGGATGGACTTCAACTGGAAGGAGCACCTGGCGACGCTGGACGCGCTGCGCCAGGTGGTGTTCCTGCGCTCCTACGCGCAGAAGACCCCGATCAACGAATACAAGCAGGAGGCGTTCGGCCTGTTCGAGGCGATGCTGGAGGGCATCCGCACCGACGTGACGCGGGTGCTGATGAAGAGCGAGCTGCGCATGCCGCAACCCGTCGCCCCGCCGCCGCTGCCTGAACTGCCCGACTTCCTGACCGGGCATATCGACCCGTTCTTCGGCACCGACGACAGTGACAATTCCAGCCGGGCGACCGGGCAGGAGGCGCTGCTGGGGTCCCTCGCCGGGGCGCCGATGGCCGCCGCCGGGCCGGGCGGGGCGGACGGCACCGATCCCTGGGCCGGGCAGGAAATCAGCCGCAACGCCCCGTGCCCGTGCGGCAGCGGCAACAAGTACAAGCACTGCCACGGCGCCCACGCCTGACCGCTACACCCGTCCTCCCCATGCGCCGCATGGGGAGGATGGTGCACCGCCCTCTAATGCGCCAGTTTGAGCGTCACGACACCGGCGATGATCAGCGCCACCCCGGCATAACGTGCCAGCGAGGTCGGATCGCCGTAGATCATCACGCCGACCAGGAACGTGCCGGCCGCGCCGATCCCGGTCCAGACGGCGTAGGCGGTCCCGATCGGGATCTGCCGTTGCGCGATCCACAGCAGCGATCCGCTCACCGCCATGAAACCGATGGCCATGGCGATGCCTGGCCAGCGCGTCGCCGGCGATTGCGCCATCTTCAGTCCGACGGGCCAGCCGATCTCGAACAGACCGGCAAGAACAAGTGCAATCCAGGCCAAGGCAGCCTCCTTCCAAGCTGCCGGGCCGTCCCGGACTTGATCACCCGACAGGGGGCGGGAACGTGGTCACCGCGACCCGAACATGGGGCGTTAGCCTGCCACGTCAACTTCCGACCACGCTCCGCCGCGGACGTTCAGCGTCCTATGCGCGGCAGCACTCAGTCGAGCTGCCTTCGCATACGCCGCGCGCGGGCTTCCGGGCTGGGATGGGTCTGCAGCAGGGCCACGCCGCCGCTGCCGCCGCCCAGCGCCGCCAGCTTGTCCATTGCCGCCGGGCAGCCTTGCACATCGTAATTGTTGTTACGCATGAAGGTCAGCGCGTAGTCGTCGGCTGCCGTCTCATCGGCTTGGGAGAACTGCGCATTGACCACTTGACCGACCAGTTGACCCAATTGGGATTCGGCAAGCTGGCGCACCTCGCCGCTGGCTGTGCCGGCGACGCTCAACGCGGCATCCTGCTGCAGCGCAGTTTTCAGACGCTTCGCGGAATGCTGCAGCTTTACGTGCCCGATCTCGTGGCCGATCACGCAGCGGATCTCGTTGTCTTCAAACCCGTCCATCAGCCCGGCCATTACGCGCACCGTGCCATCGCCCATGGCGAACGCGTTGACGTCGGCCACCCGGTAGGCCTTGATGTCGAGGTTCAGGCCGTCATAATTCTCGAGACCACTGGTCAACGCGGCCAGACGTTGCGCGTAAGGGTCATCGGGCGGCGCCACCGGATTGATGCGATCCATCTCGTCGGACATCTGGCCGAACATGGACACGATCTCCGCGTCCGAGATGGTGACGGCTTCCATCACCCTCCTGGCCGAGTTGAGGGCACTGCCAAGGTTGAACTGGGCCTGCAGTGGCACTGTTGTCGCAAGGGCGGCCGTCAGCAGGCCAACCTTACAGAAAGACATCATTCGCTTCTTCAGGATCACAGGATTCTCCCCCTTTGCCGCCATCGCCAGGCCGGTCGGTCAGCCTTCGAACAGGAACGCCTCCCCGCTGAACCACCTCGGCCCGGACTTGATCCGCGGCGACGTTGCTCCGGTCCAAATCCGACGAAGATTGGTCCTCCATGGCGCGGTGCTGCCAATCCATTTTCCTACACCCCTGCGCCGGCGCTACCCCGCCGTGCATGAGCAACCGTCGCAACACCGCCCCGCGCCGTCGCAAGCCCCTGCAACGCTACCTGCGCATTCCCGCCTTCCTGCCCGTTCCGCTGCGCGCCCGCCGGGATGGCTGGACGCCGCAGCGTCAGGCGCGCTTCATCGGCCTCCTTGCGCAAAGCGGCTGTGTCCGCACCGCCGCACGGGCGATCGGCCTCAGCCGCGCCAGTGCCTATCGTCTGCGCCGCCACCCCGATGCAGGCTCCTTCAACACCGCGTGGAACACCGCGATCACCGGCCGCACACAACCACGCTGGAAGTTTACACCGGCCGACCGTGCGCCGCTGGCCCTCACCGGCGCGCTGCGGCCGCGTCTGTGGCGGGGCATGTTCACCGGCGTGCAGCAGAAACCCGTCACTTCCGCGCTTCTCGGCCTTGTTCGCGGTCTGGACCGCATAGATGTCACCGGTGCCGAGGACCCGACCGAGTACCACCGCATCCGCGCACATTTCGCCCGTTGCGTGTAAACCTGACACGCACGATCGGCGGCGACGCAGAACCACTCCCCAACCGGCCCACCCGCTGCTAACGGCGGCGGATGACCGAGCTTTCCCGCATCCGCAACTTCTCCATCATCGCGCATATCGACCATGGCAAGTCCACCCTGGCGGACCGGCTGATCCAGTTCACCGGCGGGCTGACCGATCGCGAGATGAGCGAGCAAGTGCTCGACAACATGGATATCGAGAAGGAGCGCGGGATCACCATCAAGGCGCAGACCGTGCGCCTCAGCTACACCGCCAAGGATGGCGAGACGTACGAGCTGAACCTGATGGACACGCCCGGCCACGTCGATTTCGCCTACGAGGTCAGCCGCAGCCTCGCCGCGTGCGAGGGCGCGCTGCTTGTGGTGGATGCGGCGCAAGGGGTCGAGGCGCAGACGCTGGCAAACGTCTACCAGTCGATCGAGCACGATCACGAGATCGTCAGCGTCATCAACAAGATCGACCTGCCCGCGGCGGAGCCGGAGAAGGTGAAGGCGGAGATCGAGGACATCATCGGCCTCGACGCGTCGGACGCGGTGCTGGCCAGCGCCAAGTCCGGTATCGGGATCGAGGATGTGCTGGAAGCGGTGGTGAAGCGCATTCCCGCGCCCGCCGGCGATCGCGCTGCCCCGCTGAAGGCCTCGCTGGTGGACAGCTGGTACGATCCGTATCTCGGCGTCGTCATTCTGGTGCGGGTGATCGACGGCGCGCTGAAGAAGGGCCTCAGCGTCAAGTTCATGCAGGGCGGCACCGAACATCTGGTGGACCGCGTGGGCTGCTTCACGCCCAAGCGTGTGGAACTGCCGGAGATCGGCCCCGGCGAGATCGGCTTCATCACCGCCCAGATCAAGGAGGTGGAGCAGGCGCGCGTCGGCGACACGATCACCACGGTGAAGGGCGGGGCGACCAAGGCGCTGCCCGGCTACAAGGAAGTGCAGCCGGTGGTGTTCTGCGGCCTGTTCCCGGTCGATGCCGCCGATTTCGAGAAGCTGCGTGAAAGCATCGCCAAGCTGCGGCTGAACGATGCCAGCTTCTCCTTCGAAATGGAGACCAGCGCTGCTCTAGGCTTCGGCTTCCGCTGCGGCTTCCTGGGCCTGCTGCACCTGGAGATCATCCAGGAACGGCTGAGCCGCGAATACGACCTCGACCTCATCACCACGGCGCCGAGCGTCGTCTACCGCATCCAGCTGCGCGCCTCCAAGACGGAGGATGCCGCCACCGTCCTGCTGCACAACCCGGCCGACTATCCCGATCCCAGCCGGATCGAGACGATCGAGGAGCCGTGGATCAAGGCCGTGATCTACACGCCGGATGAATATCTCGGCTCCATCCTGAAGCTCTGCCAGGATCGCCGCGGCATCCAGACCGAACTGACCTATGTGGGTGGCCGGGCGCAGGTGACCTACGAACTGCCGCTGAACGAGGTGGTGTTCGACTTCTACGACCGGCTGAAGAGCATCAGCCGCGGCTACGCCTCTTTCGATTACGAGCAGATCGGATTGCGGGAGGGCGATCTCGTCAAGATGAACATCCTGGTGAACAACGAGCCGGTCGATGCACTCAGCCTGATCGTCCACCGCTCCGTGGCGGAGGAGCGCGGGCGTGGCATGTGCGAACGGCTGAAGGACCTGATCCCGCGCCATCTGTTCAAAATCCCGATCCAGGCCGCAATCGGCGGCAAGGTGATCGCGCGCGAGACCATCGCCGCGCTGCGCAAGGACGTGACCGCCAAGTGCTATGGCGGTGATATCAGCCGCAAGAAGAAGCTGCTGGAAAAGCAGAAGAAGGGCAAGGCGCGGATGCGCGAATACGGCAACGTTTCCATCCCGCAGGAAGCGTTCATCGCGGCGCTGCGCATGGGGGAGGAATAGATGCCCGTGATCCTCTCGGCCACCCGCTCACTTGGCGTTCATTGCCGCCGGGGCTATAGCCGCGCGATGTACCTGCGCGCTCTGCCCCTCCTCGCCGTTACCGCCGCTTTGTCCGCCTGCGCCTCCGGCGGCGGGGACAAGGGCATCGACACCGCCTACGTCGCGCGGGACGTGGAATCGCTCTACACCGCCGCGAAGGATCGGCTGGACCGCGGCGATCTGCAACGCGCCGCACCCCTGTTCGACGAGGTGGAGCGCCAGCACCCCTATTCGCCCTGGGCCCGCCGGGCGCAGTTGATGAGCGCGTTCGCCTACTACCTGCAGCGCGACTACAACCAGGCGATCCAATCGGCGCAACGCTTCCTGTCGATCCATCCCGGCAACCGCGACGCGCCCTATGCCTATTACCTGATCGCCATGTCCTATTACGAGCAGATCAGCGACGTGGATCGCGATCAGCGCATCACCGAACAGGCGCTGACCGCCCTGACGGAAGTGCAGCGGCGCTACCCGTCCAGCGAGTATGCGGCGGATGCCCGGCTGAAGGTCGACCTCGTCAACGATCACCTGGCCGGCAAGGACATGGAGATCGGCCGCTTCTACGAACGGGCGGGCAATTGGCTGTCGGCGCAGATCCGCTTCCGCAACGTGGTGGAAAACTACCAAACCACCAGCCACGCGGCGGAGGCGCTGTACCGCCTGACCGAGACCAGTCTGGCGCTCGGTATCCCGGCGGAGGCGCAGAAATACGCCGCCGTGCTGGGCGCGAATTATCCGGGCAGCGAGTGGTACGAAAAGGCGTTCGACTTGATGGAGAAGCACGCGCCCGAAGCCGAGGCGCAGGTCGCCGCCTTGGGCAACTGATCGGGTGAGGGTTGCTGGTGACGCGGCAACCATGATGCACTAGAACGGTTGGTGAACGATGCTCACCGCCCTCGCCATCCGCAACGTCGTGCTGATAGAGGCGCTGGACCTCGCCTTCGGGCGCGGGCTGGGCGTGCTGACGGGCGAAACGGGCGCGGGCAAGTCGATCCTGCTCGACGCACTGGGCCTGGTACTGGGCAACCGCGCGGAAACGCTGCTGGTGCGCGCCGGCACCGATCAGGCGAATGTCACCGCCAGCTTCGAATTCGCGCAACTGCCACCCGCCATTGCGGAGGCGCTGGCCGATGCCGAGGTGGAGGCGGATAGCGGTGAGCCGCTAATAATCCGCCGCCGCGTCCGCGCCGATGGCGGGTCCAAGGCGTTCATCAACGACCAGCCGGTCAGCGCCGCGTTGCTCCGCCAGATCGCGCCTGCGCTGGTGGAACTGCATGGCCAGCATGACGATCGCGGCCTCGTCAATCCACGGGGCCACCGCGCGCTGCTCGACCGCTATGCCGGCGGTGAGGTCGTCAGGGTGGAACAGGCCTGGGCTCTCTGGCGGGCGGCGGAAAGCCGGCTGTCCGAAGCACGGTCCAGCGTGGAAGCCGCCCGAGCGGAGCAGGACCTGCTGCTGGCCCACCTCGCCGAGCTGACCACTGCCGAACCGCAGGAGGGGGAGGAGCAGCAGCTCGCCCTGCGCCGCGCCGACATGCAGCGGGGGGAACGGCTGGCGGGCGATCTCGATACGCTGCGGCAGGTATGGGACGGGTCGGACAGCGCGCTGGCGCAGCTGCGGATCGCCGCGCGCCGGCTGGACCGGATCGCGGGCGAGCACCCCCTGCTGGCCGATGCCTTGGCCTCGCTGGACCGTGCCGTGATCGAAGCGGGGGAGGCGGAGGACCGCCTGACGGAGGCCGCCGATGCGCTGGCCTTTGATCCCAACGAGCTGGACCGGGTGGAGACCCGCCTGTTCGACCTGCGCGCGCTCGCCCGCAAGCACGGCTGCGAGCCCGACGACCTTCCCGCCCGCATGCTGGCGATGCGCGCCGCGCTCGATGCGATCGAGGCCGGTGACGCGGAAATCGCGGTACTGGCGGCGGAGGAGGCGCGCACCGGCGCCGCCTACCGCCAGGCGGCGGAGGCGCTGCATGCGATCCGTGTCGAAGCCGCCGCACGGCTGGACGCGGCAGTCGCGGCGGAGCTGGCGCCGCTCAGACTGGATGCCGCTCGCTTCCAGACAGCGGTCACGGCCTTGCCGGAAGATCGCTGGGGACCGCATGGCACCGATGCTGTCGAGTTCCTGATCGCCACCAATCCCGGCGCGCCCTTCGCGCCGCTGAACAAGATCGCCAGCGGGGGCGAGCTGTCGCGCTTCATTCTGGCGCTGAAGGTCGCGCTGGCGGAGCAGGGCGGGGCGGCGACGATCATCTTCGACGAAATTGACCGCGGCGTCGGCGGTGCGGTCGCCAGCGCAATTGGGGAGCGGCTGGCGCGGTTGGCGGGTAACGGCGGCCAGCTGCTGGCGGTAACGCACAGCCCACAAGTAGCCGCGCGGGGCGGGACGCATTACCTTATCGCCAAGTCCAGCGAGGGCACCGTCACGCGTACCTCAGTCACCCTGCTTGACGAAGCGGGCCGGCAGGAGGAGATCGCGCGCATGCTGTCCGGCGCAGAGATCACCAGCGAAGCCCGCGCGCAGGCCGAACGCCTGCTGGAAGGGGTGTGATGCAAATTCTAGCCGGCGATTATTACGCCGACGGCTACCAGCATCTGGGCGCGCTGATCTCGCGGGAGGTCGCATTGGGCCTGCTCGCGCGGATGCGGGCTGATCTGGCGCGCCAGGGCGTCGATCTCGGCCGCCTGCAACAGCAGGGACCATTGCTGACGTCACCGGCGATCGAGCTCTACGGTCATCATTACGCCCCCTTCGCGACGTTCCACTGGGGACTGACCCCGGTGGTGCAGCAGCTAAGCGGGGCGGCTTTGCTGCCGTCCTACTGCTACTTCCGTGTCTACCGGCAGGGCGACATCTGCCGCGTGCATGGCGACCGCCCATCTTGCGAACACAGCCTGTCCCTGACGCTCGGCTATGCCGACAACCTGCCATGGCCGCTGGAGGTTGCGCGGGTGGCCATCGAAGGCGATCCCTACGAACGGGCGGACACCGCCTTCAGGGCGGGGGAGCATGCCGCCTCCGCCGCGATGGCGGTGGGCGATGCGGTGCTATACCGCGGCGTCCACCATCATCACGGGCGCACGCAGCCCAACCCCAACCGTTGGTCCGCGCATCTATTCCTGCATTGGATCGATCGTGATGGTCCCTTTGCCGATAAGGCCTTCGACGGCGCAAAGCTGCCCGCAGGGGTGGAGTTCTGACATGATTCGCGCTGCCCCCCTGCTGCTGTTCCTTGCCGGTGCCTGTGCCCCGGTCGCGCACGATCCCGCGTTGCCGCCCTTGGCGCAGGATCAGGTTGAACCCGGCCCGGCCTTGCTCGAACACGCTTTGCTGACCTTCTTCGCCGGTCCCGGCGCCGCGGCCGATCCGCCAACCGTGTGCGTCGACCTGTCCCCCGGCGGGCTGCCCGCGGAGGCGGAGAAGGCGCTGATGGCACGCTTCCCCAGGCTGGCGCCCCGATCCCGCTGCGAACAGCCGCCCGGCTGGATCGACCGCCTGACCGGCGAGCGCGCGGTGCTGCTGCAGGCCTATGGCCTCGAATGCGCCGATACGGTGATCTGTACCGGCTGGACCAACGCACCGGGCAGCCCCGCCACCCGCTGGATCATGCGCTGGCACGATGGGCGCTGGACCTTTGCCGGCGATCATCGCCTGATCGCGCAATGATCGACATACCGGAAGCGGAGGCCGCCAACGAGTTGATGCGGCTGGCGCGCAGCATCGCGCGGCACAACCGGCTGTACCACGCCGACGACGCACCGGAGGTCAGCGACGCGGAGTACGACGCGCTGGTCCGCCGCAATGCGGAACTGGAAGCCGCCTTTCCACACCTGGTGCGACCTGACTCGCCCAGCAACGCCGTCGGGCACGAGGTCGCCGCCTCGCCCCTGTCCAAGGTCACCCATGCGCAGCGCATGATGAGCCTCGACAATGCCTTCGCGGATGAGGAGGTGGCGGAGTTCGTTACCCGCGTCCGCCGGTTCCTGAGCCTGCCCGCCGAAGAACCGCTGGCCTTCACTGCGGAGGACAAGATCGACGGTCTGTCCTGCTCGCTGCGGTACGAGGATCGCCGCCTGGTCCTCGCCGCAACGCGCGGGGACGGCAGCGTGGGGGAGAACGTCACGGCCAATGTCGCGCATATCGCCGATATTCTGCAGACCCTGCCGGATGACGCCCCCGATTTGTTCGAGGTGCGGGGCGAGGTCTACATGGAAAAACAGGCATTTGCCGCACTCAACGCGCGGATGATGGAGGAGGCGCGCGGGGCGGCAGGGGATGCCTTCGATGAGGGCTCCGTCCGCCAGTTCGCCAATCCGCGCAATGCCGCCGCCGGGTCCTTGCGGCAGAAGGATGCGCGGGTCACGGCGGATCGGCCGCTGCGTTTCCTGGCGCATGGCTGGGGCGTTGCCAGTGCCTTGCCCGGCGATACGCAGTTCGCGGTCATGCAGGCGCTGGCGGGCTGGGGCTTTCCGATCTCGCCCGATCTGGTGCGGGTGGACAGCACGGATGCGATGCTGGCGCATTATCGCGGGATCGGGAGTCGCCGCGCCGGGCTCGCCTATGACATTGACGGTGTGGTCTACAAGGTGGACAGCCTGGCACTGCAGCAGCGTCTCGGCTTCGTCGCCAAGGCGCCGCGCTGGGCGCTGGCACACAAGTTCCCGGCGGAACGCGCGGAGACCACGCTGCAGAGTATCGACATTCAGGTCGGCCGGACTGGCAAACTCACCCCGGTGGGCCGCCTCGCTCCCGTGCTGGTGGGCGGCGTCACCGTCACCAACGTGACGTTGCACAACCGGGACGAGATCGCGCGGCTGGGCGTCAGGCCCGGCGACCGGGTGGTCATACAGCGTGCCGGCGACGTGATCCCGCAGGTGGTCGACAATTTGAGCCGCGATGCTGCGCGCGAGGCATATGTGTTCCCCGACCATTGCCCAGTCTGCGGCAGCGAGGCAGTCGCGGCAGAGGGCGAGGTCGATGTGCGCTGCACCGGCGGCCTCGTCTGCCGGGCGCAGGCGTTCGAGCGGCTGCGCCATTTCGTCAGCCGCGGCGCGCTGGATATCGAAGGGCTGGGCGAGAAAAGCGTGGCCGAGTTCCTCGACCTCGGCTGGCTGGCCGATGGTCCGGCGGCGATCTTCCGCTTGCGACGGCATCGCGACGAGCTGATCGGACGGGAAGGCTGGCAGGACAAGTCTGTGGACAACCTGTTGGCGAACATCGAAGCGAAGCGCCGCCCGGACGCGGCGCGCCTGCTGTTCGGGCTAGGCATCCGGCATGTCGGCGCGGTTACCGCGCGTGATCTGCTGAAGCATTTCACCACGCTGCCCGCCCTGCGCGATGTGGCCGAGCGTGCGCGGGGCGGCGACACCGATGCCGCGGCGGAGATGCTGGCGATCGACGGCGTAGGGCCCGTCGTGGTCGAGGCGCTGGGCGATTTCTTCCACGAACCGCACAACCAGCACCTGTGGGACGACCTGCTGCGGGAGGTCGATCCTCCGCCATTCACCGTGGAGACCCGCGACAGCGCGGTCGCCGGCAAGATCGTGGTGTTCACCGGCAAGCTGGAGACGATGAGCCGCGACGAGGCAAAGGCGCAGGCCGAGCGGCTGGGTGCGCGCGCCGCCGGATCGGTCAGCCCGAAGACGGACCTGATCGTCGCGGGACCGGGCGCCGGCTCCAAGCTGAAGAAGGCGGCGGAGCTGGGCATCGAGGTCATCGACGAGGCCGGCTGGGCTGCCATCGTCGCCGCGGCCGGCTGAGCGTCCGGCACGGCCCCTTGATCCCGCGGCCGGCGGCGCTACGGTTGCGGCATAGTCTTGATCATAAACGGATCGCCTGCCTTGAACCTTGCCCTGCTTGCCGCCGCAACCATGATGACCCCGCTGCCAGCGCCCGCCTATCCGGAGACCGCCACCACCCAGACCACCGACGTCCTGCACGGTGAGACGATCGCCGATCCGTACCGCTGGCTGGAGAACGACGTCCGCAACGATGCCGAGGTCGCCCAGTGGGTAGAGCAGCAGAATGCGGTGACGCAGGCCTATCTGCAGCAACTGCCCGGCCGGGCTGAACTGGCGGCGCGCATCGCGGAGCTGACCGATTTCCAGCGCGTGTCCACCCCGGTGAAGCGGGGCGGGCGCTACTTCCAGACGATGAACAGCGGGCTGCAGAACCAGTCGCCGCTCTATGTCCGGGACAGCCTGACCGCAGAGCCGCGCCTGCTACTCGATCCGAATGCCTGGGCCGATGACGGCGCCACCGCGCTTGCCGACTGGTCCGCATCGCCCGATGGCGGCAAGCTGCTGTATGCGGTGCAGGATGGCGGCACCGACTGGCGCATCATCCGCGCGCTGGATGTGACCACCGGGCAGCCGCTGCAGGACGAGATCCGCTGGGCGAAGTTCACCGGACTTGCCTGGGTCGGCAATGACGGCTTCCTCTATTCCCGCTTCCCGGAGCCGGAAGCCGGCCAGGACTTTCAGGCGTTGAACTACAACCAGGCGGTCTACTACCACCGGCTGGGCACGCCGCAGAGCGAGGACCAGCTGGTCTATTCGACGCCCGACCACCCGAAGCAGGGGCATACGGCCAGCGTCACCTCCGACGGCAAGTGGGCGATCGTCACCTCCTCGCTCGGCACCGATGCGCGGTACGAGGTGCATGCGATCGACCTGTCCGCCCGCGAGGCGAAAGGATGGCAGCCGGTGCCGCTGGTCACCGGGTTTGAGAACTCGTGGTCGCTGGTGGACGGTGTGGGCGACCGGCTGTGGTTCGTCACCAATCAGGACGCGCCGATGTACCGTGTGGTCGCCGTCAATATGGCGGGCGACCGGCAGTGGCAGCCGGTGGTGGCGCAGCGTGACAGCGTGATCGAAAGCGCCGCGCTGGTCGGCGACCGGCTGATCCTGTCCTATCTGGAGGATGCGAAGTCCGCCGCGACCGTGTTCGACCGGCAGGGCACGGAACAGGCGCGACTGCCGCTGCCCGGCATCGGTTCGATGGGCGGCATCAGCGGGGAGCCGGGCGATGATGAGGCGTTCTACAGCTTCTCCTCCTTCAACCAGCCCGCCGCGATCAGCCGACTGGCGGTGGGATCGCTGGAGAGCACGCCGTTCTTCCAGCCCCGCCTGACCTTCGACCCCGCGAATTTCGTGGTGGAACAGCGCTTCTACCAGTCGAAGGACGGCACCCGCGTTCCCATGTTCGTGATGCGGCGCAAGGATGTTGCTGCCGCCGGGCAGCCGGTTCCGACGCTGTTGTACGGTTATGGCGGGTTCGACATCTCGCTGACGCCGGGCTTCGCCGCCAGCCGGCTCGCCTGGGTGGAGGCGGGTGGCGCCTGGGCGCTCGCCAACATTCGTGGCGGCGGCGAATACGGCAAGGCGTGGCACGATGGTGGACGGCTGGCGAACAAGCAGAACGTGTTCGACGACTTCATCGCCGCGGGCGAGTTCCTGAAGGCGGAGGGTGTCACCTCCCAGGAAGGGCTTGCGATCCAGGGTGGATCGAACGGCGGGTTGCTGGTCGGCGCGGTGGTCAACCAGCGGCCGGACCTGTTCGCCGCCGGCAATGCCGCGGTGGGCGTGATGGATATGCTGCGGTTCGACCGCTGGACTGCCGGCCGGTACTGGGTGGACGATTACGGCTATCCCGACCGGGCGGACGACTTCCGGACCCTGCGCGCCTACAGCCCGTTGCACAACGTGAAGGCCGGCACGCCTTATCCGGCGCTGCTGGTGACGACGGCCGACACGGACGATCGCGTGGTGCCGGGGCACAGCTTCAAATATGTATCTACCCTGCAGGCGAGCGATCTCGGTCCCCGTCCGCAGTTGATCCGTATCGAGACGCGCGCAGGGCACGGCGCGGGCAAGCCGACGGACAAGGCGATCGCCGAATCCGCCGACATTCTCGCTTTCCTGGCGCATTGGACTGGGCTGCAGCTGCCGCCAGCAACCAACTAAGCTGTTCGCGCATTGCTCCCCTGCCATCGGGGGAGTGATGCTGCATGGGTTACCGCAACACCGCCGGCGTCGCGCTGCTGCTCGTCACCGCGGGCTGCAGCGGGCGCGGGGGCGACGGGGCGCCGCCACGCGCCAACGATCCCATCCCGGTGGAACGGGTGGAATCCTTCCTTGCCGTGCCGGTCGACGCGGATCTCGGCAATCTGGCGGCGGTGCTGGAGCGGCGTCTGCCGCGGCAATTGTGGCAGATCGACCGGCCGGGGCAGGCCTGCGTCCCGTCCCGCCGGATCGACATCGGCATCGCCACCATCAAGACGCCGACCGTGCGGTGTCGCATCCGGGGCGAGGTCACCCGCGGTCCATTGCAACTGGCTGGCTCGGGAGAGGAGATCATCCTCGCCATGCCGCTGAACGCGGTCGTGCGGGCGGAGGATATCGGCGGCGTGCTGAAGCGGGAGACCGCGACCGCCACCGCCATGGCCCGTGCGGTGATCCGCATCGACCTGGCCCGTGACTGGACCCCGCGCGGCACGATCGACATCCGCTATGACTGGCGGGACGAACCGCATGTCGATTTCCTCGGCCAGCGGATCGAGTTCGCCGAGGCCGCCGATCGCGAGCTCAGGCCGATCATCGCCCGACTGGAACGGGAGCTGCCGGGGGAGATCGGGCGGTTGCAGGTGCGCGAGCAGATCGGTCGTGCATGGCGCAGCGCCTTCACCAGCATCTCCCTCAATCGGGAGAACCCGCCGGTGTGGATGCGGATCACGCCACAGGCCCTGCGGTATGGCGGGTACCGCATCGCGGAGGGCCGACTGCGGCTGAACCTGGGCCTCGCCGCCACGACCGAGACGTTCATCGGCGATCGTCCGACCGACCCGCCGGCCACGCCGCTGCCACCGCTTCAGCCGTTACAGCGGGGAAGTGGGCGATTGTCGTTCTTCATCCCGGTCATCGCCGACTACCGGCAGTTAGAGCCGGTATTGCTGCGCGCGTTGCAACGGCGATCGCAGCGGCCGTTCGAGGTGCCTGGCCTGGGTCCGGTACGGGCGCGGTTCGACCGGGTCACCATCTACGGCACGACCGGCGGACGCATCGCGGTGGGTGCGACCTTCGCGGCGCAGGACAGCGAAGGGGAGCAGGCGACCGGAACGGTCTGGTTCACCGGCACCCCGGTGAACGAGCCGGGATCGCGCCGCGTCGGCATCAGCGGACTGGAGATCAGCGGCACGACGGACATGACCGGCGGCGACCTGCTGCTGCAACTGGCGAATGCGCCGGGGGTGGACGCCTACATCGCCGGCGCGCTGACGCAGAACTTCGACCGTGATTTTGCCGAGCTGCTGGTGAAGGTACGCCGCGCAATTGCTGAGAAGCGCGAAGGCCCGCTGGTGATCCGGGCCAGGATCGACGAGGTCGCCACCGGCAAGCTCAAGGCCGCCGGGCAGGGCCTTTATCTGCCGGTGCGGCTGACCGGCACGGCGGAGGTGTCGGTTGCGCCGAGCGGGTAAGTCACCACCGGATCATAGATTGAGCCAGCTTTGCCCAAGTGGCTTTCGTACAGGACGAAGTCCGTCACCGGCCAGGCGGGTACCCGCAACGTGCCGGTACTCGCCAACCAGCCATGGATCGGGCCGCTGCCGCCTGAAAGGCGCGCCAGCGTGACATGCGGCACGTATCTGCGCGTTTCGCGCGGCAGGCCCACCTGCTGACACGCCCGTTCGACCCGGCTGTGCAGCACGTCGAGGGAAGGGTTCGGGCGAACATGGGCCCACACAGCATGTGGGCGGCCCTTGCGTTCGAAGTGGCCCGTGCCTGCCACCTCCAGCGTGAAGGGTGGGGCGGCTAGGTCCGCCAATGCCTCCGCCAGTTCGTTGGCGACGGGGCGCTCCACCTCGCCCACGAAGCGCAGCGTAAGATGCAGTTGCTCCTCGCTCTGCCAGCGGGCACCTTCGATCCCGTCCTGCACGTCGATCAATGCGTCCAGCACCGCGGGCGGCGGGCGGATGCCGACGAACAGACGGTGCATGGCCGTCAGCGCAGCTTGCGCAGTCGCAGGGCCAGGATGACGAGCGCGATACCCGCGACAAGGGCGTATAGCGCGATCAGCCAGCCGACCGACACGACGCTGATTGCCGGATTGCCCATGGCAAGCCACAACAGCGCAACACCCAGCAGGACCGAGACAGCGCCCGACAGGCCCAGCAGCCATTCGCCGGTGATTTCCCGCCGCAACCGGATCGCGGCGGTGATCTCCGCCACACCGGTGATGACCGCCCAGGCGGCAATCAGCAGCACGGCGACGGTCGCATATGCAATTGAGGAGAGGACGGGGAAAGCCACAAACAGCACGCCGATCGCCACTCCGACCAGGCCGGAAAGAACCAGCGCCCACCAGCGCTGCCGATGGTGCGTCGCGCCGCGCACGCCCGCGATGATGTTGAAGATGCCGTCGGCGAAGGAGAAGGCGGCGAACAGCAGCGCGAACACGAACAGCGCCGCAGCGGGCATGAAGGCGGCAAGCAGGCCGAGTACGATCAGCAGTACTCCGCGTGCCAGGTACCAGCCCCAGTTCGCGACCGCGATGGATCCGCCGGGCACCAGCGGATCGGCGATGCCGGCAACCGGATCATGGATCGCGCTGCCGGTGTGATCGTGCTGTGTAGCCATGTGTCGGTTCCTCCTGCACCCGCCTTACGATGGCCGGCCTTGCAGGTTCCCGGCCGTTCAGGCCGGGCGCAACGCCCACCGGATCGTGCCGCCCAGCATGCGGGTCGCCAGCCGGGTGCTGATCGCGGGCAGGGGCGAACTGCGCAAGCCGAGCATGGTGCGGGCGAAAGGCGGCAGCAGATCGACCGCCGCCTGCGTCAGTACAGGCTGTGCCATGGCACTGATGGTGCTGCCGCGATGGTTCAACACCACCTGCGCCACCTGCCGCGGGGCAGGTCCGGCGGAGAGGGCGGGTCGCATGGCCGCCATCAACTCGGCTGCCTGCGCACGGCTTTCGGGCACTGGGGCTGCGCCCAGCAGGCGGGCCAGCACGGCAAACTGGCGGTAATACTCGTCCTGCTCCCCGCCGGGCATGTCAGGGCGGACCAGAGTGACATAAGCGTTGAGGAACGACCACGCTTCCGCCAGGTGAACCCAGGCCAGCGTTGCGGGATCGGTCGCGCTGTACGGCGTGCCATCCGGCAACGTCCCGTTGATGTGCCGATGGATGGCATTCACCCGCTCGATCGCCCGGGCGGCATCGGCTGCCGGGCCATAGGTCGTCACCGCGACGAAGCGGGCGGTGCGTCGCAGCCGACGGTCGAGGTCGTGCCGGAAATCGGAATGGTCCAGCACGCCCTGCAACGCGTGGGGATGCAGCATCTGCAAGAGCAAGGCCGCGACCCCGCCGACCATCATGGAGGTGACGTCCGCATGAACCATGCGGATCGGCGTGTCGGGCGCGAACAGCGCGTCTGCGGACGGGATCACCGGCGCTTCGCCCCGTCCCGGATCGTTGAACATCTGCCGCACACTGCGCCCAAGCTGCCGGCGCATCTGCTCCGCCGGATGCCAGGGTTGCCGTCGCAGAGTGGCCAAAGCTGATCCGTCGCGCATCGCAGGTCTCCTGATTGGTGAAGACATGGGATGCGCGCCGGTATTTGCCAGTCCAATCAGCCGCTTGTGCCCGCCTTCATCTCCGCGATCAGGGCATTGTCGATGGCCTTTGCCTCCTGATAGGCGGGCCGCTGCCGCACGCGCTCGGCATAGGCGAGGAACCCCGGCCGTTCGGGCATGGTCTTGAACGACACACCCCAATCGACTTGCGATCCGACATACACGTCTGCCATGGTGAACCGATTGCCGCAGATGAAATCATGTGTTTTCAACCAGTTCTCCAGCACATCCATTGTGCGTTCGTAACTGCCGAAACCGACCATCATCTCCTGCGTCCGGTCCGTGACCTCCCACTTCATGGAGTGACTGATCACCGCCTGTTCCAGCGGCCCGGCGCCGAAGAACAGCCAGCGGAAATAATCCGCCATCTCGCCCGACTGCGGCAGCAGGGGAGAATGGGTTGCCTGCGCCAGATAATGGCACACCGCAGCACATTCGGTGATGACGTGGTCACCTTCGTTCGTGTGATGGATGATCGTCGGCAGCTTGCCCATCCCGTTGGCTGCCAGCAAGGCGGCAGGCCGATCATCCCACGGAACGAACACCGGATCGTAGTCGGCGCTCACCTCGTGCAAGGCCCAGCGGGCGATCTGCGCGCGGCTCATCGGATTGAAGAAGAATGTGAACCCCGCCATCGATCATGCTCCTTCGCACAGGGCCTTGAACTGGTCCGCGACGGCATTCCACCCCGGTTCGAAGCCCATGGCAAGATGCTGATCGCGCGCCTCCGCCGTCCAATGGCGGGCACGCGCCGTATATCGGGTGCCGGTGCCCTCCGGCTCGATCTCCCAGATGCCGGTCATGAACGGCCCGGCGGGTTGCCAGTCGCCCGTAAAGGCGTCGGTGGATACGATCCGCCGCCCTTCATCCCAGGCGAGGTACACACCCTCGGTCGGCACCTCCTCCCCCGCCGGACCGCGCATGACCATGGCGCAGCGCCCGCCGGCGCGGCGTTCCTGCGCGGTTATCTCGACCGACCAGGGGACGGGGCACCACCATTCCGCCTGCCGGTTCGCCAGGACGTCCCACACCGTCGCCGCCGCCGCCGCGATGAAGCGCGTCACCGAAAGTTCGTTTGAGTCCGCCATCGTCACCCTCTCCGCGCCGCTTCGATGGCGGCCACATCGATCTTCGTCATGCCCATCATCGCCTGCATCACCCGTGCGGCTGCGGCCGGGTCAGGGTCACGCATCCCTTCGTTCAACGCGCGCGGAGTGATCTGCCAGGAGATACCCCACCGGTCCTTGCACCAGCTGCATTGCCCGGCCTCTCCACCATCGGCGATCAGGGCATCCCAGTACCGGTCGGTCTCGGCCTGATCCTCCGTCTCTACGGAGAACGAGAAGGCGAGATCGTGGTCCCACGGCGCCTCTCCGCCGTTCAGGCCGATGCAGGGCAGGCCCATCACGGTGAAGTGGACGACCAGCGGGTCTCCCGCCACCCCGGCGGGATAGTCCGTGGGAGCGGCCAGGGTCGGGCCGACATGGCTGTCGGGGAAGGTCGCGGCATAGAATGCCGCAGCCTCCGCCGCGTCCTTGTTGCGGAACCACAGGCAGATGGTGGCCTTGCTCATCATCGTCACTCCTTGCGCGGGCCGACGAAGCCGATGGCGGCGCCAGCCGGATCGAGGGCGTTGAGGGCAAAGCTGCCGCCGGGCACCTCCTGCGGCTCGCCGAATACGCTGCCGCCCCGGGCGGTCACGGCTTCCGCCGCCCGGTCAATGTCTTCGACCGCGATGTAGAAGTTCCAGCAGGACCGCTCCATCTGCGGCATCAGCGGCATGACAGCGCCGATCGGATCGTCGCCATGCTGGATGAACTGGTACTCGCCCAACTCGCCCATGTTCATGGAGCCTTCCTGCGACCACCCGAACAGTTGGCCATACAGCGCGATCGCGGCCGCCGGATCGCTCGTCATCAACTCGTTCCAGGTGACATGGCCCGTGGTCATGTAGCTGAAGACGTCGCTCTTCGCGTCGGGATCGCCCGCCGGCGGCGTCGGCGCCATGATGTAGACTGGCGCAGCCTGCGGATCGGCCAGCAGCGCGATGCGGCCGACACCCTCCATGTCCGATGGCGGCATAAGGGTCGTTCCGCCCGCCTTGATCATCGCCTGCACGGCGGCATCGACGTCAGGGTGGTGGATATAGCCGAGCCACATCGGCCGCATGCCGCCTTGCGCCATCTGATCCGTGATCGTCAGCACGCCGCCGGCAAAGCCGCCATCGGCACGCCGGATCATCCGGTATTCGACCGTGCCGGTATCATGGGCGGTCTCGTCGATGGACCAGCCCGCGACCTCCCGGTAGAAGTCGCGTACCAATGCCGGGTCGGGCACCGCCAGTTCGTACCAGATGAAGTCGCCGCCGTCACCGCCGGCATTGTCAGGCTGGGTCATGTCCTGTCTCCCGTGTCCGGCGTCAGCGGCCGAGAGTGTAGATCGGGGCGAAGCCACCGAAGATCATGCGCTTCCCGTCGAACGGCATCTCGTCCGGCATCTGCATGTCGGGATCGCTCTCCATCGCCTTCTCGGCCGCATCGGCAGCTGCCTTGTCGCGCCAGATGATCCAGGAGAACACGATCTTCTCGCCGGGTTCGGCCTTCACGGCCATGCGAAAGTCGGTGTGCTGCCCGTCGCGGACATCCTCCTCCCACGCTTCCACGATCTCGATCGCGCCGTGCTTCTGGAAGAATGGCCCGACGGCCGCCGCCATCTCGCGATAGGCTTCCTTCTTGTCACCCGGGACGGCGAGCAGAAATCCGCTGATATACATGTGCTCTCTCCTTGATTTTACGTTGCTTTCGGCTGGTCACGGAAATCGTCGAGTTGCGCCTGCAGCGCGCGGGCGTAGGCCGGGCGGGCGCAAGCCCGCTGCAGATAGGCGTCGAGGGTGGGGAACCCATCGAGCAGGTTCATGGAGCTGACATCCTTCAGCACGGTAGCCATTGCGATGTCAGCGATGGAGAAAGGCCCGGCCAGCCACTCGCGCTCCCCAATCGCGTCGCTCAGTTGCGTCAGCCGCTGTTCGGCGGCCGGGCGAAAGGTGGCAAAGGCGTCTTCCGCCCATGGGCGGTCGGCATGGAAGAGCCGCACATCCACCAGCGGACCCACATATGGCTCGACCGAGTTGAGCGCCGCAAACAGCCAACTGATAGCCTGCCACCGTGTCTGCGGATCTGACGGCAGCAGCCGCTCGTCCGTTTCGCCGAGATGCAGCAGGATGGCCCCGCTCTCGAACATGGAAAGGGTCCCCTCCCGCCAGGCGGGAACCTGGCCGAATGGCTGCCAGCAGGTGTAGTCGGGTCCACGCGGCCGTGTGGCGTCGAGCAACACGGCATCATACGGTCGATCGATCTCCTCGCACGCCCAGCGCACCCGCAGGTCGCGGACGTGCCCGCGGGCGAAATCGGGGACCCATTCGAACGCGCTCAGCGTGGCTGGCAGGTTCATGCGCTACCTCCTTGTGACGAGACCTGAATCAAGCGGCGGCTTCCGCCGGCGGGCCACCCTCCGCGGCGGCCGGATCCATCCACATCACTTCCCAGATGTGCCCGTCTGGATCCTCGAAACTGCGGCCGTACATGAAGCCCATATCTTGGGTCGGCGTCGGATCGGGCACGCCACCGGCGCGTACGGCAGCGGCGACCATGGCATCCACCTCGGCGCGATCCTCACGACTAAGGCATAGCAGCACCTGCGCACTCTCCTTCGCGCCGGGAATGGTCTTGCTGGTGAAGGTTCTCCAGAACTCATGGGTCAGCAGCATGACGAAGATCGTGTCCGACCAAACCATGCAGGACGCCTGATCGTTGGAGAAGGCCGGGTTCATGGCGAAGCCCGCGGCTGTGTAGAAGTCGGTCGAACGCGGCAGGTCCGTCACGGGCAGGTTTACGAAGATCATCTCCGGCATAGGGAACTCCACTGGTTCGCTTGCGAATCGTCTGCTTGACTTTGATGCACTCCATGGTTACCAAAAGCAACCATGGAGTCGCAGAAAGTTACCAAGTCAGCGCAGCAGGTTCACGGGCGATGGTACCGCGACGCCTGCGGCATGGCTTTCGCCATGGAACTGGTTGGGGAGCGCTGGACCCTGCCGATCGTGCGGGAATTGATGCTCGGCCCGCTGCGCTTCTCCGACCTGAAGGCCAGCCTTCCGGGACTGTCCGCCAAGGTGTTGACGGAACGGCTGTCAGGCATGGAGCTGTCGGGTGTCCTGACCCGTCGCCGGCTGCCGCCGCCCACCCCGGTGCAGCTATTCGAGCTGACGGAGTGGGGCCTGGCGCTTGAGCCTTCGATCCAGGAGCTCGGGCGCTGGGCTGCCATGTCCCCCGCGCACAACCCGCAACTGCCGATGACGCCCGTCGCCTTCATGCTTTCGCTGCGCACCATGCTTGACCCGGTCGCAGCTCGCTCGCTCGACGTGCGGGCCGACTTCTCCATTGGTGGGGAGGACTTCGTGGCGGATCTGGCGGACGGGGCCATGCCGGTACGGCGTGCGACAACGATATGCGATGGCGCAATCGGCTTCGCCGCCGACACGCCGCTACCCTTGTTGCGCGTGTTCTACGGCAAGCAACCGCTTGCCGAGGCGGAGGCGGCGGGGGTGCAAATCAGCGGCGATCGCGATCTTGCCTGTCGGTTCGCCGCGCTGTTCGGGTTGCCGCCCAAGATGGGCTGACCGGCAAGCCATTCACGGTTGCAGCGCAACAGACCCTTGTCTAGGCAAGGCGCCCGATGAACCAGTTGACCAGTCCTGAATCCGGCACCGCGCTGCCGGCCCCCGATGTCCAAGTCAGCGTGCGGGAGGTGTTCGGCATCGACACCGACATGACCGTGCCGGCCTTCAGCCGGGCGGACGAGCGGGTGCCCGACGCCGACCCGACCTACGTGTTCGATGCGGACACTACGCTGGCGATCCTGGCGGGCTTCGCCTTTAATCGCCGCGTGATGGTGCAGGGCTATCACGGCACGGGCAAGTCGACCCACATCGAACAGGTCGCCGCCCGGCTGAACTGGCCGCTGATCCGCATTAACCTGGACGCGCATATCAGCCGTATCGACCTGATCGGGCGCGATGCCATCGTGCTGCGCGACGGGCTGCAGGTGACGGAATTCCGCGAAGGGCTGCTGCCTTGGGCGCTGCAGCACCCGGTGGCGCTGGTGTTTGACGAATATGATGCCGGGCGCCCCGACGTCATGTTCGTGATCCAGCGCGTGCTGGAGGCGGAGGGCAAGCTGACCCTGCTGGACCAGAACCGCGTGATCCGGCCGCATGCCGGCTTCCGCCTGTTCGCCACCGCCAACACGGTCGGCCTGGGTGACACCAGCGGGCTGTACCATGGCACCCAGGCAATCAACCAAGGTCAGATGGACCGGTGGAACATCGTCGTCGGGCTGAACTACCTGCCTGCGGAGACGGAGCGGGCGATCGTCGGCGGCAAGACGAAGCTGGCCGACAAGCTGGTGGCGGACATGGTTCGCGTTGCCGACCTCAGCCGGCAGGGGTTCATGAGCGGGGACATTTCTACCGTGATGAGCCCGCGCACCGTCATCACCTGGGCGCAGAATACGGAAATCTTCAACGATCCGGCACTCGCCTTCCGGCTCAGCTTCCTCAACAAGTGCGATGACGCCGAAAAGATGCTGGTGGCGGAATACTACCAACGCGTGTTCGGCACCGAACTGCCCGAAAGCGTGGTTGCCCGGCCGACCCGCTAAGGCCGCTATCGCTCGGCTCTTTACGCCGGCTGTATTAGTCCGCTAAGACAGCCGGCATGGCATTGTGGGATCGGCTGACGGGCAGGGCGGCGCGGCGGGAAGAAACGCCGGAACCGTGGCGCGACCGGGAGGATGCGCCCTGGTCACCGCTCTATGGCCTGGACGATGACGAGGATGACTGGCGCGCACCTCCACGGCCATCCGCGGCCGCGCCGGTCGAAGCTCCGCCAGCGTTGTCGCCGCAGCGGACACGCGGCTGGTGGATCCGCCATGGCTTGGCGGCGCTGCTCGCGCTTCTGATCCTGGTCATCGCATGGCTGGCGGTAACCGCGCCGCTGTCCAAGAGCCTGCAGCCGATCGTGCCCCCGCAGATCACCCTGCTGGCAACCGACGGCACGCCGATCGCCCGCAATGGCGCCAATGTCGATGCGCCGGTCACCGTCGCCGACCTGCCGCCGCATGTGGTGGAAGCGTTCCTCGCGATCGAGGATCGCCGGTTCTACAATCACTGGGGCGTCGATCCGTGGGGCATCGCGCGCGCGGCGTGGGGGAACATAACCACCGGGCGCACGCAGGGCGGCAGCACCATCACGCAGCAACTTGCCAAGTTCACCTTCCTGACCTCCGAACAAAGCCTGGGACGCAAGGGGCGGGAGGCGCTGATCGCCTTCTGGCTGGAGGCCTGGCTGACCAAGGACGAGATCCTCGAACGGTATCTGTCCAACGCCTATTTCGGCGACAATGCTTACGGCCTCCGGGCGGCGAGCCTGCATTACTTCCACCGCCAGCCCGAACGCCTGACACCGTCGCAGGCGGCGATGCTGGCGGGCCTGCTGCAGGCGCCGTCCCGCTACGCGCCGACCAAGAACTATCGCCTCGCGCGGGAGCGGATGGCGACGGTCGTCGGCGCAATGGTCGACGCCGGGTACCTGACCCCGGCCGAGGCCGAGGCGTTGCGTGCCCCCCGCCTGGACGTCCGCAACGGCAGCACGCTGCCGACCGGCACCTACTTCGCCGATTGGGCGTTGCCGCAGGCGCGGCGTGTCGCCACGGGCGGCTATGCGCGGCAGACGCTGGTCACCACGCTGGACAGCCGCCTGCAAAACGCCGCCCGCCGCGCGGTCGAACGCGCGCCGCTCGGCCGTGCGCAGGTGGCGCTGGTGGCGATGCGCACCAGTGGCGAGGTGGTGGCGATGATCGGCGGGCGTGATTACGCTGACAGCCCGTTCAACCGCACCACCCAGGCGCGCCGCCAGCCCGGCTCCACCTTCAAGCTGTTCGTGTATCTCGCCGCGCTGGAGGACGGGTGGGAGCCGGAGGACCCGATCAGCAACGAGCCGATCACCGAAGGCAGCTACCGACCGGGCAACGCGGCGGACAACTATTCGCAGTTCATCACGCTGGAGGATGCCTTCGCCCGGTCCAGCAACGTCGCCGCCGTGCGCCTGCTGGGGGAGGTCGGGTCGGAACAGGTGATCGATCTCGCCCGCGAACTGGGCGTGACGTCTCCCCTGCCGGAAGGTGATCCCTCGCTGGCGCTCGGCACCTCCACCATGACGCTGATGGAGCTGACTGCCGCCTATGCCGGGGTCGCCGGCAACAGCTTCCCGGTGCAGCCCCGCGCCCTGCCGGTGGAGGAGCGTGGCTGGCTGGCGCGACTGTGGGCCTGGCTATTCGATGGCAAAGATAGCGTCGGCTCGGACGAACACGCCGCGATGGAACAGATGCTCCGCACGGCGGTCAATCGTGGGACGGGCCGCGCGGCCATGCTGCGCGGCGCGAACTTCGGCAAGACCGGCACCACGCAGGACAGCCGCGACGCCCTGTTCGTCGGCTATTCGGGCGACCTAGTGGTGGGCGTGTGGGTCGGCAATGACGATAACAGCCCGCTTCCCGCCGGCACCGGCGGCGGCAACGTGCCCGCCCGCATCTGGCGCGACTTCATGCAGCAGGCCCTGGGGGAACGGAGCGGGCCCGTCCGCCGCCGCGATGCCCCTGCACCGAACCCCAGTGGCCCGGTCCAGCCGCTCGACCTGCCCGCCATCGGCGATCTCCCGCTGGGTGGGGAGGGCGCCCCGGTGCTGCGGCTGGAGGATGGCGCGGCGGTGATCTCCGGCGATGTGGATGGCGCCTCGATCGACCTCCGGCTGGACGGCAACGGCGTCAGCGTCAGTGCCGATGAGGCGCCGGAGCCTGCGCCGACCCCCTAGATCAAGCATCGTCCGGGTAGCTGGCGCTAACGAAGTACAGCCCTTGCGCCGGGGCGTTCAGCCCCAGCCGGGTACGGTCGCGGGCGGCCAGCACCTCGGCCACCTGCGCCTCCTGCCACTGGCCCAGGCCGACCAGCGCCAGCGTGCCCACCATGGATCGCACCTGATGGTGCAGGAACGACCGCGCCGCCGCTTCCACCAGCACCCAATCCCCGTCGCGCCGCACATCCAGCCGGTCGAGCGATTTCAGCGGGCTCGCCGCCTGGCAATGGACCGATCGGAAGGTGGTGAAGTCGTGGCTGCCGACCAGCGCCTGCGCCGCCCGATGCATGGCACCGGCGTCCAGCGGCCGCGGGATCTGCCAAGCGTGTCCGCGCTCCAGCGTCAGCGGGGCCCGGCGATTGGCGATGCGATAAAGATAGGACCGGCCGGTGCAGGAGAAGCGCGCATGCCAGTCGTCCGGTTTCACGCAGCATGCGGTCACCGCCACCGGCTGCGGCCGCAGCACGGCATTCAGCGCCTCCTGCAGGCGGAAGGGGGCGATATCCTTTGCCACGTCCACATGGCTGCGCATGGCAAGGGCGTGGACGCCGCTGTCGGTCCGCCCGGCGCTGTGCAGCAACGCCGCCTCGCCGGTCACCCGCAGCACCGCCTCTTCCACCGCCTGCTGCACGCTGGGGCCATGCGCCTGCCGCTGCAGGCCCATGAACGGACCGCCATCGAACTCCAGAGTCAGGGCGAAGCGCGTCACGCCAAACCCTAGCGCAAGATGGTGCCGAACGGCACGGCCCGGCCGCGCAGGAAATCGGCTACCGGCATCGCCGGCCGGCCGGCGCGCTGCACGATCGCGGGGCGCAGCGATGCCTCCCCGCAGGCGATCGTCAGCTCGTCATCCACCACCGTGCCCGGGGCGGCATTGCTGGCGACCACATGTGCGGCCAGCACCTTGATCCGGTCGCCGTCCAGCTCGAACCATGCGCCCGGCGCGGGCGCGAAGGCGCGCACTTCGCGCTCCAGCAGCTCGGCTGTCTTGGTCCAGTCGATCCGCGCCTCCGCCTTGTCGATCTTGGCGGCGTAGGTCGCCTCGCGTTCGTCCTGGTCCTCCGCCCGCCAGTGCGCATGGTCGGCCAGGGTGTCGACCAGCAGGTGCGCGCCGACCTCCGCCAGCTCGGCGAACAGCTCGCCACTGGTCTTGTCTTGCACCGGCACGCGCGCGGTCGCCAGCATCGGCCCGGTATCCAGCCCTTCCGCCATGCGCATGATGGTGATGCCGGTCACCGGATCGCCGGCCAGGATCGCACGCTGGATTGGCGCCGCCCCCCGCCAGCGTGGCAGCAGGCTGCCATGGACGTTCACGCAGCCGAGCGCCGGCGCGGCCAGGATCGGGCGCGGCAGGATCAGGCCATAGGCGACCACCACCGCGACCTCCGCATGCAGGGCCGCGAACTCCGCCTGCGCATCGGCATCGCGCAGGGTACGTGGGGAGCGGACCGGGATGCCGAGCGCCTCCGCCCGCAACTGCACCGGGGATGGGCGCGGCGCCTTGCCCCGGCCGGCAGGGCGGGGCGGCTGGGTATAGGCGGCGACCACCTCGTGCCCCGCCTCCACCAGCGCATCCAGGGTGGGCACGGCGAAGTCGGGGGTACCCATGAAGATCGTGCGCATCCCGGCCCCTTTGCTAATGCCGTGGCGCGCCCTATCTGCGGGTCGATGGCATCGCAAGAGATCGAGGCGCTGGCGGGCGCACTGGCGCGTCTGCCGGGCCTTGGCCCGCGCTCCGCCCGCCGGGCCGTGCTGTGGCTGGTGAAACGGCGCGAAACCGCGCTGGTCCAGCTGGCCGACGCGCTGGAGGTGATGCGCCGCAGCCTGGTCGAATGCGCCACCTGCGGCAATGTCGATACCGTCACCCCTTGCGCCATCTGCGCCGATCCGCGCCGCGACACGCGCCAGCTTTGCGTGGTGGAGGATGTGGCCGATCTATGGGCGCTGGACCGGGCGCATCTGTTCACCGGCCGGTATCATGTGCTGGGCGGCCGGCTATCCGCGCTGGAGGGTGTACGCCCGGAGGATCTCAGCATCGGTCGCCTGCTGGAACGGGTATCCGGCGGCGGGATCGACGAGGTGGTGCTGGCGATGAACGCCACGCTGGAAGGGCAAACCACCGCGCACTACCTGGCGGAACGGCTGGAAGGATTGCCCGTCCGCATCACCCAGCTTGCCCATGGTCTGCCGGTCGGCGGGGAGCTCGACTATCTGGACGAAGGGACCCTGGCGCAGGCGTTGCGGGCGCGGCGCCCGGTCGCGTGATTGATTAGAACGGCCGATCCGACTATCTTGCGGGCATGGCCATTCGTGAAATCGTGGAAGTGCCGGATCCCCGGCTGAAGCTCGTCTCCCAACCTGTGGAGGCGTTCGATGACGGGCTCCGCACCCTCGTCGCCGACATGTTCGAAACGATGTACGATGCGCACGGCATCGGCCTCGCGGCGATCCAGGTTGGCGAGCCGGTCCGGGTAATGGTGATCGACCTGCAGGAGCCGGACCCCGACGCAGACCCGGCCGAATGCGACGATCACGGCTGCGGCCATGACCATCGCCCTACCAAGAAGACGCCGCTGACCTTCATCAATCCGGAGATCGTGGAGACGAGCGAGGAGACCGCGACCTACCAGGAAGGCTGCCTCTCCATCCCCGAGATCTACGGCGAGGTGGAGCGGCCCACCCGCTGCCGCGTCCGCTGGCAGGACCTGGACGGCGGCAGCCACGAACAATGGCTCGACGGGCTGCTTGCGACGTGCATGCAGCACGAGATGGATCACCTGAACGGCATCCTGTTCATCGACCATCTCAGCCGGTTGAAGCGCAACATGGCCCTCAAGAAGCTGGACAAGCTGCGCAAGGCAGCCTGACCCCGCAATCAGCGGCGCCGGCTCAGCCAGGCGCCGCCCGCAACCATTCCACCCAGCAGGGCCAGCGCCGCGGCCGGGTGACGCTGCGCCGCACTGAAGGTGCTGAGCCGGCGGCCGCGTTGCTGCCCTTCCGTGGCACCATCCCGGCCTTGCGGGGCGTAGAGGTTGCCGGGCTCGAACGGCTCCGGCTGTCCCGACCGGGCCAGCACGCTGGTCATCGGGATGGCCAGCCGGTCGAACAGGTTGGGAAAGGTCTGCGCGGCCAGCACCTGCAGCTTGCCGATGCCGCCCACGGTCATCGACCGCCGGTTATGCTGGGCCGCATACAGGATGGCGCGCGCGACCACGTCCGGCGCGTAGAGCGGCGGGGGCAGGGCGGCGTGTCGCCCGGTGATGTTGCGGCCATGCTGCGGAAATGGGGTGCCGATCGCCGCCGGCTTGATCAGCGTGACCGCCACCGGCTGACCCTTGGCCAGCACCTCGATCCTGAGTGAATCGGTGAACCCCTTAACGGCATGCTTGGTCGCGTTGTAGGCGCCCAGGATCGGGGAGGGCATGTCGCTGTTGATGGACCCGACATTGATCAGCGCCCCGCCGCCTGGGCGATCCTTCAGGTGCCCAATCGCCGCCAGCGATCCGTGGACGACACCCCAGTAATTGGTTTCGAACACCTGCCGGTGATCGGCCAGGGACAATGCGGTGAGTTCGCCATAGGCGCCCGACCCCGCATTGTTGATCCAGGTATCGAACCCGCCGAACCGCGCAATGGTCGCCGCGGCGAGACGCTCGACATCGGCGGGCACCGCCACATCGGTGACGGTGCAGGCGGCAGCGCCGCCGATGGACAGGATATCGGCGACCACGCTGCGCAGCGCATCTTCGTCTCGCGCGGCGAGCATGACGTTGGCGCCGGCGGCAGCTGCCATGCGCGCGGTTGATAGGCCGTGGCCGGATGTGGCCCCGGTTATGACGATGGTCTGCTCGGCCAATGGCTTCAGCCTAGGGGACATGGATGCTCCTGATGCGACGAAGGGTTTGCCCGTCAACGGCGTCGCCGGCCGCAGGGTCCGTCCCGCCTGCCGGAACAACCGGCGGACCCCGCCCATTGCGCGGGCATGCTGAGCGAGACCTTCATGCTGACGACCGCCACCGTGGTGGCGCAGGGGTTCGAACTGGCGGGGATCGCCGCGATCATCCTCGGCGCGGTCCTCGCCACGGCGCAGTTCGGCATCAGCCTGTTACGGGGTAGCCTGCTGCGCCGGGCAGAAGGGCGTGACGGCGTGCTGCCCGCCTTCCGCCGGACGCTCGGCCGGTCGGTGCTGACGGGGCTGGAACTGCTGGTCGCGGCCGACATCATCCGCACCGTGGCGGTCGAGCCGACGCTGAACAGCGTGCTGGTGCTCGGCCTCATCGTCATCATCCGCACCTTCCTGTCGTTCAGCCTGGAGGTGGAGATCGACGGCCGCTGGCCGTGGCAGCAGGCAGGCGACCGGCCCCGTGAACGGGCGGGCGGCAACTGAACGGTTGCGCTTCGTTCGGCCGCCTTACAGGGCGGCGGGATGAACTCAGACCGGACCGTCCTTGCCGCCGCCCTGGCGATTCTCGGCTCGATCTGTTCGGTCAATCTTGGCGCCGCGGTGGCGAAGACGCTGTATGCCGGCATCGGGGTGGAAGGCGTGGTGGCGCTGCGCACCGGGATCGCCGCGCTGCTGCTGCTGCTGCTCGGGCGACCATGGCGCGTGCGGTTGCAGGCGGCGCAATGGGGCTGGGTGCTGCTGTACGGCCTGACGATGGGCCTGATGAACCTGCTGATCTACTGGTCGTTCATCTTCATCCCGATCGGCGTGGCGGTCGCGATCGAGATCGTTGGTCCGCTCGCCGTGGTGCTGGCCGGCACCCGCGCCTTGCGGGACCGGCTGTGGGCGGGGCTTGCCGTGGCCGGCCTCGCGCTGCTGGTGCCGTGGACCGACCACGCGGCTGCGCTGGACTGGCGCGGAGTGGTGCTGGCGCTGGGTGCGGCGACCTGCTGGGCGCTCTACATCGTGTTCGGCAAGCAGGTCAGCCGGATCGGCGGGCGGCAGGTGGTAGCCCTTGGCCTCGCGCTCGCCTGCATCGTCACCGTGCCGCTCGGCATCGTGCGCGCGGGTCCCCTGCTGCTGAGCGTGCCGGTGCTGGCGATGGGCCTGCTGGTTGCGCTGATGTCGAGCTGCCTGCCCTATCTGCTGGAGATGTTCGCGCTTGGTCGGCTCAGCCCGCGCCTGTTCGGCCTGATCGTCAGCGCCTCCCCCGCGACCGCCGCATTGTCGGGCTACGCGGTACTGGGCGAACGGCTGACCCTGCCGCAAGGCATCGCCGTGGCGCTGATGATCGCGGCCAGCGCCGGGGCCGCGCTGACGGGGCGACCGGCCGTGTCCCGCCCGCGAGAGGATCTGTCCTGACGGCGGCCATTGGCGCGCCGCCCGCCCCGATGTAAGGCGCCCGCCATGTCCTCTTGCCAGCTCTACCTGATCTCCCCCGCCGATGTGTCCGGCACCTTCCCCGACCGGCTCGCCCGCGCGATCGACGCCGCCGACCCGGCACTGCCGGTGGCGGCGTTCCAGCTGCGGCTGAAGGACCTGGACCAGCACGCCTGCGCCCGCGCGGCGGAGCCGCTGCAGCGCCTGTGTGCGGAGCGGGACGTCGCCTTCATCGTCAACGACGATGTCAGCCTGGCGAAGCGCATCGGGGCCGACGGCGTGCATCTGGGGCAGGGTGACGGCGACCCGCGGGAGGCGCGCAGCCTGCTCGGTCCCGACGCGCAGATTGGCGTCACCTGCCATGCAAGCCGCCACCTTGCGATGGAGGCTGGCGACGCGGGCGCGGACTATGTCGCCTTCGGGTCCTTCTATCCCAGCGTGACCAAGGCCAGCGAGCATCGGCCCGGCACCGACCTGCTGGAATGGTGGCACGGCCTGATGGAGATTCCCTGCGTCGCGATCGGCGGCATCACGCCCGCCAATTGCCGCCCGCTGATAGATGCGGGCGCCGATTTCCTGGCCATATCCGCCAGCGTCTGGGCCAATGCCGATGGTCTTGACGAAAGCGCGGCGGTGCGCGCCTTCGCCGCTGCCGCCCGCTAAGGGGAGCCAAACGCCCCGGTTGCGGTTGTCTTACCCAAAAGGGAGAAGACATGCGCACCACGATCCTGACCGCACCGCTGCTGGCACTCGGCCTGGCCCTGGCCGCCTGCGGCTTCAACGGAACGGACAATCCGGATCAGGAGGAGGCGGCAAGCGCCGCGGGCGAGGCGCCAGGCGCAGACGCCATGGCCTCCGACGATCCCGCCCCCGGGCAGCAGGCCGATGTGGACATCGCCGACAGCGACCCGCGCCCGCTGATGCAGGCGCAGGTAGTGCTGGAACGGCTGGGGTTCGGCCCCGGCGTGATCGACGGTCGCACCGGCCTGTCCACCACCAACGCGCTGCAGGGTTTCCAGGAGGCGAACGGGCTGGAGGTGACGGGCGAGTTCGACGAGCCGACCCGCGCCGCCTTGGCCCGGTGGAACAACATCCCGGCGACCCGCGTGGTCACGGTGCCGCAGGGCTGGGGCCAGGGTCAGTATCGCCCGATCCCCGCCGACTATGCCGACCAGGCGAAGCTGCAGCGGATCGGCTATGCCAGCCTGGACGAGGCACTGGCCGAACGGTTCCATACCACGGTGGAGGTGCTCCACGCGCTGAACCCCAATGGTCGCCCCGCCGCGCGCGACAATGTCGCGCCGCCGGCCCCGGTCGACCGGCCAACCGCGACGCCGTCCGTCACCAGCACCCCGCCACGTCCGCTGCTGCGGGCGGGGCAGGAAATTCGCGTGCCCAATGTGGGCGCCGACCGCATCGTGCCCGCGAATGTCGAGAACAAGGAATGGCTTGCGACGCTCGCCAGCCTGGGCGTCGGCAGCGAGCAGCCGGAGGCCGCCCGCATCGTCGTAGACAAGTCCGCCGGCACGCTGAAGGCGTATGACAAGGGCGACAAGCTGATCGCGCTGTTCACCGTCACCACCGGGTCCAGCCATGATCCGCTGCCGCTGGGCGAATGGGGCATCAACGGTACGTCCTATAATCCCACCTTCGCGTTCGATCCGGACCTGTTCTGGGACGTGTCGGACTCGGTCGAGGAACAGCAATTGCCTCCGGGGCCGAACGGACCGGTCGGGGTCGTGTGGATTGACCTCACCAAGGATCATTACGGCATCCACGGCACGCCGGAGCCGCAGACGATCGGCCGCGCGGAAAGCCATGGCTGCGTGCGCCTGACCAACTGGGATGCGGCGCGCCTCGCCCAGATGGTGACCGGTTCCACCGAAGTCCTGTTCCAGGCCTGACGTCATGCGCCTCGCAGATCGCCTGCTGACCATTGTCGTCACCGCCACCCTGACCAGCGCGGCCTGGATCGTGGTGGGTGGAGGATGGCTGACGGAGCAGTATGGCGGCGGCACGAGTGTTGCCTCCACCGATGGCGCCCGCCGTCCCATGGCCATGCAGGGCGGCTGGGTCATCCCCGTGCAAGGCGTCGTGGCGACTGACCTCAGCGATACCTTCACCGATCCCCGCGGGGAGGAGGGGGAGGAGGAGCGCACGCATCAGGCGCTCGACATCATGGCCCCCGCCGGGACGCCGGTGCAGGCGGCGGCCGCCGGGCGGGTGGAGAAGCTGTTCACCAGCCGCGCCGGCGGCCTCACCATCTATATCCGGTCAGCCGACGGCCGCATGCTGCATTACTACGCGCACCTGCAATCCTATGCGCCCGGTCTTGCCGAAGGGCAGCAGGTCCAGGCCGGGCAGGTGGTCGGCACGGTCGGCGCGACCGGCAACGCCGATGCTGCGGCACCCCATCTTCACTTCGCCGTACTGCGCACCACCCCCGATTCCGAGTGGTGGGAACCTGCACGCGCCATCAACCCGTATCCGCTGCTCGGCGGGGGCTGACGCCTACCGTCCGCGGCGGATGCAGCGCAGCCGGCCGGGGCTGCCGCCCTCCAGCTTCCTGAAAAAGCCGGGCGTGACGATGTGGTAGCTTTCGCCCCGGCGCGGGCCGCTCGACAGGATCATCCTGTCACCCCGGCGCAGATACGTCCCGGTGCCCTCGTCGGAGATGTAGCGGGACGCATCGAGGATGCGGAAACCGGCGCCGTCCTGCACCACGCCGCGTGACGGGGCGCGGGGATCGGGCAATTCGCAGACATACAGCCCCTGTTGCACCACGCCGATATCGCCACCGTGTCGTGGCGGAGTCTCCCCGGCAGTCTGCGCCGGCAGCGCGGTGGGCAGGGCAAGCAGCGCAGGGATGATCGCAAGCGGCGCCAGGCGGTGGGTTCGCATGTTCATGCCCGCTATCTAGCGATCCATGCCCCGCATTGCCATGCCGCGCGCCACAAGCTACGGCGCGCCAGTCTTTCCCATCCCTTGAAGGCTTGCACAGCGATGAAGATCAGCGGCGTGGACATTCGTCCCGGCAATATCCTGGAATATGAAGGCGGCATCTGGAAGGTCGCCAAGATCCAGCACACCCAGCCGGGCAAGGGCGGCGCCTACATGCAGGTCGAGATGAAGAACCTTCAGGACGGCCGCAAGACCAACGTCCGCTTCCGCAGCGCCGACACGATCGAGCGGGTGCGCCTGGATACCAAGGACTATCAGTACCTGTACGCCGAAGGCGACATGCTGGTGTTCATGGACAAGGATACCTACGACCAGATCCAGTTGCCGTCCGACCTGCTCGGCGATGCCGCCGCCTTCCTGCAGGACGGGATGGAGGTGATGCTGGAACTGTGGGACGAGAAGCCGATCAGCGTGCAACTGCCCGACACGGTGGAAGCCACCATTGTGGAGGCTGACGCCGTGGTGAAGGGGCAGACCGC
The DNA here is from genome assembly GCF_039830145.1 of Croceibacterium sp. TMG7-5b_MA50. Lineage (NCBI taxonomy): Bacteria > Pseudomonadati > Pseudomonadota > Alphaproteobacteria > Sphingomonadales > Erythrobacteraceae > Croceibacterium > Croceibacterium sp. TMG7-5b_MA50. The sequence goes on along the minus strand of NZ_CP156082.1, from coordinate 1,053,451 downwards.
CTCCTCCTCCTACAAGCCGGCGATCCTCGACAACGGCGTGCGCGTGATGGTGCCGCCGCATATCGGCAGCGGCACGCGGATCGTCGTCGACGTGTACGAACGTACCTATGTCGGGAAGGCCGGCTGACGGGTCATGGCAGCGATTACCGGCCTGATCCGCGTGATGGAGCGCGCCGCGCGCAAGGCGGGCGGCAAGCTGCGCCGTGATTTCGGCGAGATCGAGCACCTGCAGGTCAGCCGCAAGGGGCCGGCGGACTTCGTCAGCCGCGCCGACATGCAGGCGGAACGCACCCTGTGGGACGAACTGCGTGCCGCCCGTCCCGGCTGGGGCTTCCTGCTGGAGGAAGCGGGCGAGATCGAAGGCGATCCGCGTGAACCGCGCTGGATCATCGACCCGCTGGATGGGACCAGCAACTTCCTGCACGGCATCCCGCATTTCGCGATCAGCATCGCGGTGCAGGAACCGAAGCTGGACGGCAGCGGCTGGGGCGATGTCACCGCCGCTCTGGTGTACCAGCCGATCACCGACGAAAGCTTCTGGGCGGAAAAGAGCCGCGGCGCATGGCTGCATGACGGGCGGCTGCGCGTGTCCGGTCGCCGCCAGCTGTCGGAGGCGCTGATCGCCACCGGCACTCCCTTCGCCGGGCATGGCGATTTCCAGCAATGGGGCCGCATCTTTGGCGCGATCGGGCCGGAGGTTGCCGGCATCCGCCGCTTCGGCTCCGCCGCGCTCGACCTCGCCTGGGTGGCAGCGGGCCGATATGACGGTTTCTGGGAAAGCGGGCTGAACCTGTGGGACTCCGCCGCTGGCTGCTTGCTAGTGCGGGAAGCGGGCGGCTTCGTCACCGATTTCCGTGGCCGGTCGCTGCCGATCTGCGCGGATCAGGTGCTGGCCGGCAACGATCCGCTGCATTCCCGGCTGCACAAGCTGCTGGCCGGCGCGATCCGGGACTGAGCCGACTTGCGGGGCTGCGCATGGCCCGCTAGGGCCGGCATGTCCTGAAATGCCCCTGTGGTGGAATTGGTAGACGCGTCCGACTCAAAATCGGATTCCTTTGGAGTGCCAGTTCGAGTCTGGCCAGGGGCACCACCCTTATTTCCGGATCAACATGCGGCGCTCGCATTAGAGCCGGAAGCAATCGTCCTCCCAGCAGACGTCGCAAGGCCGGATCATCGTGCACCCGGCGCTTTTGTGCGGGCATTTCTTTCTGTTGAACCAAGATACAAGAGCGCTAAACTTGATAAACATCATGGTCAAAGCCGCCCCAATACTTGCGGCTGTGACCATATGGAAAGCATTTGCGCGGTCAATCGCGCATACGCCACGCTTTACCGTACTGTGTCTCAGTAGAAGACATGCATTGGCTTACGGAGCCACATGGTCGCCGCTTCGCCCGTAGCGGTTGCGTGATGCAGTTGAGCCGGTAGCAGAGAGCCGCCGCCATCAGGCCGCGGCGTGTCCCAGCGCATCCAGCGCCAGGGCCGATGCGCCCAGTGGCCCGGCATGGGCCAGCGCTGGCGGCACGATAAGCCGCGCCATGCCGGCTTCGTCGCAGCCCGGCAGATAATGGCCCATGCGCTGCACGGTCGCTGCCCTGATCGCCTCCAGCAGACCGGGCCGCTGGCTTGCGACCCCGCCGCCCACGACGATGCGGTGGGGCGCCACCACCAGGATCAGCGTGGTCATGAGGTCCGCGACCTCACGGGCGACCAGCGACCAGACCGGATCGTCGTCCGCGATGTCCGGTCCGGCGCGGCCCGTTCGCGCGGCGATCGCGGGGCCGCTGGCCAGCCCTTCCAGGCAATCGCCATGGAACGGGCAGATGCCGGCGAAGCCGTCGCCCGCCACACGCCGCACGGGGAGGTGCCCGGCCTCCGGATGTAAGGTGCCGTGGTGGACGCGGCCATCGGTCACCAGGCCCAGCCCGATCCCCGTGCCGATCGTCAGGTAGCAATGGGTGGCGCAGCCGCGCGCCGCGCCCCAGCGCCCTTCCGCCAGCGCCGCACCCGCGACGTCGGTGTCGATCGCCAGCGGCAGGTCGAAGCGCGCGCTGACGGCGCCGCGCACGTCGAAGCCGGACCAGCCCGGCTTGGGTGTCTGCAAGATGCGGCCGAACTCTGGATCGGCCGGGTCCAGCGCTATCGGGCCGAAGCTGGCGACGCCGATCGCCACGAACGGATGATTGCCGCGCCATTGCGCCAGCAGGTCGAGCAGCGTGGCGAGCACGATGTGCGGCTCGTCACCCGTGGGCAAGGCGGTCATCCGCAGGACGTCCGTTCCCAGCGATACGGCCGCGATGCACTTGGTGCCGCCCAGCTCCAGCGAGGCGACGATCGGTTCTTCCATCATGCCGTTACCCGCACGCTGTCACCGTCCACCTCAAGGTGCAGGACGGGCGCAGGCGTACCGCCGAATGCCGCGCGGGTTTCCGTGACTGAGCCTGGCGCTTCCGCCAGACCCAACAGGTCGGCGAAGCTCCACACGCTGAGATCGTCCAGCACAAGCCAGCTATAGGCCTGGAACGGCGCCTCCACCGGATTGGCCAGGACCAGTCCGGTCCCGTTCAGCGGTCGCCACGGGCCATACAGGCTGTCCGCCACCAGCCCGTACAAGCCGGTGGGCCCGCGCGGCCCGCCATCGGCGAACACCTTGGCCTGGGTCGACCAGAACAGCAGCATCCGCCCATCATGGCGCACGATGTGCGGCCGCTCCAGCTCGTTGTTGAGCCCGTCGGCATCGACCAGGGGCGGCAGCAGGGTCCAGCCCGCCTTGTCCCGCCGCGCCATGCCGATCAAGCCGTTCCATGCACTGGGCGATCCGGCCAGCGATGCGGTGAACAGCACATGCTCGATCCCGGTGGCCGGATCGATGATGGGGAAGGGGTCGCGAAACGCCTTGATCGCACCGACCGCGCCGCCCCCTGCCATGTCCGCCTGGTATGTCACGTCATCCGGCACCACGATCTCGACCGGCTCGGTCCAGCCGGTGACCTGCGCCGACCGTTCGTCCATGACCAGCCGCCCTTGCGTCAGCAGCAGGCGCTGCGCGAAACTGGTCACGGCCTCCCCACGCCGACCGGCGGCCGTGTAGTAGAGCGACAGCGTCTGCCCGTCCGCTTCCAGCACCGCCGTGCCCGCCCATTCGCGGCTGCCAGGATTGAGCGTGTCGGGAAGCAGATGGCCGAAATCGCGCCAACCGTCCGGACCCGCCTGCAGCAGGCGCAGGCGGGCGATCGCGTGCCGATCGTCCGGGTCCGGCAGTACCGGCGCCGTCAGGGCGATGACGAGTGGCCCGCCTGGAAACGCCAACGTGCGACCCGCCCGATCGGTGACGGGCCAGTGGTCCCAGATGTCGATCCCCGGCAGGACCGGAGCGACCGCCCCGATCAGCGGCGCCGCCCCCGCGCCGCGGCCGATCGCGGCCACATGCGCGGGGGTCCAGCGGAAGGTCTCGATCACGTCGCTCGCCATGATCGCCTCAGAACCCGAACCGCACCGCGGCAGAGATCGTGCGCCCGGTGATGGAGCGTGCCCTGACGATGCCGTTCGCCGGGATCGCGCCTTCCTCCACCTCCGTGATGCCGGTCTCCCCGAACAGGTTGTTGCCGTTCAGCGTGACCGTGATCTGGTCCGTCGGGCGGAACGCCACGAAGGCGTTGACCTGGGCATAGCCGGGCATCTCCAGCTCGTTGGTGTCCTGCGCGTAGCTGGCGCTCGTGCCGATGACGTTCGCGCCGAAGCTGACCGCATCAAAATCGACCTGCGGCGTCACCTGGTAGATGAAGCGCGCCTGCCGCCGCGGCCGATTGCCGACCACCGCCGGGTTCAGCGCGTCGCGCGTGATCTCCGCATCGGTGTAGGTGCCCCCGGCGCTCAGCGTGAACGGCCCGCGCGTGACCCGTCCTTCCAGCTCCACGCCCTTCGCCTCGTAATTGCGGTTGAAGAAGCGCTGCGTCGTCGCCTCGAAGTTCTGCTCCTCCGTCCGCGCCCAGAAGCCGGTGGCGTAGAACGACACGCCGTCGCCCCGGTACTTGAAGCCGCCTTCCAGCTGCCGCACGAAATCGACCGCCGCGCCCGCATCGACCAGTCCGCCGGTGACGGGGTTGATAGACGGGCCGAAGGTCAGCCGGTCCGCATTGGCGCGCCCGCCACGGCTGTACCGGGCGAACAGCGCCGCCGCACCGGTGACGCGGAAGTTCACGCCGGCGGAATAGGACAGGTAGTCATAGTCGTAATCGACCGGCGAGCGACGCGACGGGATCACCGCCACCTGCCGCTCGGGCGCGGCGATGACGCCATCCCCGTTGATGTCGCGGATCACGACGCCCGGCCCGAACGCCGCGCCCAGGTCCGCGCCCGCAACGCTGCCGCCGGCCTCTCCGAAGTCGTACCGGACCGACGCATCGAGGTTGATCCGGTCGAGATCGAGCCCGAACTGGGCGAACGGCGCCAACGTGGTGTAGTCGAGGTCGTAGCTGCGCCGGCAGCAATTGCCGAAGAAGCTCGCCGAATAGCCGGGTACGCCGCTCTGCGTCACCGGCACCCCGGCGGCGGTGCGTACATCCACCAGCACCGAACGCCCGTCACCTTCCACCGTCTGGACGAAGGAGGTCCACAGCCAGTCCGTCACGATCTCCTGGCGGGAGGCGTAGAGGCCGCCCGTGACCGCCAGCGTCTGTTCGCCCAGCGGGATGGAACCGGTGATGCGGACATCGTTGGTGAGGTTGTTCAGGCTCTGCAGGTCCACGTCGAACAGCACGACATTGGCCAGCAGCCCGTTGCCGCCCAGTGTCGCCGGATCGGCGATCCGCTGCCCGGTCATCGGTCCGCTGGCATAGAACAGCTGCGCGCCGGGGCCACCCAGCCCGTTGGCGAGTGTCTGGGCGGCGCCCGCGGCGGCGGGGAAGGGCGCCACGAAGTCGCCGGAGATGTCGGCGTAACGGAACCGTTCGATCAGGTCCCAGTCGTCCGACAGCGGAACCTTCGCCTCCAGCCCGATGGAGGCGACCATCGGATGCTGTCCGTCATCGATGGAGCGGCGGGCCGGCTCGTTCGATCCGTCCAGGGTCAGCGCGCTCTGGATATATCGGCTATGCAGCGTGTCGCTGTTGATGGAGAAGTTGGGCAGGTCACGGTAATCGGGGTCGGCATCGCTGCCGGCGACGAACACCGGGTTGGGCAGGTAGGCGATCGCCCGATCGTTCAGGTACTTGGCGTGCAGGCGCAGGTAACCGCCGCCGTCGAACGACTTGGTAATGTTGGCGCGGATCTGCCCGCCCTGCACGGCGGAATAGCCGACCTCCCGCTGACCGTCGCCGGTGCGCAGGAACCCGCCGATGTGGTAGGTCAGGCTGTCTGACAGCCGCCCACCCTGGTCGAAGTCCAGGCGGAACTCGTCATAATTCAGTCCGGCGGTCAACTGGACCGCGCCACCTTCCTGCTCGCCCGTCTTGCTGATGAAGTTGATGACCCCGCCCGGCGAGTTGGAGGCGAAGGTCGATGCCGAGCCACCGCGTACCGATTCGACGGTGCGCACGTTGAAATCGGCGCGCAGGAAGATGTCGGCATTGCCGAACGTGATGTCGCCGAATTCCAGGATCGGCAGGCCATCCTCCTGCAATTGCAGGAACTTTGACCCGCCGGAGGCGACCGGCAGGCCGCGGACGGAGATGTTGGCATTGCCGTCGCCGCCCGATGCCTCGACCCGGATGCCGGGCAGGTTGCGCAGCAGCTCGCCCGACGTGCGGGGCGCCAGCTGCACCAGCGAATCGGCGCTGATCGAACTCACGGTGATCGAGCTGTCGAGCCGGTTGGTGCCCTGCGGAACGGCCGTGACGACGATCTCGTCGCCGAACGTCTCCGCTTCACTGCCACTGGCATCGTCCGGGGTCGCTGCCACTTCGGCGGCGCTTTGCGCCAGCACCGGCAGGGGCAGTGCCAGCATGGTGGTCGCCAGCAGGATAGGTGTCGCCTTCATCATCGCCTCTCACTCCCAAAAGGCCGGTCAGCCGGCTCTCTGGGGCAGGGCATAGATGATGCGCAAACGTTTGCAACAGAAATCTTGCAAACGTTTGGCATGGCTTGTACGTCAGGGCCACGGCCCATCAGAATGGCCGATGATGGAAGAGCGAGGATGACCATGGGCAAGCCGTTGCTGTCGGCGATGCGGATCGCTGAAATGAACCTCGGGTTCTTCGGGCTGCAATTCTCGTTCGGCCTGCAACAGGCGAACATGGGGCCGATCTACAGCTATCTGGGCGCGGACGAGGCGACCATGCCGCTGCTGTGGCTGGCCGGGCCGGTGACCGGCCTCCTGGTCCAACCGATCGTCGGCGCGCTCAGCGACCGCACCCGGACGCGGTTCGGCCGGCGCACGCCTTATTTTCTGGTCGGGGCGGTGCTCTGCAGCCTTGGATTGCTTGCCATGCCGTACAGTCCCGCATTGTGGGTCGCGGCCAGCCTGTTGTGGATTCTGGATGCCGCCAACAACGTCACGATGGAACCGTACCGCGCCTATGTCAGCGACCGGCTGGACCCGTCGCAGCGGGCCGCCGGGTTCCTGACGCAATCGGCCTTCACCGGGCTTGCCCAGACGCTGTCCTACCTGGCGCCGTCCCTGCTGGTATGGGGCGGCATCAGCGCCGACCTGATCGATGCCAACGGCATTCCGGAAATTACGCGCATCGCCTTCGTCATCGGCGCGATCCTGTCCATCTCCACCATCGTTTGGTCCGTCGTGCGGGTGCCCGAATTGCCCACCCCGCCTTCGGAACAACCGGATGGGGGCGGCTCCTCCCTGTCGGCGCAGGTCGCGTGGGACGATCTGGTGGCGGCCGTGCGGGAAATGCCGCTGGCGATGCGGCAACTGGCGCTGGCCATGCTGTTCCAGTGGTTCGCGATGTTCGCCTACTGGCAGTATATCGGCTTTGCCGTCGCCCGCTCTCTGTTCGGCACCGGCGATCCGGCCAGCCCGGCCTTCCGGCAGGCGATCCTGGCGACCGGGCAGGCGGGCGCGACGTACAATTTCATCGCCTTCATCGCCGCCTTCGCGATGGTGCCGATCGCCCGCCGCATCGGTGCGCGACCCGTCCATGCGATCGCAATGGTGCTTTCGGGCCTCGCCATGCTCGCCCTGCCGTCGGCGGACACGAATCTCGGCCTGTTCCTGCCGATGATCGGCATCGGGATCGGGTGGGGCAGCCTGATGGGCAATCCATACATCATGCTGGCGGGCGCGATCCCGCCCGCACGCACCGGCATCTACATGGGCATCTTCAACATGTTCATCGTCATCCCGATGATGATCGAGACGCTGGTGGTGCCGCTGATCTACCGCCCCGTGCTGGGCGGCGATCCGCGCAACGTGCTGATGCTCGCAGGTGTGCTGATGCTGTGCGCCGCCATCGCCACGCTGCGGGTGCGGGAAGGGCGACCATCGCTGCCCGCCGCCACGGCCTAGGCGGAGGCGCGCAAAACCAGTTCGGGCGGCATGATCACCGGCCCGGCACTCTCGCCCGCAATGCGGCGCAGCAGCAGTTCGACCAATTGCCGGGCGCCACGTTCCAGATCCTGGCGAATGGTCGTCAGCGGCGGCGCGGTGTGGGCGGCGATGCCGATATCGTCGAAGCCGATCACCGACACATCCTGCGGCACCCGCAGGCCCCGCCCGGTGATTGCACGCATCGCGCCCATGGCGATCACGTCTGACGCGGCGAAAATGCCGTCGGGCGGCAGGTTCGCGTCCAGGAACCGGGCGGTTTCGGTGAAGGCATCCCGGTCTGTCAGGTGCAGCGGCAGGACCGTCTCCTCGATCCCCGGCGTTTGCGCGATCACCGCGTGGAAGCCGGCCTGGCGATCGGCGAACTCCGGCACTCCGGGATCGCCCAGGAAGGCGAGCCGCCGCCGTCCAATGGCGATCAGGTGCCGGGCGGCGAGCTGCCCGCCCGTGTGATTGTCGGTGCCGACCGTGATCTGCGTCATGCCGGGCCGGCGGGCGCCCCATACCACCAGCGGGGCGAACCGACCGGCGACCTCCTCGATCGTCTCGGTCTGGTTGGATTGCCCGATGATGATGACGCCATCCACGCGACCGGCGGCCACGATGTCGTCCAGCCAGCCGTCACCGCGCGGGATCACCCGCGACAGCAGCAGGTCGTAACCCGCCTCCGCCAGGGCATCGGCCAATGGGCCCAGCAGCGCCATGAAGAACGGGTCGGACAGGGTCTGGTCGACATCGTGGCCCAGTGGGATGACCACGCCGATCGCGCCCGTCCGCTGCCGCCGCAGCGCACTCGCGGTCTGGTTCAGGCGGAAGCCGTGCTCGGTTGCCAGCGCGCGGATCCGGGCCTTGGTCGCGGCGGACACGCGGGAACTGCCGGACAGCGCGCGGGAAACGGTCGACACCGACACACCGGCAATCTTCGCAAGCTCGACAAGACCGGTGCGTTTCAACCTGAACCTCCTGCGACTCGTGTCGGGCGTAGCGGGAACGGCATGACGTTGACAGGGGTGCCGTCATCGTTTGCGCGGGCGGATACTTGCCTTGAAAGCAAACAGTCACGCAGATGCAATCCCGTCATTTGGACGTCACCTGTCGGCATCACCGGCCCCGCTTCAGAACGGACGGGGACGACACAGATGATCAGGAACACCACCAGCGGGCTGCTCGCGCGCCTGCTGACCGGCACCGCCATGCTGGCAGCCGGCACGCTGCCTGCCACGATGCCTGTGATGGCGCAGCAGGCTGACGGCGCCGAGCCGGTCGCCGCCGGGGCGGAGGGTGCCGCGGCGGACGACAACGCCATCATCGTCACCGGCTACCAGCGCAGCCTGCAGGAGGCGATCGACATCAAGCGCGCGAATATCGGCTTCTCCGATTCGATCGTCGCCACGGATATCGCCGACTTCCCCGAACAGAACCTGTCGGAAGCGCTGCAGCGCGTGCCGGGCGTGACCATCGAACGCGACCGCGGCCTCGGCACCCGCGTCAACGTCCGCGGCCTGCCGTCCGAATATACCTTCGTGTCGATCAACCAGCTGGCGACCGCCTCGGGATCGGGCGGGCGCGACGTCGAATTCGACATCTTCGCGTCCGAGCTGATCCAGACCGTCACCGTCAATAAGTCGCCGACCGCCGCGCACGAGGAAGGCGGCATCGCCGGCTCCGTCGCGATCAGCACCGCGCGCCCGTTCGACAATCCGGGTCGCCGCATCGTGGGCAGTGTGGAAGGCGCGTACAACACCATCTCGCAGAAGGTGGACCCGCAATTCTCCGTCCTGGCGAGCGACACCTTCGGCGACTTCGGCATCCTGCTGTCCTTCGCCGGGCAGCAGCGGTCCAATCGCACCGACAGCAATTCGGGCATCAACTTCCGCCCGATCAGCCGCTGGACCGACCGCGGCAACGCGCAGACCCGGCAGGCGGTCGCCGTGCTGCAGCGCGACGCGGGCATCACCCTTGGCGACCTTGCCGACAAGGATCGAGTCAACCGGGTCGTCTTCCTCGATAAGGTCGGCGACCGGGTCTATTACGACCAGCAGGACCGCTACGGCTTCTCCGGGTCGTTGCAGTACCAGCCGTCGAACGATCTCAGCATCGCGTTCGACGCGTTCATCGGCAGCTACGACACCCACGTCGACGAATACGACGCCGCCGGCTACTCGGCCTCCAGCACCTCGACGCTCGGCGTCATTCACGAATTCGACAGCACGACCCTGGCGGATGACGGCATCACCGTCCTGCGCGACGTCTCCTACACCCGCACGCAGCACGAATTCCTCAGCAAGGAATACGTGAACGAGACCGATTACCGGCAGTTCGGCGGCGAACTGAACTGGACGCCGGGTCAGTGGGAGATCAACGTGCTGGGCGGCTATTCAGGCGCCGACAAGACGCTCGACTTCTCCAACCTGAAGCACGTCGCCTACGCCCCGACCCGGACCCGCTACACCGCCACGGGCGGCGAAACGATCCCCAGCGAAGATCCGAACACCATCGACATGTACAATGCACCGAACCGCTACCTGTTCGAGGCGTACGAGACCACGCTGGAGCAGATCGCCGACGACAAGTACGCCGCCCAGGCCGACATCTCCCGCTTCTTCGACGGCCCCGTCAGCCGCATCAACGCCGGCGCGCGCTACACCAACAAGACCAACCAGCGTCAGTACGGCGAGGAAAAACTGCAAGGTCCGGAGCGCGGCAGCGTGGCTTATGTCAACAAGCGCACGCTGGCCGAAAGTCCGCTGACCTCCGTGACGGAGATCGTCGGCGGGCAGTCCTACCAGGCGCGCGACTTGGACTGGGCGCAGGCCGACAATGCCTGGGCACGTGACTTCTTCCGTCCCGATGGCTTCCGCACGCCATTCAGCGATGGCCAGTATTACAAGGTTCGGGAGGAAACCTGGGCCGGCTGGGCCATGGCCGACCTTGAGTTCGATCTTGGTCCGGTGCCCGTGTTTATCAACGGCGGCGCGCGGTACATCAACACGAAGGTGAAGTCCGAAGGGTTCCAGCAAATCCAGAACACCGACGGTTCCACCGGCTACACCGATGCTCCGGTTTCGAGTGAAGGGCGATATGACAAGGTGCTGCCGGCGGTGAACGCGCGGGCCGAACTGTTGCCCGACCTGCTGCTGCGCGCCGCCGCCTCTCAGACGTTGATCCGCCCGGCACTGACGGATCTTGCCTACAAGCGGACTGCCAGCTTCAACACCTTCCGCTTCAATGACGGCAACCCCGATCTGGAGCCGACCTACGCCGACCAGTGGGAGGCGGGTCTCGAGTGGTACCTGCCGGGCGGCGGCCTGCTGTCCGCCTCCTACTTCTGGAAGGATATTCAGGGGGTCATCACGAACCGGCTGACCGGCACAGTGCCGGACGTCACCAAGTACAACGCGAACGGCACGATCGATGGCGTATACGATTTCGACGTCTACCAGCCGGTGAATGCCGAGGGTTCGTTCACCGTGAAGGGTGTGGAACTAGCGGCGGTGCTGCCGTTCGGGATGGTCGTGCCCGCGCTGGAAGGGTTCGGCATCAATGCCAACTACACCTTCCTCGACAGTTCACTGACCGGAGAAAGCGACCTCGGCATCGACACGTCGCCGATCGGTCTTGCCGACAACACCTACAACGTGACGGTGTTCTGGGATCGCGGTCCGCTGGCCGCCCGCGTGTCCTACAATCGCAAGGGCGCGTATGTGGAATACATCCAGAACAACATGTACCCGGTATACCGGGATGCCTACGGGCAGGTGGACCTCGCAGCCAGCTATCAGCTGACTCCGAACTTCCGGGTAGAGCTGCAGGGCATCAACGTGACGGAGGAGGAAACCTCCGGCTACACGATGGATCCGTCCTTCCCCACCATGTACGAGTTTTCCGGCGCCCGTTACAGCCTGGGCGTGCGGGCGCTGTTCTGATGAGGCTGATGATGATGGAACGAACCATGCCGCTTCGCACGATCCTGCTGGCCGCGACGGCCTTGCTCGCCCATCCCGCCATTGCGCAGCAGACCGGTCCCGCGCCGGATCTGTCACGCGCGGCGGAGGGCACGTTGAGCGAACCGGGCGGAGCGCGCCGGATCGCCGGAGACCGGACAGAGGAACTGCGCGCGTTGGTCAACGGCGCACAGGCGCGCAACGTTATCCTGCTGATCGGTGACGGGATGGGGGACTCCGAGATCACCGTGGCGCGCAACTACGCCATGGGTGCAGGCGGGTACTTCCCCGGCATCGACGCGCTGCCGATCACCGGCCATTACACGCACTATTCGCTGCACAAGGATGACGGCAAGCCGGACTACGTGACCGATTCCGCCGCCAGCGCTACGGCATGGGCGATCGGCGTGAAAAGCTACAATGGCGCAATCGGGGTCGATATTCACGAGCGTCCTCACCCCACGATCATGGAACTGGCGAAGGCGGCAGGCCTTGCCACAGGTGACGTCACGACTGCGGAAATCCAGGATGCGACGCCCGCGGCGATCGCTGCGCATGTCACCAGCCGCCGCTGCTACGGCCCGGTCGCGACCAGTGCGACCTGCGCCGGCAATGCGCTGGAGAACGGCGGCGCAGGCTCCATCACCGAGCAGATGCTCACCCTGCGACCTGACCTGGTGCTGGGCGGAGGCGCCCGCACCTTTGACGAGGTGGCGACCGCCGGCGACTGGCAAGGGCGCACCTTGCTGGAGCAGGCAATGGGCCGCGGCTATCGCATCGTACGCGATGCTGACGAGCTTGCCAGGGTGGAGGCGGCGAATGGCGATCAGCCGCTGATCGGCCTCTTTGCGCCCGGCAACATGCCCGTGCGCTGGACCGGACCGAAGGCGGCACGTCGCGCCAATCTGGACGAAGCGCCGGTCCGATGCAGCGACAATCCTGAGCGGACCGATGCGCAGCCCACGCTGGCTGCGATGACGAGCAAGGCCATCCAACTGTTGCGGAGCAAGCCCAAGGGCTTCTTCCTGCAGGTAGAGGGCGCGTCGATCGACAAGGAGGATCATGGGGCCAACCCATGCGGTCAGATCGGCGAGACGGTCGATCTGGACGAGGCGGTACAGGTCGCCTTGGCCTTCGCGCAGGAGCAGGGTGACACCCTGGTGATTGTCACGGCAGATCATGGGCATACCAGCCAGATCGTCGGCAATGACACCCGCTCGCCGGGTTTGACGCGGTCGCTCATCACCCATGATGATGCGGTCATGACCGTGAACTATGCCACGGCGGAAGAGGGGTCACAGGCGCATACGGGCACTCAGCTGCGGATCGCGGCCTATGGCCCGCATGCCGGCAATGTCGCCGGTCTGATCGACCAGACCGACCTGTTCTACATCATGCGCGACGCGTTGGGGTTGGGAAACTGAACTGACGAACCATCAGCGTGCTGATGTCCAGGCAAGCTGCCACACAGCACCGGGCTGATCTATCCGCGTGACAGGCAGCTTACGCCGTCCCATGCTGTTGAACTTAGATACGCCGGGCCGCGGTAGCGATGCCCGGCTTATCCGTACATCTGCAGCTCAGTGAAGCCGGGCCTCGGTCTTCTGCTGCACAGCTCCCAGGCCCTCGCGACCCTTCATCCGGCGGTTGTGCCGGACGGACCAGAGCAGCGACAGACCGATCAGCACGGCTCCGATCAGACCGGTGATCGTTTCCGGAATATGGAAACGGGCGGACAGCAGCATGATGCCGCCAAGCACGATGATCGCCCAGAAGGCCCCGTGTTCGAGGTAGCGGTACTGCGCCAACGTCCCCTGTTCGACCAGGTGCACGGTCATGGAACGAACGAACATCGCCCCGATGGACAGGCCGAGCGCGATCACGATCATATTGTTCGACAGGGCGAAGGCGCCGATCACGCCGTCAAAGCTGAACGATGCGTCGAGGATGTTGAGGTAGATGAAGCCACCCAGACCGCTGCGCATGGCAGCGCCTGCCAATTGCTTCTTCTCCTCCTGCAATTCCAGAATGGCGCTGACGCCTTCCACGGCGATGAAGGTCACGAGGCCGAGGATGCCGGCCGTAAGGAAGGTCAGGGCATCGGCTGGCGACAGCAGCCCTGAAATGCCCCACAGCACCAGCAGCAGCAGCGCGATTTCCGCTGCCGGCACGGCAGAAAAACGGGACAACAGACGTTCCACGCTGGCGATCCAGAACACCTCCTTCTCGCCATCGAAAAAGAACTTGAGGCCGACCATCGCCAGGAACGCACCGCCAAAGCCGGCGATACCGACATGGGCGGAACTGACGATCCGCTCGTATTCGGCGGGATCGTTCAGGGACAGGTTCACGGTTTCGACCGGATTCAGTCCAGCGGCGATCGCGACGATCGCCAGCGGGAAGATCACGCGCATGCCGAACACTGCGAAGGCGATGCCCCAGGTCAGGAACCGCTTCTGCCAGACCTTGTCCATGTCCTTCAGGACGGATGCGTTGACCACCGCATTGTCGAACGACAGGCTGATCTCCAGCACGGAAAGGACCACGATGATCCACAGCATGCCAAGGGTGGCGGTGACGGTGCCGGTGCTGGAAAAGCCGTACCAGGCGCCCAGTCCGAGGCAGAACAGGGTGAAGATCAGCGAGAAGCCGTAGAAGCGGCGGAATGTGCCCATGGCGCCGGCGTGGTCCCAATCAGTTGCGGAATGTTCCTTGCGCTAGGCGCTTTGCCGACAACGGGCAACCATGAGCGCCGTTCCACGCACATATCCGGCAAAACGTGCCGGAAATCGGCAGGCAGCATTGCAGGCAGCGTAAATTGGCATACAAGATCGCGCACAAGCGCCGGTCAGGCTGCGTGTCCTGGCGTGGCGCACAAGCAATGAGGGAACGTCCGGGTTCATGATCTTCGGCCGCGTAAAGCCGCTATCCGCCATTTTGGCGACGGCAGAGAAGAAGTCGCTCCATCGATCGCTGGGCGCATTCCAGTTGACCATGCTGGGGATCGGCGCGGTGATCGGCACCGGTATCTTCGTGCTGACGGCCGAGGCGGCGCAGAAGGCCGGGCCGGGCATGATGATATCCTTCATCATCGCAGGCGCGGTGTGCGCCGTGGCGGCGCTCTGCTATGCCGAGATGGCGTCGATGGTACCCGTCTCTGGCTCTGCCTACACCTATTCCTACGCCGTTATGGGCGAGTTGATCGCCTGGATGGTCGGCTGGGCGTTGATCCTGGAATACGCGGTCGCCGCCGGGGCGGTTTCCGTTGGCTGGTCGGGCTATCTCATCGGCTATATCGAGCATGCGTTCAGCATCGAGGTGCCCGACACCCTGACGCTCGGGCCGCTAGACGGCGGCACGATCAACCTGCCTGCGATGATCATCGCCGCGCTCGTCACCATGCTGCTGGTGCGCGGCACGAAGGAGTCCGCCACCGTCAACGCGGTGCTGGTGGGCATCAAGATCGTTGCCCTGACCGCCTTCATCATCCTGGCCGTGCCTGTCATGCGCATGGAGCAGTTCGAACCCTTCGCACCGCTCGGCTTCGGGGGCATCTCCGCCGCGGCCGCCTCCATCTTCTTCGCCTATGTCGGCTTTGACGCGGTTTCGACCGCGGCGGAGGAGACCAAGAACCCGCAGCGCAACATGCCGATCGGCCTGATCGGTTCGCTGGGCATCTGCACCCTGTTCTACATCCTGGTCGCCGCCGGCGTCATCGGCACGGTCGGCGCACAGCCGGTCATGGGACCGGCCGGAGAGGTGCTGGAGCCAGGTACGGCGGCGCTGACCGCCCAGTGCAATGCCATCGCGAACCAGGCCGTCACCTGCTCCAACGAGGCGCTTGCCTGGACGCTGCGCCAGATCGGCTGGCCGCAGATCGGCAATCTTATCGGCCTTGCGGCGATCCTGGCACTGCCGTCCGTCATCCTGATGATGATGTTCGGCCAGACCCGCATCTTCTTCGTGATGAGCCGTGACGGCCTGCTGCCGGCGGCTTTTTCCAAGGTGCATCCACGTTTCAACACGCCGCATGTCATCACCGTGCTGACGGGCATCTTCGTGGTGCTGTTTGCCGGGTTCTTCCCGGTGGGGCAACTCGCCAACATCTCCAACTCGGGTACGCTGTTCGCCTTTGCCGCGGTGTCGATCGCGGTCATGGTGCTGCGCCGGACCGATGCCACCCGGCACCGTCCGTTCCGCACGCCGGCGATCTTCGTGGTGGCGCCGCTGTCGATCGCCGGCTGCATCTATCTGTTCTTCAGCCTGGACAGCCGTTCCATCCTGCTGTTCTTCTGCTGGGCGCTGGTCGGCCTCGCCGTGTACTTCCTGTACAGCCGCTCCCGCTCCTTCGTGGGGCAAGGCATCATCGACGTACCGGAAGACGATGTCGGTATCCCGCCGCAGCCCGTGCCTCCGCTGCCGGGTGGTATCCACACCCCAGGCGGCAAGGACGCCTGAGGCCGACAGCAGAAGGCCCGCCGGGATCGCTCCCGGCGGGCCTTCGCTTTTGCAGGCTGGCCTACAGCGCGGTTTCGGTATGCTCGTCCTTCGCCTCGGCGCGGACATCGAAGCCCAGCAGCATCTTGACCTCGTCGATCACACCCAGATCGGCGTTCCAGATCTCCGCCTGGCCAAGATCCATGCGCAGCAGCAGCAGGTTTGGATCATCCTTGCCCTGCGAATACCAGGCCTCGATCGGCTTGCTCCACTGCTTGTCCAGGCGCTCTCGACTATGTTCGGTCACCAGCGTGCCGTTGAAGCGAGCGAACATCTGGTGCCCCTTGCCACTGAACGTGGCCGTCGCCGGGCCACCGGCAGCCAGCGCATGATCCTTCTTGGTGAAGAACCAGATCGCGCTGTTCGCATCACGGTCCAGCGTAGCGGTCATGGGCACGGCCGTCGCCGGCTGCGCATCCAGCTGCAGGAACGTGAACGGGCTGTCGGCCAGAGCCTTCCAGAATTTCTGCTTCAGTTCGTGCGCGTCGCTCATTAGGTTATCTCCTTCTGAGTGCCCAACCGGATGGCGACGGCTCCGGTTCCATGACGCAGCCGGTCGCATGATCGCGCTCATTTGGCCGCAAAAGGATGGCGCGGCCGGCGAATGGTCCCTTTGCGGCAATGGTTTTGTGCCGCGATGACGCATTCGTGGAACAAAGGTCCTTGATGTTGCATTGCAGCAAAGGCACCGATGCCATCTTTGCAGGAATTTAAGATATGCCGCTGCCGCAGCGCGTCGATCTCGATCCATGGGTGCTGTTCATAGCAGTTGCCGTCTTGTCGATTTCCCTCTGGCTTGCCCGCTCGGTGCGGGTGACGCATGAGACACGGGCGGTGGAGCTTGGCGAATTGCTCGGCATCGCGGTACTGGCGGCCGGCGCGTCGGCCCTGCTGATGGGAGAGTTGGGCACGATCCTGTGGCCCGCCGCGATATTCGTGATCCTGTCGGTCGCGATCGCAATGGGCGCTCGCAATATCTCCATCCCTGGTGCCGCGTGGCTGGCGATCACGTTCCAGGGCCTGACCACCACCTGGCTATGGTCCTGTCTGTTCATCAACGAGCTGACGCTGGCCCGCGGGTTCGAGGCGCTAGCCCTTGTCGGCGTCACGGTGACGTTTGCCGTTTCCGTCCTTGCCTCGATCGAACGGATCGCGCGCGAAGCGGTGCTGACGCATGGCAGTTGGGACGAGCCGACCCACGCGCCGGCGACCCGATCCCGCCATTTCACGCCGCGCGTTTCCATCCAGCTCCCTTGCTATGCGGAGCCGCCGGAAATTGTGAAGGCGACCATGGATCGCCTCGCAGAGCTGGATTACCCCAACTTCGAGGTGCTGGTGTGTGACAACAACACCAAGGACGAGGCGCTCTGGCGGCCGCTGGAGGCATACAGTGCGGAGCTGAACGCGAAGCTGGGCCGGGAAGTGTTCCGTTTCTTCCATGTGTCCCCGCTTCCGGGTGCAAAGGCTGGTGCACTCAACTGGTTGCTCGGCCAGATGGATCAGACGGCGGAGATCATCGCCGTCATCGATGCCGATTATCTGTCCACGCCCGACTTCCTGGCGCGACTGGTGCCGTTCTTCGAAGACCCGCGGATCGGCTATCTGCAGACGCCCCACGATTACCGCGATTACGAGAACAGCCCGTTCCTGTCGGCCTGCTACGCCGAGTACATGCCCAACAACAAGGTCGATATGCTCGGCGTACATGAATATGGCGGCGCGTTCACCATCGGCACGATGTGTCTGCTGCGCACCCGCGCTTTGCGCGCAGCAGGCGGCTGGGCGGAATGGTGCCTGACCGAGGATTCCGAGGTTTCCGTCCGCATTCGGGCGGTCGGCTATCGCGGCTATTATCTTAGCGAGACATTCGGGCGGGGCCTGATCCCCGACACGTTCGACGATTACAAGAAGCAGCGCTTCCGCTGGACCGCCGGACCGGTGCAACAATTGATGCGGCACTGGCGGCTTTTCCTGCCCGCCCCGTATGCGCGCCCGATGCCTGGCTGGACCAAGCTGCTGGAGGTGCTGCGTTGCATGGCCCCGTTACAGACGCTGGCAGGCATCGTCACTGGTCTGTTCATGCTCGCAGGCCTGATGGGCGCGATTCTGTCCGGTGCGATCATTCCCGTGAACATTCCGGATGTCACCTGGCCGCTGCTGGGTCTGACCATGATCACGACAGTGGTCCGCATCCACCACCGTTACAAGCTGTCCGGCATTGACCGGCTCTCCGACATGATCCGGGGAGAGGTGGCCCGTGCGTCGCTTACCTATGTGGTCTTGCTGTCCGGTGTTGCCGGGCTGTCGGGCAAGCCGCTGGCCTGGCGCCGGACGCCCAAGTTCGGTGGAGCGGACACGCTTGGTGGCGCTTTGTGGTCGGCCATGCCGGAGACGGTGTTGGGGCTTGCATGCCTTTCTGCCGGTGGGCTGGTCCTGCTGGCTCTGCCGCGGATCGGCTGGGAACTAACGGTGCTTGGCTCCGCCGGATTGCTCACCTTGGCGGTCCAGTTCCTGTGTGCCCCGTACATGGCGGTGCTTGCCTTGCGCGGTAACCGCCCGGAGGCGACGGATGGCCACGGCCCGCAAGTGCCGGCCGTGGCCTGATAAGGATTAGCGGCGGCCCAGGAACTCCAGCAGGTCGCGCGTCAGCCGATCCTGCTGCGTGGCGAACACTGCATGGGGTTCGCCATCATACTCGATCAGCTCTGCTGACGGCACAGCCTGAGCGACCGCCCGGCCGGTCGCTTCGATCGGCACCGTCTTGTCCGCCGTGCCGTGAATCACCAGCGTCGGTACGGCAAAGTGCGGCAGGTCAGGCCGGAAGTCGGTGGTGGCGAATGCCTTCGCGGCCTGCAGGGTAGGGTACTGACCCGCCATCTGCGTCGTCATCCAGGCCCAGTGCAACTGCTCGTCACTGACGGGTTGGGTGACGTAACCCACGCCGTAGAAGTCCTTGAAGAAGCTGGTGAAGAACTTGCGGAAGTCATCCCGCATGCCCGCCGTCATCTGATCGAAAGTCGCCTGAGGCACACCGTTGGGATTGTCCGGCGTCTGCAGCATATATGGCACGACGGAGCTGACGAGCACCGCCTGCGTCACGCCCTTGCCGCCATGCCGGCTCATATAGCGGGCAATTTCACCGCCACCCATGGAGAAGCCGACCAGCGCAACATTGTCGGTGGCGGCAGTTGCTTCGAGCACGTCGGCCAGATCGTCAGCGAAAGTGTCGTAATCATATCCTGAGGGCGGTTGATCCGACCGGCCGAAACCCCGCCGATCGTAGGCAATCGCCTGATAACCGGCCTCTGCCAGCGCGATGGCCTGGGGGTCCCAACTATCGGCAGACAGCGGCCATCCATGGATCAGGACGACGGGTCGGCCCTGGCCGATCGTCTTCACGTAGAGTTGCGTGCCGTCGCGGGCTTTGATGCGGTTCATCCGTATGGGTCTCCTGCCGTAGAGAAGGTGGCGGTCACGAAACCTCTGGCGGGGACAAAAAGTGCCCACCTGCGTTGCCGGATGGAAAGGTGAGCAAGAAGAAAGCGCTAGCTGTCGAGCGGTGTAGAACATATATGGAACGAATGAAGAGCAGCATCATCGATCGCCTCGCCATCCTGGCTGATGCCGCGAAGTACGATGCCTCCTGCGCGTCCTCCGGCACGGCGAAACGCAACAGCAAGGATTCAGGAGGGAAGGGCATCGGGTCCACTGAAGGTATGGGCATCTGTCATGCCTACGCCCCGGACGGCCGGTGCATTTCCCTGCTGAAGGTCCTGCTGACCAATCATTGCATCTTTGACTGTCATTACTGCATCAATCGGGCGAGTTCCAATGTGGTACGCGCCCGGTTCACGCCGCAGGAAGTGGCCGATCTGACGCTCTCCTTCTACCGACGCAACTACATAGAAGGGCTGTTCCTCTCCTCTGGCATTGTGAAAAGCTCAAACCACACGATGGAGCAGCTGGTTGAGGTCGCTCGCATCCTCAGGGAGGAGCATGATTTCCGTGGCTACATCCATCTGAAGACCATTCCCGATGCGGATGCGGAGCTGGTGCATCAGGCGGGGCTCTACGCCGATCGCGTGTCCATCAATGTGGAACTGCCGACCGATGCCGGTCTGGCGAGACTGGCGCCGGACAAGAACACCGGGCGCATCGAAGGGGCGATGGGCGAGGTTAAGGAGCATATCGCGCAGAACCGCGACGAGACGAAGCGCTTCCGCCATGCACCCCGCTTCGCGCCGGCAGGGCAGTCAACGCAGATGATCGTAGGTGCTGACGCGGCGAGTGACGCCGACATCGTGGGTAAGGCAAACCGCCTTTACGATGGCTTCGGCCTGCGCCGTGTCTACTATTCCGCGTTTAGTCCGATCCCGGATGCCAGTGCCGTCCTGCCGCTGAAGCGCCCTCCTTTGATGCGGGAACACCGGCTGTATCAATCCGACTGGCTGATGCGTTTCTACGATTACTCCGCGGCAGAGGTGATGCAGGCGACTGGTGCCGATGGCATGCTGCCGCTCGACATCGATCCCAAGTTGGCTTGGGCACTCAAGTTTCGCGACCGCTTCCCGGTGAATGTCAATCGCGCTGGGCGGGAAGCGTTGCTCCGGGTACCCGGTCTTGGTGTTCGCGCGGTCAACCAGTTGATCGCTGCGCGCCGGCAGCGCACCTTGCGGCTGGAGGATGTCGGCAAGCTCACCGTCTCTATCGCCAAGGTCCGCCCCTTCATTGTCACCGCGGACTGGCGGCCCACACTGCTGACCGATCGTGCCGACCTCAAGTCCCTGGTCGCACCTCCGGCGGAGGAGCAGCTGGAACTGTTCGCGGCATGAGCATGCTGCCGCAAGCCGACAAGGATTCGCATTATGCCGTGAACGTGCCGGCGCCGGACGATTTTACCTTCTGGCGCGATGCCGCGCGCGTGTTGGTGCAGTGCCGGGTGCCCCCTGACCAGATTGCCTGGGGTGAGCCGGGCAGCACGGGCGATCTGTTTGCCGCTGGCGACCAGCCATTGCCGCTCCCGCCAGCAAATGCGCCCATGGTACGGGCCAGCAAGCCGTTCATCCAGGCGGCCGAAGCCGCCATCTGCCATTCAGATCCGGCCCGCTTTGCGTTACTCTATCGGTTGCTCTGGCGTTTGCAGGGGAACCGCAATCTGTTGGATGATCGCACCGATAATGACGTGCGGCGCCTCGATGAACTCGCCCGATCGGTCCGGCGAGACAAGCACAAGATGCGCGCCTTTGTTCGCTTTCGCGCCATGGAAGACGCGGATGGGCAGGAACGCTACGTCGCGTGGTTCGAACCCGAGCACCATATTCTGCGCAGCAATGCCGCCTTCTTCGTCAACCGTTTCAGCAATATGCGGTGGTCCATTCTGACCCCGCGTGGCTCGCTGCACTGGGATGGCGAGGTGCTTGGCGAAGGGCCACCGGCTGAGCGTGGCGATGCGCCTGATGGCGACCCGGCGGAGGATCTGTGGCGCCGGTACTATGCTTCCATCTTCAATCCCGCGCGGCTCAAGATCGGTGCCATGCTCAAGGAGATGCCGCGCAAATACTGGAAGAACATGCCCGAGAGTGCCCTCATTCCGGAGCTGGTCGCGGGCGCTCAGGCCCGGGAGGCAGCGATGGTCGAGGCAGGTGCGTTGGAGTTCGAGGAGCGGCCAGCCACGCTGCCAGCGATTGATCGGGCCATCCATGGGTGTCGCAAATGCCCGATCGGCGAGCTCGACAACCAGGCCGTCATGGGGGAAGGGCCACCCAATGCCACGCTGATGATCGTGGGCGAGCAGCCGGGCGATCAGGAGGATCGGCAGGGTCGCCCATTCGTGGGACCGGCCGGGCAGGTCTTCGATGCCCATATGCAGCGGGCGGGCATCGATCGCGGTACGGTATACGTGACCAATGCCGTCAAGCACTTCAAGTTCGTCGATCGTGGAAAGCGCCGGCTGCACCAGACACCCACCGCGAAGGAAATCGACATCTGCCGCTGGTGGATTGAAAGCGAGCGGCACATCGTGCAGCCGCGGCTCATCCTGGCCATGGGGGCCAGCGCTGCGCGTGGCATGCTGGGCAAGACCGTCAGCGTCAGCAAGGCGCGTGGCGTGCCGCACGTGCTGGAAGATGGCGCCGAATTGTGGATCACGGCGCACCCATCATATCTGTTGCGGTTGGACGGACCGGCGCGAGAGGAGCAGGAGCGGATGTTCCAGGCCGACCTGCAGGCGGTGGCTGAGCGCCTCGCTGAAATGACCGGATAAGCGTCGCCAGCTTTGTCATTGACCAGCATCGCCGATGCCCACAGGCAGCGGACATGGACCCTGCGAAGCTCCTGCTCTTCACCACTGTCACCGCGTCGGTCAGCATCGTTCCCGGGCCGCAGATGGTGTTCGTGCTGACCCAGTCGGCATGGCGGGGCCATCGCGCGGGATTTGCAGCGCTTGGCGGGCTTCAACTGGGCAATCTGTGCTGGTTCGCCGCCGCGGGTTTAGGGCTCGGCACATTGGCGCTGGCTTGGCCGCGCGCCATCGGAGTGCTGGCAGCGGCGGGTGCGCTGTATCTGGCATGGTTGGGCTGGCAGGCAATCGCCGGGGCGCGCCGCGATGCACCCCATGGCGCCGCTGCACCACGCAGCCGCCACGCCTTGCGTGACAGTCTCGCCATCGCGCTGGGTAATCCCAAGTCGCTGGTCTACGTGCTTGCTTTGCTGCCACCCTTCCTGGACTTCAGTCAGCCACTTGCCTCGCAATTGATGGTCCTGGCCGCGATCGCTGTCGCCTGTGACATGGCGGTCGGGGTGATTTATGTGGCTGCCGGCAGTGGCCTCGCGGCGGCAATGAGCAAGCCTGTGGTGCGGCTATGGCTCGAACGGGTGATCGGCACCATCTTCCTGATACTGGCAGCCGGCATCCTGGTGGAGCTTGTTCGCGGCGGCGGGCGGATTGCCTGATCAGGAACACCTGGGTTGATCTGGCGCTTGAGGGATGATGCGTTTCTCCCGCCAGCTCGACCGATTTGATCAAGACCGCACCATCATCATCTTGCTGATCCTCGCGGCCGTGCTGCTCACGGCCCGCGCCTGGCTGGCCGAGCACCCGCAGCATGATCCGTGGGCACCGCTCGACCTCACCGATCCGCCCGGCTGGGCGACGCCGCGCAAACTTGCCGCTCTCCGCTCCGATCCGGAGGAGTGCCATGCCGTTCTGGAGCGTAGCGGAATATCCTTCGCCGTCCTCGATCCGGCGGGGGAGGGTACCTGTCACAGAGCCGATCGTACGCAATGGCGCGAAGGCGTGTTCAGCCCGTCAAGGCCGGTCACGACTTGCGCGGTCAACGCCGCAGTGCAGGTCTGGCTGACGCAAACGGTTCAGCCTGCGGCAGAGGAACTGCTTGGCTCCCCCATTTCGCGGATCGAACATCTCGGAACCTTCAGTTGTCGGCGGATCGGCGGTGGCGGCAACTGGAGTGAGCATGCGACGGGCAACGCGATCGACATCGCCAGCTTTGTGACAGAGGACGGCCAGCGAGTGACCGTGCTGCGTGGCTGGGATGGGGAAGGAGCGGGTGCCGACTTCCTGCGCCGCGTCCGCGATGGTGCATGCAACGTGTTCGGCACGGTGCTCAGCCCCGAATACAACGCGGCGCATGCCGATCACCTGCATCTTGACCAGGCGCTACGCGGCCTCGGCGGATTTTGCCGTTAGACAGGTTCCAGCGCGTAGCCGGCAGATCGCACGGTACGGATGGGATCTTTTGCGAGATCGAGCGCGATCGCCTTCCGCAGCCGGCGGATATGCACATCCACCGTGCGCTCCTCGATCTCGCTGCCGGTGCCCCATACGGCATCGAGCAACTGCCCGCGACTGAACACCCGGCGGGGGTGTTCCATGAAGAATTTCAGCAAGCGATACTCGGTCGGGCCGATCTGGAGCTGGCGCCCCCGCCGCTCCACCCGGTGGGCTACGGGGTCGAGCTTCATGTCCCCCGCCTCGATCGTCTCGCCGGCCAGGGCAGGACGCACCCGGCGCAGCACGGCCGACACCCGGGCCAGCAGTTCGCGCGGGGAGAACGGCTTGGTGACGTAGTCGTCTGCCCCGGTCTCGAGGCCGCGGATGCGATCGTCCTCACCCTCCCGCGCGGTCAGCATGATGATAGGCACGTGGGCCGTGCCCTTGTCGCGGCGAAGTCGGCGGCAGACCTCGATCCCGCTGGTACCCTCGATCATCCAGTCCAGGATCACGAGGTCGGGCGCATCCTCCGCCGCCAGCACCAGCGCCTCGTCCCCATCAGCGGTGACGCGCACTTCATAGCCTTCATTGGCGAAGCGGTACTCAAGCAGTTCGGCAAGCGCGATGTCGTCTTCGACCAGCAGCAGCTTGGGTGCGGACATAAGGCGATGATCCCCTGAAGCTCACGCGCGCCTTATGACAGCAAAAAGACAAAATCGTGTCAGCGGTCGATATCCGTGGGATAATGCCCCGTGGCGGAGAAGTGCACCATCTCAGCCACGTTGGTCGCATGATCGCCGATCCGCTCGAGATTGCGGGCAACGAACAGCAGATGCGCTGCGCTGCTGATAGTTGCCGGATTTTCAACCATATAGCTGACATAGTTGCGGAAGATGCTGTCGTAGAACGCATCCACCTTGGCATCACGCTCGATCACTTCGCGTGCCAGCATCGGGTCACGGGCGGCGTAGGCGGTCAGCACATCATGCACCATCTCCGCCGCGATCTCGCCCATCGCCGGCAACAGCGTCAGCGGTTCGAACCGGGCACGCTCCGGTATGCGGGCCACACGCTTGGCGATGTTCTTGGCGTAGTCGCCGATCCGTTCCAATACGCCGGCGATCTTCAATGCGGCGATGATCTCCCGCAGATCGTCCGCCATGGGGGCACGCAAGGCCAGCATGCGCACGGCCATTGCATCTATCTCGGCCTCGAGCTCGTCCAGCTTGCGATCACGCCCGACGACACGGTTCGCCTTGTCCTCGTCACCAGCGACAAGGGCGTCCAAAGCCTCCTGGATGGCCACTTCGGCCAAACCGCCCATCTCTGCGATCAGGCCACGGAGCCGGGTGATGTCCTCGTCGAACGCCTTGACCGTGTGTTGCGCCATCAGCCGTACCGTCCCGTGATATAGTCTTGCGTGCGCTGTTCGCGCGGCGTCGTGAAGATTTGCGAGGTTGCGCCATATTCCACAAGGTGCCCCAGGTGGAAGAAGGCTGTCTGCTGAGAGACACGGGCAGCCTGCTGCATGGAATGGGTGACGATCACGATGGCGTAACGACCGCGCAGCTCGTCGATCAGTTCCTCGATCCGCGCCGTGGCGATCGGGTCTAGCGCGCTGCATGGCTCGTCCATCAGGATGACTTCCGGCTCCACCGCGATGGCCCGCGCGATGCACAGCCGCTGTTGCTGCCCACCCGACAAGGCCGTGCCCGGATCGTTCAGGCGGTCCTTCACCTCGTCCCACAGACCGGCACGACGCAGGGACCTTTCGACAATGCCGTCGAGCTCGGACTTGGCCGGGGCCAGGCCGTGGATGCGCGGTCCGTAGGCGACATTCTCATAAATCGACTTGGGGAAAGGATTCGGCTTCTGGAACACCATACCCACGCGAGCGCGCAGTTGCACCACGTCCATGCCGGACTGGTAGATGTCCTCGCCCTCCAGTTCGATCACACCTTCTACCCGTGCATTGGCGATGGTATCGTTCATGCGGTTCAACGTGCGCAGGAACGTCGACTTGCCGCAGCCCGACGGACCGATGAAGGCGGTCACATCCTCAGTCCGGATGTCGATCGACACGGTATCGATGGCCCGCTTGGCACCGTAGAATACGGATACCTCGCGCGCGCGCATCTTGGGTTCGGAATTGCTCAGCACCTGATCGGGCAAAGGGGTCACCATGTCTTTTCGAAGCGGTTGCGCAGGTAGATGGCAATGCCGTTCATCAGCAGCAGGAATGCCAGCAGCACGATGATTGCCGCACTGGTGCGTTCGACGAAGCCGCGATCGATCTCGTCCGACCAAAGATAGATCTGCACCGGCAGCACGGTGGCGGGATCAGTCAGCCCGCCCGGCGGCGTAGCGACGAATGCGCGCATGCCGATCATCAGCAACGGCGCGGTCTCACCCAGGGCGCGCGCCATGCCAATGATGGTGCCGGTCAGGATGCCTGGCAGGGCCAGCGGCAGCACGTGGTGGAACACCACCTGGATCGGGCTGGCCCCGATTGCCAGGGCACCGTCGCGGATGGAGGGGGGCACCGCCTTGATCGCGTTGCGGCCGGAGATGACGATCACCGGCATGGTCATCAGCGCCAGCGTCATGCCGCCGATGATGGGAGCGGAACGGAGCGAGGGGAACAGGCCGAGGAACACGGCCAGACCCAGCAGACCGAAGATGATGGAAGGCACGGCCGCAAGGTTGTTGATCGATACTTCGATAATGTCGGTCCAGCGGCCACGTGGCGCGTATTCCTCCAAGTAAAGCGCGGCGAGCACGCCAACGGGGAAGGCCAGAGCCAGCGTGACCAGCATTGTCAGGATCGACCCTTTCAAGGCACCCCAGATACCGGCAAGCTGCGGATCTGTCGCATCGGAACGGGCGAGGAACCCCCAGTCGAGCCGGTCGGTCAACGCGCCGTTCGCAGCCAGGCGATCCGCCAGCGGCTTCAGGTCGGCATGGCCATCGCCAGCGAAGGCGGCCGCGAGATTCTGGCTGACGGGCAGATCCAGCGTGACCCGCCGGTCCAGCAAGCCAGGGTCTTCAATGATATGTTCGGCCGCGACGCGCCAGGCATCGGGGCTGACCTGCTCCGCTGCGTCCGCGCCGAACCGGGCGCTGACGTTGGCGGCAATGACCTGCGGCAGACGCTGGTCTTCCAGCGACCGGATTGCGATGCCGAGGCTGGCGTCGGCTGGTGGCGCCGTCAGGTTCGCTGCCGCGAAATCGACCGGGACCAACAGCGTGGTCCGCTGGAAGCCGCCAACGCCGTTGATTGTCATCGTCACCAGCAGGAAGACGAGGACCGCCATGGAGAAAACCACGGCGCCTAGTCCGGCCAGTCGGAAACGGCGTTCCGCAGCGTAGCGACGCCGCAGCCGGACGGCATAGGCCGGCGTACGGGTGGGGCCGACATCTGTCATGGGATCACTCATAGGCTTCGCGGAACCGCTTCACGACACGCAAGGCGATGAAGTTGAGCGCCAGCGTGACCAGGAACAGCACGAAGCCCAGGGCAAAGGCGCTAAGCGTCGCCGGATGGTCGAAGCTGCCTTCACCTGTCAGCATGGCAACGATCTGGAACGTGACGGTGGTCATCGCCTCCAGCGGATTGGCGGACAGGTTGGCGGCGGCACCGGCGGCCATCACCACGATCATCGTCTCGCCGATAGCGCGACTGACTGCCAGCATCACGCCCGCCACGATGCCGGGCAAGGCGGCAGGCACCAGTACACGCCGGATGGTCTCGTTCTTGGTCGCTCCCAGCGCAAGCGACCCGTCGCGCATCGTGCGCGGCACGGCGGCGATGGAATCGTCGGCCATGGAGGAGACGAAGGGGATGATCATGACCCCCATCACCAGCCCTGCCGCAAGGGCGCTTTCGCTGCTGGCATTGCTGATGCCGATGGCGACCGCCGCATCGCGGATCGCGGGGGCGACGGTCAGCGCGGCGAAATAGCCGTAGACGACGGTCGGCACGCCGGCGAGGATTTCCAGCATCGGCTTCAACCAGCGGCGCACGCGCGGATCGGCATATTGCGTCAGGTAAATAGCGCTCATCAACCCTAGTGGGATCGCGACGACCATCGCAATGATCGCGCCGATGTAGATGGTACCCCAGAACAGCGGCAGCGCGCCGTAGCGGCTGCCGTCGACGGCCTCCGTGCTGCTCATCGGGTCCGGCCCCCAATTGGTGCCGAACAGGAAGTCCACCGGATTGACCATCCCGAAGAAGCGGATCGTCTCGAACACCAGGCTGACGAAGATGCCCAAAGTGGTGAGGATCGCCACCAAACTGGCGAGCAGCAGGATGGCCATCACCATCCGTTCGACCTGCGTGCGGGCGCGGAAGTCAGGACGTAGGCGCAGAAAGGCTGCAGCACCACACAGGAAGGCAATCACCAGCGTGATGCCCGCGCCGATCAGGTTGAAGCGGTCGATCGCCTCCCGGAACGGAGCGACTAGCCTCTCCGCTTCCGGGTTGAACACGCCCGGTGCCGTGCCCATCGCGACGTTGCGCGCCTCCGCCAGCATCGTGCTGCGCAGCAGACCCTCGGCCGGGAGGCCGGCAGCGGCGGGGCTGGATGCCACCGCCTGCGCGATCAGGCCCGGCGATATGATGCCCCAGACGATGATGAAGACGATCGCCGGAAGGACAATGGCAAGCGCCACGAACCAGGCATGGTAGACCGGCAGCGCGGCCAATCGTCGGGCCGGCGCGACCCGGGCGAAGCTGTAGGCGCGGCCACGCGCCACGATCCAGCCGATCGTCGCCAAGGCCAGAGCCAACAGGATAAGGAGGGCAGGAGACATGGCCGTCAGCCTACTCGAAATCCGCGGCGGTCAGCACGGTGTGGCGGGTGGCTGCCTCCGTGCTCCGCTGCAGAACCGCCGGTGGGTTGGCGACCAGGCCGATGTCAGTGAGCGGCCCGTCACGGCCCCAGCTCTCGGTCCACTTCGCCAGGAATTCCTGCAAGCCCGGTATGGCCTGGAGGTGCGCGCGCTTCACATAGATATAGAGCGGGCGGGCGCCCGGATATGCGAAGCTGGCGATGTTGTCGTAAGTCGGCTGCACCCCATTCATCGGCAGGCCCTGCACCTTGTCGGCGTTCTCTTCCAGATAGGAATAGCCGAACAGGCCGACGGCCCGCGGATTGCTCTCGATCTTCTGGACGATCAGGTTGTCCTGCTCCCCCTGATCGACAAAGGCGCCGTCATTGCGCACTTCGGTGCAGATCTGCTCGAAACGGTCCCCGTCGCTCTCCTTCAGCGCGGCCATGCCGGGCCCGGCCACACAACCGGGTGTCAGGATGAGCTCCTTCAAGGCATCCCGCGTGCCGGAGGTGGAGGGCGGGCCGTAAACCAGGATCGGCAGCTCCGGCAGCGATGGATCGACGTCCGACCACAGCCGTGCGGTCTGCGGCCGGCCGTAGGGGTTCGCCGCGATCGCTCGGTAGACGATCTCAGGGCTGAGATTCAGCATGATCCCGCCGCGCGCACTGGCGAAGGCAATGCCGTCCAGCCCCACCTGTATCTCCATGACATCGGCAACGCCATTGGCCTGGCACTGCTCGAACTCCGACACCTTCATGCGCCGGCTGGCGTGGGCGATGTCGGGCATACTGGCGCCAAGGCCGGCGCAGAACAGGTTGATCCCGCCGCCGGTGCCGGTCGCCTCGATGATGGGGGAGGGGAACTCCGGGTGCGACCGCGCGAAAGCCTCCGCCACCGTTTTGGCGAATGGGTAGACGGTGGATGAACCGACCGCGCGGATCGACCCGCGCGTGCCGGCATCGGCCATGCAGCCGGCCAGAGACACCGCGCCGACGAGAGACAGCAGCAAAGGAGGAAGGCACCGCATCATGCCGGTCGTGCCAGCCTTTCAGTGATAAGTGAACGGCAGGGGCGTGGCCCCGCAGCCGATGGGCGTTGCCCTGACAGCCGCCCGTTCAAGGAAGATTGCGACAGCTTCATGACATAGGCTCCGAGCCGGAGGCCTGCGTAGCATCTGCTGCGGTGGCGGCAAGCGGCAGGCGGATGGTCACGACGGTGCCGCTCCCCTGGCGGCTGGCGATGTCCAGCTTGCCCCGGTGTCGTTCCACGATGTGCTTGACGATTGCCAGACCCAGCCCCGTGCCGCCTGCTGCCCGGCTCCGTCCAGGATCGGTGCGATAGAAACGGCGTGTCAGATGAGGCAGGTGCTCGGGCGCGATGCCGTCGCCTTCGTCGCGCACCACGATGGCGGCGCACTGCCGCTCCGCCAGCTTCAGCTCGACTTTCACCGGACGATCGGCCGCGCCATATTTCAGCGCATTGTCGACGAGGTTGCGCACCAGCTGCTCCAACTGGCGCTGGTCGCCCTGGGCATGCAGCGGTTCATCGGCGAGATCGATTTGCAGCCGATCCTGCCGGTCCGGCCCGGCGGCATCACGCGCCGCCAGGGCAACCACCTGAGTAAGGTCTACCGTATCGCGCGGACGATCGTGCTTTTCCGCCTCCACCCGGGACAGCGACATCAGGTCACTCACCAGCTGCTGTAGGCGACGCGCCTCCCTCAGCACAGTGGTCTGGAACTTCGCCGCGCGCGCGCGGTCCAGCGCATCACCTTCATCGACCAGCGTTTCCATGTAGCCGATGATGGAGGCGAGCGGAGTGCGCAATTCGTGACTGGCATTGGCGACGAAATCGGTGTGCGCCCGGCTGATATCCGCCTCCGCCGTGCGATTGACGAGTTCCACCAGCGAATAACGCTGATCCAGCGGCTGACGCGTGATCTGCCAGATGCTTCGCGGACCAGTCAGCCCTTGGATAGAGGCGCTGCCGCTCTCCAGCCCGGAAAGCAGTTCCACCGCTTCCGGGTGGCGGAAGGCCACCCGTGCATCCTGCCCCAGCACATGCGTGCCGAGCGCCTCGCGCGCAGCGGCGTTTGCGACGATGATGCGCATGCCATCCAGCATAAGCACCGGCTGGCTGGAATGTTCAAACAGGTCGCGCATGCCCGTGCGGGTCAGCTGAACGCTTTCGGCGTGGGAGACGGCTGGGGCGCCGGCGGCCACGGGGCTGACCAGCCAGAAGGTGGCGATCCATACCAGGATCAATACGCCGATAAGCAGGAGATTCTCACCCGCCAGCAACAACGCAAATCCTGATGCAAGCGCGATCAGGACGGCTGCGGTCGGGAACGGCCGGCTTTCGAACATGGCGCGCCCCCTAGCGGCAGGGCCGGCGAGGTGCCAGCCAGAAAGCATGATTGATGGGGCTTGAGTGTTACAGGCAGAAGGCTTGGTGACCCCTACGGGAATCGAACCCGTGTTTCAGCCGTGAGAGGGCCGCGTCCTAACCGCTAGACGAAGGGGCCAAACCAGTTCTGCCTGCACCTGCGATGGTGACCCCTACGGGAATCGAACCCGTGTTTCAGCCGTGAAAGGGCCGCGTCCTAACCGCTAGACGAAGGGGCCTTTCTGCAAGGCAGGGGGCGCCTTTAGGTGGACCGCATTGTCTGGTCAACCCTGCTTTTGCGACGTCATTCAGTCGGCAAAGGCGGCATCTTCCAGATGCAGCTCTGCACGAGGTGTGGTACCCCAGTCATCGATCTTGGCACGGCCGGCCAGCCACAGCCTGCGGCCATGCACCCCATGCAGCAGCGTCTGGCCAAGGAGCGTATCCGCCATGCGGAAACCGACCGCCTTGATCGACGCGCCGTCCTGTCCACCGGCGATCAGCCTGACATGTCCGTTGCCGACCACCTCCGCCCGGATCAGGTGAACGGGGCCGACTGCAACCCGCGGGCCTGGCCAGCCGACGCCGAAAGGGCCAGCTTGCTCGGTCGTCTCCACCAGATCCGAACTCAGGCCGCCCGGTGTGACCATCAGGTCCAGCAGGAGGGATCCTGCGGCAGCGGCGCGCGCCACCGGAGCGGCAAGGTGGTGGTCGATCCACTCGCTGAACTCCGACACCCGCGCGTTGTCGATGGTCAGCCCGGCTGCCATCGCATGGCCGCCTCCTGCCGCCAGCATTCCTAAATCTCGCGCGCCGATGATCGCTGCGCCGAGATCGACCCCGGCAATCGACCGGCCTGATCCCTTGCCCTGACCGGTCATGGCATCCAGCGCGATGACGAGGGCCGGGCGGCCGTGCTTCTCCTTCAACCGGCCCGCCACGATGCCGATCACCCCCGGGTGCCATCCGGTTCCTGCCGCCACCAGAACCGCTCGATCGCTCTGCATGGAGGCCTGGGCGTCTGCCTCCTCCTGGACTGCCTGCTCAACAGCGCGGCGCTCCTCGTTCAGCAGGTCCAGCCGGACGGCGATGGTGCGCGCCTCCTCCGGATCGTCCGTGGTCAGCAACCGCACGCCCAGCGCGGCATCACCCACCCGGCCACCGGCGTTGATCCGCGGTCCCAGTGCGAACCCACAATCGCTGCATGTCGGTGCCCGGTTGAGGCGACTGGCATCGATCAGAGCGGCGATCCCGGGATTGCCGCGCCGCCGCATGATCTTCAATCCTTGCGCAACGAAGGCGCGGTTGAGGCCACGTATGGCAGCTACGTCAGCTACCGTTCCCAGCGCCACCAGATCAAGCAGTGCGAGAAGGTCGGGTTCGGGATGATCCCGGAAGTATCCACGTTCCCGCAGGACACGCACCAGAGCGACGCCGAGGAGGAATGCGACACCGACAGCAGCAAGATGGCCATGGGCTACCCCGATCTCGCCTTCGTCCAGACGGTTGGGATTGATCACGGCATATGCGGTGGGAAGGTCCGCCGTGCATTTGTGGTGGTCCACCACGACGACATCCACGCCGGCCGCGTGGGCGGCTGCGAGTGGTTCAAAGGCGGTGGCCCCGCAATCAACCGTGATGATCAGCGTGGCACCGGCCTGCCCCAGCGCCAGCAAGGCCTTCTCGTTCGGGCCGTAACCTTCTGTCAGGCGGTCGGGAATGTAGGCCGTTGCACTGTTTCTTAGCAGACGCAGCAATCTGATCAGCAGCGCCGCGCTGGTCGCCCCGTCCACGTCGTAATCGCCAAAGATCGCAACCTGCTCCCCGGCGATGACGGCATCGGCTATCCGCTCTGCCGCACGGTCCATGTCATTGAAATGTGAAGGATTTGGCAGAAAGTCTCGCAGCGTGGGGCTACGGTGTCGCGCGACCTCGTGCGGCTCGATCCCGCGTGCGAGCAGCAGGTGTGTGACCAGATCGCTACCCAGTCCGTATGCGCCATCGCCGCCATGCTCGGCGCCGCGCCAGCGCCAGGACTTGCCAGAAATCGAATGTTCTATACGAAGGGTTGCAGGGCGAGTGGCCATGACTTCCGCCTACTCCATTGCTTTATCAGGTGCAAAGCGGGCGCAGCGGCACATGGCAGCCGCGGGTCCGAAATTCATGTGATGGGGTGCAAAGTTGCGCGCCGTCCCAAACAGATACGGGCGTTTCACCCGGACTCGACCTGTTTAGGAAATCCTGTGCATACACGCGCTTTCTCACTAGAGGGGGGACGGCAGATCACCGGCGGGGTGCATCCAGACGCTGCGAGCATGTTAACGGCAGCTTCGCTCGTTTTCGCGCCCGGTCGGCGGCCCACCGTGGCCGACGTGCGCGCGGCTGCGCGGCTGGATGGCGGCTATACAATCAGTCTCGACCCGTCAGACGATGGATCGGACGATCCCGAGGTGCTGCGCTGGGTCGAACTGCTGGCGAACGGTCTCACCTTCGACCTGGAGGGTTTGCGGCCGGGAGAGCCCGAGCCGATGCCGCCGCTTGGCCACATGTATGGTCTGCCTGCCGATTTCACCCCGGCCATGCTGGAGGCGGTGACACTGCGGCCCGGCCCGCATCTGCGCGCCGGCGGCACCATGCTGCCGGTGGTGCGTGGCATGGCCTGGCTGATGGCCCGCCTGGCGCAGATGCCGTTCGTGCAGGCGGTGGCGTGGCATTCCGCGCGTACCTGGTGCAGCCCGCGCCATTTCAGCGAGTCCGTGATCCGCTGGGCCGAAGGTGGCCCGTTCCCCGGCCTTGGTCTTACCGCGCTTGCGCCCACGCCGGAGGGCGGGTTGCAGAGCGAGGGGCTGAGCCTGTTCACCGGGCAGGAGCTGCGGCTGGATCCGCGCCTGGTCACGGACCGGGCGGCGGGTGCACGGCTGGCTTTGCGCATCCTGCACTGGCTGGTGGAGAATGGCCGGCTGGAACAGACTGTGACGTTGGCCGGTCCTGGCGGAGAGCCGCTGATCCTTGACCCATCAACCAGCGGACGGTTCGTGAGCGCATCACGGGGATGAAATCGACCGGGCCGCCAAATCGGCGGTCGGTCGCCCGCAACGCCGCATTGGTGCGGCCCAAGCTTCCATTTCGCGCGGTCAACAACCCGGGGCAGCCCGGCTATCGCGCCGGCATGCAGCGGCATCACCTGCTGCCCCGGCAATTGCTGAACCGGAACAGTTGCGGCAGGCTGTTCGACGAGATCGGGCGTGACCGCATCGGCTTCGACGATTTCCGCAGCAACGGGCTGCTGTTGCCCGCCACCGACCAGACCGCGCAGGCGACCCGCATGCCGCTGCACCGTGGGCCGCACCCCGATTACAACAGCATGGTCGCCGAGCGCATGGGGCAGATCGAGGCGGACTGGTCACGCCTGCGGCCCCGCGCCCCCGAGATCGCGTTAGACCAGGCGATCATGCGCATCGACCTACTGCAACGCGCGCTTCGGCGGCGTCTGCTGGCGGAGGACCGCACCCGCATCAAGCTGAACCGCAGCGATCGTCTGGGAGACGCGGTCGACTTCACCGTGCTGGACGCGATGGCGGAAGCCTTGTGGAACAGCACGGAGCCGGGCCTGCCCGCGGAGGTGCTGATCATGGCGGGCGAACCGCATCCGCCGCTGGGCGAGCCCGCGCCGCTCCGCCAGGTAGATGACCGGGCGTTGATCGACTGGATCTTCGGCTAGGATCCGGCGAGCAAAGCGAGGCGATCCATCGCCACGATGGGCCTGCGTGGATCGGAAGTTGACACTAAGTTGACACCTCCCGCGATTGTTAATGTCACCGTTAGCCGGTGCTGCATTGCAGGCTGACCGATGACGGTCACCCGGCAATGCATGGACCGCTTGGGCCACAGGATCAGGCTGTAGGAAAGTGGTTTGTCATGCCACCAAACCTTACCGCCTGATCCGGCTGCGTGTCGGTCCTCAGGCCCGGCGAGCGACCGCGCCGTTCGCCGCCGACAGGATCGCGCGCACGCTGGCGGTGGCGACATCCTCGTCTACGCCCACACCCCACACGATGGCGCCATCAGGTAAGGCGCATTCCAGATAGGCCGCGGCACGGGCATCCGTACCCTTGGCCAGCGCATGCTCGGTATAATCGAGCACCTCCAGTTCCAGCCCGAAGGTCTGTCGCAGGGTGGCGAGCACGCTGGAAACCAGCCCCTTGCCCCGGCCGCTGACCTTCTGCGTCTGGCCGCCGACGGTGATCGTGCCGGCAAACAGGCGCGTCCCGTCGGTTGCGCGGGTTTCCTCGTAATCCACCAGATCGAAGGTCGGCGCGGCCTCCAGGTAGTAGGCCGCACGGAATGCGTCCCAGATGTCGGCGCCGTTCAGTTCCCGGCCCAGTTCGTCCGCCATGCGCTGCACATGGCGGCTGAAATCGGCCTGGAGCCGCTTTGGCAGCTTCAGCCCCTGGCCCTGTTCCAGCACCCAGGCGAAACCGCCCTTGCCGGATTGCGAGTTCACCCGGATCACCGCCTCGTAATTGCGGCCGAGATCGGCGGGGTCGATCGGCAGATAGGGCACCCGCCACAGATCGTCATTGCGCGCACCTTGCGCCTCGAACCCCTTCTTGATCGCGTCCTGATGGCTGCCGGAAAAAGCGGTGAACACCAGTTCGCCGCCATAGGGATGCCGGGGATGCACGGGCAACTGGTTGCAGTACTCCACCGTTTCGATCACCCGGTCGATGTCGGAGAAGTCGAGGCCGGGGTCGATTCCCTGCGTGTACATGTTGAGCGCCACGGTCACGAGGCAGCAATTGCCGGTCCGCTCCCCATTGCCGAACAGGCAACCCTCGATCCGGTCGGCACCGGCCATCAGGCCCAGCTCCGCCGCGGCGACGCCGGTCCCGCGATCGTTGTGCGTGTGCAGGCTGATCACCGCGGCTTCCCGGTTAGGCAGGTGGCGGCAGAAATATTCGATCTGATCGGCATAGACGTTGGGCGTCGCAGCCTCCACCGTCGCGGGCAGGTTCAGGATGAGCGGTCGTTCCGCCGTCGGCTGCAACACGTCCATCACCGCGGCGCAGACCTCAATGCTGAAATCGAGTTCCGCGGTGGAGAACGTCTCCGGCGAATATTCGAACTGCCAGTCCGTGCCGGGGCGCCTTGCCGCCTCGTCAGCCAGGTGCCGCGCCCCGGCGATGGCGATTTGCTTCACCTCCTCCCGGGTCATGCGGAATACGATCTCCCGCCACGCGGGGCTGACCGCGTTGTAGAGGTGGACGATGGCGCGGGGGCTGCCCTCCAGGCTTTCGAAGCTGCGGCGGATCAGGTCCTCACGCGACTGGGTCAACACCTGGATCGTCACGTCGTCGGGCACGCGGCCGGACCGGACAAGATCGCTGATGAAGTCGAACTCGGTCGCGCCCGCGCTGGGGAAGCCGACCTCGATCTCCTTCACGCCGACCTCCACCAGCAGGTCGAAGAAGCGGTTCTTCTTCACCGCGTCCATCGGGTCGATGATCGACTGGTTGCCGTCGCGCAGATCGGTGGACAGCCAGCGCGGCGGATGGATGATGGTACGGGTCGGCCATTGCCGGTCGGGCAGATCAATGGGGGGGAAGGGCCTGTACTTGCGGCCCGGTTCCTTCAGCATGGTCATGGCTTTGCTTGCCTTCGCGTTGCCCCGCATGAACGGCAGGGCTGTTCGACTGTGCAGGTGATGCAGGCCCTTAGGCGAATGGTCCGCGCCGGTAACAAGGGCGCGCGGACCGTGACGCGCCTAAGGGCGCGTTAGTCGAAGCAGCGATAGCAGATCGCGGGCGGTCATGACCGGGGCTGATAGGCGGGCAGGGTGGGGCTGTCCACCCTGCCCGGACACGGCATTACTGCTTTTCGAACGCGATCGTGATGTCGAGTTCGACTTCGTCGGACACGACCGGCAGCGCGCCGGCAATGCCGAACTCGCTGCGGCGGATGGTTGTGGTGCCTTCGAAACCGGCGGTCAGCGCCTGGCTCATCGGGTTGGCCCCGGCGCCGGTGAACTGGGCGGCGATGGTCACCGGGCGGGTCACGCCATTCATGGTCAGATCGCCGGTGATGGTGGCCGCGGTTTCGCCCGTGGGCTGAACGCTGGTGGACACGAAGCGGGCCGGGGCCGGCTCCGCCCCGAAGAAGTCCGGCTTGCCGCCATCCTTGCCGGGGCGCAGCAGGTGGCCGGTCAGCCCGTCGCTGGCGGTGGTGACGTTGGCGATCGGCACCGTCACATCGACCTTTGCAGCGGCAAGGTTCGCCGGATCGATCGTCAGCGTTCCGGCGACGTCGCCGAAGATGCCGAAGTAATCGTTGAAGCCGAAGTGATTGACCCGCCAGCCGATCAGCGAGTGATTGCTGTCGGCGGTGTAGGTGCCCGCGGTGACGCGGCTGGCATCCATCTGGCCGGGCAGGGCCGGCGCGTCCTGCGCCTGCAGGCCGGCGATGGCCCCGGTGCTGAGCGTGGCGACGGCGATGGTGCTCAGGATGATCTTGCGCATTGCGATTGGCTCCCCTTGTGGTGCTTGGCAGAGCGCAAGGTGGCGCCCTGTCCGGCAACGCTCAAGAAGGCACAAAGGTGTAACCGGCAGGAAAGGCTGCCTCGCCCATCCGGGCGAGGCAGCGATCACGCGATCAGTTCTGTTCCTTGTCCACCAGCTTGTTGGCGCCGATCCACGGCATCATGGCGCGCAGCTGCTCGCCCGTGCGTTCGATCGGGTGCTGCGCCTGCAGCTTGCGGCTGGCCTTCAGTTCCGGGTTGCCGGCGGCGTTGTCCAGCATGAAGCGCTGCACGAAGCGGCCCTGCTGAATGTCGGCCAGAACGCGCTTCATCTCCGCCTTGGTCTCTTCGGTGATCAGGCGCGGGCCGGTGTGGATGTCGCCATACTCGGCGGTGTTGCTGATCGAATAGCGCATGTTGGCGATGCCGCCTTCATACATCAGGTCCACGATCAGCTTCATTTCGTGCAGGCATTCGAAATACGCCATCTCGGGGGCGTAGCCCGCCTCCACCAGCGTTTCGAACCCGGCATTGATGAGGGCGGTTAGGCCGCCGCACAGCACTGCCTGCTCACCGAACAGGTCGGTCTCGCACTCTTCCTTGAAATCGGTCTGGATGATGCCCGACCGGCCACCGCCGACGCCGCTGGCATAGGCCAGCGCGATGTCGTGCGCGTTGCCGCTGGCGTCCTGATGCACCGCGATGAGGCAGGGCACGCCGCCGCCTTTCTTGTATTCGCCGCGCACGGTGTGGCCTGGGCCCTTGGGGGCGATCATGATGACGTCGATGCCCTCGTCAGGCTCGATCAGGCCGAAATGGACGTTCAGGCCGTGGGCGAAGGCGAGGGCGGCGCCGGGACGCAGGCGACCCTTCAGGTCGTCGGCCCAGATCTTGGCCTGGTGCTCGTCCGGGGCCAGGATCATCAGGATGTCGGCCCAGCCGGCGGCGTCCTGGTTGCTCATGACCTGGAAGCCGGCCCCTTCCGCCTTCTTGGCGGATGCCGAGCCGGGACGCAGCGCGATCGCCACGTTCTTGATGCCGCTGTCGCGCAGGTTCTGCGCATGGGCGTGGCCCTGGCTGCCATAACCCAGGATCGCGATCTTCTTGTCCGTGAGGAGGTTGAGATCGGCGTCGGCGTCGTAATAGACCTTCATCGTACTTTCCTTGTCATCGGGCATGCGCCCGCCGGCCCCCTGTCGCGGGCCATCATTAGCGTTGGTGTTAAATCAGATACCCTGCGCGCCGCGCATCATGCCGACGATGCCGGTGCGCCCGACCTCGACCAGCCCAAGCTCGCGCATCAGGGCGACGAAGCGGTCGATCTTCTCGGGCGCGCCGGTGAGTTCGAACACGAAGCTGCTGGTGGTGGTGTCGACCACCTTGGCACGGAACACGTCGGCGAGGCGCAGCGCCTCCACCCGGTGATCCCCCTGACCGGCGACCTTCACCAGCGCCAGCTCGCGCTCCACATGCGGGCCTTCGTCCGTCAGGTCGACCACCTTGTGCACCGGCACCAGCCGTTCAAGCTGCGCGATGATCTGGTCGATCACTGGCGGCGGACCGTTGGTGACGATGGTGATGCGGCTGGTCGTGTGGTCTTCCGTGATGTCGGCCACGGTCAGGCTGTCGATGTTGTAGCCGCGCGCGGTGAACAGGCCGGCGATCTTGGCGAGGATGCCGGCCTCGTTGTCGACGATCACCGTCAACACGTGCCGCTCCGCCTGGCGGTGCTGGATCTTCATGTCTGGTCCTGCGATCGGGAGGAGGGCGGTCACACCAGCGCCTTGGCGTCATCGGCCATGGTGCCGGCGTGGACGTCGCCGTTCAGCAGCATCTCGGTATGCGCGGCGCCGCTGGGGATCATGGGGAAGCAGTTCGCATCCTTGCTGACCAGGCAGTCCACGATCACCGGACCGTCATGGTCCAGCATCGCGCCGATGCCGGCGTCCAGCTCTGCCTCTCCGGTGATGCGCACGCCCTTCCAGCCGTAGGCCTCCGCCAGCTTCACAAAATCGGGCAGGCTGTCGGAATAGCTGTTGGAATAGCGGCTTTCATAGGTCAGCTCCTGCCACTGGCGGACCATGCCCATATATTCGTTGTTCAGGATGAAGATCTTCACCGGCAGGCGGTACTGGCTGGCAGTGGCCAGTTCCTGGATGTTCATCTGGATGCTGGCCTCGCCCGCGATGTCGATCACCAGCGCATCGGGGTTGCCCAACTGCGCGCCGATGGCGGCGGGCAGGCCATAACCCATGGTGCCGAGGCCGCCGCTGGTCAGCCACTTGTTCGGGTTCTGGAAGCCGAAATATTGCGCGGCCCACATCTGGTGCTGGCCGACCTCCGTGGTGATGATCGGCGCGCGCTCATGCGTCAGGTCGTACAGCCGCTGTACGGCCAGTTGCGGCATCAGCGCGTCCTTGCGGTGCGGGAAGGCGAGGCAATCGCGTGCCTTCCAGCCGGCGATGCGCGCCTTCCATTCGCCCAGGTCCCGTCCGCGCCGTTCGCCCCAGGCGGCGATGAGCTGGTCCATCACCGTGCCGCAATCGCCCACGATGCCGAGGTCGACCGGAACGACCTTGTTGATGCTGGCGCGATCGATATCGATGTGGATCTTGGTCGAATGCGGGCTGAAGGCGTCCAGCCGGCCGGTCACGCGATCGTCGAACCGCGCGCCGATGCAGACCATCACGTCGCATTCGTTCATCGCCATATTGGCTTCCAGCGTGCCGTGCATGCCCAGCATGCCGAGCCAGTCCGGATGCTCCGCCGGGAAGGCGCCCAGGCCCATCAGGGTGGAGGTCACCGGCGCGCCGGTCAGCGCCTGCAAGCGGCGCAATGCGGCGCTGGCGGCGGGGCCGCTGTTGACGATGCCGCCGCCGGTATAGAACACCGGGCGTTCCGCATTGGCGATCAGCTCCAGCGCCTCGGCAATCTCCTCCGGCGCGGCGACGGTGCGTGGGTCGTACCGGCGCTGGCGACGCGGGCGCGGATCGGTCAGCGGGGCGGTGGCGACCTGCACGTTCTTGGGGATGTCGATCACGACCGGGCCGGGTCGACCCGACGTGGCGATGGTGAACGCCTCCTCAATCGTGCGGGCGAGGTCCGCCGGGTCGCGGACGAGGTAATTGTGCTTCGTGCAATGGCGCGTCAGGCCGATCGTATCCGCCTCCTGAAAGGCGTCGGTGCCGATCAGGTTGGTGGCGACCTGCCCGGTGATGACCACCAGCGGAATGGAATCGAGATAGGCGTCGGCGATGCCGGTGATCGCGTTGGTCGCACCCGGGCCGCTCGTGACCAGCACCACGCCGGGCTTGCCGGTTGAGCGGGCATAGCCTTCCGCCGCATGGGCTGCGCCGGCCTCGTGCCGCACCAGGATGTGGCGCAGCCGGGTGTCGCTGAACAGCTCGTCATAGATCGGCAGCACCGCGCCGCCGGGATATCCGAAGACGAACTCCACGCCCTGCCGAACCAGGCTTTCGATCAATATCGCAGCCCCGCTGCGTTCCTGCGTCACCGTTCCAGTCCCTTGTCTGCATGGGGAACAGGGCTATCCGCCCCGAAGTCGGCTCCCACTATGAGACACAAAATGTCATG
Organism: Croceibacterium sp. TMG7-5b_MA50; assembly: GCF_039830145.1. NCBI lineage: Bacteria > Pseudomonadati > Pseudomonadota > Alphaproteobacteria > Sphingomonadales > Erythrobacteraceae > Croceibacterium > Croceibacterium sp. TMG7-5b_MA50. The sequence goes on along the minus strand of NZ_CP156082.1, from coordinate 1,012,454 downwards.
TCAACCGCAAAGTGCGCAACATTGTTGTGAACTCATGCTGTTCGTACGCCGGTGAACAGTCGATCCGGGGCCAGCAGGCAGGCGGCTGGTGCCTGAACCACGTATATTGCCGCTTGGCGTAGCGACGTGTCGCCTGCTGACCCTGCGCGATCGCGGTCTCCCGGTCCAAATGGCCGCGCAACCAGCCGGCGACCTCCGCCACGCCGATCGCGCGCATGACCGGCAGGTCCCCGGGCAGGTTGCGATCCAGCAGGGCGGCGACCTCCTCCGCCGCCCCGGCTTCCATCATCTGTGCGAAGCGCCGGTCACAGCGTTCGTACAGCCATGCGCGTTCGGGTAGCAGCACCAGAGGGTGCAGCTCCACTTCGCCGGCGATGCCGCCCTCGCGCCGCTTCTGCCACCAGCCGAGTGGCCGGCCGGTCGAACGCACCACCTCCAGCGCTCTTGCCACCCGTTGACTGTCACCCGCATTGAGCAGCGCCGCGCGGTCGGCATCCTCCTGCTGCAAGGCGGCGTAAGCGCCGGCAGGGGGCATCGCCCGCACCGCGGCCCGCACTTCCGGGTCAATCGCCGGAACAGGGGCAATGCCGTCAAGCAGGGTGCGCAGGTACAGACCTGTGCCGCCCACCAGGATCGGGAGCGCACCATCGGCGTGCGCCGCGGCAATTTCCTGCTTGGCCGCCTCAGCCCAGTCCGCCGCCGAGCAGGCGTCCGCGCCATCCCACGCGCCGAACAGACGATGATCGACCCCCTGCATCTCCGCCGTGGTCGGCCGCGCGCTCAGCACCGCAAGGTCGCGGTAGACCTGCGCGCTGTCAGCGTTGATCACGCGGGCAGGGCACCCGGCCGGCTCCACCGCCAGGGCCAGTCGCACGGCCAGATCGCTCTTGCCGCTGGCGGTCGGCCCTGCGATGAGCGCCACCTTTCGCGCACCCGGAGACATTTTCTTGCTCATTGCCCGGCTCATAGCAGACCCTGCCACACTCGACAGGCGCCTCGATGCCGCAGCGGCGGCGCTGGCCGACAAGGGCCTGGCGCTCGCCGGCGCCAGCCTGCTGGACCATTGGAGCGACGTGCTGGAGCTGATGCTGCCGGGCAATGACCTGCCGACGTTAAAAACGGTGATCCGCGACCATTTCGATCCGAGTGACGCCATCATCGCGCGCGAGGAGATCCGCGTCCCCGATCTGTTCGTGTCCGACATGGACAGCACCATGATCGGTCAGGAGTGTATCGACGAGCTGGCCGACTTCGCCGGGTTGAAGGACCAGGTCGCCGCAATCACCGAACGTGCCATGCAGGGCGAACTGGACTTCGCCGCCGCGCTGCACGAGCGGGTCGGCCTGCTGGCCGGGCTCGAGGAGACAGCGATCGGCACCTGCCTCGACACCCGCATCCATCCCGTCCCGGGTGCCCGTGTGCTGGTGGCCACCCTTCGCCATCGTGGCTGCCGTACGGTGCTGGTGACCGGCGGTTTCCACCACTTCGCTGACCATGTGGCGGAACAGCTCGGCTTCGACCGGGTCGTCGGCAACCGGTTGTCCGTGGCCGAAGGCCGGCTGGACGGAAAGCTGGCCGGCCCGATCGCCGACGCCGCCAGCAAGGAGCGGACATTGCGGGAGGAACTGTCGCTGCTGGGCGAGCAGGCCGTTTCCATGGCGGCCGGCGACGGCGCCAACGACATACCCATGCTGCGTACCGCGACCTACGGCATCGCATATCGGGCAAAGCCGGCCGCCCGTGAGGCGGCGAACGGGTGGGTGGAACGGGGCGAGCTCACGGCCCTGCTGAAGCTGATGGGCATACCCGAGCATGAATGGGTCGCCGGGTAGCGATCAGTAGGGCGGGGGTGTTGTCTCCCGCTGCGACCGTGCAGCCTGCGTCCACCATGCCAGATCGTCCGCGAAGCGTGGAAAGGAGCGCGTGAGTGCCGCTCCGCCATCGCCAACAGGTTCGCCATCGGCATTGATCGCCTGACCGATCCCGCCGACGGCCAGCGTGCTGGAAACGACCACCATGCCCATTTCGGACAAGGTGCCATGCCAGGCCAGGCCTGCTCTCGCACCGGCAAGGCGCCCGGCCGAATAGCTGGCGATCGCCGCCGGGCGCCAGAACCATTCTTCAAGGAAATGGTCGGTCAGGTTCTTGAGGCCGGGCTGCACACCCCAATTGTATTCGCCCGCGACGAACACGAAGGCATCGGCGCCCTTGATCTTGCCGGCCAGCGCTTCCAGCGTGGGCGGCGCCTCCCCAGCAGGGTATTCCTTGTACATACGGTCGAGCATGGGCAGCCCGACAGCCTGCGCGTCGATCAGTTCGGCCGCGGCCCTACGTGCGGCAAAGGCGCGCACCAGCCATTCCGCCAGCCGAATGCCCTGCCGATCACGCCGGTAGGAGCCGTAGAAGATCAATATCCGGTCAGCCATCGCTCGCCCTTTCCGCCTGCCGCAATGGCTCGAAACGCCACCGCGCCAGGCTGCGCCAGACCCATTCCAGCGGACCATGGCGGAAACGCGCCAACCACCAGGATGACCACCACAGCATCAATGCCCAGACCGGCGGCACGAACAGCCACACCTCTGCCCGGGACAATGTGCCGTAGAGTTGCAACCCGAAACCGTTGAACAGCAGGACGCCCAGCAGCGTCGCGCCGAGGTAATTGCTGAACGCCATCCTGCCCGCAGCCGCAAGCCGGCGGGCGACCGCCCCGCCGACGGGAACAAGCAGGATCACCAGGGCCGCGTAGCCGATGGCGCCGATCGGACGCATCGGCCCCGCCCAGTATTGCGCCAGCGGCATATAGGTGAACGGATCGAAGCCGGCGCGCAGGATAGCGGCGGCCGCCATGCCGAAATACAGCAGGCTGGCGCCAGCGCAGGCAAGACCGACCTGCAGGTAGCGCCTGCGCGTCCATCGGCCCGTCAGGAAACCCGAACGATATGCCGCCATGCCCAGCAGCATCAGGCCGAGGCTTTCCACGCCATAGCCGATGACGCTCTGCAATGGGCGGTATGGGTCTTCCCGCAGCATGTAGCGGGCATGCGCCGCGACCGATCGATGGGCGGCCTTCGCAGCGGCCAGATCCGCCGGTTGCGGGATCAGCGAAGCGCGCCATCGGGCAATGCGATTGCGATCATCGGCAGGTGCGTTTGGCGCCTCCATGACCTGTGCTACCCGCAATTGCTCGGCATAGGCCACGGCCGGGGCGTTGTGCAGCGCCAGCGCGATGATCGCCATGACCAGCAGCCGTTCGGCGGAGAGGCGCCAGCAGAAGAAAGCGATGCTGCCGACCAGGGCATAATTGGCGAGGATGTCACCCCAAAGGAGCAGGTAGAAGTGCAGGAGGCCGAAACATAGCAGCACGGCCATGCGCGGATAGTGCACCCGCCACGGTTGCCGACCGGCCGCCACCGCCCGTTCGCACACCAGCACCACCGATGCGCCGAACAGGATGGAGAACAGCGCCCGCAGCTTGCCATCCACCAGGATGAAGTTGAGGGCCCACATGACCCGATCGGCCACCATGCCGAAGCCGAAGGCCGGGGGGTAGAAATACGCCTCCTCGATCATCGCCATGCCGACGATGTTGACCGAAAAGATCCCGAGCACCGCCAGCCCGCGCATGATGTCGAGCGGCAGGAGCCGTTCCGAAGCAGAGGTGGTCACGTTGTTGCCCGCCATGCCGCGGTGGGTGCCACGGGCGGCATCGCGTGTGAAGCGCGCTGCTGGCATGCCGCGGGCTTCGTTTACCGGCGGGTGGCAATCACCACTACGCCGCGGTCCCCGATGCCTGCAAGCGGCGCCAGGCTGAGCCTGACTTCGGGGCCCGCATGTCCGCGATGCAGCATGCGGGTTTCGAACGTGCACGGCTCCCCTTCCTCCAGCACGGCTTCCACATTTTCCCGTACGACGGCGCGGCAATCCATCGGGAAGATGTCGCGGAAGGGCGCACGCAGCAGACCCGCCGGTTCCAGGCCGACCAGAGCGGCAAAAGCGGCATCGACCTCCCGGAAGGTCGCTCTCGCACTCAGCACGCATCGCCCGACCAGGCCGTGCGCCAGCAGCGCTTGCCGCGTCGCTTGCTGAACATCGATGGCATCGCGCCTCTCCACCTCGTCCGTGACGTCACGGAACAGGCAGGCGGACCCGGTCGGGAAGGGGAAGGTCTTCACCCGCAGCCACCGACCGCGATACAGCAGGGATTCAACCTCCAACTGCGCTGGCTGACCGGTTTCCAACGCCCGGGCGACGCTGATGCACGCCAGCGATCCGCTGGATTGCGGCACGGTTTCCTCCAGCGCCCGCCCTTCCAGCTGATGACGACCCATCCTGAGGTAAGAACAGGCCATGGCATTGACGTGCACGACCCGCAGATCGTGATCGAATGCCAAGAAGCATTCTTCGAGATTGTCCGCCACGATCTCCATGGCGCCGCGTTCGGCAGGTGCCACGAACCCTGAAGGCGTCCGCTCCGGCGACGCGTCGTCAAACGCAAGCTGCGCGAAGTGTTCAGGCGAAAGCACCACCAGCCGCTCTCGCCCATGATGGGTCACGACGATGGGACTTCTGCTTACCCGATCCTGCCAGCCGCCGAAATGGCGAACGAATTCAGCGGAACTCACATGCACCGCACCCTGAACTGTTACCGCCACTTCATTCCCCGTTGGCCTCAAGACGCCGGCCTAACAGATTGTTCCAGATGGACAATGTGCGATCGCATACCATGGCGCGAACAATCACGTTAATTATGGAGTTTATCGCTTGGGTTAACGCTGAATTAGTCCGACGCTGGGGTTGAGGCCATCCGACCAACCGGTTTGGACGCAAAAAGTCCATGAAATCTGTAATTTTCACGGGTGGTGCGGCGCAAGAACGCCTTCATCGCCGTCTTATACCCGTGATGAACCAACATTCATGGTCATCGGAGGGGAATTTGACCAACAGCCTGCGTCGTAACGCTTTCCGTGCAATAGGGTTCCCGTGCAGTGGAGTAGCGTGCCTTGCCCTGCTGGGCTCGCCGGCGGCAATGGCGCAATCCGGGGCGCAATCAGGCGATCGTCTGGTAAGCGCCTGTGCCGGCGTAAGCCTGCCTGCGTCGGCCGTGACCAACATCGTCGCGCCCGTGATCACTGGCGTCGCCAATCCACTTGAAGCATCGGTAAACAGCCTTCTGAATGTGGTTGGCGCCTTGCCGCTGGTCGGTCCTTTGCTGGGCCTGCGGCCGAACCTCAACGTCACTGGCCTGCTGACCAGCGCAGCGGCGGGACAGCCAGTCACGCTGCAGGTGTTGGGCAGTGACGGCACTATCGTCGGGCCGTCGGACCAATGCGTCGCAACATCGGACAGCATCACGCTGGATGAGGCGGCGGGCATTGCCATCGGCGGCAACCGCATCAGTGGCCTTGGCGCCACGGGAATGACACCGTCGCGAGCGCACCATCTTGATGCGATCGCCCTGGGCAACAATGCGCAGGCAACGAACGGCGCGATTGCCAGCATCGCGCTCGGGGCGAATGCTCAGGCCACGGCCGCCAACAGCATCGCGCTTGGCGCCGGATCGCAGGCACTCCGTGGCGCGACCGGCAGCTATGCAGCGCTAGGCCTGGCAGGGCCGCAGCTCTCCATTGGCGAGGTCTCCGTCGGTGCTGCCGGTGCGTTGCGCCAGATCACGAACGTGGCCGCTGGCAGCGCTGCCAGCGACGCCGCGACGGTGGGACAGGTGGCAGGTGTTCGCGATCAGGTCGTGGCGCTAGATGCTGTTGCCGTTCGGTACGCCGGAGCCGAGCGGGACCTGATCGCGCTGTACGGCACCGGCGGGACGCGGATCACCAATCTCGCCAGCGGCAGTGTCGCAGCCGGTTCGAGTGACGCGGTCAACGGCTCGCAATTGTTTGCGACGGATCAGGCTATTGCTGCGAACGCTGCCGCCGTCGACGGGCTCGATACGCGGATGACCGCAACCAGCCTGGCATTGTCGGACCTGGATGTGCGCGTGGTCGCGCAGGCGCATGACATCGATGCACTCGACGCGCAGGTCGCCGACAACACCGATGCGATCGCCGGCGGCAACGCGGCACTCGCGACGCTCGATGCGGTCGCGCTACGCTATGATGGTGTGGCTCGGAACACGGCGACGCTGGCGGGGGCGCAGGGCACGCAGATCACAAATCTTGCCGCTGGCGCTCTTGCCGCCGGCTCTACCGACGCAGTGAACGGCGGCCAGCTGTTTGCCACCAACAACGCGGTCGACGAATTGACATTGCGGGTCTCCAACGGCGGAGTGGGACCCGTACGCTACGCTGATCCAGGATCGCCGATTGTGCCGAATGGCGGTGCGCGGACCCAGCACCTGGCGCTGGTAGGTGCTGGCAGTGGGCCAGTGGCGCTGCACAATCTGGCTGCCGCCGAGATAGCTGACAATTCGACCGGTGCGGTGACGGGCGCGCAATTGTTCGTCACCAACGCTGGCCTTGCCGCCAACAGCGCGAGCATCACCTTGCTGGATGGTCGTGTCAGCGCCCATCAGGCTGCGCTGGCTACGCTCGACCCCCGGGTTGCCGGGAACACTGCGGCTCTGACCATCCATGCCGACCGGATCACGAGCATAGGCGACGCTCTGGTCGCGTTGTCGAATGTCGCCGTTCAGTATGACGCCGGTTCGCACGATCGACTGATCCTGGCCGGAGCCACCGGCACGGTTATCGCCAACATCAGACCCGGTGCCGTGCTTGGCGGGTCGACCGAGGCGGTGAATGGCGGACAGATGTTCAACCTGGCAGGGCAGGTCGCCGGGCTGTTCAGCCCCCTGAGTACCTTCGATCCCACCAGTGGCAGCTTCGCCGGGGGACTGCTGTACAATGGGCGATCCTTCGACGACGTGCAGGCGGTCGTGAATGCGATCGAAACGTCCATGAGCAACCTGACGGTGGGCGGTGTCGCCAAGGACAATCCTTACTTCAACACGAACTCGGTCGGTGCCGACTCACAGGCTCTGGCGAGTGATTCGACGGCGATCGGCCCCCATGCGATCGCCGCGGCCGAGGGTGCGCTGGCAGTCGGCCGCGGGGCCGAGGCGTGGAGCCACGGCTCGGTGGCGATCGGCGATGGCTCGGTCGCGGAGAGCGGCAAGGCGGTGGTGATCGGCTATCTCAACCGTGCAGCGGGCGACGGTGCCGTCGCGATCGGCGACCCGAACATCGCCATGGGCGATGGCGCAGTTGCCATGGGCCGGGACAATGAAGCGACCGGGACGGGTGCGCTGGCCCTGGGCGACACGAACATCGTGGCAGGCGACGGCTCGGTCGGCATCGGACAGCGTAATCGGGCGAGCGGGATCGGAACCATCGCGATCGGCAGCTTCAACACGGTCGGCGGACAGAACGCGATCGCCATCGGCGACAGGCACACGGTCAGCGGGCTGCACGCCCTCGCGCTGGGCTACAACAACAATGCGTATGGTGACGAGGCGATGGCCATCGGCAGCAATGTCTGGACCGACGGGGTGTATGCCATGGCGGTGGGCAACGAGGCGCGTGCGATCGGCCTCAACACACTTGCCGTCGGCAATGGCTCCAGCGCGGATGGAGAGAAGGCGACGGCACTTGGCACTGCGGCCGAGGCTGCCGCTTTCGCCACCGCAGTGGGCGAACGTGCCAGCGCGGGTATCGCCGCCGTGGCGCTGGGCGCCGCCGCGCAGGCGAACAGCTTCGGCGCCGTGGCCCTGGGCATTGGATCGCAGGTGTTGGTGGACGGCAGCGTTGCGCTGGGGGCGAGCGCGCTGGCGGCGCGAGGTGCGCAGGTCGGCTACACCGCTTTCGGATTGGCGGGCGCGCAGACCTCCGCCGGGGAGATCGCGGTCGCCCGTACGCTGGACGATCCGGGTAATCCCGGCAGCTTCCCCTTGGGCGAGCGGCAGATCACCGGTGTCGCCGCGGGGAGTGTTGCAACCGATGCCGTGAACCTTGCCCAGCTGCGCGGCGCGACGGCGAACCTGGGTACCGCAATGGCGATGTCGCTGGGCGGTGGCGCGAGCCACAACAGCACCACCGGTGAACTGACCGGCCCGTCCTACAGCCTGAATGGCGCCACCTTCACGGATGTGGGTCAGGCGCTGTCTGCCTTGTCGGCGCAGGTCGGCTCTGCGACGTCGACAGGCATCACTTACGACGGCGCGCTGCGCGAACGGGCCACTCTTGCGGGCGCCGCAGGTACCGTGGTCAGCAACCTGGCCGCCGGTAGCGTGACGGCGGGGTCGACCGACGCCGTGAACGGCAGCCAGCTTGCCGCCACTAACGCGCAGGTCGCGGCGAACACCGTCGCCATCGCTGCGCTGGCGGCGGGGGCTGGCAATGCCAACGCAGGGCCGGTCCGCTACGCCGATGCGGCCACGCCGACGGTCTCCAACGGGGGAGTGCCGAGCAGCGATGTGACCCTGGTGGGGGCGAGCGCCGGCACGCCGGTCGGGTTGCACAATGTCGCCGCGGGATCGGTGGCCGCCGGATCCACTGACGCGGTGAACGGCGGACAGCTTGCGGCGGTCGCCGCTACCGCCGGCAACTCGTTGCAGTACGATCGGACCGAAGCCGGCGACCGAAGCGACACGGTGACACTCGCCGGGGGAACGGCTGGTGCGCCCGTGACGCTGGCCAATGTCGCGGACGGCGCGGTGGACGCGGGTTCGACCCAGGCGGTGAATGGCCGCCAGCTAGCCGCGACCAACGTTGCTGTCGCGGCTGCGGCAGCGAGCGCGCAGAGTGCTGCCGGCGCCGTGCGCAATGCGGTCCAGTATGACAGCGCTGCCAACGTCGTCACCTTCACCCATCCCGGCGATTTCCCGCCGTCTGCCCCCGTGACGTTGCGCAACGTCGCTGCCGGGGTGGAGCTGACCGATGCGGTCAATGTGGGGCAACTCGGCAATGCCATGAACCTGTCGGTGGCGACCTCCGCCGCCTACACCGACATGCGCCTGCAGGAATTCGCCTTCGACCTGGATGATCTGCGCCGCGATGCGGAGGCGGGTACGGCGGCTGCCATGGCGATGGCACAGATCCCGTCGATCGAGGGCGAGCTGACGATCGGTGGCGGGGCAGGTCTGTGGCAGGGTGAGAGCGCCATGGCTCTGGGCCTGTCACACCGTACCGAACGCCGCCGGATCAACATGGCCGCGACCTATACAAGCCGGGGACAGGCCGGCGCAGCGGTCGGTGTCGGCTTCGCGCTGCGCTGATGACACGATGATGGAGGACTACGCCTGCGCCGGGCAGGGTCAGTCCTCCATCCAGTCGCGGAAGAAGGCCTCGTGTGCGGAACGAAGGGCCGACAGCTCGATGCCAAGCAGGTTGGTGCCGCCGGTCGTGCCGATGCGAACCAAACCCGCGCTTGCGGTGTCGGCATTGCGCGTGCCCTTGGCAATTTGCCGCTGGAACGCGTCCATGTCGGGCACCGTGACGACGTAGCGGCCCTGATCCTCACCAAACCACCAGCCCGCAGCGGTGTAGGAGGGGTGCTGCTGCACATCCGCACCCATGTCACCCGCCAGCGCCATCTCAGCGAGTGCCACGGCGAGCCCGCCATCGGCAACGTCGTGAACGGCGCTGACCAGCCCGGCGGCGATCAGTTCGCGGATGAACTCGCCCTGGTTCTTCTCCAGCGTCAGGTCGACGTGCGGGGCAGGGCCGTCCTCCCGCCCGTGCAGCTCCCGCAGCCACAGCGACTGGCCGAGATGGCCGCGAGCGTGGTTCGGCGTCGCCCAGAATTCCGCCCCGAAGAGGTAGATCGCCTCTCCCGGTGCCTTGAAGGCGATGGATGCACGGCGCTCGTAATTCTCCAGCAGCCCGACGCCGCCGATCGCGGGTGTCGGCAGGATGGCGCTGCCGCCACCTGTCGCCTTGCTCTCGTTGTAGAGCGACACGTTGCCGCTCACCACCGGGAAGTCGAGCACACGGCAGGCCTGGCCCATGCCGGAGATGCAGCCGGTCAGCTGCGCCATGATCTCCGGCCGCTGCGGATTGGCGAAGTTCAGGCAATTGGTGATCGCAAGCGGGGTGGCCCCGGTGGCGCTGATGTTGCGATAGGCCTCCGCCACCGCCTGCTTGCCGCCTTCATACGGGTCGGCGAAGCAATACCGAGGCGTGCAGTCGGTCGTCAGCGCGAGGGCCTTGGCCGTGCCATGCACCCGCACCAGCGCCGCATCGCCGCCCGGACCGGCCACCGTGTCCGCGCCGACCATGTGGTCGTACTGCTCCCAAATCCACTTGCGGCTGGCGAGGTCAGCGCCACCCATCAGGCGCAGCAGGTCGGCGCCAGGATCGTCGCAATCGGGCGCGTCGGCCAGAGGGGCAGGCTTGGCGAGTTCAGCAGATGGACGATCGTACAGCGGCGCCTCGTCCGCGAGCGGTGCGAGCGGGATGTCGCACACCACCTCGCCATCAAATTCGAGCACCATGTGGCCGGTGTCGGTGACTTCGCCGATCACCGCGAAGTCGAGCTCCCACTTGCGGAAGATCGCTTCCGCCATCGGCTCCTTGCCGGGCTGCAGCACCATGAGCATCCGCTCCTGGCTTTCGCTCAGCATCATCTCGTACGGCGTCATGCCTTCTTCGCGGCAGGGCACCTTGTTCATGTCCAGCCGGATGCCGGCGCCGCCCTTGCTCGCCATTTCCACGCTGGACGAGGTGAGGCCGGCCGCGCCCATGTCCTGGATGGCCACGATCGCGTCGGTGGCCATCAGTTCAAGACAAGCCTCGATCAGAAGCTTTTCGGTGAACGGGTCGCCCACCTGCACCGTCGGGCGCTTGGCATCGCTGTCCTCGCCGAAATCGGCCGACGCCATGGTGGCGCCGTGGATGCCGTCGCGCCCGGTCTTGCTGCCGACATACACGATCGGATTGCCCACGCCGGTCGCAGCGGAATAGAAGATCCGGCTCTGGTCCGCGACGCCCACCGTCATCGCGTTGACCAGGATGTTGCCATCATATGCCGGGTGGAAATTCGTCTCCCCGCCGACGGTCGGCACGCCCACGCAATTGCCATAGCCGCCGATCCCCGCGACCACGCCCTTGACCAGGTGCTTCATCTTGGGATGGTCGGGGCGGCCGAACCGCAGCGCGTTCATGTTCGCCACCGGCCGTGCGCCCATGGTGAACACGTCGCGCAGGATGCCGCCCACACCCGTCGCCGCACCCTGGTACGGTTCGATGTAGCTGGGGTGGTTGTGGCTCTCCATCTTGAAGATGGCGGCCAGCCTGGTGCCATCGGGTCCGTCGCCGATGTCGATCACGCCGGCATTCTCGCCCGGGCCGCAGATCACCCACGGGGCTTGCGTCGGCAATGTCTTAAGGTGCAGCCGGCTCGACTTGTAGCTGCAATGTTCGGACCACATGACGGAGAAGATGCCGAGTTCGACCAGGTTCGGCTCGCGGCCGAGCGCGTGGAGAACGCGGTCATATTCCTCGGGGCTGAGGCCATGTGCCTCGACGACAGCAGGGGTGATCTGGGACATGGGGCCGCGCCTTAGCTTTGCTGATGCCGGAGTGCTAGAGGTTGACCGCCCATAGGTGCTCCGTCAAAGCTGCGTTGTGATGGATGCCGCTACTGATACCCCGCCGCTGGCCGAACTGAGCTTCGAGGACGCGCTGCGCGCGCTGGAAGACGTGGTGCGTCGGCTGGAGGGAGGGGACGTGCCGCTGGAAGAGTCGATCTCTCTGTACGAGCAGGGTGAAAAGCTGCGGCTGCATTGCCAGGCCCGGCTGGACCAGGCGCAGGCCCGGATTGAAAGCATCGTCGCGGGTCCGGACGGCCGTGTCGCCGGCACCCAGCCGTTCCCCGGCGAGTGAGCCTGGCCGCGATGGGCTTGCCCCTGCTCGATACCGATGTCCTGCCGCGCGGCCTCGCCCGCATCCAGGCGGAGGTCGATGAAGCGTTCGACAGCTTCCTGCCCGTGCCCGACGATCCGCGTGCGCGGCTGGTGCAGGCGATGCGTCATGCGGTGATCGGCGGTGGCAAGCGGGTGCGTCCGCTGTTGCTGGTGACCGTGGCCGAGATGCACAACGTGGATCGCGCGGCCGCGGTCCGCGCCGCCTGCGCAATCGAGGCGATCCATGCGTATTCTCTGGTGCATGACGATCTGCCGTGCATGGACGACGACGCCATGCGCCATGGCAAGCCAAGCACCCATGTGGCCTTTGGCGAGGCTGTGGCCGTGCTCGCGGGTGATTCGCTGCACGCACTGGCGTTCGAGATCCTGGCCGATCCCGCCACCAGCGGCGATCCGTTCGTGCGGGTCGATCTCGTCCGCTGCCTGGCCACAGCCAGCGGGCATGACGGCATGGCCGGCGGGCAGATGATGGACATCGCGGCGGAGGAGGCGGAGTTCGACCTCCATACCGTGATCCGGCTGCAGGAGCTGAAGACCGGCGCCCTGCTGGGCGCGGCGGTGGAGATGGGCGCCATCCTCGGTCATGTGCCGGAGGAGGGCAGGGGATTGCTGCGGGCCTATGCCCGCGACATCGGCCTCGCGTTCCAGATCGCCGACGACCTGCTCGACCACGAAGGGGACGAGGCGTTGGCAGGCAAGGCCCTGCGCAAGGATGCCGATGCGGGCAAGGCCACCTTCGTCTCGCTGATGGGGGCGGAGGCTGCCCGCACCCAGGCTCGTGCTCTCAGTGAGCAGGCGATCGGCCATCTGGCCCAGCACGGGCCGGAGGCGGACCTGTTGCGTGCGCTCGCCCGCTACGTGGTGGAGCGGGACCGCTAGCTCATGGGGCGCATCGGCCTCTATCCCGGAACCTTCGACCCGCTGACGCTGGGTCATTCCGACATTATCCGGCGCGGGGCGAAGCTGGTGGATCGGCTGGTGGTCGGCGTGACCACCAATCCGTCCAAGAACCCGATGTTCACACCGGACGAGCGCATGGCCATGGTGCTGGACGAGGTCGCGCGGCTCGGCATCGAGAATGTGGAGGTGCGTGGGTTCGACGCCTTGCTGATGCACTTCGCGGAGGAGTGCGGGGCCAGCCTGATCGTGCGCGGCCTGCGGGCCGTCGCGGATTTCGAATACGAGTACCAGATGGCCGGCATGAACCAGCAGCTGAACAGCCGTATCGAAACCGTCTTCCTGATGGCGGATGTCTCCCTCCAGCCGATCGCATCCAAGCTGGTGAAGGAGATCGCCCTGTTCGGCGGCGACATCTCCCGCTTCGTCAGCGAGCCGGTCCGGGACGCCGTCGTCGGCCGCGTCGCGCAGATCGGCCAGCGGGGCAGGGCGTGACATTCATTGCGCCGACAGCCGCCTGCGCCTAAGGCCCGGCGCTTCCCACCCGATCTTCGTATGGTACCGATGACGCACCGCTTCCTTGCCCTCGCGCTCTCCCTGCCGATCCTCTTTGCGCCGCCAGCCGCCGCGCAGGACGCCACTGCCGAGCCTGCAATTGCGGAGGCGGCATCTGCGGCCATGCCGCTGGTCGTCAACTTCGATGCGACGCAGGATCTGGAGAACATCCTCTACCTCGACCTGTCGAACGGCCGCCGGGTCGCCATCCGCCTGATGCCGCAATGGGCGCCCGAGCATGTGGAGCGGGTCAAGACGCTGGCCCGGCAGGGCTTCTATGACGGGATCATCTTTCACCGGGTGATCGAAGGGTTCATGGCGCAGACGGGTGACCCGACCGGCACCGGGACCGGCGGGTCGGAGCTCCCCGACTTGAAGGAAGAGTTCAACCAGTTCCCGCACGTCCGCGGCACGGTATCGATGGCTCGCGCCCAATCGGAGGACAGCGCCAACAGTCAGTTCTTCATCGTGTTCTATCCGCGCTTCTCGCTCGACCGGAATTATACGAATTTCGGCCGTGTGATCGGCGGAATGGATGCGGTGGATGCGATCAAGCGGGGCGAGCCGCCGCAGGACCCGACCTATATAGTGCAGGCGTCCATTGCCGCCGACAACAAGCCGCAGAAGATGCCGCCCGCCGCGCCTGCCGCCGGTGCCAATCTGACAGCGGCCGAGCTTAGCAACTCCGCCAGCAACTAGGTCGCATGTCATGCGTGTCGACCTGTTCGACTTCGCGCTTCCGCCAGAACTGATCGCGCTGCGACCGGCCCGCCCGCGTGATGCTGCGCGGATGCTGGTGGTGGAGGGCGACAAGCCTTTCCAAGACCGGAGCGTGCGGGACCTGCCAAGTACCCTGCGCAAGAGCGACGTGCTGGTCTTCAACGATACCCGCGTCATTCCCGCGCAGCTGGAAGGGACGCGAGGCGACGCGCGCATCGGGGCCACGTTGCACAAGCGACTGGACCTGCGCCGCTGGCAAGCTTTCATCCGCAATGGCAAGCGGCTGCGCGAAGGTGACGTGGTCGCGTTCCCGGCAGACGTCTCCGCCAGCGCGGAGCAGCGCCATCCCGATGGTAGCTGGACGCTGCACTTTGCGGGTGAGGAGCCGGTGGAAGTGTTGCTGGAACGTGCCGGCCGCATGCCGCTGCCGCCCTACATCGCCGGCAAGCGCGCCACTGACGAGGCTGATCGAACCGATTACCAGACGATGTTCGCACGGGAAGACGGCGCCGTCGCCGCGCCGACCGCGGCATTGCACTTTACCCCCGAACTGCTGGCCGCGCTGGACGAGGCAGGCGTGAGCCGGGAGACCCTGACCTTGCATGTTGGCGCCGGCACCTTCCTGCCGGTCAAGGCGGACGACACCGCCGACCACACCATGCACGCCGAATGGGGCCGGATTGATGCCGCCACGGCGGATCGGTTGAACACCGTCCGCGCAGCCGGGGGAAGGCTGATCGCGGTCGGCACTACCGTTCTTCGCCTGCTGGAGAGCGCGTGCGGGTCCGACGGCACGATCCAGCCCTTCGCCGGAGACACGTCGATCTTCATCACGCCGGGCTATACGTTCCGGGCGGTCGATGGCCTGATGACCAACTTCCACCTGCCGCGTTCCACCTTGTTCATGCTGGTCAGCGCGCTGATGGGCTTGGAGCGCATGCAGCAGACCTATGCGCATGCGGTTGCGGAGGGGTACCGGTTCTATTCCTACGGTGATGCCTCGCTGCTGCTGCCGTAGAATCGAGTCACTCCGCGGCGAAGGTCAGCGCTTCGATCTTGTTGCCGTCGAGGTCGCGCACGAAGGCGGCGTAGTAATGGCCGTCGTACTCGGGTCGTAGCCCCGGCTCGCCGTCCGGCTCTGCGCCATGCAGCAACGCCACGCGCCAGAACGCATCCACTGCCGCCCGCTTCTCCACCTCGAACGCGATATGCACGCCGTTACCTGGCGAAGGCGCCTGGCCGTCCACCGGCAGGTTCAGGCTGAAGGCCGTGATCCCTGCACCATAGCCTACCGCTTCCGCCACATCGAGCGTCCGCCGCAACCCGAGCTCGTGCATCACGGGGTCATAGAACGCCCGCGCACGGGCAAGATCGCTGGTGCCGACAGAGACGTGGTGCAGCATGAATGGCGAACCGCCCAGTCAAACGCCGGTTCCGCCGCTACTTTGCCTTCCAGGTGAACAGCGCCGTGGCGGCATAATTCCAGAACGCGCCAACCACGATGCCCGCCAACCCGGCCAACCACCAGGCGTAACGATACCCGGCGAACAGCACCTCCGCGATGCCGACATTGGCGATCGCTCCGACCGAGCATACCGTCACGAAGCTCAACAATCCGCGCGTCACGGCGACAAAGCCCTTCAGCCGGCGATCGCGGTAGGTCAGCAGGTTGTTGACGAAGAAGTTGAACACCATCGCGACGCCGGTGGCGCTGGCCTGCGCCCACATGAACGGCAGGCCGCCGGTCGCCATCAGCAATGACAGCACCGCCATGTGGACGAACACCCCGATCCCGCCGATCGCCATAAAGGAGACGAAGCGGGCGGGCACCACATGGCCGATCAGCTTGTCGACCAGCAGCAGCAGGTATTCCCACACGATCATCGCATCGAGCTTGCTGTCGCCCGCTTCCCGCCGGCGGAACTGGTACGGCACCTCCGCCATGCGCAACGGCGCCGCGCTGCTGGCGCAAATATCCAGCAGCACCTTGTACCCCTGGCCTGAAAGGTCGCGCACCGCGCTGTCGAACGCCGCCCTGGTCAGCGCGAAGAAACCGCTCATCGGGTCAGTTAGCGGCACGCGCGCGACCATCCGGGCAAGCTTCGTCGCGACCGCGCTGACGCGGACGCGCGATTGCTCCCAATCGCCGGTGCTGCCCCCTGCGGTGTAGCGGGAGCCGACAACAACGTCCGCCTCGCCCGCCTGCAGGATCTCCAGCATTTGCGGCAGCACGCGCTCGTCATGCTGCAGGTCCGCGTCGATCACAGCCACGTACGGCGTGGTGGTCGACAGGATACCCTCGACCACGGCCGTGGACAGGCCCCGCCGCCCAATGCGGTGCACCATGCGCACGCGCGGATCGGCCGCCGCGATCTCCGCCAGCTTGTCGCGGGTGCCATCCCGGCTGTCATCGTCCACGAACACCATCTCGAACGGGATGCCGGCGAGAGCAGCGTCGAGCACTTCGACCATACGGGCGACATTGTCCCGTTCGTTGAAGGTCGGGATCACCACGGCCAGGGCTGCACCTTGCCGCAATGGCGGGGCGGTGGGAGGCAATCGGGCAGTGTCGGCGTGCATAAAAACTGGTGCTTCCCGCTGGGTCTCGCGCCCATAATCCTTCCGCCGGGCAGGGCAAGGTCGGGATGGGCCAGACCGGCGCTTTCGCGGTTGCAATAGTGATGATGTCGGCCAATCTCCGGCGCGTGGCCACACCGATTCTAGACATCCGCAATCTGACCAAGACCTACAAGCGCGGGACCACCGCGCTGGCAGGCGTGAACCTGACAATCCAGCCGGGCGAGATTTTCGCACTTCTGGGGCCTAACGGCGCGGGCAAGACGACGTTGATCGGCGCGGTATGCGGGCTAGTGCGGCCCACGAGCGGCGAGATGTTTGCGTTTGGTGAGGATCTGCAACGTCACTGGCGCCGCCTGCGCCGCCGCATCGGGCTGGTGCCGCAGGAACTCAGCTTCGACATCTTCGACACGGTGATCCGGTCGGTGCGCTATTCCCGCGGTATGTTTGGCCTGCCGCCGAGCGAGGCGCGGATCGAAGAGGTCCTGCGCTCCCTGAGTCTCTGGGAGAAGCGCGACGCCAAGATCCGCGAATTGTCGGGCGGGATGAAGCGGCGCGTGCTGATCGCCAAGGCGCTGGCCCATGATCCCGACCTGCTGTTCCTGGACGAGCCGACCGCCGGCGTCGACGTCGAGCTGCGCCGCGACATGTGGCGCCAGATCGATGCGCTGCGGGCGAAGGGGACCACCATCATCCTGACGACCCACTATATCGAGGAGGCCGAGGAGATGGCCGACCGGGTCGGCGTGATCGACCAGGGGCGCATCCTGCTGGTGGACGAGAAGGCGGCGATGATGGCGCAGTTGGGCCGGATGGAGGCGCGGCTTACGCTGGCGGACCCGATGGCAGCCGTACCGGCCGAGTTCGCCGACTTGCCGCTATCGCTGGAAGAGGACGGCCGGGTGCTGGTGTATCGCGGCGGGGACGGGCAAGGGCAGGGCCGCCGGCAGGTGGCGGAGTTGGCTCAGGCGCTGGGACGGCGGGACATCGCGCTGGCTGGCATAGAGACCCGCCAGTCCAGTCTGGAGGATATTTTCGTGAACCTCGTGGAACGCAACGAGGCGCATCACAGCGAGATCGAGGCATGAACCTGCGCGGCGCTTACGCCATCTTCAGGAACGAGCTGATGCGTGCGTTCCGTACCGCCTTCGGCTCCATTCTGTCGCCCGTGTTGACGACGTCGCTTTATTTCATTGTGTTCGGCTCTGCCATCGGGGGCGCGATCCAGTCGATCCACGGGGTGTCGTATGGCGCCTTCATCGTGCCCGGGCTGCTCATGCTGACGCTGCTGTCCGAAAGCACCAGCAATGCCAGCTTCGGGATCTACATGCCCCGCTTCACGGGCGCGATCTACGAACTGCTGTCGGCACCTGTCGGCGTGGCGGAGACACTGATCGGCTTCGTGGGTGCAGCGGCGGCCAAGTCGCTGATCCTCGCCGCGATCATCCTGGCAACGGCGACGCTGTTCGTGGACTACACGATTGTCCATCCACTCTATGCTTTCGGGTTCATCCTGCTGGTTTCGGCCGCTTTCTCCCTGTTCGGGTTCATCCTCGGCATCTGGGCCGACGGGTTCGAGAAGCTGCAGGTCGTGCCGCTGCTGGTGCTGACCCCGCTCACTTTCCTGGGTGGGACCTTCTACTCGATCGACATGCTTGGGGACCCATGGCGGACGGTCGCGATGCTGAACCCGATCGTATATCTGGTGAACGGCCTGCGTTGGACCTTCACCGGGACTTCGGACTTCCCGATCGGGCTGTCGCTGACGGCAACGCTCGCGTTCCTGGCACTGTGTGTCGCGATCATCGCGGTGATCTTCCGCACCGGCTGGCGGCTACGCGATTGACGCGCTAGCAAGCCACCATGCTGCAGCGCGTCATCCTCTTGCTCTCGCTTGTCCTGTTTCCTGCCGTGCCCGCCCATGCGCAACTGGCCGCGCCCGTGCGCGCCATGATCGATGCGGCGATGGCGACCAATGATGCCGACAAGGTGAAGGTCGTCGCCGACATCGCCAAGCAGACCAACCCTGATGATGTCGATGAGATCGACGCGCTGCAGGCCGGCTTCCGCCAGCGACAACGCCAGTTAGCCGAGGCTCGCACGGAGGTCCGGCAGGAGGCGCTGCGTGATGCCGGTCTGCTGGCCAACTGGGGTGGCCGCGGCCAGATCGGCGCCTTCCAGTCCACCGGCAACAGCAGCGACGTGGGTGTGAGCGCCTCGCTGGAGCTGCGTCGCACGGGGATCGACTGGACGCACCTGCTGCGGGGATCGGTGGATTACCAGCGTAGCCGCGGCCGCACCTCGCGCGAGCAGTACCTGGCCGCGTACGAGCCGCGTTACGTCATCAGCCCGCGCCTGTTCGCCTATGGCCTCGCCCAGTTCGAGAAGGATCGCTTCTCCGGCTTCGACGGGCGCTATTCCGTGTCGGGCGGGCTTGGTTACCAGGTGCTGCAGGGACAGCCGAGCCTGTCGGTGCAGGCAGGCCCGGCTTACCGGCGCACCGAGTCCATCGACGGCACGACGGACACCAACCTGGGTGCGCTGGCAGGTCTCGATTTCAGCTGGCGCATCATGGAGGGTCTGCGGCTGACGCAGGACACCGACTACGTCACGGAAACCGGCGGGCGGGCGCAGTTGATTGCCGATGGCAACAACACCAGCCTGCTCTTGGTCACCGGGCTTGAGGCGACCATTCGCGACGGCTTCACCACGCGGCTGAGCTATACGGTGGATTACAACAGCAATCCGCCAGGGAATGCGGTCACGACCGACACGCAGACCCGGTTCACTCTCGTCTACGGTTTCTAGCGCGCCATGACCCGCTTCGATTTTGCCGTCCATGCCACGGACGGGCGTGCCCGCACCGGCACGATCACCATGCGCCGGGGGGAGATCCGCACTCCGGCTTTCATGCCTGTCGGCACCGCCGCCACGGTGAAGGCGATGAAGCCGGACAGCGTCCGCGCGACGGGCGCGGACATCATCCTGGGCAATACATACCACCTGATGCTGCGCCCCGGCGCGGAGCGGGTCGCCCGACTGGGCGGGCTGCACCGGTTCATGCGATGGGACCGCCCGATCCTGACAGACAGCGGCGGGTACCAGGTGATGAGCCTTGCCGCCCTGCGCAAGCTGACGGAGGAAGGCGTCACCTTCCGCAGCCATCTCGACGGGTCGAAGCATCTCATCAGCCCGGAACGGTCGATGGAGATTCAGCGCCTGCTCGGCAGCGATATCGTGATGTGCTTCGACGAATGTCCCCGCGCCGATCGCCCGCTGGCGGAGATCGAGGCGAGCATGGAACTGTCGATGCGCTGGGCCAGGCGCAGCCGGGATGCCTTCGATGCCGGGGGTGAGCATGCGGCGGGGGCGGCTTTGTTCGGCATCCAGCAGGGTGCGCTGGACGAGAGGCTCCGGGCCAGGTCGGCAGCGGCGCTGCGGGAGATCGGGTTCGATGGCTATGCCATCGGCGGGCTGGCCGTGGGCGAGGGGCAGGAGGCGATGTTCGCCACGCTGGACTTCGCACCGGAGCAATTGCCGGCGGATCGACCCCGTTACCTGATGGGCGTCGGTAAGCCCGACGATCTAGTGGGCGCGGTAGAGCGCGGGGTCGACATGTTCGACTGCGTGCTGCCGACGCGATCGGGGCGAAATGGGCAGGCCTTCACCTGGAACGGGCCGATCAACCTGCGCAATGCGATCCATGCGGAGGATGAGCGGCCGGTGGACGAGCGGGTCGTATCCGATGCATCACGCTTCAGCCGCGCCTATCTGCATCACCTGCACCGGTCGGGCGAAATCCTGGGGGCCATGCTGCTGACCGAGCATAACCTGGCCTTCTACCAGCAATTGATGGCCGCGATGCGGGAGGCGATCGCCGCCGGCCGCTTCGCGGAGTTCGCGGCGGAGTTCCGCCGAAATTACCTGCGCGGGTGATCCGCGGCGCTGGAAGTTGACACTAAGTTGACACCTTAAACGCAGAAGGTGAGGCATCGGGCTGGTGCCGGTCAGGCGAGCAGCGGAGCCGGCGGTGAGCAGTGGATGGGCCATGACCTGCGCATGGCAGACGTGCGCGATGTAGGACAGCGCCGGCGCACTGTGATCGCTACCGGACCTGCGCGCCTGACGGGCTTGCACTGTCCGTGACGGCGGATAGATTGAGCTCTCAGGGACGGGAATTCATACACATGAACAGGATCATGGCCGCGCTGTTGGCGGCAACCGCGGTGGTGCAGCCGGCGATGGCGCAAGATGCCGCGCCATCGCTGGAGCAACGCTTCGGCGCGCGTGCCGGCGTGATCGATGCCAAGCTGTCGCCATCCGGCAACCGTATCGTGCTGGTGGCGCCGGAAGGCGAAGATGGCGAAGTGGTGCTGGTCAGCGACCTTTCTGCGGCGGAGCCCGGCTGGTCCGCCGCGATGCGCAACGATCGGCCGCTTACCGATCTGCGCCAGTGCGACTGGGCAGGCGAACGGCACCTGATCTGCACCCTGCGTGGTACGAGCGCCGATGCCGGGTTGCTGATCGGCTTCACCCGGCTGGTGTCCGTCGATGTCGAAAGCGGGAGCATGCAAAGCCTGACCGCGCGCCAATCCTCGCGCGCGATCGGCCTGCACCAGGATGGTGGGGAGGTGCTGTCATGGAAGGTCGCCGGTGAAAGCCCCGACACCGTGCTGCTTACCCGTTACAATCTGGAAGAAAGCACCACCGGCAGCAATATCCGCGGGCCGGGGGAAGGTCTGGGGGCGGAGACGATCCAGCTGTCGAACATGCGCCGCCGCCGTACGGAGCCGTCGCGCGGTACGGCCCAGTGGTACCTGGCCGACGAGAACGGCGCCGTGAGGCTGGTCAGGGACCGGGAGATGACCGGAACCGGCTTGTGCGGGAAGGCATCCGCCGCTACCAGTTCCGTCTCAAGGGAGAGGATCGCTGGCGCCCGCTTGAACTGGGTGCCGGGGCGCCGGCCGACTTCGTGCCGATCGCGGTGGATGGCGCGGCGGACATAGCCTACGGCTTCGGCGAGCATGAGGGGAACGATGCACTGTTTTCGGTCGCGTTGGATGGGACCGGCGCGGGCAAGATGCTTCTGGCGCAGCCTGGAAGCGACGTCGATCAGCTGATCCGCCTGGGCGATGGTGGCCGTGTGGTGGGTGCCGGCTACGCGACGGAGAAGCGCCAGCTTGAATTGTTCGATCCCGAACTGCGACGGTTGATGGATGCGCTGCGCGCGGCCTTGCCGGGCACGCCGCTGATCGAGGTGGTCGATGCGAGCGAGGATGAGAGCCGTCTGCTGCTGATCGCCAGCAGCGATGTCGATCCGGGCAAGGTCTACCTGTTCAACAAGGCGACCCGCCAGCTTTCCGAGGTGATGCCCATGCGGGAAGAACTGGCGGGCCTGGCGATGGGCACGATGAAGCCGGTCAGCTATCCGGCGGCGGACGGCACGATGATCCCGGCGTATCTAACGTTGCCACCCGGCAGTGATGGCACCGGGCTGCCGGCCGTCGTACTGCCCCATGGCGGGCCGAGCGCGCGTGACGAATGGGGCTTCGACTGGCTGGTGCAGTACCTGGTGCATCGCGGCTATGCCGTGTTGCAGCCGAACTTCCGCGGATCGTCCGGATATGGCAGCGCATGGTTCCAGCAGAACGGCTTCCAGTCGTGGCAGACGGCCGTTGGCGATGTGAACGCCGCGGGACGCTGGTTGGTGGAGACGGGTGTCGCGCGGGCTGACCGGCTTGCGATCGTGGGCTGGTCATATGGCGGGTATGCCGCCCTGCAATCGCCCGCGCTGGAACCGGACCTGTTCCGCGCGATCGTGGCGATCGCACCCGTGACCGATCTGGCGCGGCTGCAGGAAGATGCGCGCACCTATACCTCTTTCCGCATCGTGCGCGACTTCATCGGCACCGGCCCGCATGTCGCCGCCGGGTCGCCCGCGCGGCATGCCGACGGCTTCCGCGCACCGGTGCTGCTGTTCCACGGCACGGTGGACGAGAATGTCGATGTCGGCCATTCCCGGTCGATGGCGGGGGCGCTGCGGCAGGCGGGTAAGCCGGTCGACTATGTCGAATATGCCGGACTTGACCACTTCATCGATCAGCCGGCCAAACGCACCGACATGCTGCAACGGATCGACAGCTTCCTGTCCGCAATGGCGCCGGGGACCTAGTCCGCCCGGCGCATCTCCAGCACGGTGCCGCGATAGGGGACGAAGTGGCCGGCGGGGTCGAGGAACCCGGCCCCGATCGCGTTGGCGCGAAGCTGCGCGGTCCGCAGGTCAGCGTACCATTTTCCGGTGCGATGTCGGGTGATGAAGCGGTAGAGGATCATTCTGTGGCGACCTTGCGCCTTCAACAATCCCGTACCGCCTCTGTTCCCGCAATCGCGGGTAATCGCCAGTCCCTTTCAGGGACATCTTCCCGGCCCTCGACAAGCGCGGACCCGCCCGGCAAAGCGCCCGTCATGACCGACAACATGACCCCGCCCGACGATTGCACCACCATGACGGAGGTGCGCGCCGGCGTGGACGCGCTGGACCGGGATCTGGTCTCGCTGCTCGCCCGCCGGTTCGGTTACATGCGCGCCGCCGCCCGCATCAAGCCCGCGCGCGAGGCGGTGCGGGACGAAGGTCGCAAGGCGGAGGTGATCGCCAACGCCGTGGCGGAAGCGCGCCGGCACGACCTGCCGGCGCATATCGTCGCCGCGATGTGGGAGACGCTGGTGGAAGGGTCCATCGCCTACGAACTGGCGGAGTGGGACGAGACGCGCGCCTGACAGGCAAGCTGGGCTGATGCGAGAGTGGGGCTGATACGAAAAGGGCGGCCCCGCAGGACCGCCCCATCGTTCCGGTGATGTCCGCCGATCAGCGCGAGTAGAATTCGACCACCAAGTTCGGTTCCATCGTGACGGGGTAGGGCACCTCGTCCAGCTTCGGCACGCGGACGAAGGTCACCTTGTCCGTGCCGTCCTGCGCCACGTAATCGGGCACGTCGCGTTCCGGCAGGCTCTGCGCCTCTGCCACCAAGGCCATTTCCTTGGCCTTGGCGCCCAAGCTGATGACGTCGCCCACGCGCACGCGGCGGCTGGCGATGTTGCACTTCACGCCGTTCACGCGGATGTGGCCGTGCGACACGATCTGGCGCGCGGCGAAGATCGTGGGGGCGAACTTGGCGCGGTACACGATCATGTCCAGGCGCTGTTCCAGCAGGCCGATCAGGTTCTGGCTGGTGTCACCCTTCAGCCGCGCGGCCTCGTCATAGGTCTTGCGGAACTGCTTTTCGGTGACGTCGCCGTAATAGCCCTTCAGCTTCTGCTTCGCGCGGAGCTGCAGGCCGAAATCGCTCATCTTGCCCTTGCGGCGCTGGCCGTGCTGGCCCGGACCGTAGGAGCGCTTGTTCACCGGGCTGTTCGGCCGGCCCCAGATGTTCTCGCCCATGCGGCGGTCAAGCTTGTGCTTGGCGCTGTTGCGCTTCGACATGTGTCGTCCTTCTCAATCTGCTGGACAGGCCCGATGCCTGCCATTCAACCCGGCATCGCACCGCATGGCCATGCTCATCGCCATGCGCGGCCGCCGCTTCACCGGGATGCGGGGCCAATCGGGCGCGCTGCGTGCAGCGCGGGGCCGAAGTGAAGCGGGGCCTTTAGCAGCGTTCGCGCGAAAGGCAAGCCGGCGTCAGGCGTCGATCAGATCGCGGTCCAGTTCGCCCGCGCGGTTCTGGATGAAGTTGAAGCGGTGTTCGGGGTTGCGGCCCATGAGCTGGTCCACCAGCTCCTTCACGGCGTGTCGCTGTTCGTTCTGGTCGGGCAGGGTGATGCGGATCAGGCTGCGGGTGCGCGGGTCCATGGTCGTCTCGCGCAATTGCTGCGGGTTCATTTCACCAAGGCCCTTGAAGCGGCTGACCTCGACCCGCTTGTTCTTGAATACGGTCCGTTCCAGCTCCGCCCGGTGCGTCTCGTCCGCGGCGTAGCGGCTCTCCTTGCCGGCAGTCAGGCGGTAGAGTGGAGGCTGCGCGAGGTAGAGGTGCCCGTTGCGGACGAGATCCGGCATCTCCTGGAAGAAGAAGGTCATCAGCAGGGTGGCGATGTGCGCGCCGTCGACGTCCGCGTCGGTCATGATGACGATGCGGTCGTATCTGAGCTGGCTGGCGTCGCAATCCTTGCGGGTGCCGCAGCCGAGCGCCAGCGTCAGGTCGGCAATCTCGCTGTTGGCCCTGATCTTGTCCGCACTGGCGGAGGCGACGTTCAGGATCTTGCCGCGGATCGGCAGGATCGCCTGCGTCTTGCGGTCCCGCGCCTGCTTGGCGCTGCCGCCAGCGCTGTCGCCTTCGACGATGAACAGCTCGGTCTCTCCGCTGCCGTCGCCCGAACAGTCGGTCAGCTTGCCGGGCAGGCGCAGCTTCTTGGCATTGGTGGCGGTCTTGCGCTTGACCTCTCGCTCCGCCTTGCGACGCAGGCGTTCGTCCATCCGTTCCATCACCGCGCCCAGCAAGGCGCGGCCGCGTTCCATGTTGTTGGCGAGGAAGTGGTCGAAGTGGTCGCGAACGGCGTTTTCCACCAGGCGCGCAGCCTCGGGGCTGGTCAGGCGGTCCTTGGTCTGACTCTGAAACTGGGGGTCACGGATGAAGACGCTGAGCATGATCTCCGCGCCGGTCATCACGTCTTCGGGAATGATATCCTTGGCCTTCTTCTGGCCGGTCAGCTCGCCAAAGGCGCGGATGCCGCGGGTGAGGGCGGCGCGCAGCCCCTGTTCGTGCGTTCCGCCATCGGGCGTGGGCACGGTGTTGCAGTACCAGCTGGTCGAACCGTCGGACCACAGTGGCCAGGCAACCGCCCATTCCACGCGGCCCTGGTCCTCCGGGAAGTCCTGCCGCCCGGCGAAGAATTCCGCCGTGACGCATTCGCGCGTGCCCACCTGTTCGGCCAGGTGGTCGGCAAGACCGCCGGGGAACTGGAACACCGCCTCCTCCGGCACTCCGTCTCCAGCGAGGGCAGGCGCGCACTTCCAGCGGATCTCCACTCCAGCGTAGAGATAGGCCTTGGACCTGGCGAGCTTGAACAAGCGGGCGGCCTTGAACTTGCGGTCGCCGAAGATCGCGGTGTCGGGCACGAAGCTGACGGTGGTGCCGCGCCGGTTGGGTGCGGCGCCGACACGTTGGAGCGGACCCTGCGGGTGGCCGGCGGCGAAGTCCTGCGCGAACAGCTCCCGGTTGCGGGCGACCTCCACCCGGGTGTGACTGGACAGGGCGTTGACGACGCTGACGCCCACGCCGTGCAGGCCGCCGCTGGTGGCGTAGGCCTTGCCGGAGAACTTGCCGCCGGAGTGCAAGGTGGTGAGGATCACCTCCAGCGTGGACTTGCCGGGGAATTTCGGGTGCTCGTCCACCGGGATGCCGCGGCCATTGTCGCTGACCGACAGGCGGCCGGCGCTGCCTTCCGGCCCGTTCTCCAGCTCCATCTCGATGCGGTTGGCATGGCCTGCCACCGCCTCGTCCATCGCATTGTCCAGCACCTCGGCGGCGAGGTGGTGGAGGGCGCGATCATCGGTGCCACCGATATACATGCCGGGGCGCCGGCGGACCGGCTCCAACCCTTCCAGCACCTCGATCGCGGAGGAATCGTAGTCACCGCCGCCCTGCGGCAATGCGTCAAACAGATCGTCGGCCATGTATTCCTTAGAAGCGGCGGAGCCTGCCGTGGCAAGCCCCGCGACTTCGCTTATCCGCGGTCAGAACTTCGCCGGGGCGGGGGAAACCACGGTGATGGTGCCGTTGCCCACCTGGCGAACCTCCATCGCGCGTTCGCCGACGCCGTCCTGGCCGAAGCGGAACGGACCGTCGAGGCCCAGGAAGCCATCGGGCGCGCGCAGCGATGCCACGGGGAAGGGCTGGCCCACCTGCCAATCACGGGCGACCCGCAGGGTCAACAGCACCGCGTCATAGCCCAGCGTGGCGATACGCGGCGGCGCGTCGCCGAAGCGGGCGCGGTAGGAGGTGACGAACTGCCGGAAGCGATCGTCAGACACCGCGGAGAACCAGGCGCCGTTCATCGCGGTAGCATTGGCGACAGCCTCCTCACCGCTCCACAATTCAGTTCCCAGAAGGTTCGGCCGGTCCCCGCCGCCACGCACCAGCGCTCCGGCGGCTAGCGCTGACAGGCGCGCACCGTCGGCGATCAGCACCGCATCGTAGCCGCCGGCCGCACGCAGCCGACCCGCGGCACTGACAATGGAGGTGTTGCCGCGATCATAACGCTCGCTCGCCACCAGCGTCCCGCCGCCTGCTGCGACGGCGCTGGCCATGGCGGCGGCGGTGCGGTCGCCATATTCGCCCTGCGGGAGCAGCGTGGCAAAGCGACGGGCACCCTGCTGCGTGGCGTAGGCCACAGTGCGGGTGACCGATTGTTCAGGCACCTGACCCAGTACGAAGACCGCCGGCCCGGCGACCGCGCTGTCGTTGGAAAATGCGATCAACGGAACGCCAGCGGGCCGGGCGGCGGCAGCGACCTGCGCCACGTCCTCCGCCAGCAGCGGCCCAAGGATCAGGCGGTTTCCGTCGTCCAGCGCGCGCTGAGCCGCCGCCGGGGCACCATCCGCCGTGTCATAGGACGTGATGCGCATCGTGTCCGCGTTGGTATCGATCAGCGCCATGGTCGCGGCGTTGGCGATCGCCCGCCCGACCGTGCCGTTGCTGCCGGACAGTGGCACCAGGATGGCGACGCGGTGGCGCGTCTCGTCCGTCGGCAACACGCCGGCACTCGGCCCCTGTGGTTCAGGCGGCGGAGCCGTCGTGGCCGGGCCCTGGCCCGTGTCGGGGATCACCTGACAAGCCGCCAGGAACATGGTGAGGAGGAACGCGGCAAGACCGCGCCTGATGAGTGCCAGCATTTGCCTGCCGCTCCCTGAAATCTTGTGCTTGCGCGGTCCAGCGGCCACAAGCGCGCCCGTGAGTGACGCCAGCGAACCCCAGACCCTGCCTGCCGGCCTGTATATAGTCGCGACCCCGATTGGCAATCTTGGCGATATCTCCGTCCGCGCAGCCCGCGTGCTGGCGGCATGCGCGGTGATCGCGTGCGAGGACACCCGCGTCACCGCCAAGCTGCTGCGCCATCTCCAGATTTCGCGCCCACTGGTGCGGCATGACGATCATGCATCGGCCGATGACCGTGCCCGGCTGCTGGCGACGATGGCGGAAGAGCCGGTGGCACTGGTCAGCGATGCGGGCATGCCGCTGGTGTCGGATCCCGGCTATCGGCTGGTCCGCGATGCAAGGGAAAACGGCGTAGCCGTCACCGTCATTCCCGGCCCCTCCGCACCCGTGACCGCGCTGGCATTGTCCGGATTGCCGAGCGACCGGTTCCTGTTCGCTGGCTTCCTGCCCGCGAAGGACAAGGCGCGGGGCGAGGTGCTGACCGAACTGGCGCCGGTCCGGACCACGCTGGTGTTCTTCGAGACCGCGCCCCGGCTGGAACGCAGCCTGTACGCTATTGCCGAGCATTTGCCCGGGCGGGAAGTCGCGGTCGCGCGCGAACTGACCAAGCTTTACGAGGAATGCCGGACAGGTACCGCCGCCGAACTGATCGCGCATTACCAGGCGCACCCCCCGCGCGGCGAGATCGTGCTGCTGGTTGGCCCGCCGGTGGAGCAGACCGGCGCGGGGATCGACGTGGACGTGCTGCTCGCCACCCTGCTGACCGACCACAAGCCATCCCACGCCGCGGCCGAGGCTGCTCGGATGACGGGGCAGGACCGCCGAACGCTCTATGCCCGGGCGCTGGAACTGCGCGGCCGATGAGGCGCCGGCAAGCGGAGGAGCGCGGACGGGCGGGCGAGCAGCAGGCGGAGGATTGGCTGGTCGAGCAAGGCTGGTCGATCCTAGACCGCCGCCGCAAGACCAAAGCGGGAGAGATCGACCTGATCGCCCGCCGGCCCGGCCTGATCGCCTTCATCGAGGTGAAATGGCGTGCCCGGGTGCAGGACCTAGGCCTGGCGATCGACGAGCGGCGGCTCTCCCGCGTCGCTGCGGCGGTGGCCGCCATAGGGCATGAATATGCCACCTGTGGGGAGGACATGCGGATCGACGTGATCCTGCTTGCACCTGGGTGCACGCCCGACCACATCACCAACGCCTGGCAGCCATAGAAAGGTCGCACATACCCATGAGCCTGCGCGTCGCAGTCCAGATGGACCCGCTGGAGACGATCAATATCGCCGGGGATTCGACCTTCGCCCTGATGCTGGCGGCACAGGCGCGTGGTGCCCGGCTGTGGCATTACGATGTGCGCAGCCTGTCGTGGGAAGATGGTCGCATCCGCGCCTGGGCCCGCCCGGCACGCGTTCGCGCCGTGGCCGGCGACCATATCGAGGAGCTGGGCGAGCCCGAGCGGATCGACCTTGCCGATGATGTCGATGTCGTGCTGATGCGGCAGGACCCGCCGTTCGATCTCGGCTATATCAGCGCGGCCCTGCTGCTCGACCGGTTGAAAGGCACCACGCTGGTCGTGAACGATCCGCGTGAGGTGATCAACGCGCCCGAGAAGATGTGGGTGCTGGATTACGCCCGCTTCATGCCGCCGACGCTGGTCGCCCGCCATGTCGCCGATGTCCGCGCCTTCCAGCAGCGCCATGGCGCGGTGGTGGTGAAGCCGCTGCATGGCAATGGCGGCAAGGCGATCTTCCGGGTGGAGGCGGACGGAACCAACCTGTCCGCCCTGACCGAGCTGTTCGGCCAGATGTGGCCGGAACCCTTCATGGTGCAGCCCTTCCTTCCCGAGGTCAGCGAGGGCGACAAGCGCATCGTACTGGTGGACGGGGAGTTTGCCGGCGCGATCAACCGCAAACCCGGCAAGGGCGAGTTCCGGTCCAACCTGGCGCAGGGCGGCTATGCCGAAGCGGCCGGGCTCACCCCGCGCGAGGAGGAGATCTGCGCGGCGCTGAAGCCGGAGCTTAAGCGTCGCGGCCTGGTGTTCGTCGGCATCGACGTGATCGGCGGCAAGTGGTTGACGGAGATCAACGTCACCAGCCCGACCGGCATCGTGGCGATCGACCGGTTCAACGGAACCGACACCGGCGCGCTGATCTGGGACGCGATCGAGGCGCGGCTCGCCGCGATGTGACGGCAGCGGGGGCACCATGCCCCCACTCACCCGTTTGCCTGCCCATGGACCAGTGGATCATCGAGATCGTCGGGCGCGGCGGGTACCTCGGCATCGCGCTGCTGATGGCGCTGGAGAACATCATTCCGCCGATCCCGTCGGAGCTGATCATGGGGCTGGGCGGCATTCTGGTCGCTCGCGGTGTCATGGAGTTCTGGCCGTTGCTGCTGGTCGGCACGCTGGGTACCACGGCGGGCAATTACGTCTGGTTCTGGATCGGCCACCGCTTCGGCTATGCCCGCTTGCAGCCGCTGATCGCCCGCTGGGGGCGCTGGTTGACCCTGGAGTGGGAGGACGTGGAGCGGACCAGCCGATTTTTCCGCAAGCATGGTCACTGGGTTGTCTTTGCCCTGCGCTTCTCCCCCTTTCTGCGGACGATGATTTCTCTCCCGGCAGGCTTGTTGCAGATGCCGGCGGGCAAGTTCCTGCTGTTCACCTTCGCCGGGTCGGCCATCTGGAACGCGATCCTGATCCTGGGCGGGCGATATTTGTCCCGGTACATCGAGCAGTATGAGGGCGCGATGACGTGGGTGATCGTCGGGTCGGTGGCCTTTGGCGTGCTGTTGTACCTGTACCGGGTCCTAACCTGGAAGCCGCGAGCGGAGCGGAGCTGATCCGCCGCACCGTTAGCTTCTGGGATGAGCCCTGCGGTAGGTCTCCAGCAAGCTTGCCGCATCCACCTGCGTGTAGATCTGGGTCGAACCCAGGCTCGCATGGCCGAGCAGTTCCTGTAGTGACCTGAGGTCCGCCCCATTCCCAAGCAGATGCGTGGCGAAGCTGTGGCGTAGCGCGTGCGGCGTCGCAGTCGCGGGCAGCCCCAGCACGATGCGGGCGCGGGCTGCGGCCTTCTGCACCATCCCTTGCGCCAGAGGGCCGCCTTTCGCACCGCGGAACAGCGCCTGATCGCGCGCGAGCGGCCAAGGGCAGGCGGCGGCATAGGCGTCCACCGCCTGTCGCACGATGGGCAGCAGCGGCACCACCCGCTGCTTCGATCCCTTGCCGGTGACGCGCAACGTTTCGCCCAGCGGCAGGTCTGCGCCGGTCAACGACAGCGCCTCGGCAATGCGCAGCCCCGCGCCATACATCAGCAGCAGCACGGCGCGGTCGCGGGCGCCGATCCATGCCTGCTGCGCATCGTCGGCGACCAGCGCGGCGAGATTTACGGCGTCGTCCGGCGTGACGGGCCGGGGCAGGCCACGCTTGATGCGCGGACCCCGCATGCGGGGCAGGGTGTTGGCGGTGTCGCCCGCCTGCGTTTTCGCAAAGGCGATAAAGCCGCGGATCGCCGACAGCTCCCGCGCGGCGGAGACGTTGCCGATGCCCGCCAGGCGCCGCGTTGCCAGATGTTCCCGCAAGCTACGCGCATCCAGGGCTGCTATGCTTGCCCAATCGGCGGCTCCGGTCGCGTCCAGCAGCCGCGCGGCCGTCGTGCCATAGGCGCGGACCGTGTGCGGCGAAAGACGCCGCCCATGCGCCAGATGCTCATGCCATGATTCCAGCAGATCCGCGCGCGTGGTCGGCGGGGTTGTCATGCCGAAACCAGGCTGTCGGCCACCAGCTCGCCCAATAGCGCGTCCAGCAGCGGCATACCTGCTTCGGTGATGCCGATCCGTTGCCCACTTTCCCACACCAGTCCGTTTGCGCGGTGGAACCCGAGCTTGCGCTGGTTCACCAGCGTCTCCTGAGGCAGGCCTAAGCGGGTGGCCAGGTTGGCGAGGTCCACGCCTTCGGCAAGTCGGAGGCCCATCAACAATGCCTCTGCCGCCTGCTCGGGCATGGCCAAAACCCGCTCGTGCTTGATGCCATGACCGTTGCGCGCCACCGCCGCGAGCCAGTTCTCCGGTTTGCGGTGGCGTTCCGTGGCGCAACCTGCCCGGCGGCCATGCGCGCCCGGACCGATCGCGCAATGGTCCTGGTACCGCCAGTAGGTCAGGTTGTGGCGGCTCTCCTCGCCCGGACGCGCGTGATTGCTAATCTCGTAGGCGGGCAGGCCGGCGGCAGAGGTCATGGTACGCGTGAGCGCGAACAGCTCGCCCCCCGCATCATCGTTGAGTGGGGCGAAAGCGCCCTGCCTGACGTCGGTCGCGAAGCGCGTGCCTTCCTCGATCGTGAGCTGATACAGCGAAAGGTGGCCAGTGCCGAGGGACAGGGCACGCGAGAGTTCCTGCGCCCAACTGTCGGGCGTATGATCCGGTCGCGCATAGATCAGGTCGCAGCTGACGCGGCCGAAATGTGCTTGCGCCACGTCCAGGGCGCGGAGCGCCTCAGCCGCGTTGTGCAGGCGGCCAAGGAAGCGCAGCGCCTCGTCGTCAAGGGCCTGCAGGCCGATGGATGCGCGGTTCACGCCCACCGCTGCCAGCCCGGAGAACCGACGGGCCTCCACGCTTGAGGGGTTGGCCTCCAGCGTGATCTCGATGCCAGGGGCGAAGCTCCACAGGCGCTCCGCCTCCGCCAGCAGGTCCGCGACCAGAGCCGGGGACATAAGCGACGGGGTGCCGCCGCCGAAGAAGATCGACGCCAGCCGCTCCCCGCCGCCTATGGCAGCCTCATGCCGCATGTCGGCCAGCAGCGCGGCCCGCCAGTCCGCCTCGTCCACGGATGCGCGGACATGCGAGTTGAAGTCGCAGTAAGGACACTTTTTCAGGCAGAACGGCCAGTGGATGTAGAGGGCGCGGGCCATCGGTTTGCCTTACGCGTCGAACTGCTCCGCCACCAGCCTGGCGAAGGCGGCTGCGCGATGGCTGATCGCCTGCTTGGCCGCGGGCTCCAGCTCGGCGAAGGTGCGGGTCTCTCCGGCGGGCACGAAGACCGGGTCATAGCCGAACCCCATCGTGCCGCGTGGCGGCCACGTCAGGGTGCCGTCCACCCGGCCTTCGTAGACGGCCTGTTCGCCGTCCGGCCAGGCGAGTGCCAGCACGCTGGTGAACCACGCATCGCGCGGCGCATCGGGACCAAGCTGGCACAGCATGCCTTCGACCTTGCCCATCGCCATGAACCAGTCACGCCCGGCGGGCCCTTCGAACCATTGCCGTTCCGCCCAGTCCGCCGTGTAGACGCCGGGACGGCCATCCAGCGCGGCAACGGAAAGGCCACTGTCATCGGCCAGTGCGGGGAGACCCGATTCCTTGGCGGCGGCATGTGCCTTGATCAGCGCGTTGGCGGTGAAGCTGGCGCCGGTTTCTGCCGGCTCAGGCAGGCCGAGGGCACCGGCGCTGATGCATTCGGTGCCAAAAGGCGCCAGCAAGGCATTCATTTCCTTCAGCTTGCCGGCATTGTGGGTGGCGATCACCAGCTTGCCGGGGCCAAGACGACGGCTCATCCGCGGACGGCCTGCTGCTGGGCCGCGAAGATGCGGTCGCAGCCCATGCGCGACAGGCGCAGGAGTCGCAGCAGGGCCTCCTCGTCATAGCAGGCGCCTTCCGCCGTCGCCTGGACCTCGGCAATCTTGCCGCCTTCCAGCAACACGAAGTTCGCATCGGCGTCGGCTGCGTTGTCCTCGATGTAGTCGAGGTCTAGCACGGGAGTGCCCTGGTGGATGCCGCAGCTGACCGCCGCCACCTTGGAGAGGATCGGGTCGGCCTGGATCGCGCCGGAGGCCATCAGCTTGTCCACGGCGATGCGCAGCGCCACCCATGCGCCGGAAATGCTGGCGGTGCGGGTGCCGCCATCAGCCTGGATAACGTCGCAGTCGAGCGTGATCTGCCGCTCCCCAAGCTTCTGCAGATCCACGACCGCGCGCAAGGAACGGCCGATAAGCCGCTGAATCTCCTGTGTCCGGCCGCTCTGCTTGCCCTTGGCCGCTTCGCGGCTCCCGCGGGTGTGCGTCGCGCGGGGCAGCATCGAATATTCCGCCGTGACCCAGCCCTGGCCTTTGCCGCGCAGGAAAGGGGGCACCCGTTCCTCAACGCTGGCGGTGACCAGCACGCGGGTGTCGCCGAACCCGATCAGGCATGATCCTTCCGCATGCTTGGTGAAGCCGGTCTCGATGGTGATAGCGCGCATCTCGTCGGGCGCGCGGCCGGAAGGTCGCATGGATGATCCTTGGTCTGTG
Organism: Croceibacterium sp. TMG7-5b_MA50; assembly: GCF_039830145.1. Lineage (NCBI taxonomy): Bacteria > Pseudomonadati > Pseudomonadota > Alphaproteobacteria > Sphingomonadales > Erythrobacteraceae > Croceibacterium > Croceibacterium sp. TMG7-5b_MA50. The sequence continues at coordinate 978,627 of NZ_CP156082.1, read as the reverse complement.
AGCGTCTTTTCGCCCCGCGCCCTAGCGGCTAGATTGCGCGGTGTCATGGCCTCCCCACCGATCAGCGAACTGACCGACCGCGCACGCGACATCTTCCGCCTTGTCGTGGAAGGCTATCTCAGCAGCGGCATTCCCATGGGCTCGAAGACGCTGGCGCAGGGGCAGGGTATAAACCTGTCACCAGCCTCCATCCGATCCGTGCTCGCAGAACTGGAGCGGGCAGGGCTGCTGGCGGCGCCGCATACCAGCGCCGGGCGCATGCCGACGGAGCAGGGTCTGCGCCTGTTCGTGGACGGCATGATGCAGGTCGCCGAACCGACGCGGGAGGAACGCGCCGCGATCGAGCAGCGGCTGTCGGGAGCGGGCCCGGTCGAAGCGGCGCTCGAGGCCACAAGTGCGATCCTGTCCGACATCTCCGGTGCTGCAGGCATGGTGCTGGTGCCCCGGCGGGAGCCGCGCCTTGCCCAGATGAGTCTTGTCCCGCTGGACGCCGGGCGCGCGCTGGCTGTGCTGGTCGGCCTGGACGGCACGGTCGAGAACCGCATCATGGAGCTGGAGGATGGCGCGTCCGTCATGGCGCTGCAGCAGGCGTCCAATTACATCTCCGCCCGGCTGGCGGGCCGCACGCTGGCCGAAGCATCCGGAGCCATGCAGGCGGAGATCGCGAGCGGCCGGTCCGCGCTGGACAGTGCTGCGGCCGATCTGGTCGGCCGGGGACTGGCGGTGTGGAGCCAGGATGCGGCGCGCAGGCCGGTGCTGATCGTGCGCGGGCAGGCTAACCTGCTGGATGAAACAGCGCTCGGCGATATTGAGCGGGTGCGATCGCTATTGGACGATCTGGAGAGCAAGCAGTCGGTGGCCGACCTTCTCGACAGCGCGCGGGAGGCGGAATCGACCCGTATCTTCATCGGCAGCGAGAACCGGCTGTTCGCGCTGTCGGGCTCCAGCGTAATCGCGGCGCCTTATCGCGACCGGGAAGGAAGGGTGGTCGGCGTGCTGGGCGTGATCGGCCCCACGCGGTTGAATTACGCCAGGGTTGTGCCCATGGTGGATTTTACCGCCCGCTCTCTGGGCAGACGGATAGGTTGACGGGATTGCAATGAACAACATGGACGAGACGCAGGATCAGGCCCCCGAGCTGGACGCCGCCGCCGATGAGGGGCAGGATACGTCCGGTGAGCTGGCGGCGCTGCGCGAAGAACTGGCCGCTGCGCGGCAGGACGTGCTCTATGCCCGCGCGGAAACGCAGAATGTGCGCCGGCGGCTGGAGAAGGACATGGCGGATGCGCGCGCCTATGCCGCCACAGGCTTTGCACGGGATATCCTGTCGGTTGGCGATAACCTGACGCGGGCGATCGATGCAGTGCCTGCCGAGCTGCGGGCCGACGACAAGTTCAAGGGCCTGGTAGCCGGCATCGAGGCGACGCAGCGCGAACTCGATAAGGTGTTCACCCAGCACGGCATCACCCGCATCGCGGCGGTGGGGCTGCCGCTTGATCCCAACCAGCACCAGGCGATGCTGGAAGTGCCGAGCGCGGACGTCGAACCCGGGACCGTGGTGCAGGAGATGCAGGCGGGTTACATGATCCGTGATCGCTTGCTGCGGCCTGCCATGGTGGGTGTCGCCCGCAAGCCCGACTGAGTTGCTGGCGGGAACCTGTCACCGGTGTCTTCGTAGGGTTGGCGAAACCAAACCCTTCGGAGATCATCATGATTAATCGCGTTCTGCTTGCCTCTGTCGTTTCCGCCGCGGCTCTTTCGCTGGGCGCCTGCGCCAACAATTATGCGGCAGAAGGCGGCTTGGCTGGCGCGGCAGCCGGCGCCGGCATCGGTGCGGTGACCGGTGGCGATGTCGGAACTGGTGCTGCCGTGGGCGGTGCCGCCGGTGCCGTCGGTGGGGCGCTGATCGATCGCAACGACGAGGAATAATGCGTCCAGCCGGCGGTGCGCACCATCTGGTGCGCGCCGCCGGTCGCGATCAAGCGACCTTGGCAGGCGCTTGCCGGCAGGAACTTAGCCGCAGCCGAGGTGTATTTCCTGTGTTTCGGGGAACACAGGAGCGATACAATGAGAACTAATCCGCTGTTTGCGACGGCCTTGGCCCTTTCCACCCTCTCACTCGGCGCATGTGCCGAGAATTATGCAGCCGAAGGCGCGGGTCTGGGAGCCGTGGCAGGTGCGGCGATCGGCGCCGTCACGGGTGGCGACGTGCTGACGGGTGCAGCGGTGGGCGCCGCGGCAGGTGGTGCCGCCGGCTATTTCGTCGACAAGGATGACCGCTGCAACGGCTATGACAGCCGCGGCCGGTTGGACGACGATTGCTATGGCACGCAAGGCTACCCCGTTCGCCCGCGCTGACACGGACGTACCGACTGGCGAAATGGCCGCGTTTCACCCCGGAGCGCGGCCGTTTCGCTATCTGGCGGTGAAGCAGACCAGCCGGTCATAGACGGCGGCGTCCGCCACCCCGGGAAGCGCGACGCCCTGTCGCAACAGGAAAGCGTGCCGCACGATCTCAGCCTGCTGCTCAATCCCATAGCGACCAAGCTGCCAACCCGGCTTCAAGCTGTAATCATAACGGCATAGCGGATGACGGCGCAGCGGGAGGTAATACCGCCCCAATCGCTGAGTCTGCCAGACATGCGTCATCTCGTGGATGAACAATCCCTGCCGTGTCAGGGAAGCAGCGGCGAAGTCGTCGCAATAGGCGGAAGCGGAGGGGTGGAAGTGGATATGCCCGCACGGCGCCATCGCAACGTTGCGAGGCTGGAAGGGGAAGAACTTGCGCCGCCTGATCGTGACGGGCGCGTAGTCGATCGCCGATCCGAATACCGACCGTGCCAGCGCGATCTCGCCTAGGGTCAGCGGCCGCTCGCCGCCCGGCGGACAGGCGCAGGCATCCGGGTTCAGGTTGCGTCTCCGGCGGCGCGCACCTCGGCCGGGAAGCTGACCTTGTCCCCGTCGGCGAAGGTGAGTGTTACCTCCGCCTGGCTGCCCACTGTCAGCCCCGGGCCGAGATCGCTAACCATCACATGCATGCCGCCGGGCGCGAAGCTGACGGTTTCGCCGGCCGCCACCGGCACCTGCGTCAGGTGCGCCATGCTGGTGGTGCCGCCTTCGGTTCGGGTGGTGTGCAGCATGGCCATCCCGGCGCCGGTGACGTTGGCGGCGGCGATCTGCACGTCGGCGTCGCCGCCGTTCACGATCGTGAAGTAGATCGCGCCGGGATTGCCGCCGACCGGAGGCAGCACGAGGCGGCCTTCAGTGACCGCGATACCGCTGGGTGCTTCGGGCGCGGCAGCCTCGGTCGGCTCCGCAGCGGGTTCCTGCTGGCTGCATGCCGCAGGCAACATCGCCGCGCCGGCCAGGAGAAGGGACACGCACAGGCGACGCAAGGCAAGGGTGGGCACGCGATTTCTCCGGGTTCGATGCCCCGCGGCATAGCGGCGTGCCGCTCTTGTGCCAAGGCGACAGCGCCTTATATCGCCCGCGCTATCCGAGCCGCCGACCGGTTCTGCCACCCCATCGGGGAACCAGCAGCGCGGCGTCCAACCAAAGAAGGGAAATGGGGTAAACCATGGCCAAAGTGATCGGTATCGACCTCGGCACCACCAACTCGTGTGTGGCCGTCATGGACGGGGGCAAGCCCAAGGTCGTCGAGAATTCCGAAGGTGCGCGTACCACGCCTTCCATCACCGCCTTCACCCGCGATGGCGAGCGCCTGATCGGGCAGCCTGCCAAGCGGCAGGCGGTGACCAATCCTGACAATACTCTGTTCGCGATCAAGCGGCTGATCGGCCGCCGGTTCGAAGATCCGCTGACCCAGAAGGACATGGGCCTCGTCCCCTACGACATCGTGCGTGGCAAGAACGGCGACGCCTGGGTGGAAGCGGGCGGAACCGAATACAGCCCCAGCCAGATCAGCGCCTTCATCCTGCAGAAGATGAAGGAAACCGCCGAAGCCTATCTGGGCGAGACGGTGACGCAGGCGGTCATCACTGTGCCGGCCTACTTCAACGACGCGCAGCGCCAGGCGACCAAGGATGCCGGCCAGATCGCGGGGCTCGAGGTGCTGCGCATCATCAACGAGCCGACCGCGGCGGCGTTGGCGTATGGCATGGAGAAGAATGACGGCAAGACCATCGCCGTTTATGACCTTGGCGGCGGCACCTTCGACATCTCCGTGCTGGAAATCGGCGACGGCGTGTTCGAGGTGAAGAGCACCAATGGCGACACCTTCCTGGGCGGCGAGGATTTCGACACCGCACTGGTCGAGTACCTGGCCGACCAGTTCCAGCAGAAGGAGAACATGGATCTCCGCAAGGACAAGCTGGCGCTGCAGCGGCTGAAGGAAGCCGCCGAGAAGGCCAAGATCGAGCTGTCGTCCAGCCAGCAGACCGAGGTCAACCTGCCCTTCATCACCGCGCGCATGGAAGGTGGTTCGTCCACCCCGCTGCACCTGGTGGAGACGATCAGCCGCGCCAAGCTGGAACAGCTGGTGGATGGGCTGATCCAGCGCACCCTGGAGCCGTGCAAGAAGGCGTTGGCCGATGCGGGCCTGGACAAGGGCGGCATCGACGAGGTGATCCTGGTCGGCGGCATGACCCGCATGCCCAAGGTGCGCGAAGTCGTGGAGCAGTTCTTCGGCAAGAAGCCGCACACCGGCGTCAACCCGGACGAGGTCGTCGCCATGGGTGCCGCGATCCAGGCGGGCGTGCTGCAGGGCGACGTCAAGGACGTGCTGCTGCTCGACGTCACCCCGCTGAGCCTGGGCATCGAGACGCTGGGCGGCATCATGACCAAGATGATCGACCGCAACACCACTATCCCGACGCGCAAGTCGCAGGTCTATTCCACCGCGGACGACAACCAGCAGGCGGTGACCATCCGCGTGTTCCAGGGCGAACGCGAGATGGCGACCGACAACAAGATGCTGGGCCAGTTCGACCTGGTCGGCATCCCGCCCGCGCCGCGCGGCGTGCCGCAGATCGAGGTGACGTTCGATATCGACGCCAACGGCATCGTGAACGTGTCGGCCAAGGACAAGGGCACCGGCAAGGAGCAGCAGATCCGCATCCAGGCGAGCGGCGGGCTCAGTGACAACGACATCGAGCAGATGGTGCGAGATGCCGAGAAGTTCGCCGACGAGGACAAGAAGCGCCGTGAGAGCGCTGAGGCCCGCAACATGGCCGACAGCCTGGTTCATTCCACGCAGAAGCAGTTGGACGACCATGGCGACAAGGTGGATGCGAGCGTCAAGTCCGAGATCGAGGCGGCACTCGCCGAGGTGAAGACCGCGCTGGAAGGCGACGATGCCGCCGCCATCCGCACCAAGACCGAGGCGCTTGCGCAGGTGGCGATGAAGCTGGGGCAAGCGATCTACGAGCAGGAGCAGGCCGCTTCGGTCGGTGCCGCCGGCTCTGCCGACCAGACGCAGGACGGTGGGGAAGAGGTCGTTGAGGCCGAGTTCTCCGAGGTCGAGGACGACAAGAAGGCCTGATTGTCCTGACGATGGAAACCGCAGCCGCTGCCGGGACGACAAGGACCGGCGGCGGCGAAGGTTGGGGGTTTGGACATGTCCACCATGGAAATTGATTTTTACCAGCTACTCGAGGTGAGCCGCGACGCGGATGGGGCGACGATCAAGTCGGCCTATCGCAAGCTCGCCATGAAGTATCACCCGGACCGCAATCCGGGGGATCAGGAGTGCGAGGCGCGGTTCAAGGCGATCAGCGTCGCCTATGATTGCCTGAAGGACCCGCAGAAGCGGGCTGCCTACGACCGGTACGGCCATGCCGCCTTCACGCAAAGCGGGGGCGGACAGGGTCGTGGCGGGCAGGATTTTGGCGATATCGGCGACATCTTCGAAACGATCTTCGGCAGCGCCTTTGGCGGTGGCGGCGGGCGAGGTACGCGTGCACGGCGTGGCGCGGACCTGCGGTACGATCTGGAGATCGGGCTGGAAGACGCGTTTCACGGCAAGTCCACCGAGATCAAGGTGGAGGTGTCGGTCGGCTGCGACATATGCGACGGCACCGGGGCGGAACCCGGAACCTCGCGCCGGGGCTGCCCCACCTGCCACGGCCACGGCAAGGTTCGCGCGCAGCAGGGCCTGTTCGTGATCGAACGGCCGTGCCCCACCTGCCATGGTCGGGGTGAGGTCATCGAGAAGCCGTGCCGCGCCTGCCGTGGCGAGGGGCGGATCGACAAGGTGCAGGAGTTGCAGGTCGACATCCCGCCGGGTGTGGACAGCGGTACCCGCATCCGCCTGACCGGGAAGGGGGAGGCCGGGCCGATGGGCGCACCGCCAGGCGACCTCTACATTTTCATCCACGTGAAGGCGCACCCGGTGTTCCAGCGCGAAGGGACTGCGCTGTTCAGCCGAGTTCCTGTCAGCTTCACCACGGCCGCACTTGGTGGAGAGATCGAGATTCCCGGACTGGATGGCGAGACCCACGTCATTACCATTCCGGCCGGCATCCAGTCGGGCAAGCAGCTGCGCAAACGTGGCGCCGGGATGCCGGTGCTGCAGGGTCGTGGCCGCGGCGATCTGGTGACGGAGATCATGGTGGAGACACCGACCCGACTTTCTGCACGGCAGAGAGAGTTGCTGCGCGAGTTCCAGGAGACGGAGACGGGCGAGGAATGTCCGGAAAGCCGCGGCTTCTTCGACCGGCTGAAGGACGCCTTCACCGGGTGAGCTTGTGTTCCGTGTCCGTTCCGATTAGCGCCGGGCCATGGTAAAGGCAAAGCGGCGCTACATCTGCACGGAATGTGGCAGCGTGCATTCGCGTTGGCAGGGCCAGTGCGTGGATTGTTCGCAGTGGAACACGCTGGTGGAGGATGCGCCGGCCACCGTCTTTTCCGTCAAGCATGACCTGTCGGCCGGCGGCCGGGCGATCACTTTCGAGACGCTAGATGCGCCTACGGTCCCGCTCGCCCGCCGGACCACGGGCCTTGCGGAGTTCGATCGGGCACTGGGCGGCGGCATCGTGCCGGGCTCCGCCATCCTGATGGGTGGCGAGCCGGGGATCGGCAAATCCACGCTTCTGCTGCAGGCCGCCGCCAGCGTAGCGAAGTCGGGTGCGTCCGCCGTGTATATCAGCGGCGAGGAAGCGACCGGGCAGGTGCGCCTGCGCGCCGCACGCCTGGGGCTTGCGGATGCGCCGTTGCGGCTGGCTGCGGCTACCAATGTTCGTGACATACTGACAACGCTGGGCGGCGGGGAGGCCCCAGCCTTGCTGATCGTCGATTCCATTCAGACGATGCATTCCGACACCATCGAGGGCGCGCCGGGTACCGTCAGCCAAGTGCGCGCCTCCGCTTTCGAGCTGATCCGTTATGCCAAGGAAAACGGCGTGGCGCTGGTACTGGTCGGTCATGTGACCAAGGACGGCACCATCGCCGGACCACGCGTGCTGGAGCACATGGTGGACGTGGTGATGAGCTTCGAGGGGGAGCGCAGTCACCAGTACCGCATCCTGCGCAGCCTCAAGAACCGTTTCGGCGCCGTGGATGAGATTGGCGTCTTCGCCATGGAGAGCGAAGGCCTGGAGGAGGTCGCCAATCCTTCCACCCTGTTCCTGTCCGGTCGCGAGGATCCGGTCGCCGGCACTTCTGTCTTCCCGGCGATGGAGGGCACCCGGCCCGTGCTGGTGGAGGTACAGGCGTTGATCGTCCGCCTGCAATCGGGTGCCACCCCGCGCCGTGCCGTGGTCGGCTGGGACAGCGGACGGCTTGCCATGCTGCTCGCCGTGCTGGAGGCGCGCTGCGGGCTGAACTTCTCCAGCGCGGAGGTCTACCTCAACGTAGCGGGCGGGTATCGCCTGTCCGACCCCGCAGCCGATCTGGCGGTCGCCGCTGCTCTGGTAAGCGCACTTGCCGACAAGCCGCTGCCCTTGCGCGCGATCTGGTTCGGCGAGGTCTCGCTATCGGGAGAGGTCCGCCCGGTCGCGCATGCAGCCCTGCGCCTGCGCGAGGCGGCCAAGCTGGGCTTCGATCAAGGGAATGGCCCCATCGACACGGCGAAGAGCGGCATCGGCCTGCATAACCGCCATCTCGCCAGCCTGCCCAACCTCGTTGACCGGATCATGGGCGGGCAATAGTCACGGCGAATGACCGGTTTCGACATCTTCGCGCTGCTGGTGGTCGGCCTTGCCGCGATCGGCGGTCTCACGCGCGGCTTCGTGCAGGAGGCGTTGTCGCTGGCCGCGTGGGTGGTGGCGATCGTCGCCATTCGCTGGTTCCATACGGACCTGACCCAATGGCTGGTGGAACCTGTCGGCAGCGCCTCCGGCGCAGCCGTTCTGGCGTTCGCGCTGCTGCTGCTGATCCCGTATCTGAGCCTGCGCGTCATTGCGACGCAAGCAGGGCAGACCTCCCGCAAGTCCATTCTGGGACCGTTCGATCGCGTGCTCGGCCTTGGGTTCGGCGCGCTGAAGGGGTTCGTGATCGTCATCATGGCCTTTTCCATGCTGGTGCTTGGATACGACACGATCTGGGGCGCGGGCGGGCGCCCGCTCTGGTTGACGGAGGCCCGGACCTATCCTCTTGTCAACGCCAGCGCCGACTGGATGGTGAACCTGATCTGTGAGCAGCGCGCCCTGCTGGATACCGTGGAAGAGCCCGCACGATGAGCACGGCGAAATTGTACACGCCGCAGGTGCTTGGGCTGGCTATGGAACTCGCCAGATGGCCGCTTCTGCCGGACGCGGTTGCGGTAGGCGAGGCACGCTCGCCCACCTGCGGCAGCACCATCGCGCTCGGCCTCCGTCAGGACGGAGCTGGTCGGGTAACCGACTTCGGCATGCAGGTCCGGGCCTGCGCCATCGGGCAGGCGGCGGCAGCGTTGTTCGGACGCAGTATCGTCGGGCGCGATGCGGCGGAGATCGGGTCTGCACTGGACGCGATTGCCGCCTGGCTGGCTGGAGAGCGTACGCTGCCTGACTGGCCCGGGCTCGAATTGCTGGAGCCTGCGCGCGACTATCCGGCTCGCCACGGCGCCATCCTGCTGCCGTGGCAAGCGGCCATGGCTGCTCTTTTCCCCGCGCCGTTCCCGGCCTAACCACCCGCGGACAGGAGCGATCGGCAGCATGGACAGGGAAGTCGGCACGCAGGAGCCCGATGCCGGTGAAATCCGGCTGGTCATTGCTGCGTCCTCCGCCGGTACGCTGTTCGAATGGTACGACTTCTTTATCTACGGTACGCTGGCGCCTTTCATCGCGGCGGCATTCTTTCCCAGTGACAATGCCACCCTGTCCCTTCTCCTGACCTGGGCTGGCTTTGCCATCGGCTTCGGGTTCCGGCCCCTGGGCGCAGTGCTGTTCGGGTATTGGGGCGATCGGCTTGGTCGCAAGTACACCTTCCTGGTGACGGTGGTGCTGATGGGCATCGCCACGGCGGGCGTCGGTCTGATCCCGTCGGAGGAGACGATCGGCCTTGCCGCGCCGGTGATCATCATCCTGCTGCGGATTGCGCAGGGCTTGGCGCTCGGCGGCGAGTATGGTGGAGCGGCGACCTACGTGGCGGAACATTCCCCGCCGGAAAAGCGCGGCTTCTATACGGGATTCATCCAGGCCAGCGTGGTCGCCGGCTTCGTGCTGAGCGTCGCAGTGGTGCTCGCCTGTCGTGCGCTGATCCCCGCCGATGCCTTCGCCTCATGGGGCTGGCGCGTGCCGTTCTGGCTATCGATCGCGCTGCTCGCGATCTCGCTGTGGATGCGCCTGAAGCTGAACGAGAGCCCGGTGTTTCGCGCAATGAAGGCGGAGGGACGCACCAGCGCTAACCCGTTTGTCGAAAGCTTCACCTATCCTGGCAACAAGCGGCGCATCCTGGTCGCGCTGTTCGGCGTCACCTGTGGGCTGACCATCACCTTCTACACCGCCGTGTTCGCGTCCCTGTCATTCCTGAAAGGGCCGATGCGCGTGACCGATAATGTGGCGGAGGTGCTGGTCGGCATCGGTGCGCTGGCGTCCGTTGGCACGCTGGTCTGGTTTGGGCGCCTGTCCGACCGGATAGGCCGGCGTAAGCCGATCCTGTGGGGCTATGTCGCGGCGATCGTGCTGCTGTTCCCATTGTTCTGGGGATTGGCCGCGCTCGCCAATCCGGAGCTGGCGAGGGCGCAGCGAGATCATCCGGTAACGCTGGCCGGGCCGGGCTGCGAGTACGACCCGCTGGCCAGCCAGCAGGCTGCCGAATGCGCCAGACTGATGGCCAGCCTGACGGACCGGGGCATCCCCTACGATGCCGAGCCTGCGGGTGCGCTCGCCATCCGCTTCGGCGATGAGAGCATATCACTCGCCGCCACCGGCAACCTGCCGCTGGTGGAGCGTGAACTGACGGCGCGCGGCTTCATCGGGCCGGATCAGGTGCCGCCGCCGGCGAACATGGTTGGAATTGTGTTGATCGTGTTCGTCCTCGGCGCGCTGACCGGGGCGACCTTCGGCCCGGTCGCCGCCCTGCTTACAGAGATGTTCCCGGCGCGGATCCGCTATTCTTCCATGTCGATTCCCTATCACATTGGCGCCGGCTATTTCGGTGGCTTCCTGCCGCTCATCTCCGCCTACATCGTGGCGCGGACCGGCGATCTGCTGGCGGGATTATGGTACACCTTTATCCTCCTGGTAGTGGCCTTCGTCGTCGCATGGTCTGGCCTGCCCAAAGGGCCGCCCCGGGACTTTGTCGAGGTTGACTGACAGCATCGTGCAGCCGCCCCCGCCACCCTTGCGCCTGCGCATCGACGCTGGCGCGCTCGCCGCGAATTGGCGGGCACTTGATGCATTATCCGGCGGTGCGTCCGCTGGTGCGGCGGTCAAGGCGGATGCCTATGGCCTGGGTGTGGCGCAGGTTGTGCCGGTGCTGCGCGATGCCGGCGTGCGCGATTTCTTCGTCGCCCACTGGCTGGAGGTGCCGGCAGTGCTCGCGCATGTGCCCCCCGAACAGGTGGCCGTGCTGCATGGCCCGGTGACAGCGGAGGATGCGACCTTCGCCCGCGCGGTCGGCGTCAGACCGGTGATCAACAGTGTGGAGCAGGCTGGGTTGTGGCATGCCGCAGGTGGGGGTCCCTGCGACCTGATGGTTGATACCGGCATGAACCGGCTGGGGCTGCCGCTGCCGCAACTCTCCGAACAGGACATCGTCAGGTTGAATGTGCAGGTGCTGCATTCGCATCTGGCGTCCGCAGATGAGGACGATCTCCAGAATCGTCAGCAGTTGGCGTCTTTCAGGTCCATCGGCTCGCAATTTTCGACGGCACGCCGGGCGTTGGCGAACAGCGCCGGCATAGCATTGGGCCGCGAGTTCGCGTTCGACGTGACCCGGCCCGGCTTGGCGCTTTACGGTGGCATTCCACGGCCGGAGTTGGCGGGAACGATCAGGCAGACCGCTTTTCCGCAGTGCCGGATATTGCAGGTGCGACAGATCGATGCCGGTGACCGGGTTGGGTATAACGGAATATTCACGGCGGTCGCGCCGATGCGGGTCGGCACGGTGGCGCTGGGCTATGCGGACGGCTTCCTGCGCGCTTGGGGCGGCAAGGGGGCGCTGGAATGCGAGGGGGTTGTCCTGCCACTCCTAGGAAGAGTGTCGATGGACATGGTCATCGTTGACCTGTCCGCCGCGCCCGATTGCGGTCCGGGAGACTGGCTCGACGTACCGTACGACCTGCCGACGGCCGCCGCGACGACGGGGCTCAGCCAATATGAACTCCTCACCTTGCTAGGTCCCAGACTGGCACGCACGACCACCGGCGTGTGAGCAAGATGTTGCGCCTGCCATGTTGCAGGTGCTAAGTGCAACATGGTCGGTTTCAGAGAGGATTGCCGCATGGCAGCAGAAGACGCGGGCGGAGCAGGTGCGAAGGCCGATCCGATCGTCATCAAGAAGTACGCCAACCGGCGGCTCTATAATACCAGCACATCCAGCTACATAACGCTGGACGATCTTTCGCGCATGACGCGGGAGGGCCTGGATTTTCGGGTACTCGACGCCAAGACCGGCGGTGACATCACCCATTCGATCCTGACCCAGATCATCATGGAGGAAGAGTCCCAGGGCGAGCAGATGCTGCCGATCAGCTTTCTGCGCCAGCTGATCTCCATGTACGGCAACTCGATGCAGTCACTGATGCCTCCTTACCTTGAGGCGGCGATGGACAATTTCCGTCAGAACCAGCGCAAGTTGCAGGACACGTGGAGCGCGGCGCCGGGCTCGGACGCGTTCAGCAAGCTGGCAGAGACCAACATGGCGATGTTCCAGGCCGCGGCGGAGGCGTTCATGCCGGCCGCGCGCACCGGGCGTGACGCGGGCGCACCTGTTCCTACAGCGACCCCGGCCGAGAAGACCGAGCTTGATGTGCTGAAGGCGCAGATGGAAGCCATGCAGAAGAAGCTGGACGAACTGGGGAAGTAAGAGCCCCCTCGACAGCGCGGCCAGGGGCGGGCAAGGCGCCCGCCCACATACACGTCAAGCCGCGAAGGTCCGCCATGTCCGCCATCCGCCACGCCCTGTCCACCCGCCGGGCCGACGATTTCGCCGCCTGGTACCAGGAGGTTGTGTCCGCCGCCGACCTCGCGGAGGAATCCGGTGTGCGCGGTTGCATGGTCATTAAGCCTTGGGGTTACGGCATCTGGGAACGGATGCAGCGACTGCTGGACGCCCGGATCAAGGATGCGGGAGTCGACAATGCCTACTTCCCCCTGTTCATCCCGCTGGCCAACTTCACGCGGGAAGCAGAGCATGTGGAAGGTTTCGCCAAGGAGATGGCGGTCGTCACGCACCACCGTCTGATCGCCGACGGCAAAGGCGGGCTGGTCCCCGACCCGGAGGCCAAGCTGGAGGAGCCGCTGATCGTGCGGCCGACCAGCGAGACGATCATCGGCGACGCCATGGCCCGCTGGGTGCAGAGCTGGCGCGACCTGCCGCTCAAGATCAATCAATGGGCGAACGTGGTCCGGTGGGAAATGCGGACCCGCATGTTCCTGCGCACCAGCGAGTTCCTCTGGCAGGAGGGGCATACCGCCCACGACACTCCGGATGACGCCCGGGTGGAGACGATGCGCGCGCTGGAAATGTATCGCGCCTTCGCGGAAGACCAGTGCGCCATCCCGGTGATTGCGGGCGAGAAGCCGGAGAACGAGCGCTTTCCCGGCGCCGTGGAGACCTGGTCGATCGAGGCGATGATGCAGGATGGCAAGGCGCTGCAGGCCGGCACCTCGCATTACCTCGGCACCAGCTTCGCGGAGGCTGCGGGCATTCGCTACCAGGATCGCGAAGGAGCGCAGCAGCTGGCGCATACGGTCAGCTGGGGCATGTCGACGCGCATGATCGGCGGGCTGATCATGACCCATGGTGACGATGATGGCCTGCGGGTGCCGCCGCAGATCGCGCCATGGCAGGTGGTGATCCTGCCCATGCTGCGCGGTGACGAGGGGGATGGCGCTCTGCTGGAATATTGCGATCTGCTGAAGAACACTGCCGCGCTGGAATGGGCCTGGCACGAGAAGGTGCGCGTGCTGCTCGACAGCCGCCCTGGCAAGGCCGCGACGAAGCGGTGGGACTGGGTACGCCGCGGCGCTCCTATCATCATTGAGGTCGGTCCGCGCGACATGGAGAACGGTCGGGTCAGCCTATTGCGGCGAGACCGCCTATGGAACGCCGCCGGCAAACCCGACTTCGCCAGTCCGATGCGGGAAGATGCGACGGGATCGCTGCCCGACATCCTGCTCGACATCCAGCGCACCCTGCTGGACGAGGCGACCGCTCGCCGTGATGCCGAGATCGACCGAACGATCGTGAACTTCGATGGGCTCGCCGCCTTCTTCGCTGACGGGCGGCGCAATCCCGGCTGGGCGGAAGTGCAATGGTCCAGGCCGACCGGCGCCGCGCTGGACGCGGTGGTGGAGCGGCTGAAGGCGCTGAAGCTGACCTTCCGCAACGTGCCACGCGATGCGGCGCCGGCTGATGGCGCCTGCCTGTTCACCGGCGAACCGGCGGTGGAGCGGATACTGGTGGCGCGCGCTTATTGAGCGTGCGCTGGCCGGCGGCTCAGCCGGCCAGCGTATCCAGCAGCAGCTTGCCGTTCAGTGCGATGATGATGGCCGCGATCGTCCAGGCGGCGATCCGCAGCCAGACGGGACTGGTCAGTTCCCGCATCTTCACCTTGTCGGAGGTGAAGGCGACCAGCGGCACCACCGCGAATGGCAGCTGCATGGACAGGATGACCTGGCTCAGCACCAGCAATTGCGCAGTGCCGCTCTCGCCATAAAGCGCGGCCACGATGCCCGCCGGTATGATCGCCAGCCCGCGCGTGATCAGGCGGCGCGCCCAGGCGGGCAGGCGCAGGTTCAGGAAACCTTCCATTACCACCTGCCCAGCCAGCGTGGCCGTCACGGTGGAGTTCTGCCCGCTCGCCAGCAGGGCGACGGCGAACAGGGTGGAGGCAAGGCCGATCCCCAAGGTCGGGGCAAGCAGTCGGTACGCGTCCTGGATCTCCGCCACCTCCGTCTGCCCCGTGGTGTGGAAGGCCGCCGCTGCCAAGATCAGGATCGCGGCGTTCACGAACAGTGCCAGCATCAGAGCTACCGTGCTGTCGATGGTTGCCCATTTCGCCGCATCGCGCCGCCCATCCGGCGTCTGCTCAAAGGCGCGCGTCTGCACGGCCGCGGAATGAAGATACAGATTGTGCGGCATGACGGTCGCGCCGAGGATGCCGATGGCGATGTACAACATCGCCGGGTTGGTCAGCACCTCTGATCGCGGTACGAAGCCGGCCAGCACTGCGGTAGGCTCGGGACGGCTGACCAGCAGCTCGAACGCGAAGCATGCGGCGATCACCACCAGCAGGCTGACGACAAACGCCTCCAGCCGGCGAAAGCCGCGTTTCTGCAAGGCCAGGATGACCAGCACATCCAGCGCGGTAATGCACACGCCTGCCACCAGCGGCAGGCCGAACAGCAGGTTCAGCGCGATGGCGGTCCCGATCACCTCCGCAAGGTCGCAGGCGACGATGGCGATCTCGCACAGCACCCACAGGGATAGCGCGACTGGCTTGGAATAGGCGTCACGGCAGGCGGAAGCGAGATCGCGCCCCGTCGCGATGCCCAACCGTGCGGCAAGGGCCTGCAGGATGATCGCCATGATGTTGGACAGCAGGATGACCGACAGCAGCGTGTAGCCGAATGCCGAACCGCCGGCGAGGTCGGTCGCCCAATTCCCCGGATCCATGTAGCCCACGGAAACGAGGAAACCCGGTCCCGCAAAAGCCAGCATCTTGCGTAGTGGGCTTGCGCCCGCAGGGACGGCGACGGTCCGGAAGACTTCAGGCAGCGATACGCTGCCCTGCTTGCGCCAGCCGGACGTTACGTTGAAATCCATGTCTTAGCCATGGCTAAGAATTTCATCCGGGGCAAGCTTGGTGATGGTCAGGCGGGTCTCGTCAACATCCGTTGCTGGCGGTGGAGGGACAGCGTCAACAGCAGCAATGCGAGCCCGGCCAACGACAGGACCGTGCCGATCCAGCCGATCGACGGCAGGCCCCAGCCGGCAGCGATCGCCAGCCCGCCCAGCCACGGGCCCAGCGCATTGGCGAAGTTGAAGGCGCTGTGATGCGCCGCCGCGGCCAGTGCCTGCGCCTCGCCCGCAACGCTCATCAACCTGGCCTGCAGCACGGTGCCCCAGCCACCGGTAAAGCCGATCAGCGTGACGACCGGAAGCAGCGCCCACAGATTACCGGCCGCGATTGGAAAGAGCGCGCAGGCGCCGGCACTGACCACCAGTGCAATCAATGCAGACCGGGTTCCGATCCTGTCTGCCAGCCATGCCCAGAACAAGTTGCCGGCCGTCATGCCGGCACCGAAGATCGCCAACACCAGCGGCACGGTCGCTTCCGGAACGCGCGTCACCTCGATCAGGGTGGAAGCGACGTAGGTGTAGACGCAGAACAGGCCGCCGAAGCCGACCGCGCCGACCAGCAGCGTCAGCACCACCTGGGGTCGGCGGAATGCGCCAAGCTCCCGCATCGGGCTGGCGTTACGATCGGCCGGCTGTTCCGGCGCATAAAGCGCGACCAGCACGACTGTCAGGATCGCCAGCGCTGCTACGATTGCGAAACCGCTGCGCCAGCCGAGCGCCTGACCTAGCGCATTGGCCACCGGGACACCGATCACCGTGGCGACGGTCAGCCCGGTCATGACCCAGGCGATCGACTGTGCCCGCCGCTCCGGCGCGACCTGTGACGCCGCGACCAGAGCGGCGATCCCGAAATAGGCGCCATGCGGCAGGCCGGCTATGAAGCGCGTAAGCAGCAGGAGACCATAACTGCCGGCAAGGGCAGACAGGCCGTTGCCGACCGCGAACAGCGCCATCAGCCCCATCAGCAGCTGCCGCCGGCCGATCCGCGCCGCTAGGGCGGCAATGATCGGCGCACCCACCACAACGCCCAGAGCATAGGCGCTGATCGCATGACCAGCCTGAGGCTCGGTCAGGCCCAGATCGCGGGCGAAGAACGGCACCAGGCTCATGGCGGCAAACTCCGCCGTGCCGATGGCGAAAGCGCCGGTTGCCAGTGCCAGTATGACCAGCATGGGCCGGGTGGATGGATTGGAATGGATCATCGGACACGCTCTATTGTGCAGTGCAGCAAATAGTTATGGCCAGCAGCAATGCAAGCTGTACCTTGCTTGCGGGGCGTTGGCGGAGGGGCCATACTGGTGTCGACCATGCCCCCATACAAGAACACGGCGCTGCCCTCGCGTCAGCAAATCCTCGATTTCATCGCCAGCAGCGATACCACCGCCGGCAAGCGTGACATTGCCCGTGCCTTTGGCCTGAAGGGGCAGGAGCGGATCGCGCTGAAGCACCTGTTGCGCGACATGGCGGAGGAGGGTCTGATCGACGGTGGCAAGACCGCTTACCATCGCATGGGCGGCGTGCCGAAGGTGACCGTACTGCGTGTGGTTACGATAGAGGACGGGGAAGCCATCGCCATTCCCGACAGCTGGCAGCCGGACGATGCCACCCCGCCTCCCCGCCTGCGCCTGCAGGAGAAAAAGAAGGGCTCCGCTCTAGGTGTTGGCGATCGCGTGCTCGCCCGGACGGAAGAGACGGGCAAGGGCTGGATCGCTCACCCCATGAAGGTGCTGCCAAACCGGCACGAGGCGGTGCTGGGCGTCGTGGAATTGGATGGCGGCGGCAAGCCATGGCTGGCTCCCGTCGACAAGCGCATTCGCAATTCCTCGCCGATCGCCGATCTTGGCGACGCGGAGGAGGGGCAGCTGGTGCTGGCCGAGCCTGCGGGGCGCTCGCCACGCGCTGGCGTCAAGGTGACGGAGGTGCTGGGCGATCCGCTGGCGCCGCGCGCCTACAGCCTCATTGCCATCCACAAGCATGGCATCCCTCACATCTTCCCCGAAGAGGCGATCGCCGAGGCCGAACAGGCGGCGCGTTTGCCGCTGAGCGAGGCGCACCGCCAGGATTTGACGCACCTGCCGATCGTCGCGATCGACCCTGCGGACGCGCGCGACCACGACGACGCGATCTGGGCCGAGCCGCTGCCGGACGAGCAGGGCGGCGGCTGGCGGGCGGTGGTCGCGATTGCCGATGTGTCCTTCTACGTGCGGCCCGGCGGCGAGTTGGACAGGGAGGCGCGGCGGCGTGGCAATTCGGTCTACTTCCCGGACCGGGTCGTCCCCATGCTGCCCGAAGTGCTGAGCGCCGACGTCTGCTCCCTTAAAGAGGGTGAGCGGCGCGCCGCCATGGTCTGTCACCTGACCATCACGCCCGAGGGCCGCGTCTCCGATTGGTTTTTCGCCCGCGGGCTGGTCCGCATCCACGAAGTCATCGCTTACGAGGATGCGCAGGCCCGCATCGACGACGGCAGCGCCGCCGAACATCTGCGGCATCTGTGGGACGCGTGGCGGGCGCTTAATACTGCGCGTGACGCGCGCGATCCGTTGGAGCTGGAACTGCCCGAACGCCGGGTCATGCTGGACGAGCAGGGGCGGATCGCCGAGGTTGCCTTGCGGGAGCGGCTGGATGCGCACCGGGTGGTGGAAGAATTCATGATCGCCGCCAATGTGGCCGCCGCCAAGGCGCTGGAAAGCAAGGTCGCCCCGGTCGTCTATCGCATTCACGAGCCGCCCACGCGCGAGAAGCTGATTGCGCTGAAGGACTATTTCGCCACCATCGGGCAGAAGCTGGCTTTGGGGCAGGTCATCACGCCGGGCCTGTTCAACCGCATGATCCGCGACATCGCCGATCCGGGCGAGAAGGCGCTGGTCATGGAGGCGGTGCTACGTAGCCAGACGCAGGCCTATTACGGGCCCGCGAATGCCGGGCACTTCGGCTTGGCGCTGGGCTCCTACGCCCATTTCACCAGCCCAATCCGCCGCTACGCCGATCTGCTGGTGCATCGTGGGCTGGTGGATGCCTTCGGGTTCGAGCAGCCCAAACCCGGCAACGGGTTGCCGCCGACTACCGGATTGTCAGAACGCGACCGCGATGACCTGACGCGGATCACCGATGCCATCAGCCAGACGGAGCGGCGGGCGATGGAGGCAGAGCGCGATACGATCGACCGGTACGTTGCCGCGTGGCTGGCCGGCAGGGTAGGGGAGGTGTTCCCCACGCGGATCACCGGTGTCGCCAAGTTCGGCTTCTTCGCCACGATTGCCGGCTTTGGCGGCGATGGCCTGGTGCCGGTGTCCACGTTGGGGCGCGAGTACTTCCACCATGACGAGGCGGGACGCGCGCTGGTGGGGGAGGACAGCGGAACGCGCTTTGCCGTCGGCGACCTGCTGGATCTGCGGCTCGCCGAAGCTAATCCGCTGACGGGTGCGCTGAAGTTCGAGTTGCCCGACAGCGAAGGTCAATCTGTGGAGCCGCGCGGCAGTCGACCCGAAGCGAAGCGCAAGGCCCCTGCGGGGCGTCACTCGGCGGGCAAGCGCGGGCGGCCGGCCAACATTCGGCATCAGGGTCGCAAGCGGAAGTAGCTACAGGCCTTTTGCGGAGCCAAGCACATGGGCAACCACGGCATTCGCGTGGCCGTGGCCCATTCCATGATCTTGCTTCAGCATCGTCACCAGTTCCATGTGCCTTGCCGGCAAACGGCTTCGAACCAGATCCTGCCAGTGGCTGATCGGCTGGCCGTACTTCTGCTCAATGGACGGGAAGTAGGAAGCGGGTCCCTTGACGGGTGCATCTGCCATGCGCTTGTCACCTTGTCAGCGATCGGCGTCAGTTTGGCCTCGGCTTCGACATGGTGCAAGCGTGGAACCTCGATGATCGCCTGACGGTTGCCTGCCTGTTCAACCAAAACAGGAGGCGCGCCACATGGCCGTGTTCAACAAGGATATCATTGCTCAGGTCACCAAGAACACGCATTGGCAGAAGGAGCTCTACCTGGACGAGCAGTGCCAGATCGTGATGATGCACATCCCGCCGGGTGAGGATATTGGCGAGGAATCGCACGATGCGGACCAGACCACCTTCTTCGTGTCTGGTGAAGGGCAGGCGGTCATCGATGGCAGCAAAACCAAGGTGGGCGAAAACCACCTGATCGTCATTCCCAAGGGTGCCACGCACAACATCATCAACAAGGGTGATGAGCCGCTGAAGCTGTTCAGCATCTACTCGCCCCCGGCGGAACCCGAAGGCGTCAGCTTCAAGACCAAGGAAGAAGCGGAAGAAGCCGAGGATCATTGATCCCCGGTAGGAGCGCTGTTCAGCTCAGCCGGTCGATCTCCGCATCAGACAGGCCGCCCGGTACGATGATGATCGGGCAGGGCAGCGTCCCCGCAGCCGCAGCGAAGTGCGTGACGAGTGGGCCCGGCCCGCCGTCACGCGCCGCACCCAGCACCAGCGCCGCCACCTCCGTGTGGTCTGCCAGATATTCGTTGATCACGCTCTTGGCATCGCCGACCCGAACCGTGATCTGCGGGACCTTGCCGACCTCGCTGATCAGCTCGCCCGCCGCACTTGAGGCGAGCACTTCCGCCCGGTCGCGGGCTTCCTCCTCGATGGTCGCCTGAACGCCGCCGAAGGCATTGAACGCCTGCTTCGGCACGACCGCTAGCAGATGCACCGCGCCACTCGTGTCCGCGGCGCGCCTTGCGGCGAAGCGCAGGGCGCCGCGCGCCTCCTCGCTGTCATCGATGATTACCAGATAGACCCGCATGGTCCGCTGCCTGCCCCCTCCCTGCTTCGTTAGGCCGGTATTCAGCCAAAGCGCATGGAGGTGCAAGCGGCGCTTGAACGCGGCGCGCAAATTGGCCAGAGGGTTGGCCAAGGTTTGCTGAAGGGATTTACCGTACCGCCATGCCCATTGCCATCCGGATGCCCGCTCTGTCGCCCACCATGGAAGAGGGCACGCTGGCCCGCTGGCTCGTGAAGGTCGGCGACAAGGTGTCGAGTGGCGACATCATGGCCGAGATCGAGACCGATAAGGCCACCATGGAGTTCGAAGCCGTCGACGAAGGCGTGATCGCCGACATCGCGGTCAGCGAAGGTTCGGAAGGCGTGAAGGTCGGCACGGTCATCGCGACCCTGGCCGAAGAGGGCGAGGATATCGCAAGCGTGAAGCCGGCGTCCGGAGACACCGCTGCGCCTGCCTCGGCTTCCGACGAGACCGACAAGGGTGCATCTTCCGGCCAGTCGCAGGCGCTCGCCGGCACCGATGCCAAGGCGCTGTCGCCCGATACGGCCGCGGCCCCTGCGCCGGCTCCGTCCAGCAGCGGCGGCAGCCGCGTGATCGCTTCTCCGCTGGCCAAGCGGCTCGCCGCGGCTGAGGGGATCGATCTGGCTGGTGTGAAGGGGTCCGGCCCGGGTGGCCGGATCGTGAAGGCGGACCTCGCCGGTGCGAAGGCGAGCGCATCCGCCCCTGCGGCAGCGACGCCGGCACCCGCGTCCGCCCCGGCGCCGAGCCAGGCTCCTGCCGCCTCGACCCCTGCCATCCAGGCGCAGGATTTCGGCATCCCGCATACGGAGGACAAGCTGTCCGGTATGCGCAAGACCATCGCCCGTCGCCTGTCGGAGAGCAAGCAGCAGGTCCCGCACATCTATCTGACGGTGGACATCCGCCTCGACGCGCTGCTGAAGCTGCGTGGGGAGCTGAATGGCGCGCTCGCCACTCAAGGTGTAAAGCTGTCCGTCAACGACATGCTGATCAAGGCGCTGGCCAAGGCGCTGCTGGCGGAGCCGAAGTGCAACGTGCAGTTCGCCGGCGACAAGCTGCTGAGCTTCACCCGCGCCGACGTGTCGGTGGCGGTGAGCATTCCCAGTGGCCTCATCACCCCGATCGTCAAGGATGCCGGCAGCAAGGCGATCAGCGCCATCAGCACCGAGATGAAGGATCTGGCCGGCCGCGCGCGCGAAGGCAAGCTGGCGCCGGACGAGTACCAGGGCGGCACCGCATCGCTCAGCAATATGGGCATGTACGGCATCAAGCAGTTCGAGGCGATCATCAACCCGCCTCAGGGCATGATCATGGCAATCGGCGCGGGCGAGAAGCGGCCCTATGTGGTCGAGGACGCGCTGCAGATCGCCACTGTGATGAGCGCCACGGGCAGCTTCGACCACCGCGCGATCGACGGCGCAGACGGCGCGGCGCTGATGAAGGCGTTCAAGGAACTCTGCGAAGCGCCGCTCAGCCTGGTTGCGTAAGCGGCCTGGCATGAAAGACGATCGGAAGCCTGCGGTGCGGGTGGTCGCCATGCCGGCGGACACCAATTCCTACGGCGACATCTTTGGTGGCTGGTTGCTGTCCACGATGGACAATGCCGCCGGCCTCGCCGCCGCGCGCCGTGCCAAGGGCCGGGCCGTGACGGTGGCAATGGACGGCATGGTGTTTCACCGTCCGGTCAAGATGGGTGACGAAGTGTCGGTCTACTGCGAGGTAGTCCGGGTCGGGCGCACCAGCATGACGATCGACGTGGAGGCCTGGTGCCGCCATCGGCACACCGAAGACGCGTTCAAGGTGACTGAGGCGAAGTTCACCTTCGTCGCTATCGACGACGCTGGTCAGCCGCGCGCGGTCGATGGCTGATGGTGCGCCGCATCCTCCTGCCCCTGGCCGCGTGCCTGATTGCTGCGGTGATCATGCCCGTGCTGTTCATGGTGGCGGAGGCAGCGGCACAGCGGGACGGCATCGGTATGGATGACCTGGAGTTTGGCGTCGCCATCTCTGCACCCTTTGCTTTGCTGACAGCGCTATTGATCG
Source organism: Croceibacterium sp. TMG7-5b_MA50 (assembly GCF_039830145.1). NCBI lineage: Bacteria > Pseudomonadati > Pseudomonadota > Alphaproteobacteria > Sphingomonadales > Erythrobacteraceae > Croceibacterium > Croceibacterium sp. TMG7-5b_MA50. The sequence goes on along the minus strand of NZ_CP156082.1, from coordinate 956,417 downwards.
TCTGGCCCACATGGGCGTGGCTGCAGCGACGCCAGGCTGGCACCCCGCGGTTCGCGCTGGCCGCCATCATCAGCGCTATCGCGCCGATGGTGCTGTTGCTGCCCGTGGCAGGCGAGCTTCCATGGAAGGCCGGTCTGGCCGGCCTCGGCACAATGCTCATTTGGCTTTCAAGCTATCACGCGGGTGCAGGCGCGCTCGCCCGACATTATTCAATCAGGAGCTATTCACGTGGCTGAACAATACGACGTCATCGTTCTTGGCAGCGGCCCCGGCGGCTATGTCGCGGCGATCCGCTGCGCGCAACTGGGCCTGAAGACCGCCATCGTGGAGCGGGAACTGCTGGGTGGGATCTGCCTGAACTGGGGCTGCATCCCGACCAAGGCGCTGCTGCGTTCGGCGGAGATCCTGCATTACGCGCAGCATGCGAAGGATTACGGCCTCAAGATCGCCGGCCAGATCGAGGCGGATCTTGAGGCAGTGGTGAAGCGCAGCCGCGGCGTTGCCAAGCAGCTTAATCAGGGCGTGACGCACCTGATGAAGAAGAACAAGATTGCCGTGCACATGGGCACCGGCACGCTGACTGGCCCGACTTCGCTCACCGTCAAGAGCGACAAGGGCGAGGAACAGCTCTCCGCCAAGCACATCATCGTCGCCACCGGCGCTCGTGCGCGCGACCTGCCGTTCGCCCCGGCAGACGGCAAGCGCGTGTGGACCTACCGCCACGCGATGACCCCGACCGAAATGCCGACCAAGCTGCTGGTGATCGGCAGCGGTGCGATCGGCATCGAGTTCGCCAGCTTCTACAACGACATGGGCGCGGATGTCACGGTGGTCGAGATGCTCGACCGGATCGTGCCGGTGGAAGACGCGGACGTATCGACCTTCCTCGCCAAGTCGCTGACCAAGCAAGGCATCACTATCAAGGCGGGCACCGCGCTGGAGGAGCTGAAGGTCAGCGACCAAGGCATCTCCGCCAAGCTGAAGGGCAAGGACGGCAAGATCGAGAGCGGTGAATACAGCCATGTCATCGTCGCGATCGGTATCGTCGCGAACACCGAGAATATCGGGGTCGAGAAGCTGGCCGACATGGATCGCGGCTTCATCCAGATCGATCCGTACGGCCGCACGAAGAGCAAGGGCCTGTGGGCCATCGGCGATTGCGTCCCTGGTCCGTGGCTGGCGCACAAGGCCAGCCATGAAGGCGTGACCGCGGCAGAGAGCATCGCCATCGAGCTCGGCAAGGGGGAAGGGCTGCACCCGCATCCCTTGGACCGCAGCGCCATTCCAGGTTGCACCTACTGCCACCCGCAGGTCGCCAGCGTGGGCCTGACCGAGGCAAAGGCGAAGGAAGCCGGCTACTCCGTGAAGGTCGGCAACTTCCCCTTCATCGGCAACGGCAAGGCTATCGCTCTGGGCGAGCCCGAGGGCTTCATCAAGACAGTGTTCGATGCCAAGACCGGCGAGCTGTTGGGCGCGCACATGATCGGCGCCGAAGTCACCGAACTGATCCAGGGCTACACGGTCGGAAAGGTGCTGGAAACGACGGAGGCCGAGCTGATGGGCACGATCTTCCCGCATCCTACCTTGTCGGAAATGATGCACGAGAGCGTTCTGTCCGCCTACGGCAAGGCGCTACATATCTGATTATGAACGGGAACATTGGTGCTTCCATGCGTGTTCTACTTGCACGCACGCCTGGAGGCACCGATGGAATACGAGATCAGCGACAGGCCGGATAACATTGCGGATGACGAGAGCGACGGCGAGCTGATCAAGGGGCATATCGCACCCCGCAAGCCGGTCTATCTCTCGCCTGAGGACTACTTCGACAAGGCAGACTGCGCGTTGCACATCCCCGAAGAAGGGGACTGACAGCTCGGCTAACCGGCGAGGCGGGTCAGGACGTTTGCCACCTCTCCAGCCGAGTACGGCTTCGACACGATAGGTACATCCGTTCCCGCGAGTTCGCGATCGATGTCAGCACCAAAGCCGCTGGCAACCGCGAATGGAATGCCTTTCTCCCGAAGACGCTGCATGACGCCGTAGCTGTCATGGTTATGCAGGCGAAGATCGACGATCGCTGCGTCGGCCTGCACTTCCGCAACCATCTCCAGCGCGCGGTCGACACTGCTGGCTTCCCCGGCCACTTCATGCCCGGCGGATTCCACCATGTCGCACAGCAGCATGGAGATCATCGGTTCGTCTTCGACAAGCAAAACGCGCATTTGGTTTCCACACCCACAAGCGTCGCCAATGCACGGCTAAACAAATGTTTACCGATTGGCGAAAAGCTCCTAATTGGTGCATTTGTTAGCCGCACATTCGTCGCCCGTCGAGTGGCAAGCCGTTCATCCGGCTGAAATGTAGCGCGTTTGTTCCGTCAGGCAGCGATACGCCAGATTTCGCGGGCATACTGCGCGATGGTCCGGTCAGACGAACACCAGCCCATTGCGGCAACGTTGCGGATCGCACTGGCGGTCCACTCCTGCCTGTTGCTCCAGCGGCGATCGAGTGCTGCTTGCGCCGCGTCATAGGTCGCAAAATCAGCGATCAGCAGATACCTGTCCTCGGTCAGCAAGCTTTCGATGATAGACGCATAGACCTGCTGATCGCCATCGGACCACCTCCCGGCGGCCAGATCGGCAAGGACCGCCTTCAATTCCGGCAAGAGCTCGAGGCTCTCGCGCGGATCATACCCGCGCTCACGCAAACGTGTGACCTCTGGCGCCGTCAGGCCGAAGATCTGCATGTCGTCGGCGCCGATGTGCTCACGCATCTCGACGTTGGCGCCATCCAGTGTGCCGATGGTAAGTGCGCCGTTCAGTGCCAGCTTCATGTTCCCGGTGCCCGATGCCTCCATCCCGGCCGTGCTGATCTGTTCCGACAGATCGGCGGCGGGCATGATCCGCTCGGCAAGGCTGACGTTGTAATCGGGCAGGAACGCTACCTGCAGCCGCCCGGCAATCAACGGATCGGCATTGACCCTGCGCGCCACGTCATTGGCCAGACGGACAATCTGTTTCGCGGTGGCATAGCCAGACGCCGCCTTGCCCGCGAAAAGCTTGACCCGCGGCACCCAATCCAACTGCGGCGCGGCGCGCATGCGTTCATACAGCACCATCGTGTGCAGGATGTTCAGCAATTGCCGCTTGTATTCGTGAATGCGCTTTACCTGCACGTCGAACATCGCGGCGGGATCGAGGTTGAGGCCGGTGAGGGAGGCCACATGCGCGGCAAGCGCAGCCTTGTTGGCCTGCTTCACTACGGCGAACCTGTCGCGAAACGCTGCATCCTCCGCCAGCGGGCGGATGTCGGCGACCTGGGCAAGATCATCGACAAAGGCGGGGCCGATTGCCTCCGACAGCAAGGTCGCCAGTCCGGGATTGCTGCCTAGCAGCCACCGACGGGGAGTGATGCCGTTGGTCTTGTTGTTGATCCGGTCCGGGTAGAGCCGGTGAAGGTCGGCGAAGACGGTCTGCTGCATCAACTGGGTATGCAGACCGGCAACGCCGTTCACGCTGTGCGATCCGGCAAAAGCCAGGTTCGCCATCCGCACCCGCCGTTCGCCGCGCTCGTCGATCAGGCTGACCGCCTCCACTGCGGCAGTGTCCGACCCGGTTCCAGCCTGCGCCTCCGCCAGCACGTCGGCATTGATGCGGAAGATCAGTTCCAAGTGCCGCGGCAGCAACCGGCCGAGCAGCGGCAAGGGCCAGCTTTCCAACGCCTCCGGCAGCAGTGTGTGATTGGTATAGGCGAAGGTGCGTCGGGTGATATCCCACGCCTCGTCATAGGGCAGGCGATGCTCGTCGATCAGCAGGCGCAGCAATTCTGCCACGCCGATCGCCGGGTGCGTGTCGTTCAGCTGGATCGCTGCCTTGTCCGGCAGGGTTGCCAGCGTGCCGTGCGCCCGCAGATGCCGCTGAACGATGTCCTGGATGGAAGCGGACGCAAAGAAATATTCCTGCCGCAGGCGGAGCTCCTGCCCGGCGGGTGTGCTGTCATTGGGGTAGAGCACACGCACCAGCGTTTCGGCGCGCGTCTGATCCGCCAGCGCCCCGGCGAAATCGCCTTGGTTGAAGGTATCGAGCCGCAGGGGTTCGATTGCTCGCGCGGTCCACAAGCGCAGCGTGTTGACGTGCCGCCCGCGCCAGCCGACCACCGGCATGTCGACCGCGATCGCCTCGACATACTCCGCCGGGGACCAGCGCACCCGGCCATCCTCCACCACGTGCCATGCGCCGCCGAAGCCGACGCGATGCACGCTGTCACGACGCTCGAACTCCCACGGATTGCCTTGTGCCAGCCACGTCTCCGGCAGCTCGACCTGTTGGCCGGAGCCATCAATCCGCTGGCGGAACATACCGTTTACGTAGCGGATGCCGTAGCCGAAGGCAGGCAGACCCAGACTGGCGAGGCTGTCCATGAAGCAGGCTGCCAGCCGGCCAAGGCCGCCATTGCCCAGCGCCGCATCGGGTTCTAGCTCCTCGATCTCCGCTAGGTTGACGCCAAGTTCCGCCAGGGCGCTCGCCACTTCGCCATCACGTCCCAGATTGCGCAGCGCATCGGACAGCAGGCGCCCCACCAGGAATTCCAGGCTGAGATAATTGACCTGCTTCAGTGCACGGCGCTGCGTTGCCAGCGTCGTCTCGACCCAACGTTCCACGATCTCGTCGCGCACGGTCAGGATGGTGGCATCCAGCCAATCGCGTGGCAGCGCTTCCGCCGGTTGCTTGCCCATGCGGTGCAGCAATGTGCGGGCGATGGCGCCGGCCAGCGGCCCAGGGTGACGGGTCGCCATCGTCTCATCCGGATCGGGGTAGTGCATACTTGTCCTTCTGCAGCATCGCCATGCAAACGTATGTTAACGCGCCATGGTTAACGTCTGATTGCAAACGGGCGTCGCAATGCTTCGGAAGGTACGGCGGACAGGGTGGGATTCGAACCCACGGTGAGCTTGCACCCACGGCGGTTTTCAAGACCGCTGCCTTAAACCACTCGGCCACCTGTCCTCGCCATCGGCGCTAGCCTGCCCGATGCGGCTCGCCAAGCGAAATGGCGCGCATGGGGAGCGGATCGCCGTTCAGGCAGTTTGCACCGGACACCTGCTTTTGCCACAAGGCCGCCATGCAACGCATCACCTTCAAGCCGCTGATCGCTGCCGCTCTCGCATTGTTCGCCTGTGCGCCCGCCTGTGCGCAGGACACTTCCTTCGACGCCTATCTGCAGCAGGTGGCGGGGCGGGCCCGAGCGGCCGGTGTCAGTGATGCGACGATCGCCAGTGCCTTCGCCGGTCTCACCCCCAATCAGCGGGTAATCGCGCTGGACGGCGACAACGTGTCTTCCGGCGGCAGCTCGAGCGGGTTTCCGCCGCTGGCGCCGTACCTCGCCAGCCACAACACGCAGGCGCGCATCGATGGCGGCAGGCGCGCTTACCGCCGACTGCCGTCGCTGATCGCGGAGGTGGAGGCGCGTTATGGCGTGCCGGCATCGGTGCTGATCGCCATCTGGGGGCACGAAACTTCCTACGGCGCGGTCCGCGGAAACTTCGACCTGGTGCGATCGCTGGCGACGCTGGCCTGGGAAGGTCGTCGCCGGGCGCTGTTCGAAGGCGAACTGATTGATACGCTGCGCATTCTCGACACCGGCATCGCGCGTTCCACGATGGTCGGCAGCTGGGCCGGCGCCTTTGGCAATCCGCAGTTCCTGCCGTCGGTATATCTGCGCCTAGCCGTCGATGGCGACCGCGACGGTGTGCGCGACATCTGGACCAGTGAGGCCGATACGCTGCATTCCATCGCGAATTACTTCCGCGATGCGGGCTGGCGACCGGGTCAGCCATGGGGCGTGCGGGCCTATGTGCCGAACAGCGTCGATCGCGGCGCGCTCGACACCCAGGTGGTCGCGCCCGTCTGCCCCCGTGTCCATGTGCGGCATAGCCAGTGGCGAACGGTCGCAGAATGGCGCAGCCTGGGCGTCACTCCGCAAGGAGCTATCGCGGACGATGCCATGGCCGCCCTGTTCGAACCCGATGGCCCAGCCGCGCCGGGTTACCTGATCACCCAGAACTACCGCGTCATTCTGGAATACAATTGCTCCAACTATTATGCCATGAGCGTTGGGCTGCTGGCGGACGAGATCGCGCGCTGAGGATCGCAAGCGGCGGCTTGAAGGGGCGTTTTCGGTGAAGAAGATTGTGGCGATCGGGGCAGCGGTCCTGATGGGCGGTGTTGCCTTGGCGCAGGTGCAGCCATCGGCAGAGCCTGTGCCGGCCATCGCGAATACGAAGCAGCCGGCTATCGTGCTGCCCCCGGCGGAATCACCCGGCGCTCCTGTCCCGCCGGAGGTGCCAGTCGCCTATCTGATCGATCTTTCGAGCGGACAGGTGCTGTTCGAACGCGACGCCCGCCGACGCTTCGTTCCAGCCTCGGTGACCAAGGTCATGACGGCCTACAGCGCCTTCAAGCGGCTTGGCGATGGCCGGCTGAAGCCGACGCAGGTCGTCACCGTGCCGCGCATTGTGGAACAATTGTGGTCGGGCGAAGGCTCATCCATGTTCCTGAAGGAAGGCGAGCAGGTCACGGTCGATCAGTTGCTGATGGGCACCACCACCGTGTCGGGCAACGATGCGGCGGTGATGCTGGCGCTGACAGCGGCGGGCAGCCTGCCGGCCTGGCTCGACGAGATGAATGCCAATGCCGCCGAACTCGGCATGCGCGATACGCACTATGGTTCACCCAACGGCTACCCGGACGAAGGTCGCACCTACAGCAGTGCGCGTGATCTGGCCCGCCTGGCGGAGGCGATGGTGACCCGGTACCCGCAATTGTACAGCCGCTACATCGGCAACCACGGCTTCACTTGGCGCGGCATAACCCAGGCCAATCATGATCCGATCACCGGGCGGGTTGATGGGGCGGACGGGATCAAGACCGGCTACACTCGGCAGGCAGGCTATACCTTCGTCGGCTCGGCCAAACGCGGGGATCGCCGGCTGGTCATGGTGCTGGGGGCGGTACCCAGCATCCCGGTGCGCAACCAGGTGGCGCGCGATCTTATCGACTGGGGCTTCACGGCCTTCGACAGCCGGCAATTACTGCCTGGCGGTGCCGAGGTCGGGCAGGCACTGGTGCAGGGTGGGGCCGCAGGCAGCGTGGCGCTGCGCACCGCCGGGCCCGTGCTGACCAGCACCGCGCGCGGCGCGGCCGTCCGTCCGGAGATGACCATCCACTATCGCGGGCCGTTGCGGGCGCCCATCAGGGCGGGGCAGACCATCGCTTTCCTGCGGGTGTCCGCGCCCGGGCAGACATCGCACGACCTGCCGCTGGTGGCGGGTCAGGATGTCGCCGAGGCCGATTTGTGGCAGCGGCTTGGCAACGGCATCAGCGGGTTCTTCTCGTGAACGATGTCGTCGGACGGTTCGTTGCGCTGGAAGGCGGCGAAGGTGTCGGCAAATCGACACAGGCCCGCCTGCTCGCGGACGCGCTGAAGGCTCGCGGATTCGAGGTCGTACTCACCCGTGAACCGGGCGGCACACCCGGGGCGGAGGCCGTGCGCGGTCTCCTGCTCGACCCGCCGGCGCCAGGCTGGCACGCCGCAGCGGAGGCATTGCTGTTCGCCGCGGCGCGTGCCGATCATGTAGAGCGAGCCATCCGACCGGCACTGGCTCGCGGCGCCTGGGTCATATGCGACCGATTCTTGGATTCCTCGCGCGCCTACCAGGGGGGCGCGGGCGGGATGCTGGACGCGGACCTGCTGCAATTGCATCGGATTGGCTCGGGCGGATTGCTGCCGGACGTGACCTTGCTGCTGGAACTGCCCGCGATCCTGGCGGAACAGCGGCTCGCCCGTCGCGATGGCGGTGCCAGCGACGCCATCGGCGGGCGTGGGGCCAGCTATCACGGCCGCGTCGCGCTTACCTTTGCCGACCTGGCAGATGCCGAGCCGGACCGCTTCTGCCGGATCGATGCAGGTGGGGCGGAAAGCGAGGTCCACCGACGGATCCTTCAAACGCTCGGACTGGCGTCGGAATGCTGACCGGCCATGATCAGCCATGGGCCGAATGGCGCGCCGCGATCGCCGGCGCGCGTATGCATCATGGCTGGATCCTGGCGGGTCGTCGCGGCATCGGTAAACGGCACTTCGCGCTTGCCGCCGCGCATGAACTGGTCGCCGAGCCTGGAGCGCCCGCTGCGGGTGACCATCCCGACATCCTCCTGCTGCAACCGCAACCTACCAATGCGGAGGAGGAGAAGAAGCGGGAGGAGGGCCGGCCTTACCAGACCCGCCGGAACATCACCGTGGACCAACTGCGGCAGATGCAGGCGCGGCTTACCACCCGGCCTACGCTCGGGGCCCGTCGGGCGATAATAATCGATGCAGCTGACGATCTGGAGCCGCAGGGTGCCAACGCATTGCTCAAAAGTCTGGAGGAGCCACCTGTTGGCAGCTTCTTCCTGCTGGTGGCACATCGCCTCGGGCGCCTACTGCCGACGATCCGCTCCCGCTGCCGGGTGCTGCAATTCCCTGAATTGCCCGCCGAACAGATCGACGCTATCCTGCGCCGCCAGGTGCCGCAGGCCGACGCTGCCGCACGTGCGGCGGCCATCGCCAGTGCCGGCGGTTCCCCTGGCATCGCACTCAATTTCGTGGAACTCGATCTCGGGCCGATCCACCACTTGATGCAGGAGATCGTGACGCATGGCGATCATGATCTCAGCCGGCGTGGTCGCCTCGCCGATACGATCGGAGCATGTCCAGACCGACAGCGCCAGCTGGCCATCATTGACCTGGCCCGAGCGGTGGCAGTTGATCGCCTGTACGCCGGGTCAACGGCGGCAACCGGCATTCTCGCGGACACGCATGCCGATCTCGTCCGCTTGGGGGCGCAGGCATCGACCCACAATTTCGATGCCGGCCTGCTGGTGATGGAAATCGGCGGCTTGCTCGCCCGGATGGCCGTGCCTAGGGAAGCGGCACATGGCTGACCCGTATTATCTCACCACCGCGATCCATTATCCCAATGGCCGTCCGCATCTCGGCCACGCGTACGAGACGATTGCCGCCGATGTGATGGCTCGCTTTCAGCGTGCGCGCGGGCGTGATGTACGATTCCAGACCGGGACGGACGAGCATGGTCTGAAGATGGCCCAGAAGGCTCGTGACCTGGGCACGACACCGCGCGCGTTGGCCGATGAGATGTCGGGTCATTTCCGTGACCTGTTCGATATCCTTGACATCAGCTATGATCGATTCTTCCGCACGAGCGAAGATGCCCATCACCGCGCCAGCCAGACATTGTGGCAGGCGATGGAGGCAAATGGCGATCTGTACCTCGACCGGTACGAAGGTTGGTACTCGGTCCGGGATGAGGCCTATTACGATGAAGGCGAGCTGATTGACGGGGAGGGTGGCGACAAGCTGTCGCCGCAGGGGACCCCCGTCGAATGGACCGTAGAAGAAAGCTGGTTCTTTCGTTTGTCGCGATACCAGGAACCGTTGCTGGCACTCTACCGCGACAATCCCAATTGGGTGCGGCCGGAACGTAGCCGAAACGAAGTGGTGCGTTTCGTCGAGGGCGGGTTGAAGGACCTGTCGATCAGCCGCACCAGCTTCGACTGGGGCGTCAAGGTTCCCGGCGCCGACGACCATGTCATGTATGTGTGGGTCGATGCGCTCACCAACTATCTCACCGGCGTCGGCTATCCCGATGATGCGGATCTGATGGCGAAGTTCTGGCCGGCGGACCTGCACCTGATCGGCAAAGACATCGTCCGGTTCCACGCGGTATATTGGCCGGCTTTCCTGATGAGTGCGGGCCTGCCGTTACCCAAGGCGATCTTCGCGCACGGTTTCCTGCTCAATCGCGGACAGAAAGAAAGCAAATCGCTCGGCAACGTGACCGATCCGGCAGCGCTAGCCGATCAATTCGGCGTCGACGTGCTGCGCTATTTCCTCCTGCGTGAATTCAGCTTCGGGCAGGACGGCACCTGGTCGCCGGAAGCGATCGTTGGACGGGCGAACGCGGAACTCGCAAACAGCTTCGGCAATCTCGCCCAGCGGGTGCTGAGCTTCATTGCTAAGAACTGCGACGGCCGTGTGGAGGTGCAGGGTGACCTTGCCGACGCCGACACGGCATTGCTGGCGAAGGTGCGCGCGACTTGCGGGACGGAGCTGCCCGCTGCCTTCGAACGTCTCGCCTTTGCCGCCGGACTGGAGGCATGGATGCAAGCGGTTTTCGCCTGCAATGCCTACGTCGACGAGCAGGCGCCCTGGGCGCTGCGCAAGACTGATCCGGCCCGTATGCACACGGTGCTGGCGACGTTATGCGATTGTATCCGTCAGTTGACCGTCGCGATCGCTCCGGTGACGCCCACGGCTGCCGGCAAGCTGATGGATGCCCTCAGCGTCCCTGCGGATAGCCGTGATTACAACAGCTTGTCGCATGAAGATGTCACCGCTTTCATCATCGACAAGCCAAGCCCGGTTTTTCCCAGGCTGGAGTTGCCGGCCTGATGCTGATCGACAGCCATTGCCACCTCAACTACAAGGGGCTGGTGGAGCGGCAGGCTGACGTTCTTGCGACTGCGCGGGTTGCGGGTGTGGGCGGCTTTCTCAACATTTCGACCCGACGCAGTGAATGGGCCGATGTACTTGCCGTGGCGGAGCGGGAACCGGATGTCTGGTCGGCCATCGGCATCCACCCGCATGAGGCGGACGACCATGCCGACCTGACGGTCGAGGAACTCCTGGTCCAGGCTGCTCACCCTCGCGTTGTCGGCTTAGGGGAGACCGGGCTCGACTATCATTACGAACATTCCGATCGCTCGATGCAGCAGCGTCTCTTCCGCCTGCACATCGCGGTCGCACGCCAGACTGGACTGCCATTGATCATTCATACGCGCGATGCGGAAGATGACACGCTGGCTATCCTGCAGGACGAGTTAGGACGGGGCGACTTTCCCGCGCTGATTCACTGCTTCACCGCGACCGCGATCTTCGGACGGGCGGTGCTGGATCTTGGCTTGTCGATCTCCATCTCCGGCATTGTCACGTTCAAGAATGCTCGCGATCTTCAGGATTTCGCACGCAAAATACCGGCTGATCGTCTGCTGGTCGAAACTGACAGCCCGTTTTTGGCGCCGGTACCTAACCGTGGGAAGACGTGTGAACCGGCGTTCGTCCGCGACACCGCGACGTTCCTGGCAGACTTGCGCGGTGAAACGCTGGAGACGCTGAGCGCCGCGACCACGACCAACTTCCATCGCTTGTTCAAGAAAACCCAGCCTGCGCAGGTTAGCGCGTGAAGGTCACGCTGCTCGGTTCCGGCACTTCGACGGGCGTGCCGCGGGTCGGCAATGATTGGGGTGAATGCGATCCGGCAGAGCCGCGTAACCGGCGGAGCAGAGTGTCGATCGTGGTCGAAAGCGACAGTGGCGAGCGTCTGCTGGTCGACACTTCTCCAGATCTGCGGAACCAGTTGCTCGATAATGGGATCGGGCGGATCGATGGCGTATTCTGGACGCACGATCATGCGGATCATACGCACGGGATTGACGACTTGCGGTCGCTGCGTTTCGGACGCAAGACGCCTATTCCCGGCTTTGCAGAACCGGAAACTGCGCGGCGACTGAAGCAGCGGTTCAGCTACATCTTCGCTGGCGAGTTCGGCTATTCCACCATCGTCGATCTGGAGACCTTGGAGCGGCTCCGCATCCTGGCAGGCTTTGCGATCGACTGGTGCACGATGCCGCATGGGCCGATTACCAGCACGGGGTTGCGGTTTGAAGCTGATGGAAAGTCAGTCGGCTATGCTACTGATTTCTCTAAGATCACGCCCGACATGCTGGAGTTGTTCGATGGTGTCGACGTGTTGATCGCGGACTGCCTGCGGCGAGAGCCGCACCCGTCGCATTCACATCTATCGATGACTTTGGAACTGGCGCATGCGTGCGCAGCGGGCACGACGATCTTGACGCATATGGACAAGAGCATGGACTACCGGACGATCTCTGCAGAGGTGCCCGATGGCGTGCAAGTCGGGTATGACGGCATGCAGGTGGTTGCCTAACTTGAGTGAGACGCTGCTGATATCCTTGGTGGCAATTGTCGGCTGGCTGGTGCTGGTCACTCAATCCGGTCATCTGCGGCAAATGGGCGCGCGGCGCATGTGTCAACTGGCAGGTATATGGGCCGGCATTTTTGCCATCGTAGTCCTGACAATCCAGCTCCTGAACGAATAACAGAGCCACGCAACTATACATAATATAGATTATCAACCTTTGCCGTTGAGCTACCATATGGTGCAACGCACAATGATGCGCATTGACGCCGACCCTCCTTTAAGGCCATCACCTACCTAGGGGTTTTCAGCTAATTTGGGCTTCATGGATCGTTTGATGATGAACGGCCGCCGGATCGACGCAATCTGGTGGTCGCTGCCTTTCGTAGCTCTTATCCTGTTCGCGGCGATCCAGGTCGCGAGCGGCGTGTACTTCTATATTTTCATGCACGACCTGTTCGTTCCGCTGGAAGGTGCGCTGCACCTGCGGTACGGGCATTTGCCGCACCGGGATTTCGGTTCTCCAGTGGGCGCGCTGTATTTCGTGCTGCATTACATACCGACACTGGTCACGCCCTTGTCCGCCAGCACCGTGATTTATGCGAACGTGCTGGTAGCGCTGCTGGTCGCGGCCGGCACGATGCTGTTTGCCCGACATCGTTTTCCTCTGTGGCTTGCGTCCATCACCGCGCTTTACCTGGGCCTGACCGCCGCTTCCCCGCGACAGATCGGCGAGCCTTTCGCGGTCATCACCAATAATGCATCTTACAACCGGTTCAGTTGGGCGCTCATCGGGCTGTTGGCCATCGTCGCGGCCTGCCCCCGGCCCGACCTGACACGGCGATCTTCGCTGCTGGACGGGCTGGCGGCGGGTATCCTGCTGACGGCCTTGTTCTTCATCAAGCTGACCTATGCGCTGGCGGCGATTGGCATCGTGGTGCTGGCCATCATCACCGTGCGCCGGCTGAGCGACTGGCGGTTCGCCGCTGGCGCCTTCGGCTTCCTGGCCGCAACGGTCCTGCTCGTGGAGGTGAGCACCGGCCTGGTTCATCTCTACCTGGCCGATCTCGCCACGGCCGCAGCAGTGGCGACCGACGTATTCCGGCCGGTCTTCGCCGTGCGGCTGCTCTTCTACTGCGCCAGCGGCGCCGTCGCCGCGCTGGTGGTTGGTCTGATCTGGGAATGGGACCAGCCTCGCCGGCTGTTCTTCTGGGTGCCGCGCACTCTGCTCGCCCTTGCCATTGTACTGGCAGGTGTGGCGATCGGCATTCAGAACCATCCCGAATTCGAAAATCCGCTGCTGCCTGTGGCGGTGCTGATCGCCGGCTATCCGTCGCTCCGCTTCCTGCGTCGAGCCGCTTCGTTGCCGAATGTTGCCAAGGACCCGCGCGCGCCAGGATCCTTTGATGCACAGCCGCCCGGCGTGAGGCGCATGGCCGGCATTGCTTGTGCGGCGGGGTTCCTGGGCATGGCTGCGGCGCCGATGGCACAGGATGTCGCCGGCATTGCATGGACCGTCGTTGCGCCGCGTGCACAAGGTGAGGCAATCGCTTGGATTGCGGATACTCCGCTCGCCGATCTGCGGCTGTTCGACACGGGACCGCCGCCGTCGCCGCGCAATGGCGCCGCCCGGCCGATCAACGATGTCTACATGCTGGAGCTGTTCGGCGACGCGGTCAGCCTGGTGCGCAGTCATATCGGCACGCGCAAGGACGCGGTCGTTCTGCCGACGACCTTCAGCAACCCCTACCCCGCTTTGATGGGCCTGCCGCCCGTGCGCCATGAACTGGCGTGGTGGCACCTTTACCGCACCTTCTCCCTGGAGTTGAAGCCCGACGCGGACAAGTTGCTGAGCGGCGTGGATTACGTGCTGGTTCCCAAGATCTTGAGAGATCCGACCTCGCGCGGGTTCCAGCAAGCCTACGCTGCCGAGCTGGAGCGCGATTTCCGCCAGGTGGACGAGAATCGCAGCTGGCGGTTGCTAGCCCGCCGGAATTGCCGGGCGCGCGCGCTGTGCTGACAAGAACTGCTACGCCGGAGCGGCCGCCCATGCGGGTCCATGCCTTCGCGCTGATTTCAGGCATTGGATGGCTGGTGGATTTCACCCTGTTCAACCTGCTGGCAGTGGCGGGCGTAGATCTGTTCGTGGCCAATCTGGTCGGCGCGGGCGTGGCGGTATCGCTCGTCTTCGTGGCGGGGCGCCACTTCATCTTTCGCGACAGCCGCACGCCCCTACCCCTCGCTATCGCGGCCTATGTCTGCTGGAACGTGGTGGCGATCTTGCTGGCATCGGTGGCGGTTGCGGCGATCGGTCGCCTGTTGGCAAGTCCGGCCGTCATCATGCCGACGGAAAACCTGCTCAGCAGCCTTGGCGTGACGCTCAATGCTTTGTACCTGGTGCCGCCGATTGCCAAGGTGGCCGTGACGCCTGCCACCATGTACCTGAACTATCTGGCAATGGGGATCATCATTGAACAACGCATCCGCTTCTGGTGACGCCCCCGCCTCCAACGTGAATGGGGAGCGTATCCTGGTGTTCGTGCCGATGTACCGGTGCGCGCCGCAGATCCCGCGCGTGATTGAGCAATTCGCGAAGGTTGCCGGCCTGCCCGCGGACATGGCCGTGCTCTGTATCGACAACCAGTCCCCCGACGGTACGCTGGCTGCGGCGGAGGCGGCGCTGGATGCGAGCCCGGTGCGCGAGAAGTACCTGCTGCGCAACGATGACAATTATGGCCTCGGCGGATCGCACAAAGTGGCGATCGACTTCGCCCGGCGGAACGGCTTCACCTATCTGGTGGTGCTGCACGGTGACGATCAGGGTTCGATCGCCGACCTGCAACCCCATATCGCGCAGGGCGAGCACCGGCAGGTCGATGCGCTGCTGGGCGCGCGGTTCATGCGCGGGGCCACGTTGCAGGGCTATTCGACGTTGCGGACGCTGGCCAACCATGCGTTCAACGCGATCTTCTCGATCATCGGTGGCCAGTGGTTCAGCGACCTGGGATCGGGGCTCAACCTGTTCCGGGTCAGCATCTTCGATACCGGGTTCCACCTGAAATATGCCGACAACCTGACCTTCAACTACTTCCTGGTGTTCGGCCTCGCCGACCATGGACATCGCATGCGCTTCTTTCCGATCAACTGGCGGGAGGATGACCAGGTGTCCAATGCCAAGCTGTTCAGCCAGGGACTTAGGATGCTGAAGCTGCTGCGGCAACGGCTGCTGTCCGTCGGCAAGTTCCACGAGGCAGAACATCGCGACGTGCCGCGGGACGCATACCCGGCGACATTGGTGCGGGCATGGCCGGCGGAGGCGCAGTTCCGCGCGTGAGCGATTTCGCGGCCTCCTTGCGCGCAAACGGCCGGTGGCCCGCCACCGCCATTTCCGCGGTGGTCTTCGCCGCTCTCCTGGTGCGCAGCATCGGCGTGCTGTCCGCCGGGGAGTGGCTGTTCACCGGGCGCCTGCTGTTCGCCTGCCTGCTTGCGGGCGGGCTGTATATCCTGGCGCACCTGATGCGCGCCTTCCGCCTGGCGGTGATCGCCATGCCGTTGACCGGGGCGAGTTTCCGCACGCTGGTGCTGCTGCACCTGTTCGTGGCGCCTTGGTCGCTGGTGCTGCCGTTCAAGCTGGACGAGCTGATCCGCCTATCGGAATTGGCGCGCATTGCGAAGTCATGGTCGCGCGCGATCATCGTGCTGGTGATCGACCGGTCGATGGATGGCGTGGTGCTGATCGGCCTCGCCCTGCTGCTGCTGGCGAGCGGCGGGTGGAACGCGGCCATCCCGGTCGCCCTGGCCGGCGCGGGCCTCACGCTGCTGGTGCTCGCCTTCTTCGTCCTGCCCGTGCTGCTTGAGCAGGTGCAGCGCCACATCTTCGTCAACCATTACCAGGATCGGGCCTTGTCGGTGCTCGCCAAGGTTAGCAAGGCGCGCGGCATGCTCGACATCAGCCGCCAGGTGATCAGCGCCGCCCCCGCCTTCCTGGTGCTGGCGACGCTCGGGATCTGGAGCATGGAACTGGTCGCCGTGGGCGCGATCCTGGCGGCGCTGGACCCCCAATTGCTGTCCACCGGCGGCACGGTCGCGGCCACGCTGGGCCGGGCCGATGCCAGCTGGCGCGTGCTGCTTCTGGGTGACCTGTCGCCGCGCGCCCTGGCGCTGGCGACGTTCGTGTTCTTCGATGCGATGCTGCTGGTGTGGATCTGGGTGCCCCTGCCCTATGGCCGCCGCCAGCAGGCGGAGCCGCGGCGGGTGCGCCTGCCCGGCGCCGACGGCATCGCCCTGCCCGCAGCCGGAAAGGCCTGACCCCGATGCTGTTCGTATATGACGACAGCCAGCTGGCGCCGGCGACGATCCGCGACATCATCGGCGTGGACCGGTACGGCGATGTGCTGAAGCGGAAGCAGCGGTTGGCCGACCTGATCGAGCGGATCGTGGCGCGCGAACGCCTGTTCGAGTTCGTGCGGGTTACCGATGCCGCCGGGCGCGACGCGCTGGTGGAGCGGCTGGGACAGCGCCGGGCGGACAGCTGGGTATTCCGCCTGCCCAGCAGCCTGATCCCGGTCGATCTGGACCTGTTCGCCCGCACCCTGCGCAAGCTGCCCTTCGCGCCCGGCGCCGTGCTGTTCGGTGGCCGTTTCGATGACGAGGCGGTCACGCTGCTGGACCGGGCCGACGCCACCGCTCTGCTGACCTGTCCCGATGCGCGCAGTCGGCGGTTCTTCTTCGACAATTTCGCCGCCAGCAGCGTGGAGGTCGGCAACGCCGCCGGCTTCACGGACCTGCGCGATGTGAGCGGTTTCCTCCGCTACATGACCGGCGCGACGGAGGTCCGCTTCTTCAACAGCAGCCAGGTCACGGGCGATGTGTTCCGCAAATCCTCCGCTGACGTGAAGAAGATGCGGGGCGAGTACGGCTTCTTCCATGTCGTGCCCGAACCGATGAAGCGGTTCCTGCTGCCGACGTTCGACTATCGGGAGGAGGATGGGCGGGCCAGCTATTCCATGGAGAACCTGGCGGTGCCCGACGCGGCACTGCAGATCGTGCATCACAGCTTCGATCCCGCCAGCTTCGGCCGGCTGCTCGACCGGTTCTTCGAATTCGTGAACGCGCGCGCCATGCGCGAGGTCGGCGTCGGCGATGTGCAGGCGGCGGCGCGCAGCGCCATTCTGGGCAAGATGGAGGAGCGGCTGGAGCAATTGCTGCAGACCGGTGAAGGGCGCCGGATGAATGCCGTGCTGGCCCATGGCGGACCCCGTGGCGACATCGTCAGCATGGGGCGGCAGGCCGCCGCCCTGATCGAACGGGCGATCGGCGCGGACCGCAGCAGCGCGCTGGCCATCGGGCATGGGGATCCGTGTCTGTCGAACATCCTGTTTAGCCGGAACATCGGTCTGTTCCGCCTGATCGATCCCAAGGGCGCGACCACGCTGGACGAGGCATGGATGCATCCGCTGTATGATCTCGCCAAGTTCAGCCACTCGATCCTGGGCGGATACGACTTCGTCAACAACGGTCTGTTCGAATGCCGCGTGGGTGATGACCTGCGACTGGTGCTCGACCTCGACAATCAGGGGCCGCCTCACTGGATGCAGACCGCCTTCGCGGAACGGCTGGCGGCAGAAGGCTTCGACCGGCGCGTGGTACGGGCCTACGAGCTGTCGCTGTTCCTGTCGATGCTGCCGCTCCACCGCGATACCCCGCGCAAGCTGCCGGGCTTCTGCCTGATCGCCTGCGCCATCATGGACGAACTGGAAGGAACCCTCGCGTGATAGCCAAGGAGCGGGTGCTGGTCTGCGACATCGACGGCACCCTGTGCAAGATCAAGGGACCGGAAGACGACTACGCCGCCCTTGCCTGCGATCCCAACATGAAGGCGAAGCTGGTGGAGCTGCACCAGCAGGGCTGGCGCATCATCCTGGCCTCGTCCCGCGGCATGCGGACCTATGACGGGAACGTGGGGGAGATCTACCGCAACGTGTTCCCGAAGCTGACCAAGTGGCTGGACGAACATGGCGTCCCTTATGACGAGATCACCATGGCCAAGCCCTGGCCGGGGCATGACGGGTTCTACGTCGATGACCGCACGGTGCGCCCGCGTGAATTCCTGAACCATTCGCTGGAGGAACTGGCCGCCATCTGCGAACGGGACCGCACGTTGTGACCGTTCCGGGCAGCGTCGCCGTCACCATGGCCGGCCTTGGCAGCCGGTTCATCAAGGCGGGCTATACCCGGCCGAAATACGAGATCGTGGTGCTGGGCCGGCCGTTGTTCGACTGGTCGATGCTGGCGATGGAATCGTTCCGGCAGGCAGGCTGGCACTTCACCTTCGCCACGCGAGCGGAGGAGGATGCACGGCCGTTCCTCGCCGAACGCTGCGGCGCGCTCGACATCGCGATGGGCGAGGTGGTGGAACTGGACGGCGTGACCGATGGGCAGGCGACCACCGCGCTGCTGCTGGCGCAACGCAGCGATCCCGATACACCGTTCGCCGTGTTCAACATCGACACCTTTGTGGCGCCTGGCGCCATGGCCCCGGGCCAGGTGCCTGCGGGATCGGCCGGATGGGTCCCGTGCTTCCCCGGACCGGGGGATGGTTGGTCGTTCTGCCGCACCAATGATGATGGACGCGTGCTGGAACTGCGGGAGAAGGTGCGCATCTCCCCCCACGCAACGGTCGGGCTCTACTGGTTCGCCTCCGCCGCCGAGTACATCGCACTATACGATCGCTTCTTCGCCGATGGCCAGGGCACCGAGAAAGGGGAGCGTTACATCGCGCCGATGTATAATCGCCTGATCGAGGAGGGCGGGCTGGTCACCATGGGCAGCCTCGCGCTGGAGGATGTCGGCATGCTTGGTACGCCGGACCAGGTGGCGGGCTTCACCGCCGATCCGCCGCCCGCCGCCGCTTCTTGGGTACGGTGACGCAGGTGGACCAGCTGCAGCGCCTGCTCGCCATCATGGCGCGGCTGCGCGATCCGGTGGCGGGTTGCGAGTGGGACCGGGAGCAGACCTTCGCCACCATCGCGCCCTACACGATCGAGGAAGCGTACGAGGTCGCCGATGCGATCGAGCGGGACGATCATGGCGAGCTGAAGGGTGAATTGGGCGACCTGCTGCTGCAGGTGGTGTTCCATGCCCGCATCGCGGAGGAGGCGGGGCTGTTCGCCTTCGCCGACGTGGCCCGCGCCATCGCCGACAAGATGGAGGCGCGCCATCCGCACATCTTCGGCGATGCGGACACCGACCACACCGCATGGGAGATGCTGAAGGCGGCGGAGCGGCAGGCATCCGGCGCCAGCAGCGCCATGGACGGCGTCGCCCGCGCCCTGCCCGCCTTGTTGCGTGCCGACAAGCTGCAGCGCCGCGCCGCACGCGATGGCTTCGACTGGCCCGACACCGCCGGCCCGCGCGCCAAGGTGGTGGAAGAGATGGAAGAACTGGCCGACGCCGGCCCCGACACCGCGGAGGAGGAAGCCGGCGACCTGCTGTTCGCCGCCGTCAATCTGGTACGCGCCCACGGCATCGACGCCGAACAGGCGCTCCGCCGCGCGAACGAGAAGTTCGAGCGCCGCTACCGTGCGATGGAGACGCTGGCGGATGGTGGCTTCGCGGCTCTCGATCTGAAGCGGCAAGAGGCCCTGTGGCAGGCCGTCAAAGCCGGTGAGCGCGAGGGTGCAAGCTGAAGGTCAGGGATGGGTAGATAACGAACAGTGCCTCTAGCCGGGACGTCTTGATCCTCCCCATCGCAGATGGGGAGGGGGACCACCCGCAGGGTGGTGGAGGGGTATGGCACGACGCACGACAGTCCTGACCGCCCGACGCTTATGCCGAACGATGACCAAGCCGGAGCTGATGCTCTGGGGCGTGCTGCGCACCCGTCCGGCAGGCCTCAAGTTCAGACGACAGCATCCTGTCGGACCCTTCGTGCTCGACTTCTACTGCTCCGCCCAACGCATCGCCATAGAGGTGGACGGCATCGTCCACGACATGGGCGACAATCCGGCGCGCGACATCGACCGGGATAGCTGGTTGCGACAGGAAGGGGTTGAGGTCATCCGCATTGCAGCGGCAGACATCCTGAGTGACCTGGACCGCGTGGCCGGCGCCATCGTCAAACGCTGTGCCACACCCCTCCACCAGCCTGCGGCTGGTCCCCCTCCCCATGCTGCGCACGGGGAGGACTGAAGGTCCGCAATGGGGCGTTTTCCGTCATTCCTAAAAATGAACTGACCCGCCGATGCTGTCCTACAGGGAACTCACCTGTCATAGGACGGCCATGGCTCGCCAGACCCCTTCGCACGCACCCGCCGTCAATCGGCAGGTGCGTCACAGGTGCCCGTCCTGCCGGCTCAAGGTAGGTGTCAACTTAGTGTCAACTTCCAGCGTGATCCGACCGGCGCTGGTCCGCAGATCCTAGCCGGATAGCGCGTGGAAGCGGCCCCATTCGCGTTCGGTCAGGCGGACATCGAGCGCCCGGCGCGGTCCGGCCGCACCGACCCCCGCATCGTGGTCGGCCAGCACTTCGCCATGCGCGTGCAGCCAGGCGATCCGCTGTCCGTCCGCCGCGTCGAGCGTGATCGTGTGGACGCGCGCGCCGCCCGTCAGCAGGGCGCCGAGCCGCGTCAGCAACTCGTCCATCCCCTCGCCGGTCAGTGCCGACAGGTGCAGGATGTCGGGCTCGCCTTCCGCCACATGGGCCAACTCCGCCTGCTGCTCGGGCGGTAGCAGGTCCCACTTGTTCCAGACCTCCACGATCGGGATATCGGCGAACGGGCCCTCGCCCGTGCCGACACCCAGTTCGGCCAGGATCTCCAGCACTTCCCGCTTCTGGTCGGCGCTGTCGGGATTGGCAATGTCGCGCACATGCAGGATCACGCTGGCGGCGGTCACCTCCTCCAGCGTGGCGCGGAACGCAGCGACGAGCTGTGTCGGCAGGTCGGAGATGAAGCCCACAGTATCGGACAGGATGGCCTTCTCCACACCCGGCAGGCCGATGGCGCGCATCGTCGGGTCCAGCGTGGCGAACAGCAGGTCCTCCGCCAACACGCCCGCCCCGGTCAGCCGGTTGAAGATCGTCGACTTGCCGGCATTGGTGTAACCGACCAGCGCGATCACCGGCCACGGCGCCCGGTCGCGGCGGCTGCGATGCAGTGCGCGGGTGCGGCGCACCTGCTCCAGCTCACGGCGCAGGCGACCCATGCGGGCGCGGATCATGCGGCGGTCCGCTTCGATCTGGGTCTCGCCCGGGCCACCCAGGAACCCGAAGCCGCCGCGCTGCCGCTCAAGGTGGGTCCAGCTGCGGACCAGCCGGCTCTGCTGGTAATCGAGGTGCGCCAGTTCGACCTGCAACCGGCCTTCCGCCGTGGCGGCGCGTTCCCCGAAGATCTCCAGGATCAGCCCGGTGCGGTCGATTACCTTGCGCTTCAGCCGGTCTTCCAGGTTGCGCTGCTGGATGGCGGAAAGTGCGCCATCCACGATCACCAGTTCCGCTTCCGCCATGTTGGCGTCGGTGGCAATACGCTCGATCTGGCCCTCGCCAAACAGCGTGCCCGGTCGCACGTCGCGCACGGGAACGACGAACGCCTCGCGCACGTCGAGCCCGATGGCGAGCGCCAGCCCCTTCGCCTCCTCCAGCCGCGCTTCCGGATCGCGCGTCTGGCGGTCCTTGCGGATATCGGGGCAGATCACCAGCGCGGGAGCGCCCCGGGTGACCTCGCCCTCTATGTCGTCGCCGAAATTCAGCTTTCCTCGCCTTCCTCGTCCATGTCGGTAGTCAGGTCCACCGGTGCCGCGGGCTGGATCGTCGAGACCGCATGCTTGTAGGCAAGCTGTACATAGCCTTCGCGTTCCAGCAACATGCAGAACAGGTCATATGCGGCGATCCGCCCCTGCAGCATGACGCCGTTTACCAGGAACATGGTCACGGCGACGCCGGCATCACGCACGCGCGACAGGAAGATGTCCTGCAGCAGCTTCTGCTTGCGCCCCCCGTCCCCGCCCGTGCCGAACTGTTCGGCATCAACCGGCTGCGCCGGCATAATGGTGGAGATCGCATGCTTGTACACCAGCTGCGACTGTCCGTCGCGCCGCAGCAGGATCGAGAAATTGTCGAACCATGTGACAATGCCCTGCAGCTTCACGCCCTTCACCAGGAACATGGTGACGGGCATTTTCTCGCGCCGAAGGTGATTGAGGAATAGGTCCTGCAGATTCCCGGCCTTGCTGCCTGCCGGTGGGGTCGCCGCGGGCGCGGGCGTCTCCTTAGGCGGGCGCGGGCGGGCGGTCAGGGTGCCTTTGGTCATTTCGCGTGACTCCATCTTATTGGCGCTTTTCAGGCGCATCCATCGCGAAGCGGCAGGCCTTACCCTGCCCGCCGGTCCGCGGCTGGCGCCTTCATGCCAAATAATTGTGCGCCTGCGAAGGCCCCTTTTGCGTCGGCCGCAAGACCGCCGCTATTCGTCGCCGCGCTCGCTCATCCCCAGCAGCTTGAGCTTACGATGAAGCGCCGAACGTTCCATGCCGATGAACCCCGCGGTCTTGGAGATATTGCCGGAAAAGCGGCGGATCTGCACCCGCAGGTATTCCCGTTCGAAGTTCTCCCGCGCTTCTCGCAGGGGCACGCCCATCAGCGCTGGCATGCCGGCGCCCTGATCGCCGCCGCCGCCGATGATCTCCGCCGGCAGCATGTCGGCTTCTATCCGCCCGATCCGTTCGCGCGGGGCGAGTATCACCGTGCGTTCCACGACGTTGCGCAACTGGCGGACATTGCCCGGCCAGTCATAGGCCTGCATCGCGGCCAATGCCTCTGCTGACAGTTCCGGTGCGCTGAGACCCTGCTCGCGGGCGTAGCGGGTGAAGAAATGCTCGGCCAGGGCCGGGATGTCGTCCCGCCGTTCCGTCAGGGAGGGCACGGTGATCGGCACCACGTTGAGGCGATAATAGAGGTCCTCGCGGAAGCGCTTGTCCACGATCTCCGCCTCCAGATCACGCGCCGTTGAGGAGACCACGCGTACGTCGACCCCGATCTGCCGGCTGCCGCCCGCGCGCACGAAGCTCTGTTCGGTCAGCACGCGCAGGATTCGCGCCTGCGTGCTGAGCGGCATGTCAGCCACCTCGTCAAAGAACAGGGTTCCGCCATCGGCCATCTCCAGCAGGCCGGGGCGCACCAGGCGGCCGTCCACCTCCTCACCGAACAGCTCCTGTTCGAACCGTTCGGGTGTGATACGGGCGGAGTTGACGGTGACAAAGGCCTTGTCTGCCCGCGGGCTCCAGGCATGAAGCAGGCGGGCGGCGACTTCCTTACCCGAACCGCCCGGGCCGGTGATGAGCACGCGGCTGCCGGTGTTCGCCACTCGCTTCAGCAGGGCACGTACCTGGTTGATGGAGGTGGAACTGCCGGTGAACTCCGCTGCCAACGTGATGCCCTCGCGCAGGCGGGCGTTCTCTCGCCGGAGCCGGTCGGTTTCCGTCGCGCGTTCGACCAACAGCAGCAGGCGCTCCGCCTCGAACGGTTTCTCGATGAAGTCCATCGCGCCGCGGCTGACGGCCGATACAGCGGTATCTAGGCTGCCATGGCCGGAGAAGATGATTACCGGCAGATCAGGTTCGCGCAGCTTGATTGCGTCGAGCACTTCCAGCCCGTCCATCGGGCTTCCGTGCAGCCATACATCCAAGAGGACCAGGCTGGGCCGCTTCTCATCCACCATGCGCAGCGCGCTGACGCTGTCGCCGGCGGTTCGGCATTGGTACCCTTCATCACTCAACACGCCGGCTACGAGTTCCCGGATGTCGAGTTCGTCATCCACGATCAGGATATCGAGCGCCATCAGCTGTGTTCCCTTATGCGGATATCGTGTCTCCTGTTCATTCCGCCGCCTCGGTGGCGTGTGCGGGGGTCCGCGCCACGGCCGAGGGATCACGGGCCAGCCGGAGGGTGGCGCGCGCACCGCCATCAGGCGCGGCGGCGAAGGCGATCTCGCCGCCATGTTCCTCCAGAATCTTCTTCACGATCGCGAGGCCTAGGCCGGTGCCTTTCTCCCGCGTGGTGACGTAGGGTTCCATGATCCGTTCGCCACCCTGTGGCAGGCCGATGCCGTTATCGAGCACTTCGACCGTCACATCGGTGACACCGAGCTGAACGCCGACGGAGATACGCCCCTGATCGTGCGTCGGGCTACCGTCGCGGCGACGGCTTTCGATGGCTTCCGCGGCATTTTTCAAGACATTCGTCAGGGCCTGGCCGATCTGGTGCCGGTCGCACGAAACCGTCTGCCCGTCGCCATGGACCTCCAGCTGATAACGGATGTCGGAGTGGCCGACCTCCTGCAGGAACATCGCCTGGCGGACCAGATCAACCACGTCCTCCCGCCGGAATACGGGCTTTGGCAAGCGGGCGAAGGACGAGAATTCGTCCACCATCTTCCTGAGGTCGCCGACTTGGCGGATGATGGTGCCGGTCAGGTCGTCGAACAATTCCCCGTCGGCAAGGATCTGCTTGCGGTAACGGCGCTTCAGCCGCTCCGTCGCGAGTTGGATAGGGGTGAGCGGGTTCTTGATCTCGTGCGCGATACGGCGCGCGACGTCGGACCAGGCAGCCTGCCGCTGATCCAGCAGTTGCCGGGTAATATCTTCGAAAGTGATGACGTGCCCTTCGCCCGACGGGGCGAGGCGCACGGCGAGTGTCAGCATCTCGCCCCGGCGGTTGTACTGCACCGTGCTGCCGGTCGCGCCGCCGCGCAGCAGCTCGGCCAAGCGCGGCGACAGATCGGCGAGCGGGCGGCCGACCGGGTTGGGAGCCTCCTCCTCCAGCAGCAGGTCGCGGGCCGAGTTGTTCAGCAGAATGATGATGCCGGCGGCATCGACCGAGACGATGCCTGCGGTGATCGATTGCAGCACCGTCTCGATGAAAGCGCGGCGTTCGGCTAGCTGGCGGTTGGCGCCGATCAGTGCATCCGTCTGCCGCTCGATCTGCTGGGTCATGCGGTTGAAGGCGCGGTTGAGCAGCCCGATTTCATCCGGCCCAGTGCGTCCCTCCACTCGCATGGCGTAATTGCCCGCGCCGATCGCACGGGCCGCGCCGACGAGGTCGGCCAGAGGTTGTACCTGTCTGTCGGCAAATCGCAGCGCGAACCACACGGCAAGGCCCACCAACGCCAGCGACACGCCGAGCAGGGCCAGGTTGAAGCGCAGTTGCAGCACGCGCGCGCGTTCGGTCAGCAGATCGTATGCCTGCACCACGCTCTGCGCGCGCTTCCACTGGCTGAGTGCGAGAGCATCGGAGTTGCGGGCGTTGTAGAGGTAGAGGCCGGACGGGCGATCGATGGCGGTCACGGCCTCGATCCGTTCGGGGCTGGCGGTCACCACCGCCGGATCGCCACGGCGCAGGCGTTGCAGCGCGGCGGCGGAAATCCGTTCGCGATCCGCGCTCCCCTCCTCCGGATCGACGATCGCCTCCACCTGCAGGGTGCCGTCCGCCTGTTGCTGCAGCACGGCGCTCTCGTTGAGCTTACGGAACAGGACCTGCAGCGAGTAGGCGCTGGCAAAGGCGGGGCTGGCGAGGCCGTTGCGTTCCAGTTCGAAGCGCAGATCACCGGCCATTGCGACGGTTTCCTGCTCCACATCGCGCTGACTTTCGTCGTAATAGCCGCGCGCCAGTTCATTGGCGTTCTCCAGGATGCCGCGTGACTGGCTGGAGAACCAGAACTCGACCCCCGACTGGAACAGGTAGCTGGCGAACACCGCCACCAGCAGCGTGGGGACCGCGGCCACCAGCGAGAAGAAGAATACGAGGTTGACGTGCAGCCGCGCGGTGGTGCCGCCAGCCCGCCGGATTGCTAGTCGACGGCCGAACAGGACCAGGAGGCCAAGCGCGGGGATCAGCGTACCGATCAGCATCGCCGATGCCTGCACCGATGGGACGAGCGTCCGCTCGTCCGCAAGGTCGGCCAAGGTCACGTAGGAGCTGGTGAGCATGCCCAGCAGGGCTGCGGCGCACAGAATTTCCAGCCAGAAGAACACGTTCGCGCGGCGGCCGACCACCTGCACCCGCCGCCACCATCGCGGGGAACGGCGGGTCGCGCCCTGATCAGCCGACCTTGGCGCCCGGGGGGTGGCGGTGACACTCACAGTTGCAACTTTACAACAGCCATGTTGCGTCAACGCAAGGCCTTTTTGCGCAATGGCGTTGCCCGTCAGTGCCCGTCGGAGCCGATCTGCAAGTCGGTCAGTCGTTTGCGCAGCGTGTTGCGATTGATGCCCAGCAACTGCGCCGCACGGAGCTGGTTGCCACCGGTCTGGCGCAAAGCGTGTTCGAACAGCGGGCGCTCAAAGGCGGCAAGTGCCGCGTGATACAGCGTACCGGGTGAGGGCGCGGCTTCCGCCAGCCAGCTGTCCAGCGCCTGCGCCAGGTCGGCGGGCGCCTGCCCGCCGGCGAGGGGCGGCCGGTCAGCCAGCAATTGGCCGATAAGCCCGGTGTCGATATCCTCCTCCCGCGCCAGCAGGGCCGCGCGGTAAATGAAGTTGCGCAGTTCTCGGACATTGCCGCGCCACTTCTGCCCGTCCAGCAGCGCCGCACCGGCGGGTGTCAGGCGGCGTGCCGGAAGTCCGTCGAGCGCCGCGAGCCGCAGGAAATGGCGGGCGAGCGGCTCCACGTCCCCATGCCGGTCGCGAAGGGGCGGCAGCTGGATCGGCACCACGGCCAGACGGTAATAGAGGTCTTCGCGGAACGTGCCGTCGGCGATCAGCGGCTGTAGGTCGCGGTTGGTGGCGGCGATGATGCGGACATTGATCGCCACCTCCTCGCCGCCACCGACACGACGGATGCGGCCGGATTGCAGCGCGCGCAGCAGCCGCGTCTGCGCCTCGGGCGGCATGTCGCCGATCTCGTCCAGGAACAACGTGCCGTGGTTCGCCTGTTCGAACTTGCCCAGATGCCGCTGCGTGGCGCCAGTGAAGGCGCCCTTCTCGTGCCCGAACAGTTCCGATTCGATCAGATCGCGCGGGATGGCGGCGGTGTTCACGGCCACGAATGGACCGTTCTTGCGCGCGCCGAGCTGATGGATCGCTTCCGCGACCAGTTCCTTGCCGGTGCCGGATTCGCCAAGCACCAGTACGGTCAGGTCATTGCGCAGGACCCGCGTGATCATGCGATAGACGTCCTGCATCGGCTGGCTGCGACCGATCAGCGGCAGCGCGCCGGGTGCTCCCGGATCATCGAAACCGGCGTCCGCGCGCCCGTCCGCCGCCTGGCAAGCGGCGCGCACCAGTTCCTCCAAGTCGAAGGGCTTAGGGAAGTATTCGAATGCGCCGGTATCGGTCGCCCGCACCGCGGTGTCGAGCGTGTTCTGTGCCGACAGGATGATGACCGGCATTGCAGGGCAGCGCGCCATCGCGGCGGGCAGCGTGGCGATGCCGTCGCCATCGGTCAGCACCACATCGGTCAGCATGACGTCGAACGGCTCGCCCGCGAGTAGCCGATCTCGCTCCGCCACGCTTTCGCAGCGGGCGACGGTAAACGCCTCCTCCTCCAGCGCGGCGGTGATCACGGTGGCGATCGCGTGATCGTCCTCCACCAGCAAGGCCCTGCGGCTCATGCTCCTGCCCCTCCCTGTTCGTGGCGCGCCATTGGCAGGTGGATGCGAAAATGTGTCCACCCCCCTGCCCCGGCGCGCGGTTCCTCCCGGTCGTATGTGATGCGCCCATCCATGTCGCGCACCAGCTTGC
This sequence comes from Croceibacterium sp. TMG7-5b_MA50, assembly GCF_039830145.1. Lineage (NCBI taxonomy): Bacteria > Pseudomonadati > Pseudomonadota > Alphaproteobacteria > Sphingomonadales > Erythrobacteraceae > Croceibacterium > Croceibacterium sp. TMG7-5b_MA50. The sequence goes on along the minus strand of NZ_CP156082.1, from coordinate 928,633 downwards.
TGACCAGGGCCAGACCCAGACCCTGACCATTCTTCTTGGCCGAAACGAAGGGTTCGAAGATGTGGTCGCGGATCGCGGGATCGATGCCGGGGCCATTGTCGCTCACCTGCACCTCGATCGGCAGCTTTACCGGACGGCCCAGCCGCATGACGTTCATCACCAGCCCGCTGACGAACCGGGTGCGGATTACCACCTCCGGCACGGCCATGCCGTCGCTAGCGTCGCGGGCATTGGCCAGCAGGTTGATCAGCACCTGCACCAACGCCCCTTCGTTTCCAAGCACCGGGGGCAAGCTGGGATCGAACTCCTCCCGTACGGTCCCCGGCCCGCGCGCGGCATGGACCGTGGCCAGGGCGCGGCGGATAGTCGCGTGGAGGTTCAGCGGCCCGATCGGTTGCGCCCGTTCCCGGCCGAGCCGCTGCATCCGGTCGATCAGCTCGGCGATACGATCGACCTCGTCGGTGATTAGGCGGGTGAGGCCGCGTTCGCCCGTCGGCAGCTTTCGGCCGACCAGCTGCGCCGCGCCGCGAATGGCGGCCAACGGGTTCTTGATTTCGTGTGCCAGCACCGCAGGACCGCGAAGTCCGGACTGGTTCTCGCCCCCTTCGGACAGACGCTCGCCCTGCCCGGCGTCGGACAGCGTCATCACACGCCAGCCGGGATGCTGCGGCATGGGCGACACGGTGAGGTTGGCGACGATCTCCCGCTCCTCCACCCGCAGTCGGGCTCCACGCGCGGTCAGTTGGACGTCGCCTTCCAGCAGGCGATTGCGCACCAGCGGATCACCGAAGTCGAGCACGTCCAGCAGCGGGCGGCCGCGCAGGCGCCGCGTGCTTTGCCCCAGCAGGTTCTCGCCCGCCGGATTGACCTCCCGGATCAGCAGGCCGGGCGACACCAGCAGGACGGCGAAGGTTAGGCCGGTGAGCTGTTCGCGCGGTCCAGGCGGACCTGCCGCAGCGCCGCGGGCGTCAGCCGTCACGCAGCCTTTTGCCGCAGGAACGGGGCATAGAACCGCTCCAGCTCGTCAAGCACGGTTGCAGCATCGTCGATGAAATTGACCTTGTTGCGGAACTCCGCGGAGCCGGGGAGACCCTTGGTGTACCAACCCAGGTGCTTACGGGCCATCTTCACGCCCAGGTCACGGCCGTAATGGTCCAGCATCAGGCCGTAATGTTCGACCAGCACGGTATATTGTTCGTCGAGGTCGGGCTCCGCGCGCAGCTCGCCCGTCTGCCACCAGCGCATCACCTGCCCTAGCAGCCACGGCTTGCCATAGGCGCCGCGCCCAATCATCACCCCATCCGCGCCCGACTGGTTGAGCGCGGTGGCGGCGTCCACAGTAGAGCAAATGTCGCCATTGACGATCACGGGCAGGCTAACCGCCTGCTTCACCTTCGCGACGAAGCTCCAGTCGGCACTGCCCTTGTACATCTGGTTTCGGGTGCGGCCGTGGACGGTGATCAGCTTTGCTCCCAGATCTTCCGCAATATGAGCCAACTCCGGCGCGTTCAGGCTGTCATGGTCCCAGCCCATTCGCATCTTGACAGTGACGGGCACGTCCACCGCCTTCACGGTCGCCTCGATCAGACGGGCGGCGAGCGGCAGATCGCGCATCAGCGCGCTGCCAGCATCGCCGTTGACCACCTTCTTCACCGGACAGCCCATGTTGATGTCGATAATGGCCGCCCCGCGATCAGCGTTGAGCTTCGCCGCCTCCGCCATCTCGGCAGGCGCGCAGCCAGCGAGCTGCAGGCTGACCGGCTCCTCCACCGGATCCCACGCCGCCTTCTGCAGCGACTGCCGGGTTTCGCGGATCATGGCCGGGCTGGCGATCATCTCCGTCACGTTGAGCCCGCTGCCGTAGCGGCGCACCAGCTTGCGGAATGGCAGGTCGGTGACGCCGGTCATCGGGGCCAGCACCACCGGGCAGGCGATCGCAACGGGGCCGATGGCGATCGGCCGGCACGGCGGAGGAGGAGGTGTCTGATCTTGCATCGCGCTGCCCAAAAAACAGGCAGCCGCATAGTGGATTGCCGCCCGCCTCGCAAGCCGCTAGCCGCACGGGCCAAGCCATGAGCAGCCCTTCCGATCTTGCCGCGATCATCGTCGCCGCCGGGCAGGGCCTGCGCGCCGGGCAGCCGTTGCCCAAGCAGTTCGCGCTGCTGGACGGCGTGCCCGTCCTGCGTCGTGCGATTGATGCTCTGGTGCGTGGCGGCGTGCGCCGCTTCGTGCTGGCGATCCCTGCCGGGGCAGAGGAGATCGTGGCAAAGTGCCTTTCCGGGCTTGCTGATGGCTGCAACGTGGCGACGGTGACTGGTGGCACGACGCGGCAGGCCAGCGTGCGCGCCGCGCTGGAGATCCTGGTGGACGAACCGCCTGTAGCGGTGCTGATCCACGATGCGGCACGGCCGCATTGTCCGCCGGAGGTTTTGGCGCGGCTATATGCCGCGCTGGAGACCGCGCCCGCCGCGATCCCGGTCCTGCCGGTGGCCGACAGCCTTGCCTACGCCACGGGTGCGCTGATGGGCCAGCCTGCCGCGCGCGAGGCGCTGCGCCGAGTACAGACCCCGCAGGCATTCCGCTTCGCCGACATTCTGGCAGCGCATCGGACATGGGTGGGCGACGCGACTGCCGGCGATGATGCACAGGTGGCGCAGGCGGCCAGCCTGCCGGTGACGCTGGTCGAAGGAGACGAGAGATTGCACAAGCTGACCTACGCCGCTGACTTCCCGCAGACCGCCGCCCCCCGCTGGCCGCGCAGCGGCACTGGCTTCGACGTGCACCGGCTGGTTGCGGGGGAGGAATTGTGGCTGTGCGGCATCCGCATCGATCATCCGCTGGGCCTGTCGGGTCATAGCGATGCCGATGTCGGCCTGCATGCCGTGGTCGATGCGATCCTTGGCGCAGTTGGCGCCGGCGATATCGGGCAGCATTTCCCGCCCAGCGATCCCAAATGGCGTGGCGCCGCGTCCGACCAGTTCCTGACCCATGCGGTCGATTTGGCGGCGGAGCGTGGCTACGCCATCGGCAATGTCGACCTGACGCTGATCTGCGAGGCACCCAAGATCGGACCGCATCGGCCCGCAATGCAGCAGCGGCTTGCCGAACTGCTGCGGGTGGGAGTAGAAGCGGTCAACGTGAAGGCGACCACTACAGAACGGCTCGGCTTCGCCGGCCGCGGCGAAGGCATCGCGGCCCAGGCTGTCGCCATGCTTGTCCCCAATGATGGAGTTCCGGCATGAGGCGGATGCTGGCCACGATCGCTACTGCTGCCCTGGCGGGCGCGCCAACCCTGGCCGCCGCACAGGATTGCGTCACCCCGGACGAGGTGAGCGCAATGGCAATCTACGCCGTGCCCTCCGCCGTGCAGGCACTGGACCTGCGTTGCAGCACCCAATTGGCGAGCGACGGCTTTCTGGCGCGGGGTGGCGCCGGCATGTCTCGCCGCTACGCCGCGCTGCAGGGGCGTAGCTGGCCGCAAGCGAAATCCGGGCTGCGGAAGCTGCTGGGCGGCGCGGCTCAAGGGCAGATGCGCGGCAATCTGGACATGATCTCCGGTCTGCCGGACCAGCATGTCCGACCGCTGGTCGATGCGCTGCTGGTACAGGAGTTGTCCGCACGCATTCCGGTCGCCGATTGCGGCGCGGCGGAGCGCCTGCTGGAGACCATGTCGCAGGTCGAGCCGGAGATCGCCGCCGGGCTGATCGGCGGGGTGCTGGGCCTGTTCGCCCCGCCCAATACCCCCATCTGCCAACCGGCCCGGCCATGAGCGAGCCGCTGCTGCCGCCGGAGATCGTCGCACTGGCTAACCGCGTGATCGAGGAAAACCGCGCCGCCGGCCGCCGGGTCGCAGTGGCCGAGAGCTGCACGGGCGGCCTCGTCAGCGCGGCATTGACGGAGATCGCCGGCTGCTCCGACGTGTTCGAGCGTGGGTTCGTCACCTACTCCAACACTGCCAAGCATGCCGATTTGGGTGTGCCGGACGACATCATCGACACGTTCGGCGCGGTCTCAATCGCCTGCGTCTACGCCATGGCGAAGGGCGCGCTGGAGCGCAGCAATGCCGATGTCGCGGTGGCGATCAGCGGCATTGCCGGGCCAGGCGGCGGCAGCGAGAGCAAGCCGGTCGGTACCGTGGTGTTCGCCCGCGCGGTGCGGAACGAGGACCGACCGGACGCGGAATCGCGCCAGTTCGAGGATGAGGGCCGCTCCGCCATCAGGCGACAGGCGACGCTCTGCGCGCTGGACCTGCTGCTGCCGAAGACCTAGGCGACAGGCTGCGCCGCGCCGCTGACGCCGTAAAGTGCGTCGGCCCGCCGTTCGAACGCTTCCACCATCTTGCGGAAGGCACGGTCGAAATATTGGCCGGCCAGCATTTCGAACATGCGGTTCTTGAACGCGAAGTCGACGCAGAAGTCGATCTCGCACCCGCCTTCCGGCAAGTCGGTGAACTGCCAGCTGTTGTCGAGATCACGCAGGGGGCCGTCGACATATTGGACGCGGATAAAGCCCGGCCGTTCCTTGTGAACACGGCTGGTGAACTTCTCCCGCAGGGCCTTGAAGCCGACGAGCATGTCGGCGACCATCTCCGTCCCGTCGTCCGACCGCACGCGGGTCGCCACGACCCATGGCAGGAATTCGGGGTAATGCGCCACATCGGCGACCAGATCGAACATCTGCGCCGCCGAATAGGGCAACCGGCGCTGCTCCCTTATACCAGGCATCAGACGACCGCGATGCCGACCTTGCCCGCCGCCCTGGCAAGCTTCGCCTCCCGCGCGGCCTTCATCACCGCGAAGTCGGCGCCGGCGTGATAGCTGGAACGGGTCAGCGGGGTCGATGCGACCTGCAGAAAGCCCTTGGCCCGCGCGACGGCGCCATAGGCGTTGAACGCCTTGGGGCTGACGAACTCCTCCACCTTGGCATGCCTGGGCGTGGGTTGCAGGTACTGGCCCATGGTGATGAAATCGACATCGGCGCAGCGCATGTCGTCCATCACCTGATGCACCTCCAGCCGCTGTTCCCCCAGACCCAGCATCACGCCGCTCTTGGTGAAGATCAGCGGGTCGTGGCGCTTTACCTCTTCCAGCAGCCGCAGGGAGGCGTAGTAGCGCGCGCCGGGGCGGATCGTCGGGTAGAGCCGAGGCACGGTTTCCAGATTGTGGTTGTAGACATCCGGCCCGGCGGCGCAGATCGCCTCCAGCGCGGGGCGCATCTTGCCGCGGAAGTCGGGGGTCAGGATCTCGATCGTGGTGCTCGGCGTCTCACGCCGCAGCGCCTCGATCACCTTCACGAATTGCCCCGCACCGCCATCGGGCAGGTCGTCGCGGTCGACACTGGTGATGACAATGTGTTCCAGCCCCATTGCCGCCGCCGCGGCCGCGGTGTGTTCCGGTTCCAGCGGATCGACCTTGCGCGGCATACCGGTCTTGACGTTGCAGAACGCGCAGGCGCGGGTGCATACATCGCCCAGGATCATCACCGTGGCATGCTTCTTGGTCCAGCATTCCCCGATGTTAGGGCATGCCGCTTCCTCGCACACGGTATTGAGGTTCAGGTCGCGCATCAGCTTGCGCGTTTCCTGATAACCCTTGCTGACCGGCGCTTTGACCCGGATCCAGTCGGGCTTGCGCTGCCGTGCGGGTGACGCAGGTTGCCCTTCCGGGCTCGGGATCGGGGATAGCTCGGTCATTGCCGCCCATCTAGGCCCACTGCACCCGCCGTGCAATGGTGCGGACGGCACCAGTCGCGCGCACGAACGTTGTGAGTTCCGCAGCGCAGCAGGGGCGACAATTACATGGTCATCGACAAGTCCGAACAGTTCGAGCGCGCGGTCCGCCTGGGCTTCCTGGCGCGGGCGGCAATCTACATCCTGCTCGGCGTGCTGGCCCTGGCCAGCAGCAGCGAGGTGTCGGACGGTCCGGCCGCTGCGTTCGACGCCATCGGTGAGGCGCCTGGTGGCACCGCCCTGTTGTGGCTGACCGCGGCCGGCCTCGTCGCTTATGCCCTATTCCGGCTTGCCTCCACATTGCTCGACATCGAGCACGAGGGATCAGACAAGATCGGCTGGGCCAAGCGGATCGGCCATGCGGGCAGCGCGATCGGCCACCTGCTGCTGGCGTGGAGCGCCTTCCAGTTCGCTACCACCGGGCAGGCCGCCGATGACAGCGCCCGCGCGCAGGAGGTCGCAGCGGGCGTGCTGTCAGTCAATCTGGGGCCGGTCCTGCTGGCGTTGGCGGGACTCGCCTTCCTGGCGACCGCCGTGTTCCAAGCGCGGGAGGGGCTGACCGGGAGCTTCATGCACATGATCAGCCGCCGGGCGCCCGCCGCCACGCGCCAGATCGGTGCGGCCGGCTATCTGGCGCGTGCCGTGGTGTTCGCCATCATCGGCTGGTCGCTGGTGCAGGCGGCGTGGGGTGGGACCAGCAGCGGAATCAAGTCGATCGGCAGCGCGATCAGTTCCCTCGCCGATACCGGCATCGCGTTCCAGTTGGTGGCGGTCGGCCTGCTGCTGTTCGGGATCTTCAGCCTGGTGCTGGCGCGGTACCGGATCATTCCGGAGCTGGATGTGGATATGCGGATCCCGACCTTCCGCCTTTAGGCAGCAGTTTCCTGGCACTGCGCCGTGCCGGTCCCGCGATAGACCTCCCGCCCATGCGCGTCGCGCAGCGATACGGTGCCGTCACGATGGCGTTCGCCGTCGGCAAGGGTGAGCTGCAATTCGTAGCCGGCACCCAAGTACCGGTTCCAGCTTCCGGCCGCGAGTTGCCCGGCACCGGGATCGGCGGCGAAACGGACCAGCTTGCCGTCCAGCTTCATCCAGGCATCTTGCTTGCGGGCGATGACCCGCGCGCCCAGGCTGGTGCCGGGTGCATAGCTGCAGCCTGCTCCAGTTAGCTGGTGCCGCATGATCTCCGGCGCGCTGATCGCGTCGGGCACAATCTGGCGGGCAGGCGGCGGCGCCCGGTTCGCCTGTTCCACGATGGCAACCTCGCGGTCCGCCTCGGCAGCAGCTTCTTCCGGCGTTGGCTCGGCGACACAGCTCGGCAGCATGGTGGCGAGCAGCATGGCGGTAAAAGGAGCGAACCGGCGCATCAATGCCTCCCGAACAGCTTGGCGACCTCTGCCGCCGACAGTTTGACCCATGTGGGGCGCCCATGGTTGCATTGGCCGGACCGCGGTGTCACCTCCATTTCGCGCAGCAAAGCGTTCATTTCGTTGATGGAGAGCACGCGCCCCGCCCTGACTGAGCCGTGGCAGGCCATGGTGGCGAGCACATGTTCGATCCGTTCTTCCAGCAGCAGCGCCATGCCGTTCTGCCGCAGATCGTCCGCCAGGTCGCGCAGGAGAGACGGGGGATCGGCCTTCGCCAGCACGCCCGGCATTGCGCGCACGAGGAGGGCGCCCGGCCCGAACCGCTCATAAAGCAGACCGAAGCGGGCCATGTCGGCGGAGGCATCCTCCAGCAGGTCGCAGGCGGGTTCGTCCAGATCGACCACTTCCGGCATCAGTAAGGCCTGTGAAGCGGCGACCTTTGCAGCGGTGCCGCCGGCACGCAGCCGTTCCAACACCAGCCGTTCATGCGCGGCGTGCTGGTCCACCAGTACCAGGCCGTCCTCCGCCTCCGCTACGATATAGGTCTGCGCGACCTGCCCGCGTGCTACCCCCAGCGGGTGCTGCGCGGCAGGAGCAGGTTCATTGGCGGAAACCTCCGCTCGACCTTGGGGTGCGGCGGTCGCCAGTCCTTCGAAACCCTGCCAAGCGGCGACCTGTTCACGCAGGGTCTCGGCCCCGGCCGGCTGTGGCGACCATGCTGCGGCAGAGGTTTGAGCCGCGATTGGAGCTGAAGGCGGTGTCTGCCAGCGGGCCATGGCAGCGGCATCCGCGGCTTGCGCGCTACGCCGGCCGCCGGTCGCCAGTGATTGGCGCAGGCCCGACACGATGAAGCCGCGCACGCCCGGCGCATCGCGGAAGCGGACTTCCGTCTTGGCGGGATGGACATTCACGTCCAGCTCCGCCGGCGGCAGGTGGATGAACAGGGCGAGCACCGCGTGCCGGTCACGCGCCAGCATTTCCGCATAGGCGCCACGCACCGCGCCGGTCAGCAGGCGGTCCTTCACCGGGCGCCCGTTGACGAACAGGTATTGGTGATCGGCGACACCGCGGTTGAAGGTCGGCAGACCGGCCAAGCCGGTCAGTCGCATAGGTCCCTGCTCCGTCTCCCGCAGCCAGTCGACCGTTACGCCATTGTCGGCGAGGTCTCGGTCGATCACCTGCGCTATCCGGGCAGCGTGCCCTTCCCCGCCCTGCAATTGCAGGATGCGGCGTTCGCCATGATGCAGGGTGAAGGCGATGTCGGGCCGCGCCATCGCCAGGCGGCGCACCACGTCCAGGCAGGCAGCATATTCACTGCGCGCGCTGCGCAGGAACTTGCGGCGGGCGGGCACCTGACCAAACAGCTGTTCCACCCGAACCTTGGTGCCCGGCGGGATCGCGCAGGGGCCTTCTTCCGCCACGATGCCGTGATCGGTGACGCGGCGCCAACCCTGCGGCGCGCCGTGCGGCCGGCTTTCCAGCACCAGTCGCGCCACGCTGGCGATGGAGGGCAGCGCCTCCCCTCGGAAGCCGAGGGTTGCCACTTGTTCCAGCGCACCGTCCGCGCCCAGCAGCGTCTCCGGCAGCTTGGAGGTGGCGTGCCGCTCAAGGGCGAGCGCCATCTCATCCGGCAGCATGCCGCAGCCATCGTCCACCACCTCGATCCGGCCGAGCCCGCCATCGACCAGCGACACCGCGATCCGGGTGGCGCCGGCATCGATCGCGTTCTCGACCAACTCCTTCAGCGCGCTGGCCGGGCGTTCCACCACTTCGCCGGCTGCAATGCGGTTGATCAGCGTTTCCGGCAGGCGACGAATGACAGGCATGATGCACACCAAGGTAGCGGCAAGCCGCCGCCAATTCGAGGCGGGTGGTGCGAATGTGTTGCGGATAAGGACAGATTTATTTTGGCCTTCGCCGCATCACCGCGCTAAGGACCCGCCATCGGGCGGCGGGTCCTCTGCCCGCTCCATGCCATCCCATTGCCCCTGCGCATAAACAGAGACGGAATGTTCATGAGTTCCTACTTCAGCAGACTGTTCAAGTTCGGCTCCCAGAACATGGCGATCGACCTCGGCACGGCCAACACGCTGGTCTATGTGCAGGATCGCGGCATCGTGCTGAACGAACCGTCCGTTGTGGCGATCGAGACGCTGAACGGGGTCAAGCGGGTCAAGGCGGTGGGTGACGACGCCAAGCTGATGATGGGCAAGACGCCCGACAGCATCGAGGCAATCCGCCCGCTGCGCGATGGCGTGATCGCCGACATCGAGATCGCGGAAGCGATGATCAAGCACTTTATCCAGAAGGTGCATGGCAAAAAGAGCCTGTTCCGCTACCCCGAGATCGTGATCTGCGTGCCGTCGGGTTCCACCAGCGTTGAACGCCGCGCGATCCGCGATGCGGCCAGCAATGCCGGCGCATCCGAGGTGTTCCTGATCTGGGAGCCGATGGCCGCCGCGATTGGGGCCGGGATGCCGGTGACGGAGCCTGTCGGGTCCATGGTTGTCGATATCGGCGGCGGCACGACGGAAGTCGCCGTGCTGTCGCTGCGCGGGCTCGCCTACACCACGTCGGTGCGCACCGGGGGCGACAAGATGGACGAGGCGATCGTTTCCTACGTCCGCCGTCACCACAACCTGCTGATCGGCGAAGCCACCGCGGAGCGGATCAAGCAGAACTACGGCATCGCCGTCATGCCGGAGGACGGCATCGGTGAGCCGATCACCATCAAGGGCCGCGACCTCGTCAACGGCGTGCCCAAGGAAATCACCATCAACCAGGCCAATCTGGCCGAAGCGCTGGCCGAGCCGATCGGCGCCATCGTTGAAGGCGTGCGGATCGCGCTGGAGAACACCGCGCCCGAGCTGGCGGCCGACATTGTCGATCAGGGTATCGTCATGACTGGTGGCGGGGCGCTGATCTCCGGCCTCGACGATCATCTGCGTGAGGAGACCGGCCTGCCCGTCTCTATCGCGGAGGACCCGCTGTCCTGCGTCGCCATGGGTACTGGTCGCGCGATGGAAGACCCGCTGTATCGCGGCGTGCTGATGACCGCCTGATTTTCTCCTGCTGACAAGGGGCCGCAGCCATGGCGCTGCCTTCCGGTCGCCGGCCGGGTAGCAACAGGAAGGCCCAGCTGGGCCTGTTTGCCGGATACCTGCTGGCCGGCGGCGGTGCGCTGCTGGGCGCGGCGCTGCTCGCCTTGTCGCTGTTCCGGCCGGAAACCTTCGCCGGCCTTCGCTCCATGGCGGCGGATATCGCCAGCCCAGCAGGGCAAGCGGGCGCCGGTGGGCGGATGGCGACACAGAACGTATTCGACGCCATCGCCGGCTATTACCGTGCGGGCAGCCGCAATGCGGAACTGCGCGACGAGGTGCGCATCGCTCGCGTAAAGCTGGCGGAGGCGGAGGCGCTGCGGCGGGAGAACATGCGGCTGAAGGCCGTGCTGCGGCTGGCGGATGGCGAGACCCGCCCCGTCGCTACCGCTCGCCTGATCGGCTCCACCGCGGCCAGCACGCGCCGCTTCGCCTGGATCTCCGCCGGACGGCAGGATGGTGTGCGCCCCGGCATGCCGGTCAGCAGCCCGCTTGGCCTGATCGGCCGGGTGTTGGAGACCGGGCGGCATTCGTCCCGCGTGCTGCTGCTGACCGATCCAGAAAGCATGGTTCCGGTGCGCCGCGCGACAGACGATGTGGTGGCTTTCGCCGAAGGGCGCGCCGACGGGCTGCTGCGGCTTCGACTGGTCAATCTCGGGATCAACCCCATGAAGAAGGGCGATGTATTCGTCACCAGCGGGGCCGGCGGCCTGTTCAGGCCTGGCATCGCTGTGGCGCTTGTCACCGGCATCACCCGCGACGGCGGCATCGCCCAGTTGCTGAGCAATCCTGCCGCCACTGACGTGGTTCTGGTCGAACCGATCTGGCAGCCGCAGGCCGTCGCCGCCTCCCAGGCGCCCTCCATCGCGGAGGTCGAGGAAACCGACGCGGTTGAAAGCGCCAGCGCCATTGCCGCCACTCCCAGCACCGCCACTGACAGCGCGGCTGCGCCAAGTCCGCAGATCACGCCCGTGGTGGAGCCGCAGGACGGTGATTGACCTGTCCGCCCTGACTGGCCGTGGCGGTGCCGAGAGCCGCAGCATCAACCGGACGCAGTCGCCGATCCGCGCCTTCGGCGTGCCATGGAGCACCATCATGCTCGGGTCGCTGACGCCGTGGCTGCCGGTCATCGCGCCTGCTCCGATCATGCCGCCGCTCGGCTACATGCTGCTGCTGTGCTGGCGACTGGGACGGTCCAACCTCCTGCCGCTATGGGCGGGCTTTCCGCTGGGCCTCTTCGACGATCTCTATTCCGGACAGCCGTTCGGCAGCGGCATCCTGCTGTTCAGCCTGACGCTGATCGCGATCGACCTGATCGAGATTCGCTTTCCCTGGCGCTCGTTCTGGGTGGATTGGCTGACGGCGGTGCTGCTGCTGATGGTGTATCTGGCGGCGACCACCCTGTTCGCGCGCGTGCCACTGACGGAGTTGCAGGCGCAGCTTGTCGGGTCGCAACTCTTGTTCTGTGCGGTACTCTTCCCCATTATCGCGTGGCTTGTAGCTGCCCTTGACCGCGTGCGGCTGAAGCGGGTCCGCCGCATCGATTGATCCCGCCTGCCGAAAGTTGCCTGCCAGCGCCGTGCCCCAGAAGTTTACCCCCTCCAGTCTCGCGCAGAGCTTCGAGCGCCGCTCCTTCATCGTGGGCGCGCTGCAGGGCGGCGTCGGCATGCTGCTTGCTGGCCGCATGGGCTACATCGCCGTGGCCGAGAACGAGAGATACGAGATGGAGGCGGAGAGCAATCGGGTGAACCTCACCCTGATCCCGCCCCGCCGAGGCTGGATTCTCGATCGCAATGGCGCTCCCCTCGCCTCCAACCAGGCCGAATTTCGGATCGACGTCATTCCGGAGCGGCTGGAGAACCCCGCCGCCACCATCGATACGCTGAGCGAACTGCTGGCGCTGACGCCGGTGGAAAAGACCGACCTCATCGACAAGGTAGAGGCTGCCGCTGGCTTCTCCCCGGTTCAGGTGGCGAGTGGTATCGACTACGATCGCTTCGCCGCCGTCGGGCTGCGCCTGCCGGAACTGCACGGCGTCATTCCGCAGCGTGGCTTCTCCCGCTACTATCCCACGGGCTCCGCCGTCGGGCACCTGATTGGTTTCGTGGGCACCGCAAACAAGGAAGAGTGGGAGGAAGCGGACCGTAATCCGCTGTTGGTTACCCCCGGTTTCAAGCTGGGCAAGGACGGGCTTGAGAAGCAGTTCGAGCAGGTGTTGCGCGGTCAGCCCGGTGCCCGGCGCGTGGAGGTGACAGCCGGTGGCCGCATTGTGCGCGATCTGGAGACGAGGGAGGATGTACAGGGTCAACCGATCCGGCTGACCATTGACGGTCCGCTGCAGGATTACGCCGCCCGCCGCATCGGTCTGGAAAGCGGATCGGTCGTGGTGATCGACTGCCTGACCGGCGACCTGATGTGCATGGCATCCATGCCCTCGTTCGATCCCAACAGCTTTTCGGATGGGATCGGCCGCCTCGAATACAAGATGTTGAGCGAGAACGAGCGCGTTCCGCTCCGCAACAAGGTGCTGAAGGGCCTCTATCCGCCCGGATCGACGGTCAAGCCGATGGTGGCCATGTCGTTCCTGGAGGCGGGCCTCGACCCCCATGAGAGTGTCGGGTGCAGCGGTGGCCTGCGCGTCGGCAACCGTGTGTTCCACTGCTGGGATCGCGGCGGTCATGGCCGGGTAGACATGGCCAAGGGCATCTACCAATCGTGCGACGTCTACTTCTACTACTTCGCACAGAAGCTGGGGATGGACGTGATCGCGCCGATGGCGAAGCGGCTGGGCATGGGCCAGGAATTCTCTCTTCCCGTCGCCAGCCAATTCTACGGCACGGTGCCTGACCCGGCATGGAAGCTGCGCAAGTATAACAGCCAGTGGCAGCCGTTCGACACGGTGAACGCCACGATCGGTCAGGGCTACATGCTGGCCAATCCGCTGCAATTGGCGGTGATGGCAGCGCGCCTCGCCACAGGCAACCAGATCATGCCGCGGCTGCTGATGACCAAGGATCGGCCGCGGTTCGACACCATGAACTTCCACGGTGATCACGTGCAGATCATCCAGAAGGCGATGAGCGATGTCGTGAACGGTCCCGGCACGGCGGGCCGCGCCCGCCTGCCGATCCCCGACATCCTTATGGCCGGGAAGACCGGTACGGCGCAGGTCGTCAGCCTGTCCGTCGCCAGCGGCAAGAGCGGACCGTGGAAGTACCGCGACCACGGTCTGTTCATCTCCTTCGCGCCGTTCAACAATCCACGCTATGCCTGCGCGGTGGTGATCGAACACGGCGGCGGCTCGGGCGCGGCCTACCCGATCGCGCGCGATGTCATGACCTTCCTGTTCGACCCGGCGAAGGCGCTGGATGCGCTGCACCAGATGGAAGCGCAGTGGGGCGGCACGGCGCAGCAGCGGCTGACGGCGACCTACGCCCGCTATGCCGCGGCGGCTGGGGAGAGCGTGCCGCCGCCGGTACCGCGCGATCTGGTGGCGGTGACGCAGCAGGTCGATGCGGAGGCGCGTGCCGGCGTTCAGCCCGCCGCCGCCGCCACGGGCGCCGTGGCTCCTCCGCCAGAGCCCGATGGTGGAGGACTGGCAGCGCCCGCCAGCCCGACCCCTCCGGTTGTGCCACGCCCGCGATCTGCGAGTTCGCAGACGTAGGCGCTTGGTGAGCCGGCTGCTTAGATGGCCAGGCATAAAATTTTGCGGCAGCGCAATTCAGGGGTTTTCACCGGCCCCGCAATCTGTATAGGGGCGCTTCCCGCGGCGGCCCACCGGTCTCCCCGGGTGTTCCGCGGCCCTGCCCGGATGGACGCATAGCTCAGTTGGTAGAGCAGCTGACTCTTAATCAGCGGGTCCTTGGTTCGAGCCCAAGTGCGTCCACCACCCCTTCCCAGCAGTCAGTTTTGATCTCCTCATCGACGAGGCAAAGCATCGGCTGCGCGACGATGTCGGCCCCTCTTATGGCAGATGCGTGCCGCGCGGAACGATGTCCTGCGGACCCTCTCTGACCCACCGGGCTCTAAATCTTCTACCTTTTTCGAGCAGGCCGAAAGTCGTCAGGTCGGCTGCAAGGCTGCCCCATTAACGATCACGTTGTCGAGTTCCAGATTGCTGACGCCGGTTACCTCAAAGGTGGGATCGGTCAGTTGCAGATTTATATTCTTCAGCACCACCTCCGCCATGTCGGTCTGGGCAGGATCAGGCCGAATGGTGCCCATCGCGCCGTAACGGCCGGTGATCTCGCTCATCCGGATGTTGCGGACGCGAGAGGTGGGCTGCTCATGTCCGTCGAGGTCGGCATATTGCGTCCAGGGCCGGACGGTGAACACCTGCCCGCCGCTGGTTGAGAGCGTGATGCGTCGCAGCTCGATATCTTCGTATAATTGCGGCGTATCGGTGCGCAGTTTCAAAACCAGCACCCGGACATCCCCGGTCACCCGGCAATCTTCCACCACCACGTCGCGAACGATTGTCGCCTCGCTGCCGCAGGTGAAGACGCTCCCGCCACGCCGGAACTCGCAGTTGCGCACCCGGACATGCTCCACCGGCGGCGAACTGCGATCCTGCAAAGCGAGCGGCCCACGCGATCCCTTTGCCGCGATGCAGTCGTCGGTGACCGAGAAGAAGCAGTGCTCCACCGTAACGCGCTGGCAACTGTCGATGTCGATCCCGTCGGTGCTGGGCGCGCGCTCGTACTCATCAGGCACGGTGAAGCGGCATCCGGCAACTGTGACATCGCTGCAGGCGTAGAGATGCAGGTTCCAGAACTGCGAATCCTTGAACGCGACGCCATCGATCCGGACGTCCCGGGACCGTTCGATCAACGCCAGCCGCGCTCGCGGGATGCCGATGTTCGGGAAATTACGCGGGTCCGCAGATGCCCTTCGCAGGCGCCAGAACAGATCCCAAACCGGTCGTCCCGCTCCGTCCAGCATGCCCGGCCCGGTGATCCGCAGCCCATTACATCCGGACGCGTTGATCAGCGCCGGCGTGAACTGGTCCGCCACATGGCCCTCGATCCGGCTAGGCCCGGCAGGAAAATGGGTTGCCACATCCTCGGCACAACGCAGCACGGCACCCTCCTGCAAATAGAGGTGAACGTCCGGCTTCATAAACAGCGCGCCCGACACGAAAACACCAGCAGGCACGACGACCGTACCACCCCCCTCCGCCGCCATTCGATCGATAGTCGTCTGGATCGCAAGTGTGTTGATGGTGCTGCCATCGGGCATCGCGCCGGCGTCAAGGATGCTCATGCGCGGGCCGTGTACATCATCCGCCGCATCCGCCCTTGTCCAGCGGGGCGAGAAGGATGTCGCCAACAGCGCAAGCAACACGGCACGGCGAGGAGATTGAAAGACCATGCAAAAGCATGTGCCGAAGTTACATAAACCTCGCTAGTGAAATTTGCTTTCGCAGGTGGACGCTGGCAGGGATGTTGAAAGAGGGGATGCCGATGCTTCGTCGTACGTTCATTGCAGGGGTCATGGTGACAGCCTCAGGCGTGGCTCTCGCCGCGACGCCGCTACCGCGCCGGCGACCGCCAAACATCATCTTCGTGCTGGCGGACGATCTCGGCTATGGTGATATCGGGGCTTATGGGCAGGCGCGGTTCCGGACACCGAACATCGACCGACTGGCGGAACAGGGGCGGCTGTTCACACAAGGGTATGCCGGTGCGCCCGTGTGCTCCCCATCACGCGGTGCGTTGCTGACCGGGCAACATACCGGCCATGCCCGCATTCGCGATAATTTCGCGCTGGCTGCCGGACACCTTGGCTACAAAGGCGAGCAGCAACTCCGCCGCGCGAGCCTGACCCCGCAGGACCGCACGGTGGCGCAGCACCTGAAGGCTGCCGGCTACGCAACGGGGATCATGGGCAAGTGGCACCTCGACGGCTACGACCCGGCGGCAGTGCCGACCAATTTCGGCTTCGACGAGTTCAAGGGCTGGCTGGTGACCGAACCCGTGACGGAGGGGTACTGGCCGGCCAAGCGGATGCACAACACGCAGATGGTCGATGTGGCGGGGAATGCCGGCGGCGCGCGGCAGGTCTACGACACTGACCTGATCACGGATGAGTCTATCGACTTCATCGGGCGGCACCGCGCTGCGCCGTTCTTCCTCTACGTGGCGTACAACGCGCCCCACAGCCCGCATATCGCACCTGACTTCGGCCCATACGCGGATCAGTCATGGCCAGATGACGAGAAGTTCTACGCCGCGATGATCGATCGGCTGGACAGGAATGTCGGCCGATTGCTGGAACAGCTGAAGGCAACCGGCATCGACGAGGACACAATGGTCATCTTCTCGTCCGACAATGGGCCCCGGTCCGAACCATCCGCCCCGCAGACGCGCGTCGCGGATTCGTTCGACTCCAATGGCGGGCTGACCGGGTACAAGCGCGACATGTACGAAGGCGGGCTGCGCGTGCCGTTCCTGGTGCGGTGGCCGGGACAGATCGCGGCCGGATCGCGCAGCGACGTGCCGATCTACTTCCCCGATCTGCTGCCCACGGCCTTGTCCGCGGCAGGCGCGCCGTCGCAGCCGGGCGACGGCATCGACCTGCTGCCGCACTTGCTGAACACCGATGCCGTCCCGCCCGACCGGTTCATGTACTGGGAGTTTTACTCGCCCGAGTATCGCCAGGCGGCGCGCTACGGGAAGTGGAAGGCTGTACGGCTGCAGCGTGCCGGGCAGACCCAGCTGTTCGACCTGTCGGCGGACCCGTGGGAAAGCCGCAACCTGGCCAGCGATTACCCGGAGGTCGTGCAGTTCATGAACGATGGCATGGCGCGCGAACATCGCGCATCGGCGGAATACCCGGATCCTACCCCAGCAGCAGAGGCGGCTTCTTGATGAAAGCCATGGCAAGATTTCGGCTGCTCGCACTCGCGTGTGCGGTGGCACCGCTTCCGCTTGTTCCGGCGGTGGCGCAGGCGCAATTGCGACCGGTCGACATCACCCTGCCCCCGCGACCGGATTTGTCATTCGCGACTGATATCGTGCCGGATCCCGCCCGGGTGCTGGCGGTGATGGAGTATGCCGCGTTGGCAGAGATCGCCGATCTGGAACGCAAGCCGTTCCAGGTGCTGGGGCGCAGCGTGGACGAGATCACCGCCAACTGGGTCTCGGCCACGTTCTACACCGGGCTGACGCGGGTCGCCCGTGTGTCCGATCGGCCGGAGCCGATGCGGTTCCTGGTATCGGTGGCCGACCATTTCAACTTCGCGATGCGCGGCACGCGTTCGCCAAAGGGGCTGCTGAACGCCGACGATCAGGCGATCGGCGAGCTGTACCAGGAGCTGTACGTCCTGCGGCGGGAGGATGGCTACATCATGCCGACGCAGCAGCGGCTCGATTTCTCGCTGCCGCATCTGCGGGCGGAGCCGCAGCCCGCGCGGCTGGTGTGGTGGTGGTGCGATGCGCTGTTCATGGCCCCGCCGGTTCTGTCGCGCATGAGTGCGATCACCGGTGACCGGCGCTATCTCGACGCGATGGATGTGCAATGGTGGCGCACCTCGCAGGCGCTGTACGATCCGGCGGAGGGCCTGTTCTTCCGCGATCCGCGCTTTGTCACGCACCGGTCCGACAGCGGCGGCAAGGTGTTCTGGTCGCGCGGCAATGGCTGGGTGCTGGCGGGTCTCGCCCGCGTGCTGGACCACATGCCGGCGGATTACCCGACGCGCGACCGCTACCTCGACCAATTTCGCCAGATGGCGGCGCGCATCGCGGGGCTGCAACAGTCCGACGGGCTGTGGCGCGCCGACCTGCTGGACGTGTCCGCCTTTCCCGAACCCGAAACCTCCGGCTCTGCGCTGCACACCTATGCCCTGGCGTGGGGCGTCAACCACGGCGTCCTGCCGCGGGATGAATACCTGCCCCAGGTCCTGCGAGGCTGGGCCGGCCTGAACCGCCACATTCTGCCCAACGGGCAGCTTGGCGCGGTGCAGAAGACCGGCGACCAGCCGGTGCCGACAGCGGCCGACGACGTGGGAATGTACGGCACCGGCGCGTTCCTGCTGGCGGCGGCGGAGATCATGCAGCTTGCGCAGCCGGTGCAGGCCCTGCCGGTGCCCCCACCTGCCCTGCCCGCGCCGCCAGCGGCGGAGCGACCCGCCACACCCGCCCGGCCCGGCACCGCTCCGAGTGGCGAGGCGGCCCGGCGGGCGCGGGAGATGCAGGCGACGCGGGACCTGGCCTACGATCCGCGCGTCGACGCGCCCGACCTGGAGCGGTGGACACCCGGCCCACCGATCGACGAATGGACGATTGCGCCGCGCCGCCAGCCCTGACGGTCAGGCGATCTTGGCAGCGTAGAGCAGCCGGTCTGATCCAAGATGGTCGTACAGCTCGGCCAGCTTGGTATCGCCAACGGCGAAGCAACCCTGGCTGCGCCCGAGCTTGCCGGTGTCGGTCACGACCTGTGGCTCCGCATACCAGGCGCCGTGGATCACGATGGCGCGATCCAGCGCATTGCTGTTGCTCGGGTCCAGGCCGGCGAGCCGCTGGGACCGGCCATGCTTGCCATGATAGTAGTCGAGCACGCGGAAGGCCCCGTGGCACGACGCATTGGAGCCATGCTGGTTCGAGAACCGCTCCGTCCAGCCGCTATGGCCGGGGTCGGAGCCGCTGCCATGCGTCACCAGCAGGGAACGGACGGCACCTGATTCCAGGTTCACCAGATGCAGCCGCGGCGTGGACGAGGCGGCGGCGAAATCGACGATCGCCATTCGGTCGCGCTTGATCGACGCACCCTGACGATCCAGCGCGTCGCGCGCCTCCGCCAGCAATGCCGCCGGCACCACCGGATCGATGACCGGGCCGGCAGCCATCGCCGGCATCGCAGGGGCGGGCGGCAGTACGGGAACGGCCGGCGTGACGAGGCCGGTGCGGCGGGCGGTCCCTACCGCCCCGCCCAGCATGGAGGTCGCGGCGAATACAGCACCGCCGAACAGGATCTGCCTGCGATCGAGAGTCATCGCGCGCGCCTGCCATATTCTGACCCGCCTGTCCGCCCGATCACGATGTACCGTGCCGGCCATGCGATGACGGCGGAACTTTTCCGGTGCGCAATCAACAAGATGCCTGGCGAAGCTGCTGTGCGATCAGGGGCGGGCGGCGCTTGCCTGCTGCTCCGGCCTGCTAGCCAGAGCGGCCGAAAGGCGCAGCATCCGGTCGGCCGGCAGCTCTCCGGTCAGGGCGTAGGCGAACGGTCCTTCCTCCCAATAGGCGACCGATCGCGCCGCGCGGCGTGCGAGCAGCGGCAGCTTTTCCGCCGGGGTTTCCGCGCGCGTGGCGAACAGGGCGACCGTTTCCGCATCCTGCGTCAACAGCACCGCGGTAACCGCCATGCCGCTGTTGGAGGGGTACAATTGCACATCGCGCACCTGCCAGCCAGCCGGCAGCGTGGGTAGCGTAAGACCGGTGGCGCGCTGAAGCTCCGCCCGGTCCAGCAGAACGCTTTCGGGTTGCGACGCCATTTGCTGACGCATGAGGCTGGCACTGAAGGATGCGTCGGCATCGGCGATGAAGGATGCGGCCTGGACCGGCGCGGTCACGCTTTCCGCCGTTTCGTTCAGCAGCCACCCACCGGCCAGCAGCGCCGCCGCCGCGGCAACCCGGCGGACCGCCGCCAGCGGGGCGACCGTACGCTGCGGCAGCGGGATCACGTCGGCGGCCTTGCGCCCCACCAGCGTGCCGGCGGTGCTGCCCCCAACGCGCGCGAAGCGCATGTCCGGCCAGTTGCGGCGCCAGCGGCGCGCCACGATCCGTTCGCCCGGCCGGGCGGCATCGTCCAGCAGCACCATGCCGCCTGGCCGCAAGCGGCTGAACAATTGTTCCGCCGCGCCGCGGACGAACGGATGGACGGTCCACGGTGGTCCGTCGATGATGATGAGGTCGATCTGTTCGGGGACGGCGGTCAGGTCGTACCAGCTGCCCGGCCATTTGCCGCCGGCGCCGTTGCGCAAGGGGGCATGGTGGATCGTGGCGTCCACCCCCTCCCCCGCGAGCCATTCGCGGGTGGCGGCCACGAAGGGGCCATGCTGGTCGTAGCTGACCAGCCGTCCGCCGCCATGCAGTTCCAGCGCGCGCGCGGCGACCAGGCTGCTGGCGCCGCAGCCCAGTTCCACCACAACCTGCGGCCGCAGCAATTCGACCGCATCGACGATCCGGTGCAGGAATCCGGTATCGGCCTTCCAGCTGCCGAGATGGGGCAATGCGTCGTCTGCAAGGCCGATCCGTTGTAAGAGGCGGCGCTTGCTCGCCTTGGTGCCGCCCCACAGGCTGAACAACAGGAACGGCCAACCGATCGCACCGTAGAACAGGCGATGCAGCCGGTGATCGACAGCATCGCCCCGGGCCAGATCGTCCGGCGTGGGCGCCAGCGAGCGCAGGCTGGTCAATTCGCGCGAAGTCATTGCAGCGCTCTTTGCTGCAAGCCGCGGCCATTGCCAATGGCCATTGCTGCAACCCCACCTGGCTGACGCGCTTTGGCGCAAGCACCGTGCAATCCGGCGCTTGGCGGTTTGTCTACCAAGCTGGTAGACTTATATGGAGGATGTCGCACCACACGAGTCGGACGGCTGCAAGCTGGACAGAGAGGAGTGCACACGATGGCCCATTATCTCGACCTGCCGCCACACAAGCTGGCGGGCGATCCGCTGATCCTGATCGTGCCAGGGATCAACAATTCCAATCCCCGCCACTGGCAGAGCCGGTGGGAACGCCAGCGGGAAGATTGCGCCCGCGTGGACCTTGGCATGTGGGACGATCCGCATCGCAACACCTGGGTAAACAAGCTGAACCTGGCAATCAGCCGTGCGGAACGCCCGGTGGTGCTGGTGGCCCACAGCCTTGGCTGCCTGGCGGTGGCATGGTGGGCGGAATACGAGCAGCCGAGCCAGGGCAACCCGGTCGTCTCCGCGCTGCTGGTCGCCCCGCCCGACGTCGATCGGCCGGGCACGGACCCGCGGCTCGCCCGCTTCGGCGCGTGCCCCCGTTCGCCCCTGCCCTTCCCGTCGTTCCTGGTCGCCAGCGACGATGACCATTATTGCCAGCTGCGCACCGCGCGCATGCTGGCGAACGATTGGGGATCGCGCTTCGTGTTTGCGGGAACGGTGGGGCACATCAATGCCGAATCCGGCCTGGGCGACTGGACCTTCGGGCAGGAACTGCTCGGCCGCCTGCTACGTGAACACCGCGTCGAGCAGGACCGCCTCGCGCCGCCGCTGCTGCGCGATGCCGCACGTCAGTCACGATTGGCCGCGACGCCCTGATTGCGGTTTGTAAGGTCGGGAACGCAGCTGTCCGCGGCCTTGTTGGACCTCTCACCCGGGCGATTCCATGCCGGGTGAGAGGGAGCGAGGATGACCGAAACGCTGGACCCGGTGCTGCCTGAAGACATCGCGCAGGCTGTGGAGCGGGTGCTGGACGCCGCCCACGATCAGGAACTGATGCTCGCCACGGCGGAGAGCTGCACCGGCGGGCTGCTCGCCGCATTGCTGACCGACGTGCCGGGCCGCAGCCACGTGTTCGAACGTGGGCTGGTGGTCTATGCCAGTCAGGCCAAGTGCGACCTGCTGGCGATCGAGCGCAAGCGGGTGGACAGTTGTGGCGCGGTCAGCCGCCAGATCGCCATCGACATGGCGGAAGGGGCGCTGAAATCATCCCGCGCCGACATCGCCCTTTCCATCACCGGCTATGCCGGTCCGCCAGGCAAGGATGAGGATGGCGAGGAAGGGCTTGTCCATTTCGGCTGCGCCCGCAAGAACGGGGTGACCCTGCACCGGGAGGAACATTTCGGTGCCATCGGGCGCGACGGGGTGCGCATTGCCGCGCTGCGCACCGCGCTCAACCTGTTCGAGGAGGCCCTGAGCCAGTGAGCGCGGATCACCCATTCTACGATCGCCACAGTCACGGCTTCGTCCGCGTGGGGACCAGCACCCCGGCAGTCCGGACCGCCGACGTGGCGTTCAACCGCGACGCCATCCTGGCGGAGGCGCGGCGGGCGCATGACAGCGCGGTGGACCTGCTGGTGTTTCCGGAACTGTCGCTCTCCTCCTACCAGTTGGACGACCTGGTGATGCAGGACGCGCTGCTCGACATGGTGGAGCAGGCGGTCGACACCATTGTGGCGGAGAGCGCGGGGCTGTCGCCGGTGCTGCTGGTCGGGGCGCCGCTGAGGCATCGCGGGCGGCTGTACAATTGCGCGCTGGCCATTGCCGACGGACGCCTGCTGGGCGTCGTGCCCAAGAGCTACCTGCCCAATTACCGCGAGTTCTACGAGAAGCGCTGGTATGCGCATGGCCGCGATATCCGCGGCGGCATGACCATCCGGGTCGGCGCGGCGGTGGTGCCGTTCGGCTGCGACCTGCTGTTCGCGAGCGAGCGCCTGCCGGGCTTCGTCCTCCACGCCGAGATCTGCGAGGATGTGTGGGCGCCGATCCCGCCCAGCAGCTATGGCGCGCTGGCGGGCGCCACCATCTGCGCCAACCTGTCGGCCAGCAATATCGTGATCGGCAAGGCGGATGAGCGCCATCTGCTGTGCCGCGCGCAATCCAGCCGCACCGCCTGCGCCTATGTCTACTCGGCAGCCGGCCATGGGGAGAGCACCACCGACCTCGCCTGGGACGGCCAGGGGATGATCTACGAGTTGGGCGACCTGCTGGGGGAGAGTGCCCGGTTCGAGCGCGAGCCCGAGCTGTGCATCGCCGATGTCGATACGCAGCGCATCCTGGGTGACCGGCTGCGGTTGCAGACCTTCAACGACAATGCGGAGGAGGCCGGCCGGCCGGAGGATCACTTCATCACCATCCGGTTCGACCACGCGCCGCGGGCGACCGCGATGGACGCCGCGCTGATCCGTCCGGTGCGCCGCTTCCCCTTCGTGCCCAATCGCGCCGGCAAGCTGGACGACGACTGCTTCGAGGCGTTCAACATCCAGGTCGACGGGTTGATGCGTCGGTTCGAATCGACCCGCGGCGACAGCATGGTGATCGGCGTGTCGGGCGGGCTCGATTCGACCCACGCGCTGATCGTGGCCGCCAAGGTCTGCGACCGGCTCGGCCTGCCGCGCACCACCATCCGCGGGTACACCATGCCCGGCTTCGGCACCTCCGCCGGCACAAAGTCGAATGCGTGGAAGCTGATGGAGGCGGTGGGCATCGTGGCGGAGGAGATCGACATCCGCCCCGCCGCGGAACGGATGCTGGCCGATATCGGCCATCCCTATTCGCGCGGGGAGAAGGTGTACGATGTGACCTTCGAGAATGTGCAGGCGGGTCTGCGCACCGATTACCTGTTCCGCCTGGCCGGGCAGCATCGCGGCTTCGTGATCGGCACCGGTGACCTCAGCGAACTGGCGCTGGGCTGGTGTACCTACGGCGTGGGCGATCAGATGAGCCACTATGCCGTGAATGCCGGGGTGCCCAAGACGCTGATCCAGTACCTGATCCGCTGGGCCGCGCGCACCGACCAGTTCGATCCCGCGACCGACGCCGTGCTGGAGGCGATCCTGGCTCAGGAGATCAGCCCGGAACTGATCCCGCAAGGGGAGGACGAGGAGCTACAGAGCACGGAGGGCACCGTCGGCCCGTATGAGCTGAACGATTTCTTCCTGCATCACATCATGCGCTTCGGTCAGCGTCCGTCCAAGGTGGCGTTCCTGGCGTGGCATGCGTGGCGCGATGCTTCCGCCGGTATCTGGCCGGCCGCCTTCCCGGAAACCGGCCGCAACCAGTACGACCTCGCCACCATCCGGCACTGGCTGGAGAAGTTCCTGCATCGCTTCTTCGCCACCAGCCAGTTCAAGCGCAGCGCCATTCCGAACGGGCCCAAGGTCAGTTCAGGCGGGGCGCTGAGCCCGCGTGGCGACTGGCGCGCTCCCTCCGACGCGAGTGCTGCGGTGTGGCTGGCGGAGCTGGAGGCTGGGCTGCCGCCGGGGTGATGCGCCACTTACCTGCGAATAAGTTGCAATTACTTGCTTGACGCCTACCGCAGGGTGTTACAGGTTGTCTGCAATTCAGTTGCAATAGCGGAGGCGCAGGATGGAACTGCTGTTCAGCCATCACCTGTCTGGCGGGTGCTCGCAATGGCGCGAAGAAGCCGGCGGCGCGCTGGCGGAGGCTCGCCCACCCTGCGCCGTGCTGGCCCGCGCGCTGCGCGACAATGCCGCGCACCCCGTCGCATCGTCACACGGGCGCTGCTGACATGTACGAATTCGTCGATCGCCCGCTCGCCCGGCAGGAGCGCGGCATCCAGTTGTTCGTCTGGTCCATGCGGCAATGGGCAGCGGCGGCCAAGGACGGGCGCTGCGTCTGCCGCCTGATCGGCTCCGCCTTCCGCTCCGCCGAGGTGCAGCCGGGGACCGATGCCCTGTTTTACGGTATGCGGGTGCTCTGCCAGCATGGCCGTACGCCCATGCGCTTCGGCGCGGTGCAGCGGGCCAGCATCACGGAGGATGAGGCGATCCTGACCTCCGCCCTGCTCGCCGCGAGTGACGGCCGCAGCCATGTGGTGCAGTCGACTTGCGACGCCCTGGTCACGGAGGCAGCCGCACCCGTGCTCGCCGCCTGCCTGCAGGCGCTGGCCAAGGCTTTTGGCGATGCGCGTCTGGCGCTGGTCGCGCAGGAGGGCTGATCCATGCTGTACAGCTATATCGACCGGCCGGTGATCGCGCTTGAACGCGGGCCGCAATTGCTGGTCTGGGCGATGCGCCGCTGGGTGCGCGATGCAGCCGATGGCGGCGATCCCTGCCGGGAGATCGCCGCTGCCTTCCACGCCCATCGGCTCGCCTCCGTACTGCCGCATTTCCAGCTGGCGATGACGCTGCTTACCACCGCCATGCGCGAACCGCTGCTGCTGGGCGACGAGTCCGTGGCGGAGCATGAGGCGCTGGTGCTGGCTCTCATCCGCACCCTGCCGTGCGGTTCGCTGGTGCAGGCGGGCGACATAGCGGGGCAGATCGTGCATGCCGGGGCGGCCCCTGCGCTCGCCGATGCCTTGCGCCAGCTTGCTTTGCGTCTATTTGCGCGTGATCTGCTGTGCGCGGACCAGGCCGGCCGCGCCAGCGCGCGGCCCCCTGGCCGCGAAGGCGCGAACGATACGGGGAATGCATGAACGATCTGGTTAGCAATGGCACCGTGCTGGAGCCCACCGCCGCGCTCAGCGTGGAGGAGGTGACCTGGGTCAAGCACTGGAACGACGGTCTGTTCAGCTTCCGACTGACGCGCGACGCCAGCTTCCGCTTCCGCAGCGGCGAGTTCGTGATGATCGGCCTGCCATCCGATAAGAAGCCGCTGCTGCGCGCCTATTCGGTCGCCAGCGCCTCCTATGACGAGGAGCTGGAGTTCCTGTCCATCGCCGTGCAGGACGGTCCGCTGACCAGCCGGCTGCAGCATATCCAGCCCGGCGACCAGATCTATGTCGGCAAGAAGCCGACCGGCACGCTCGTCACCGACGCACTGAAGCCGGGCAAGCGCCTCTTCATGCTGTCCACCGGCACCGGCCTCGCCCCGTTCATGAGCCTGGCCCGCGACCCCGACGTGTACGACATGTTCGAGGAGATCGTGGTGGTCCACTCCGTGCGCACCGTGGCCGACCTCGCCTATCGCGAATTCCTGGAAAGCAAGCTCGCCGGCGATCCCCTGGTGGAGGAAGAGGCCGCGCGCCAGTTCCACTACGTTCCCACCGTCACGCGGGAGGAGTTCCACACCACCGGCCGCATCGATGCGCTGATCGATGACGGCACGCTGTTCCGCGGCCTCTCTGGCGAGGCGACCTTCGACCCCGCGACCGACCGCATCATGCTGTGCGGGTCGATGGCGATGATCAAGGATCTCGCGGCCAAGCTGGAGACTTTCGGCCTGGTCGAAGGCGCCAACAACAATCCCGGCGATTACGTGATCGAGCGGGCCTTTGTCGGCTGAACGGCGTCGGCTGAACGGCCTCGGCTGAACAACGCCGGCTGATATGAAAAGGGGAGCCGATTGGCTCCCCTTCCCGTCTGCGATCAGATCTCGCTTTCGAGCCAGCCCTTCAGCTGGCTCTTGGGCGCGGCTCCCAGCTTCTGGGCCACCGCCTCGCCGTTCTTGAACAGCACCATCAGCGGGATCGACTGCACGCCCATGCGGCCGGCGACCTCCGGATTGGCCATGATATCGACCTTGGCGATGGTCACGCGGCCGTCCAGTTCGTCGCTGATCTCTTCCAGCGCGGGCGCGATCATCTTGCACGGACCGCACCAGTCGGCCCAGAAATCCACCAGCACCGGCACGTCCGCATCAAGGACATCGGACTGGAAACTAGCATCGGTGACGGTCTTGGTGGCCATGTAAAGTTGCTCCTGAAACGGATTGTTGCGGGATATGTAGGCTACCTGCCGGATCGGGCAAGCCGATGTTACGGCAAGCTTTCCTTCGCCCGCGCAAATGGCCCAAGCGGGTACAGCACCGGCACCTGCGTATACAGCACCGCCGCCTCCACCTGCCGGCCGGGATAGATGCGTTCCAGCGCCGCGACATAGGCGGCCATCTGCCGCCGCGTCGCGGCGGGGATCGCCTCCGCGCTGGCAGGCGGGCGGCGCGCGGTCTTGAAGTCGGCGACCAGGATACGGCCGGGCGTCACCAGCAACCGGTCCGCGGTGCCGGCGATCACCTGCCCGTCGACGGTCGCCGCCAGGGGCACCTCCGCCAGCGCGCCGGGACCGAACAGGTCCGCCCAGGCCGGTTCGCCCACAACGCTGAGGGTCACCGTCAGCATCTCCGCCCGGACATCTTCCGGCAGGTCGCCGGCGTGGCGAAGCAGCCAGTTGGCCCCCAGTTCCATGCGCCGTTCCGGCGCGACGGCGGGCAGACGTTCCAGCAGGCGGTGGATCAGCGTGCCGCGCCGCGCGGCCAGGCTGGGTGCGCCGGGCGCCAGCGGCGGGTCGGAGCCTTCCTCGCTGCCCGCGGCGGAGGGCGCGAGCGGGCGTGGCGGGCGGGGTTCCTCGCCTACCGCGCGCACGGCCCATTGCGGGGGCACGAACGGGATCGGCAGTTCGGCCTGCCGGCGCAGCAGGCTGCGCGGTGCCTCCGGCGGGTCGCCCCAATCGCGCCGCCCGCCCCATACCGGGTCGTCGATCTCCGCGCCCCAGATCAGCGGCGACAGGCGCGCATACCAGCTATCCTCCGCCGGTTCGGTCTCCCGCTTGCCTAGGGCACCGCCGATGAACAAAGCCTCCTCCGCCCGCGTCATCGCGACGTAGAGCAGGCGCCAGTGCTCCTCCCGCTCCTCGGCTCGCGCGGCTGCCTCCGCCTCGGCGATGCGGCCGACCTTCAGTTCCCTGGGTGGATCGGGCAGCGGGATCGTGCGTGTGGTGCCACCGGGCACCCGTTCGGGCAGGATCAGGTCGCGCATGGGGCTGGCATCGGGATTGCCCGTGGCATCGGCCAGGATCACGATCGGCGCCTGCAGCCCCTTGGAGCCATGGACGGTCATCACCCGCACCAGCCCGCCGGCCCCGGCCTGCTCCCGCTTCAGTTCGCCTTCCCCCGCATCGAACCAGCGCAGGAAGGCGGTGAGCCCCGGCACCTGCGTCGCGGAGAAGGCCATGGCGGCGTTCAGCAGCTCGTCGATCGGATCGTTCGCCTCCTGCCCCAGCCGTGCCACCAAGCGGGCGCGACCCTGCCAGGGGCCGACGAGCAGCCAGTGCAGCAATGCCTGCGGCGGTTCAAAGTCGGCCCGCGCCAGCAGCGCATCCAGCTGGACCCGCAAAGCCAGGACGTCCGGATGATCGGACCGGCGCAGATGGTCCCACAGCGCCGCCTTGCTGTCCCCGCGCCAGCCATGCTGCAGCAATTGGTCCTGCGACCACCCGATCAGCGGGCTGACCAGCAGGCAGGCGAGGCTGAGATCGTCCAGCGGCTGCGCGGCGAAGCGCAACGCGGCCAGCAGGTCCTTCACCGCCAGCGGCGCGCCCAGCCGCAAGCGGTCCACGCCCGCGACCGGCACGCCGGCCGCATGCAGGCGGGCGACGATCAGCCCGGCAAGTTCCCGGCGCTTCCTGACGAGCACCATGAAGTCGCCCGCATCGGCCATGCGCGGCTTGCCCTTCACCAGCGGATAGGTGCCGATCATGCCCTTGATCTGCGCGGCGATCCGGTCGGCCATGCGGCGTTCGGGGGCCGACAGCCAGCCTTCGCCCCCCTCGCCTTCCTCGTCCGGCTCGTCCTCCTCACCGGGTTGCGCGGTGACCGGCCGCCACAGCGTGACCATGCCGGCCCGCTCGTCCCCCACATGCGGCGTGGTCGGGCGGTCCAGCCCCATGCTTTCGTGCCCGATCAGGCCAATGGCGGCATCCACGAAATCCAGCACCGGCTGCGCCGTGCGGTATGACCGGCCGAGCCCCAGTTCCACCAGTTCGCGTGCGTCGATCCGTTCCGGCAGCAGGCGGACATTGTCCACCCGGTCCAGCATCGCCTGGGCGAAGCGCCCCTTCGCCTCGCGGAAATTTTCCGGGCTGGTGCCCTGGAAGCGGAAGATCGCCTGCTTGTAGTCGCCGACGACGAAGATCGTGCGCAGCTTGTTATCGTGCTGACCCTGGCCGGCGAAGAAATCCTCCGTCAGCGCACCGATGATCGACCACTGGCTGGCATTGGTATCCTGCGCCTCGTCCACCAGGATGTGATCGAACCGGCGATCCAGCTTGTAGCGGATCCAGTCGCCCATGCCCGGCACCGTCAGCAATTGCGCGGCGCGGCGGATCAGGTCGTCGAACTCGATCAGCCCCTCGCGCACCTTGGCCGCATCCCAGGCCAGCGCGAAGCGGCGGCCCAGTGACAGGGCGGGGGTGAGCATTTCTACGAGCTGCAGCAGCGCGGCTCGCTCGCGCACCCGGCCGATGCTTTCCAGCACACGGGCGGCCATACCCTCGTAATTGCCGTCCAGCTTTTCCAGCGATTTCAGCGATCGGGGCTTGCCGTCTTTCGTGAACAGCGCGGCTGCCAGCGCCTCGAACGTCTCGGCCCGCAGGGCATCGGCGGTGCCTTGCCATTGCACGATCGCCTCCGCGCATTTCAGGCCGCTCGCGGTGCCCCAGCTGCGGTTCACCTCAAGGCAGCGTTGCAAGGCGGCGCAGTCGAACAGTCCGTCGGCGCACAGTTCGACCAGGCTTTCCGGCCCGGCGCCAGCGGGCAGGCCGACCGCCTGCTCTACCTGCGGGCGTAAGGGCTCCTGCCAGGCGCCCGCTCCCCACCACAGGTCACGCGCGGCGGCGCAGCGCATCAGCCAGCCGCGCGCCTTGTCCGGACCCAGCCGTAGGGAAAGCGCCTCCAACGCCTCGATCGGCTCCCGCTCGCCCGTCGCCTGCCAGTCCGCCAGCAGGTCCGCCAGCACCTGCCGGCCCAAGAGGTCACGGTCGCGGTCCTCCATCGGCTGCGTGCCGGGGGCCATCTCCGCCTCTTCGGGGAAGGCGCCGAGCAACCATTGGGAGAAGGCGTGGATGGTGTCGATGCGCAGGCCGCCGCCGGGGCAGTCCAGCACCGCCGCGAAGCGCGTGCGGGCGCGCTCGCGCGTGGCGGGATCGGTGGGTGCGCCGATCGCCTCCAGATCGATGAACAGCAGCGTCTCCTCCAGGCGCACCCAGCGGGCGAGCACGGCATTGACCCGCTCCGCCATCTCGGCCGCACCCGCCTTGGTGAAGGTCAGGCACAGGATCTGGTCGGGCGATACGTCGCCCTGGAGCAGCAGGCGCAGCACGCGGGCGGACAGGACCTGCGTCTTGCCGGTGCCGGCGCTGGCGCTCAGCCAGACGCTGTCCGCCGGATTGACCGCGCGCGCCTGTTCGCCCTTCAGCGGGTGGACCCGGCCGCTCACAGCTCGCCCATCCATTCGTCCAATCGCATCAACTGGTCATAGGTCGCGTAACCCGGCGCATCGGGGTTGAGGCGGGCGGTGAACGGCTCGTCACCCAGGATCCAGCGGTCGAGCGCATCGTGCAGGTACCGCTCCGCTTCTGGAAGGAAGTCGTCAGGCGGGATGCCGCTGCGCTTGGCCCCGACCAGCAGCGGCGTGATGACGGCGCCGAACCCCGTCTCGCTGGTGCGCGACTTGGCGAGCGTCCAATACTCGAAAGCGGTCGGCTCGCCCTCGACCTCCGGAAAGCCGCCGGCCCGCGCCATCAGGCCGAGCGTGCCGAGCTGCAGGGCATAGCCGGCCTCGACCTCCCTGCCCGTCGGCGTGCGGCCGGTCTTGTAGTCGATGACGGCGAGTTCGCCGCCGGGCAGCCGGTCGATCCGGTCGACCTTGCCGAAGATGGCAACGCCGCGCACCTCCATCTCGCCCCATTCCTCGAACAGGGCCGGCTCCCGCTCCGGATGACGGGCGATCTCCGCCGCCGCCCAGGTCAGCCCCTGCAGCAGCCGCGGACGCCACAGGGCCAGCATCAGCGGGTGCTGCCCCAGCCTGGCCAGCTCCTCTTCCGCCACCTCGGCCAACGGCCGGCCGGACCGATGCCACGCCTCCAGAATGGCGTGCGCCGCCGTGCCCCGCCACGCCGCGTCGGGTTCCGCATCCAGCGGCTGCAATTCCTTCAGCCGCAGGATGGACGAGGCGTAGAACTGGTAAGGGTCGGACCGCAGCCGATCGAGCGCTGTCACGCTGATCCGCACCTGCCGCTGTTCGGCCGTCGGCACCGGCCGGGGGCGTGGATGCGCCGGGTCGTAGCCGCTGGTGTCCAGCTTGCGCGCGAGGTCCGGAATGCGCGTTTCCGTATGGCGCGGCAGCAGGTCCTCCCCCAGCAGGGCCTGCACCCGCAGCCAGAACCGGCTGGCGATGGCCGGGCCACCCACGTCCCGCTCCGCCCGGCTCAGCACCACTTCCGGCGCGCCCAGCGCCCCTGCAAGGTCATGCGCCGCGAGGCCGATGCGGAAATCGGCGCCCGGCACGCCCAACGCGCGCAGCACGGCGGGGGCGAGCAGCGGATCGGTCGCGGGTGTCGCCGGCCACACGCCTTCGTTCAGCCCGCCGCAGATGACGAGATCGGCGCGGCCCATGCGCGATTCCAGCAGCCCGTAGATGCTGACCCGCGGATGCCCGCCATAAGGGGGTCGCACCGCGACCCGCTCCATCGCCTCGCGCAGGGCTGCCGGCAGTTCCGCCGGGTCGAGCATCGTGCCGACCGCACGGGAATGGAGCCGCAGGTCCTCCACGAAACCGGCCAGTGCGCGGCCATCCTCGCGCGCCCACAGCGCTTCCCCCGCCAGTTCCTCGCCCGCGGTCACCAGCCGGTCCATGAGGTCGGCCAGCGGTGCGCCGGCGCCCTCCACCAGCGGCGCCAGGATCGGGACGATCCGCGCCCACCATTCACCCAGCGGCCCGTCGCCGGCCACGGCCCCGATCGCATCCAGCCCCGGCGCCCGGCGCGGCCCGCGCAGCAGCAGGTCCAGCCGCCGCACCCGTTCGAGCCAGCGGGCGCGGGTCGCGGGGTCCCCCGCCTGCACCAGCGGATGCTGCAACAGGCCGACCAGCGGCACCGGCGCGGCGCCTTGCGCCCCTGTCTCCGCCAACAGCAGGAACAGTCGGCCTGCTGCGGTCTGCGGCAGAGGGACGCCGGCGGAATCGTCCGCCTGTATGCTCCAGCGGCGCAGGTGATGCGCCACCCTGCCCGCCAGCCCGCGATCGGGCGTGACGACCGACACGCGCCGGGTGGGCACCTCCAGCGCCTCCCGCACCAGCAGCGCGATCGCCTGCGCCTCCTCCTCCGGATTGGCGCTGGTCATCAGACGCACGCCCGCCATCCGGCGCTTTTCGGGCGGCAGGTCGATCCAGCTGCGGCTGGCCGATGGCGGCAGGAACAGGCTGCTCAGCGCCTGGCTGCGTGACGGAGGCGCGGCACCGAGCCCAGCGCGGTGCCATGGCTGCACCTCCTCCCGCGCGACGCCCATTCGGTTCAGCAGCAACTTCAGGTGATATTGCGGATGCGTCACCGCGTCACCCCGGGCCAGCGGCGGCACCGCGTCAGGGGCACCAGCATAGCCCAGCTCGTCCCAGACATGGGTGGGCAGCGCCAGATCGAAGTCGGGCAGCACCACGCCGCCCTGCGGCAATTCACTGACTACCCGCAGCAACCGCGCGAGCGCGGGCGCCGCGCTGGTGACGCCCGCGGCGATGACCGGGGTGGCCGGCGGATCGTTGCGCCACACCTGCGCGGCATGACGGAACAGCAGATTGCGCCGGGCAGCGGCATCGACCTCCCCCCGTTCCTCCAGCTCGTGCCGCCAGCGCGCCTGCAACCGCGCGAACAGCGCCAGGCTGTCGCGCCAGTGACCGGCCAGCTCGCCCAGCGTGTCGAGCACCAGGTCGCCCAGCAGTTCATCCGGCGCGATCTCCTCCGTCAGCAGGCGGTCCATCGTCCGCGCGGTCTCATGCGCCAGCCGCAGCCGCGCGGCACCGGGCAGGCCCGGCCGCTCCAGCGCGATCAGTTCGGCAAGCCGCAGCCAGCGCCGGGTTGGCTCCACCGCCGGCGGGATCGCTGCGCCCGCATCCAAGGGATCGAGCAGCGGCCCCAGTGCCTCGTCCAGATCAAGGTCGCCGACCACCACCATGCGCGGCAGCAGCAGGCCTGCCCGCGCGCTGCCGCTCTCCCCGAAATGGCGGATGAATGCCTCCGTCACCGTGCGGATCGCGCGGGTGCTGGGCAGCAGCAGAGTGAGGCGGACCAGCCCCAGCTCCGCATCGGCGTAACGCGGCACCAGCCCGGCGACCAGCGCATCGGCAAAGCCGCGATGCGCGGCGATGGCGTGAACGCGTGGTGCGATGCGGGCCGGCAGAACCGCCATTGGCCGGATCAGCCCTGCGCCAAAACCGCCTCGGTCGGCGCGATCGCCTGCGGCGTGCCGACCTCGAACCATTCGCCGGTGAAGGTGGTGCCGAACAGCCGCCCCTGCTCCATCGCGCGGCTCCACAGCTGGTTGGTGGAAAACGGCCCTTCCGGCGCGTCGTCCAGCAGCCGCTTGGCCACCAATTGCACGCCGGTGTAGATGAAGGGCGCCACACGGCCGGTCCGCCGCCGGGTCAGCCGCCCCAGAGCATCCATGTGGAAGTCGCCCTTGCCGCTGAAATTGTGCGCCCGCGCATGGCCGACGACCAGCAGGAGCGCATCCATCCGCTTGGGGTCCCACGCCTGCGACAGGTCGTGGAACGCATCATTGGGCCCGTCCAGCCACAGATTGTCGCTGTTCATGCAGAAGAACGGATCGGGCAGCAGGCCCGCCGCCTTGACCATTCCGCCGCCGGTTTCCAGCAATTGCGCCCGCTCGTCGGAGATGGTGATCTCGGGCGCGCTGCGCAGCTTCAGGTGCGCCTCGATGGCGTCGGCGAGATAATGCACGTTGATCACCGCGCGGGCGACGCCGGCCTCCACCAGCCGGTCCAGCGCATGGTCGAGCATGGGCTTGCCGGCGATGCGGATCATCGGCTTGGGCTGGCTGACGGTCAACGGCCGCATCCGCTTGCCCAGACCGGCGGCCATGACCATGCAGGTGTCGGAGGCCAGCGCTTGCACCGGGCGGCTCATTGCAGTTCCCCGCCTTGCGTATCGCGGATCTCCTGCGGCACGTTGGCCGCGAACCACGCGGCGACCGGCGCCAGCGCCGGATGCTGCAAGTCCCGCTCCAGCGCGTCCCATACACGCGGGATGAAGGCGAGGTACCGCGCCTTGCCGTCGCGCTTCCACAACCGGGCGAAGATGCCCACAATCTTGGCGTTACGCTGCGCGCCCAGCCGGGCGTAATCGGCGCGGAAGTCGTCGCCGGCTCCAGTCGCGGCGCAATACCGGTCCAGCATGGCGCTCTCCAGCTCGACCGGAACATCGCGCCGCGCGTCCTGCAGCAGCGAAACCAGGTCGTAGGCCCGGTGGCCGACCAGCGCGTCCTGGAAGTCGATCACGCCCTGCGCGCCGCCATCGGGCCCGGCGGGGTCAAGCAGCATGATGTTTTCCGCATGGTAGTCGCGCAGAACGGTGACGGGATCGGTCTGGCGCGGCAGCAGCGGGTGCAGCACCGCGTCCCACGCCGTACGCCAGCCATCCTCGTCCACCGACAGGCCCATCGCGGGGCAGTACCATTCGGTGAACAGCCCCGCTTCCCGCTGGTACACGGCCATGTCGTACGGCGCGAACGGACCGGCGGGCTGCGCGTGCAGCGCCACCAGTGCGTCGATCGCCGCGGCATAGACGGCCTGTTCGTGCCCGCCATGGTCATCCAGCCAGTCGCGCATGCGGGCGTCGCCGAAATCCTCCAGCAGCACCAATCCCTGATCCGGCCGCGCGGCCAGGATGCGCGGGGCCCGCATGCCATGCTCCGCCAGCCAGCCGGCGACATGCAGGAACGGGCGCGGATCCTCCTGCGGAGGCGGCGCGTCCATCAGCATGGCGGTGCTGCCATCCGCGGCGCGCAGCCGGAAATAGCGGCGGAAGCTGGCGTCACCGACAAGCGGTTCCACCACCGCGCCGGTCCAGCCGGCCTCCGCCAGGAAGTCGTCGAGCCCATGAGGCAGAAGGTCGTTCATGGGCAGCGGCCATGCCAATCCGCGCCGGGTTCGACAATCGCCCTTCTGCCCTCCCCCACGCTTTCGATGTGGATTGCCAGACATGCCGGCTCGTGCGTGAAGCCGCCGGCATGGTCGGGCCATTCGGCGATCAGCGCCGCGCCCGCGCGGTAATCATCGAGACCCAGCTCCGCCGCCTCGTCCGGATGACGCAGGCGATAGAAGTCGGCGTGGACCAGCGGCAGCCGCACCGCCGGGGGATCGTAGGTTTCCACGATGGTGAAGGTGGGCGACGGTACCTCCCCCGCATGGCCGGCGGCGGCGATGATCGCGCGTGCCAGCGTGGTCTTGCCGGCGCCCAGCCCGCCGGTCAGCGCGACCACGTCGCCGGGTTGCAGCACGGCGGCGATGCGGGCGCCCAGCAAGGCGGTCGCGCCCTCGTCCGGCAGGTCGATGGTGCGCTTCACGGCAGGGTGATCGCCGCGATGGTGCCGCGCACGCCATCTGACCGCAGTCGCAACTTGCCGTCCTGCGCTTCCACCAGCGTGCGGGCACGGGCGAGTACCCGGCCGGCCTCGCTGCGCGGTGGGGCGCTGCCCAGCGCCTCCTCCAGCACGGTGGGCGCGATGGCGATGCCATCATGCGCGAGCACGATCCGTTCCGGCTTGCGCGGGCCGGCCAGCGTCACCTGGATGCGGCCGCCCGGTCGGCAATCGGCGATCGCACGGCCCAGCAGGATTTGCAGCGCCTCTCCCAACTGCGCCGGGTCCGCCTGCACCTCGCCCGCGCCGCGATCGCCGCGCAGGTCGAGCATCAGGTTCCCGGCGGAGATCGCCGCTTCCTGCGCGCGGACGGCCGCCGTCACGAAGGGCAGCAGATCGACCGTCTCCCGCGCGCCGGGTACGACCGGAACCGCCGCCTGCTGCAATGCCTGATCGGCACGCTCCACCAGGTCGGCCCGTTCGCGCAGCACATCCTCGCGCAGCTTCTGCCCGGTGATGTCGAGCGTGGTCAGCATGCCGTTGCCATCGGGCAGCGGCACCCCGGCGAAGGCGAGCGTGCGCCCGTCCGCCAGCAGGACTTGCCCCGCCCGCATGCGCCGGTCCAGCGTGGCGGCGCGCACCACGTCGCCGATGGCGGCGGACTGCGCCGGGCGCGCCAGCCGCGTGGCGATGGCCTGCAGCACCGCCTCGAACCGTGGGGGCGCGGAACCCGCTTCCTCGTGCAGCAGGTCTTCGGGCAGATCCCACAACAGCCCGAAACGGCGGTTCCACAATTGCAGCCGCCCGTCGGGCGCGACGACGGCGACCGCTTCGAACAGGTTGTCGACCATGGCGGTCCGCACCCGCAGCAGGGTGTCGCGGGTGGCGAGTACCGCGAGCTGGTCCGACCGGTCCTCCGCCACCAGCACCAGCCCGCCATCGGGCAGCGGCACGCCCAGGACGCGCAGGTGCATGCCGCCCTTCACGGTCCAGTCGGCGCGCACGGGCGCATCCGCCTGGAACCAGCTTGCCAGTTCGCGCCGGAAAGCGGGGAAGTCGCGGCTTTCGGGCAGGCGCCCGCCATCGCGCAGCCGGTCGAGCAGGCGATCGAATGCCAGCCCCTCGGCCGCATCCGGCGGCAGGGCGAAGATGCGGACGAACGGCTCGTTCACGAAATCCAGGCGGCGGTCGGCGGAAAACTGCGCGACCGCCAGCGGCAGGTGATCCAGCAGGGCGCGCTGGGCGGCGCGGAATGCCGCAAGCTCCCGCGCGAGCGCCTCACGCTCCTCCACGTCGATGGCATAGCCGGCGACCTGACCGGTATCGGGCACCGGCAGGTCGGTGACGCGCAGCGCGCGGCGCTCCCCTGCGATCGTCGCCTGCACCCTGCGGGTGAGCGGGGCGCCCTTCTCCAGCGCGCGGGCGGCGGCAGCGCGCGGGGTCATGCCGTCGACGGGCTCGACCAGTTCCAGATTGCGGGTGAGGACGTCATCCACATCCACCGCCCCGACGGCGGAGACATAGGGCTGGTTGGCGAAGCGCAGCGATCCGTCGGTACCCCGCACCCACATGGGCAAGGGCGCGTGTTCGACCAGACCCGCAAGCGCGGCGAAGTCGGCACTCGTCTGCGCGGCCTGGGACCGGGCGGCGGCAAGCTCGGCATGGCTGTCCGACATGTCGAAGAACCACAGCAGCGCCGTGCTGGCCGGTGCGATCGCCGGGTCGGCCAGCTGGCCGCGAACCGCCAGGCTGCGGCCCGAACGGGTCGGCACCACGGTTGCGAACGGAGCGGCGCTGCGCTGAGTGCGGCGTACTTCCTCCGCCAGTGTCTCGACATCGGCGCTGGTGAGCCCTGCCGGGCCACGGTCCAGTTCTGTCAGGTAAGCCGGCAGCGCATCATGGCCGAGCAGCGCGGCGAGGCGCTCCGGCCCTTCGATCCGCCCGTCCGATCGCACCAGCAGCGGCAGCGCCGGTGCGGTGTCGATCATGCGGGTCAGGCGCCGGACATTGCCCCGCGCCCCCCGTGCCTGCCGCGCCCGCCCATGCGCCCCGAGCGCGATCCACGCCGCCCCCACGCTCCAGGCGGAGAGCAGCAGGCCGAGCATGACCAGCGCGAACGACGACAATTGCATCGGCCGCCAGCGCTATGGGCGCAGGCGGCGCGATGCAAGGGCAGGCTGCATGCTCAGTAGCGGTAGTGATCCGACTTGAAGGGACCGTTCACCGGCACGCCGATGTAATCGGCCTGCTTCTGGCTGAGCTTCGTCAGCGTCACGCCCAGCTTGTCGAGGTGCAGCGCGGCGACCTTCTCGTCGAGGTGCTTGGGCAGGACATATACGTCGTTCTTGTACTGCTCCGCCTTGGTGAAAAGCTCGATCTGCGCCAGCACCTGGTTGGTGAAGGAGCAGCTCATCACGAAGCTGGGGTGGCCGGTGGCGCAGCCCAGGTTCACCAGCCGGCC
Organism: Croceibacterium sp. TMG7-5b_MA50; assembly: GCF_039830145.1. Taxonomy (NCBI): domain Bacteria; kingdom Pseudomonadati; phylum Pseudomonadota; class Alphaproteobacteria; order Sphingomonadales; family Erythrobacteraceae; genus Croceibacterium; species Croceibacterium sp. TMG7-5b_MA50. Next base: position 890,961 of record NZ_CP156082.1, on the reverse strand, counting down.
CTTGGCCAGCACGATGATCTTCTTGCCGTCGGGGAACGTCACGATGTCCGTGCCCGGCTTCACTTCCTGCCAGTCGTAATTGTCGAGCGCGCTGATCTGAATCTCGGAATCGAAGTGGCCGATGTTGCACACGATGCTCATGGGCTTCATCGCCTTCATGTGCTCGGCGGTGATGACGTCCTCGTTGCCGGTGGTGGTGACGAAGATGTCGCAGCGCTTCACCGCCTCCTCCATCGTCACGACCTCGTAGCCTTCCATCGCCGCCTGCAGGGCGCAGATCGGGTCGATTTCCGTCACCATCACGCGCGCACCGCCATTGCGGAGCGAATCGGCGCTGCCCTTGCCGACGTCGCCAAAGCCCGCGACGCAGGCGACCTTGCCGGCCAGCATCACGTCGGTCGCGCGGCGGATCGCGTCGACCAGCGATTCCTTGCAACCATACAGATTGTCGAACTTCGACTTGGTGACCGAATCGTTCACGTTGATCGCCGGGAACGGCAGGCGACCCTGCTTGGCCAGCGAATACAGGCGGTGGACGCCGGTGGTCGTCTCCTCGCTGACGCCCTTGATCGCCTGCACCGTGCGGGTCAGATAGCCCGGCTTCGCCTTGAGGAACGCGTTCAGCGCGCGGACGAACTCGATCTCCTCCGCATTGGACGGCTCGAACAGGGTCTCGCCTGCCTCGACCCGTGCGCCCCACAGGGCGAACATGGTGGCATCGCCGCCATCGTCCAGGATCAGGTTGCAGGTGAGGTCCTCGTCACCCTCGCTCGACCAGTCGAAGATGCGGCCGACATAGTCCCAGTATTCCGCCAGACTCTCGCCCTTTATGGCGAAGACCGGCGTCCCACCCGCGGCGATGGCGGCGGCGGCGTGATCCTGCGTCGAATAGATGTTGCAGGTGGCCCAGCGCACATCGGCGCCCAGCGCCACCAGCGTCTCGATCAGCACGGCGGTCTGGATCGTCATGTGCAGGCTGCCGGTGATGCGCGCACCCTTCAGCGGCTGCTGCGCGCCATATTCCTCGCGCACGGCCATCAGGCCGGGCATCTCGGTCTCGGCAATGGCGATCTCCGCCCGGCCGTAATCGGCCAGGGCGATGTCCTTGATGACGTAATCTGCTTCACGCGCAATGGTGGCCACGTGGATAATCTCCATGCTGGTTGGCTGGGGGCGCTGCCGGGGCTCCACGCGGCGCCGATGATGCGAGCGCCCTTAGCCGCAAGCGGCGCGCCACGCAAACCGCCGGTTGCGCGGGCGGCGACGCGGCTTATCTGTGCGCCCGTTCCATTCAACAGGAGTACTTGCACCATGACCATTGCCAAGGGCGACCGCCTGCCCGACGTGAAGCTGACCAAGGTCACGCCCGACGGGCCGGACGCGGTGCAGAGCGGCGAGTATTTCGCCGGGCGCAAGGTCGCGCTGTTCTCCGTCCCCGGCGCCTACACGCCCACCTGTTCCGCCCGGCACCTGCCCGGCTTCGTGGAAAAGGCGGCCGAGCTGAAGGCGAAGGGCGTGGACGAAATCGCCTGCACCGCCGTCAACGACGCCTTCGTGATGGGCGCGTGGAATGAATCCGCCGGATCGCCCGACATCACCATGCTGGCCGACGGCAATGGCGAGTTCGCCGAGGCATTGGGCCTAACCATGGATGGGAGCGGCTTCGGCCTTGGCAAGCGCGGGCAGCGCTTCTCCATGATCGTGGACGACGGCGTCGTAACGGAGCTGAATGTGGAGCAGCCGGGCGACTTCCAGGTGAGCAGCGCGGAATACATGCTCAGCCAGCTCTGACCTTTACTGCGAATCATCAACTCCGGAACGGCGGTCCGGCCCGGCGCGTCAGTGTGCCGAACAAACCGTTTCGGAGTTGAACCATGTCTTTCCTGGACAAGATCGTCGCTGCCGTAACCCCGCCCGAGAGTGACGAGCAGCGCGCGCAGGCCCACCGGGACGCGCAGGATCTGGCCGCATCCAACCCCTGGCTGGATCGCGCCCTGCGCCACCACGAGCAGATCTGCGCAGCGTTCGAACGGGCGCGTCATGCCACCAACGAGGCCGACGCCCGCACCGCGGTCAGGCAGCTGGCCAATGTGCTGATCGCACACTCCGTGGCGGAGGAAGTGGTGCTGTACCCTGTCCTGGCGATGGAGGGGCACAAGGGCCACGCCACCCTGGCTTACGAAGAACAGCAGCTCGCCAAGGTGCAGATGGCAGAACTGGAGCGCCTGACCCCGCTCAGCGCTGATTGGCGGGAGAAGCTGGAACATATCCGCGGCGCGGTGCTGCACCACATCTATGAAGAAGAAAGCCAGTGGTTTCCCGAGATCGCCCGGGAGGTGGACGAGAATACACGGGTGATGCTGGATCAGCGCTTCGCGGAAGAATACAACCGCTACATGGGCAAGGCTGACGCCTGAGCGTATCGAACACCTGACCTGAGCAGGGTACCGGAGCCAACCGGGGCCTTGCTTGCCCGGCGCGCGACGGTCGCGCCACGGTCAGCACGGCTATCGCGTTGAGCCGGGATCGGATCAGGGCCATGATAGGGCATGGCCTTCGTCAGCATCACCCGGCTCCGCATCCGCTCCTTACGGTTCATGCCGGTCTTCGCCCTGGATACGCTCAGGACGCTGCGGCAGACACGTCACGCGGCGGGATTTATCGGAGGATCGCTGCTCGACGACCGCAAGCTGACATTCTGGACGATGACGCTGTGGCACGATCAGGCGAGCATGAAGCGGTACATGACCAGCGGTGCGCACCTGAAGGCCATGCCGAAGCTGCTGGGCTGGTGCGACGAGGCGAGCGTGGTCCACTGGACGCAGGCCGACGGGATCGCGCCCGACTGGCGCGAAGCGGACCGCCGGATGAGAGGCGAAGGGCGCCCTTCCAAGGTCCGGCATCCTTCGGCCGATCATCAGAGCCTGGCGTATGCTGTGCCGCGGGTGAGCGGCGCTGTGCCGATCAGGCCGCTGGGCGTTCAGCCCTAGAGGCGTTGCGCCACGCCCCTCCACCATTCGCTTCGCGAACGGTCCCCTCCCCATCATGGATGGGGAGGAAGATGGCGTCAGCGGGTCGGGTAGTTGGGCGCTTCGCGGGTGATGGCGACGTCGTGGACATGGCTTTCGGAGAGGCCCGCATTGGTGATGCGGATGAAGCGCGCGCGCTCCTTCAAATCGGCGATGCTGGCGCTGCCGGTGTAGCCCATCGCCGCCTTGATCCCGCCGACGAGCTGGTGGACCACGTCGCGCGCCGGGCCCTTGTACGGCACCTGCCCCTCGATCCCCTCAGGCACCAGCTTCATCTGGTCCTTGATGTCCTGCTGGAAATAGCGGTCAGCACTGCCGCGGGCCATGGCGCCGACACTGCCCATGCCACGATACGCCTTGTAGGCACGGCCCTGGTACAGGAACGTCTCACCCGGCGCTTCCTCCGTTCCGGCGAGCAGCGAGCCGACCATCACAGCACTAGCACCGGCGGCAAGCGCCTTGGCCGCATCGCCACTGGTACGCAGGCCACCATCGGCGATCACCGGCACGTCGCCCGCTGCCTGCGCGCTTTCCATGACGGCAGTCAGCTGCGGGACGCCGACGCCCGCCACGATGCGGGTGGTGCAGATGGAGCCCGGCCCGATGCCGACCTTCACCGCATCTGCGCCGGCACCGACCAGCGCCTTCGTCGCCTCCGCCGTGGCGACGTTGCCGGCGATGACCTGCACCGAATTGCTCAGCTTCTTGACCCGTTCGACCGCCTTGGCGACCTCCCGGTTGTGGCCGTGCGCGGTGTCGATGATGATGACGTCGCATTCGGCATCGACCAGCGCCTCCGTCCGCTCGAACCCCTTGTCGCCGACGGTAGTGGCCGCGGCAACGCGCAGGCGGCCGCCCGCATCCTTGGTCGCATCGGGGTGCAGCACCGCCTTCTCGATGTCCTTGACGGTGATGAGGCCGATGCAGCGATAGCTCTCGTCCACCACCAGCAGCTTCTCGATCCGGCGCTGGTGCAGCAGGCGGCGTGCCTCGTCCGAACTGACGCCCTCGCGCACGGTGGCGAGGTTGTCGCGCGTCATCAACTCCTCCACCGGCTGCGCCGGGTTGTCGGCGAAGCGGACGTCGCGGTGGGTCAGGATACCGCGCAAGTGCCCGGAGCCGTCCGTCACCGGGATGCCGCTAATGCGGTTTGCCTGCATGATCGCCTGCGCCTCCCCCAAGGTGGCGTCGGGGCGGATGGTGATCGGGTTCACGACCATGCCGCTTTCGAACCGCTTGACCCGGCGGACGGCATCGCACTGCTCCTCCACCGTCAGGTTGCGGTGGAGCACGCCGATCCCGCCGAGCTGAGCCATGACGATCGCCATCTCGCTCTCTGTCACGGTGTCCATCGCGGCGGACAGGATAGGGATGTTGAGCCCGATGCCGCGCGTCAGCCGCGTGCGGGTGTTCGCCTGACTGGGCAAGATATCGCTTTCGGCCGGCCTCAGCAGGACGTCGTCAAAGGTCAGGCCGGTTTCGATTTCCATGGGTGCCACTTGCCTCAAGCTGCGCGTCGATTCGTGGCGGTCCATGTAACGACGGGCCGTGGCCGGGGCTAGAGGGGGCGCGGCACGGGATCGCCGCGACCCTTCGTCAATCCCCGCCTTCCTGCATGGACACGGCGACAAGCACCGCGGTGGACAGGAGAATGCCGGAGACCAGACCGCCGATCGCCAGAATGCCGCGGGACGTCAGCCTCACGTCAACCTCCAGCCCGACATGCCGGCCAAGCCGGAGTGACACCCGGCCGCTCTGGCGAGCCGGATCGTCCGGCAGGGTGTCGGCCACGGACCCTACTCGACCGTCCACCCGCCATCGACGGTGTAGTTCGCACCGTTGATGTTGCGCGCCTCCTCCCGACACAGGAACAGGGCGATGGCGGCGATCTCCTCCGGCTGGACGAACTGCTTTGTCGGCTGCTGTTTCAGCAGCACATCATTGATGACCTGATCGCGGGTCAGGCCGCGGCTCTTCATCGTGTCGGGGATCTGGTTCTCCACCAGCGGCGTCCAGACATAGCCGGGGCTGATGCAATTGGTGGTGATGCCATCCTGCGCCAGTTCCAGCGCCAGCACCTTGGTCAGCCCCGCGATCCCGTGCTTCGCCGCGACATAGGCGCTCTTGAACGGGCTGGCGACCAACGAGTGCGCGCTGGCGGTGGCGATGATCCGGCCCCAGCCCGCCTGTTTCATGTGCGGAATGGCGAGGCGCGACGTGTGGAATGCGGCCGACAGGTTCAGCGCGATGATCTGGTCCCACTTGGCGGGCGGGAAGTCCTGCACCGGAGACACGTGCTGCATGCCCGCATTGTTGACCAGGATGTCCACCGCGCCCGCGCCGGCCATCAGCTTTTCAACGCCGTCAGTGGTGGTCAGGTCCTCGTTCACGTATTCGGCGCCGCCGAGTTCCTCCTGCAACTTTGCGATGGCATCCGCATCGCCGAAACCGTTGAGGATGACCTTGGCCCCTTCCCCCGCCAGTGCGCGCGCGATGGCAAGGCCGATGCCCGAGGTCGATCCGGTGACGAGTGCGCGCTTGCCCGAAAGGAACATTCCTTGCCTCCTGCTGGTTGACGGCCTGACGAAAGCAATGAAGCGTGGCTGAGGCAAGGGGGTTCCGTGCGGCTCAATCCTTTCAACCCTGACAGCATCCAGGTTCGCCGTGGTGGCGGAGGCGGCTTCCCCGGCGGTGGCGGTGGGCAACTGGGCTGCGGCGCGATCGTCATCGCGCTGATCGGCGCGGTAGTGTTCGGGATTGATCCGGGGCAGATGCTGGCGGGCATGCAGGGCGCCGGCGTGCAGCAGCAGGCTGGGCCCGGCAGCATCCAGGGCGGGGGCGAGAGCGCGTCGCAGATCTGCGACGACAACCCTTACGCAACGGAGGCGTGCAACGCCCTCGCCTCGCTGAACCAGACGTGGCAGCCGCTGTTCCAGCAGGCGAACGTCCCATTCCAGCAGCCGACACTGGTGTTCTACCAGGGGGGCACCCGCTCCGGCTGCGGCAGCGCGACCTCCGATGCGGGGCCGTTCTACTGCCCGGCCGACCAGGGCATCTACATCGACACCAGCTTCTACGACCTGATGCAGCAGCAGATGGGCGCAGGCGGCGATTTCGCGCGCTATTACGTGATGGCGCACGAATATGGCCACCACGTGCAGACCCTGACCGGCATCTCCGGCCAGATCCGCAGCGCGCAGCAGCAGCGGCCGCAGATGGCCAACCAGTTGCAGGTGCTGATGGAGTTGCAGGCCGATTGCTATGCCGGGGTGTGGGCGGGGCGGAACCGCAACCTGATCGAACCCGGCGACTTCGAAGAAGGGATGACCGCCGCCAGCGCGATCGGCGATGACACGCTGATGCGCAATGCAGGTCAAAGGGTTAACCCTGAAAGCTTCACACATGGTTCAAGTCAGCAGCGTATGCAGGCGCTGCGATTGGGGCTAGAGACAGGTGATGACAGGCAGTGTGACCGGATTGTCGAGGCGGGCTAGCACGCTGGCCGTGATGTTGTGCGCGGCAGTGGCCGTTCCGGCGCATGCGCAAGAGATCGTCACGGACGAGGACGTGGATGCCCGCGACGTGGCGCTCCTGCCGCTGGCGGACCTGAACCTTGCACGGGACGAGATCCCGGCGGTGCTGGTCCGGGCCAAGGCGCGTCCCTATGCCAATGACGGGCTCAGCTATTGCGGCGCCGTCCGCTCCGAGATCGGCGATCTCGACGCCGTGTTGGGCGAGGATTTCGACATGCCCGGCGTGAAGCCGGCCGGCGGGATCGAGGTCGGCCGCATGGCCCGCAGCGTCGTAAGCATGCTGATCCCCTACCGCGGCGTGATCCGCGAAGTATCGGGCGCCGCCGCGCACGAGAAGCTGTTCAAGGAGGCGATCGTCGCCGGCATGATGCGGCGCGCCTACCTGAAGGGCCTGGGGGAGGCGATGGGCTGCCCGTACCCAACGCGTCCCGCCCCGCCGGAAGTCGTCGCGATGTCGATCCTGCAGCGCGAACCGGACTCCTACGCCAACCGCGCTATCCCGGGCGAACAGACCAACGGCACGGAAGTCCCGGTGGAGACGATCGGCGAACCCCGCGTCACGTCGGAGGCAAGCGGCGACCGCGCACCCTGACATGCAGCCGAGGGCTGGCAAGAGGGCGCGTCGTCGGGGCAGAGTGCAACCATGCTGAAGCGATTCGCCATTCCCCTCGCCCTCCTTGCCAACCCGATCGCGGCGCAGGACCTGCCCGCTTCTGCGCCAGCGACCGTGCCTGAACTGACGGAGGTGGTGCTGCAGACCACCATGGGCCCGATCACCGTGGCGCTGGAGACGGAGCGTGCGCCCGTCACCGCCAATAATTTCTTGGCCTATGTCGATGGCAAGAAGCTGGACGGTACCGTGTTCTACCGCGCCATGCGGCTGGACTGGGGCGATCAGCCCAGCGGGCTGATCCAGGGCGGGACCCAGAACGATCCCAAGCGCATCCTGCCGCCGATTGCGCATGAACGGACCAGCGACACCGGCGTACTGCACACCGAAGGCGCGATCAGCATGGCGCGGATGGAGCCGGGCAGCGCGACCGGCGACTTCTCCATCACCGTCAGCCCGCAGCCAGGCTTGGACGCCGATCCAGCCAGCACCGACGCGGACCTGCGCGAAGGATACGCCGCCTTCGGCCACGTCACCGCCGGAATGGACGTGGTGCGCGCGATCTTCCATGCGCCGGTCGATCCGGACAAGGGCGAAGGCTGGATGAAGGGGCAAATGCTGGCGGAGCCGGTGCGGATCGTCACCGCGCGGCGGGTGGAGCCGGCAACCCCGTAACAAGAAAGGGTGGCCCTGCGGAAGCCGGGCCGCCCCTTCTGTAGCGTCAGTGATCGCGGCGGATCAGTAGACCCGCTTCTTCGGCTTGATGTAGCTGACATCGTCGGTCAGCGTGTATTCGTGCACCGGGCGGTAATCGATGCGCACATCGCCGCCCTTGCCGCCCCAGCCATCGAACCAGGCGATGGTGTGCTTCATCCATTCGCCGTCGTTGCGATCCGGGAAGTCCTCGTGCGCATGCGCGCCGCGGCTTTCCTTGCGGTTGGCCGCCGAATGCATCGTCACCGCCGCCTGCGAGATCAAGTTGTCCAGTTCCAGCGTCTCGATCAGGTCGCTGTTCCAGATCAGCGAGCGGTCGGTCACCGACACGTCGTTCATCCGGCCATAGATCTCGGTCAGCTTGACCTTGCCTTCCTGCATCAGCTCGTCCGTGCGGAACACGGCGGCATGGGCAGACATCGCCCGCTGCATGTCGGTGCGGATCGCCGCCGTCGGGCTGCCGCCGCTGGCATGGCGGAAATGGTCGAGGCGGGTCAGCGCCATGTCCGCGCTGTCCTTCGCCAACTCGTCCTGCGCCGCACCCGGCTTGACGATCTCCTTCAGCCGGTGGCCGGTGGCCCGACCGAACACGACCAGGTCGATCAGCGAGTTGGAGCCGAGGCGATTGGCGCCGTGGACGGAGACGCACGCCGCCTCACCCACCGCAAACAGGCCGGGGACGACCGTATCCGGGTTGCCGTCGGCCCCGCGGGTCACGACTTCGCCATGATAGTTCGTGGGGATGCCGCCCATATTGTAGTGGACGGTCGGCACCACCGGCAGCGGCTGCCGCGTCAGGTCCACGCCCGCGAAGATCTTGCCGCTTTCCGTGATGCCTGGCAGCCGTTCCGCCAGCACCGCGGGGTCGATGTGGTCGAGATGCAGGAAGATGTGGTCGTTGTTCGGCCCGACACCACGCCCCTCGCGGATCTCCAACGCCATGGAGCGGGAGACGACGTCGCGGCTCGCCAGGTCCTTCGCACTGGGGGCGTAGCGTTCCATGAACCGCTCGCCTTCGCTGTTGGTGAGGTACCCGCCCTCGCCCCGCGCACCTTCGGTGATGAGCACGCCCGCGCCGTAGATGCCGGTCGGGTGGAACTGCACGAATTCCATGTCCTGCAACGGCAGCCCGGCGCGCAGCACCATGCCGCCGCCATCGCCGGTGCAGGTGTGGGCGCTGGTGGCGGTGTAGTAGCACCGGCCGTAACCACCCGTAGCCAGCACCACGGCCTGCGCGCGGAAGCGGTGGATCGTGCCGTCATCCAGGCACATCGCGATCACGCCGACGCACTTGCCGCCCTGCATGATGAGATCGATGGCGAAATATTCGATGAAGAAGTCGGCGTCGTACTTCAGGCTTTGCTGGTAGAGCGCGTGCAGCATGGCGTGGCCGGTACGGTCCGCCGCGGCGCAGGTGCGCTGCACCGGCGGGCCTTCGCCCATGTTCTGCATGTGTCCGCCGAACGGCCGCTGATAGATCGTACCATCCTTGTTGCGGCTGAACGGTACACCAGCGTGCTCCAGCTCGTACACGGCGTGCGGCGCCTCGCGCACCATGTATTCGATCGCGTCCTGGTCGCCCAGCCAATCCGACCCCTTCACGGTGTCGTACATGTGCCAGGTCCAGTGGTCGGGCGAATTGTTGCCCAGCGATGCGGCGATGCCGCCCTGCGCGGCCACGGTATGGCTGCGCGTCGGGAATACCTTGGTGATGCAGGCGGTCTTCAGGCCGGCTTCCGCGCTGCCCATGGTGGCACGCAGGCCCGACCCGCCGGCGCCGACGACCACCACGTCATAGACATGATCGACGATGTTATAGGCGCTTGCCAGGTTGCTCTTCTGCCCCTGCTGTCCGCCGGTCGGCACGTCGCCGGTATTGGGTGCTACGTTCTCGGCCATCATGCCACTCCGAATGCGATACGGGCCACGGAGACGAGGCCGAAGGCGGCGCCGCCGAACACGGCCAGGTTCATCAGCATCAACGCGGCGAACTTGTTGCCGGCGGTGTGGAAGTAATCCTCCGCCACGACCTGCAGCCCCAGCCGCGCGTGCCAGAAGGTGTTGACCATGATGAGGCTCAGCGCGGTGGCGACCACCGGGTTGCCGATCCATCCGGTCAGCGTCTGGTAGCCGAAGTTCGGCAACAGCACGAAGGAGATCACCAGGAAGCCGATCAGCAGCAGGTTGCCGACCGCCGTGAAGCGCTGCAGCAGCCAGTGGTGGACGCCATGATGCGCGGAGCCGAGGCCCCGCACGCGTCCCAGGGAGGTTCCCTTTGCCATTATGTCCCCGAAATCTAGAGCAGGACGATGGCGGCCCAGAAGACCACCGTCAGGATGATACCACTGGCGACCGTTGCCAGCGCGAAGCGCTTGTTCGTGGTGAGTTCGTAACCCGCGCCAACGTCCAGAACGAAGTGCCGCAGGCCGCTGCTCATGTGGTTAAAGAACGCCCAGCTGAGGCCCACCAGCACGACCATGCCGGGGATGGAGCCGGCCACGGTCTGGAACGTGGCATACGCTTCCGGTCCGCTGGCGAGCGAACCCAGCCACAACAGCAGCACGGGCAGGCCGACGAACGCCAGACCGCTGCCCGACACGCGATGCAGGATGGAGGTCAGCATGTGCGGCCCCCATTTCCAGATCTGCAGATGGGGCGAAAGCGGACGGTTTGCCATGTGAACTATACCGTTTGAGTGTGCAGTTGCGAACCCCCTTAGCGGATCGGCCCGGCAGGGCAAGGCGTCGCTTGGCCACGACGGGCCGATCGCGTAAGGCGCCGGCCATGGACCAGCCAGTCATCCTCGTCACCGGGGCCAGCCGGGGCATCGGCGCCCGGATCGTGGCCCAATTGCGCACCCGTGGCGCCTTCGTCATCGGCCAGGCGACGACGGCGGGCGAGGACGTGATCGCCGCCGATTTCTGCGAACCCGGCGCCCCCACCTTGCTGTGGCAGGAGGCGATGGACCGCGCCGGCGGCCGGATCGACGCGCTGATCAACAATGCCGGCCTGTTCGCCGCCAATCCGCTGGACGGCAGCGACATCGCCTGGCTGGACGGGTGGGAGGATACGCTGCGGATCAACCTCACCGCCGCGGCCCAGCTCAGCCGGTTCGCCGTGCGGCATTGGCAGGACCGGCCGGCCCTAGAGGGCGCCGTTGCCGGGCGCATCGTCCATGTCGCCAGCCGCGCGGGCCATCGCGGGGACAGCCCCGCGCACTGGCACTATGCGGCGGCGAAGGGCGGCATGCTGGCGCTGCACAAGACGATTGCGCGCGCCTATGCCGCGCAGGGCATTCTGTCCTTCGCCATCGCCCCCGGCTTCACCGATACCGCGATGGCGGGCGACTACCTCGCCAGCCGAGGCGGACCCGGGCTGCTGGCCGATATCCCGCTGGGCCGTGTGGCTCTGCCGGAGGAGATCGCCACCATTGCCACCTTCTGCGCGCTGGACGCACCCGCCAGCATGACCGGCACCACCATCGACGCCAATGGAGCAAGCTATGTCCGCTAGGTTCGCCTTCCTGCTCGCCCCCATCCTGCTGGCGGGCTGTGCCAGCACCGGGAACGCGCAGGAGGCGGCAGAACACGATCGGGGCGAAGCGTGGGCTGCGCGTTGCACGGACGAGGACGAATGGGATCGTCCCGGCCCACCGTTCCAGGTATTCGGCAATACCTGGTTCGTCGGGACCTGCGGCATCACCGCCCTGCTCGTCACCGGCGAGGACGGGCATGTGCTGATCGACGGGGGCACGCAGACCAGCGCCGCGCTGATCGCTGCGAACGTGGATGCGCTGGGCTTCAAGCTGTCCGACGTGAAGCTGCTGCTCGCCAGCCACGAACATCACGACCATGTCGGCGGCACTGCGGAATTGCAGCGGCTGACAGGTGCGCGCCTGCTGTCGAGTGCAGAGGCCGCGCCGGTGATGGCGAGCGGCACGGCTGACCCGGCCGACCCGCAATATGCCATCGCGGACAACTTCCCGGCGATCCGGGTGGATGGGACGGTCACGCCCGGACAGCCGGTGCGCCTGGGCGCACTCGCGCTGACCCCGGTCGCGACACCTGGCCACACGCTCGGCGCGCTGACCTGGCGTTGGCAGTCATGCGAAGGGGAGACCTGCCGGACCATCGTCTATGCCGACAGCCTGACCCCGATCAGCGCCGATGGCTACCGCTTCACCGCCGCGCCCGATCTGGTCGCCGCCATGCGGCGCGGGCTGGACGAGCTTGCCGCCCTGCCCTGCGATATCCTGCTGACGCCGCACCCCGTCGCCAGCAGCATGGACACCCGCCTGACGGCGGGTGATCTCGCCGGCGAAGGGCAGTGCCGCGCATATGCCGCGCTGAAGCGCCGCCAGCTTGACGAACGGCTGGCGCGTGAGGCCGCCGGGACTGAACCATGAGCTGGAAACTGCTGGCCCATGCCCCCCGTCATCGCGTGCGGCAGGCCCTGTTGGCGCATGAGAGGCTGGAGGAGACCGGCGACTGGGACAGCGACATGGTGCTGACCGGCAGCGAGGTGGCGGAAGACCGGCCGGACGACTGGCAGCTCGACGCCTATCTGCCGCGCAAGCCGCGCGCCGCCGATCGCAAGCTGCTGGCCACCCTGTTCGGGGCGGACGCGCCGCGGATCGTGGCGGAGGAACTGCCTGAAACCGACTGGGTCAGCGAAACGCAGAAGAGCGTGACGCCGATCCGCGCCGGGCGCTTCCACGTCCATACACCCGACTACCCGGTGGATGATACGCCCGGCATAGTCGACTTCATCATCCCCGCATCGCAGGCCTTCGGCACCGGCCAGCATGCCACGACCGCCGGCTGCCTCGCCATGCTGGACACGATGCGGCGGCGCGGTGTGCGGGTGCGGGACTGCGCCGACATCGGTACGGGCACCGGCCTGCTGGCCTTCGCCGCACTGGCGCTGTGGCCCCGCGCCTACGCCACCGCCAGCGACATCGATGCCGTGTGCGAGAGCGTGGTGACGGAGAATTGCCGGCTGAACGGCGTGGCGGAAGGGACGGGGCGCGGCGCATTGGCGATGATTACGGCGCCCGGCACCGATCATCCGCTGATCCATGCCCGCGCCCCTTACGACCTCCTGATGGCGAACATCCTGGCCGGTCCGCTAATGGAACTGGCCGGCGACTTCGCCGCGCTGGTCGCACCTCGGGGGCATCTGCTGCTGGCGGGCCTGCTGACGACGCAGGAGCCGGCGGTGCGCGCCGCCTATCGCATCGCCGGGTTCCGGCTGGCGGGGCGGCTGGTGAATAGCGACTGGTCGATCCTGTGGCTCAGGCGCCGGTGGCAACCCGCCTGATCCGCGGCGCACGGCTGGCCGCGCTGGCGCTGGCAGCCCTCGTGCTGCTGTTCGCGCTGGCAGGTGGCATCGGCAGCTCCATCCCGCGCAACGCGGAGTGGCGGGAGCCGGCGGATGGCGTGACCATCATGGTGGAGACGAACGGCGTCCACACGGCGCTGGTGCTGCCGCTGGTGACGCCGCAGGCCGACTGGCGGCGCGTCTTCCCGGTGCAGCATGTCGCCGCCGCCGGGCTGCCCTACACCCACCTGTCGATCAGCTGGGGGGAGCGGGAGGTGTTCCTCAACACGCCGACCTGGTGGGACCTGAGGCCGGGCACCGTGGCGCGGATTGTCGGGCTGGGCGGCGACGGGTTGCTGCATGTGGCACATTATGTACGCCCCACCCCTTCATCCCGGCTGCGCGAGATCGTGCTGCGGCCCGACGAATATGCCCGCCTGGTCCACGCCATCAGCCGCAGCCTGCCGGCGGCGGGTGCAGGCCACTATCCGGGCTACGGCAGGCAGGACGTGTTCTACGACGCGCCGGGGCACTACACATTGCGCAACACCTGCAACCAGTGGACCAGCGACATGCTGGCGGCAGCGGGGGTGAGGACGGGCTGGTGGACCCCATTCGCCGGCGGAGTGATGAAGTGGGTGGCCGCGCCGGAAAATGTCGATCGGAGAGTCACTTACGCCGGAAGTTGACACTAAGTTGACACCTCCCACGACCCGGTAAGCAGGTCTGCGATCACCGGCTGACGCAGCCTGAGCGCAATGGCAGATGCGCGCTGTGTAGGACAGCACCGGCGGGTGTGCGGCGGAGGGGTCTGCACCGCCCATTCAGCGCGGCGCAAGCGCGCGCGATGCAGGCAGCGCCCATGCGCCTTATTGCACTGCCAATGATTACCCTTGCCGGGTGTACTGCCACCCTGCCGCCGCCGGAGGGCGAGCGGCATCTGCCGGTGGCGTCAATCGGGCAGCGGATCGGAGTAGACGGTCCGCAACTTACTCCACTGGAGGTGCTGGAGGACAGCCGCTGTCCGGCAGGCGAGCAATGCGTGTGGGCCGGGCGCGTCCGCATCCGTGTGGCGGTGCATCTGGGTGCAGGCGACCGGATGGTCGAACTGGAGCAAGGGAAACCCGTGCCGGTCGCCGACGGCGCGCTGGAGCTGGTGCAGGTGACACCTGCGAAAACGGCGGAGGCGATCGCCCCCGCCGCTTACCGGTTCAGCTTTCGCTTCGACGGCGGGATCTAGGCGGCGACCTTCTCCACGCTGGCGCAGTGGATCGCGGTGATCGCCTCGTCCAGGGTGGCGTCGAATTCCTCATCGCTCTGGCCGGCGCGCAGCTCTTCCAGCAGAGCGCGGCTGAAGCTGGCGATCATGCCTTCGTTCTTCGCCAGTTCGGCGCAGGCATCGGTGCGGTTGAAGCCGCCGGACAGGGCGACGACCTTCAGCACCTTGGGATGGCGGACCAGCGCATCATAGGTGCCGGCCACTGCGGGGATCGACAGCTTCAGCATGACCTGCTGGCCATCGGGCAGCCGGTCCAGATGCTTCAGGATCTCGTCGCGCAACAGCGCCTCGCCCTCGGCCCGGTCGGTCGCCTTGATCGAATATTCCGGCTCCAGGATCGGCATCATGCCGTGGCTGATGACCTGTGCGCCGATCTCGAACTGCTGCGCCACGACCGCGGCGATGCCTTCCGGATTGGCCGAGTTGATCACCGACCGCTCCTTCGTGCCGAACACGCCCAGACCGCTGGCGCGGGTCAGAAGCGCATCCAGCGTCGGCATCGGCTTCATCAACTGAACGCCGTTGACCTCGTCCTCCAGCCCCTTGTCGATCTTGATGAAGGGCACCACCCCCTTTCCGATCAGGGCGGCGGGCACCGGCTTGCCGTTGGTCTCGCCATCCATGGTGCGTTCGAACAGGATGGCGCCGATCACGCGGTCGCCGTTGAAGCTGGGCGCCTGGATGATGCGGCAGCGCATCTCGTGGATCTTGCCGAACATCGCCTCGTCACCATCATATTCGTGGTCTTCCACGCCATAGGCGCGCAGCGCCTTGGGCGTGGAGCCGCCGCTCTGGTCGAGGGCGGCGATGAAGCCCTTCCCGCCGGCGATTTTGGCGGTCATTTCATCCTTGGTCATGCGCATTGCCCCCTGAGTTCTTCCGTGTGCCGCGTGCGGCCTTGTTGATGCTGTAGCGTCAGCGCGAGAGCGCGGCAACGCCGGGCAGCTCGCGTCCTTCCATCCATTCCAGGAACGCGCCGCCGGCGGTAGATACATAGGTGAAGTCGCCCGCGACGCCCGCATGGTTCAGCGCCGCGACCGTGTCGCCGCCGCCCGCCACCGACACAAGCGAACCTTCCGTGCCGAGCGCGGCAGCGGTACGGGCGAGCGCAACGGTGGCGGCATCGAACGGCTGGGTCTCGAACGCCCCCATCGGGCCGTTCCATACCAGCGTGCGGCAGGTCTTCAGCACATCCGCCAGGCGATCGGTCGCCTGCGGCCCCACGTCCAGGATCATCTCGTCGGCGGCGACCTCGTGCACGTTGCAGGTGCGCAAGCTGGGCGGATTGGCGGCGAATTCCTTGGCGACGACGACGTCATACGGCAGATGCACGGTGCAGCCCGAACGATCGGCGGCGTCCATGATCGCGTCGGCCTGGCCGGTCAGGTCATGTTCGCACAGCGACTTGCCGACATCCACCCCGCGCGCAGCGAGGAACGTGTTGGCCATGCCACCGCCGATGATGAGGTGCTGCACGCGGCCCACCAGGTGTTCCAGCACGGCGAGCTTGGTCGACACCTTCGCCCCGCCGACGACCGCGGCCACCGGCTGTTCGGGCGAGCCGAGCGCCTTGTCCAGCGCCTCCAGCTCCGCCTGCATCGATCGGCCGGCGAAGGACGGCAGCAGGTGCGCCAGCCCTTCGGTGCTGGCATGCGCGCGGTGCGCGGCGGAGAAGGCATCGTTGACGTAGAAGTCGCCATTGGCGGCGATGGCGCGGGCGAATTCGGGATCGTTCGCCTCCTCGCCCGGCCAGAACCGGGTGTTTTCCAGCAGGCCGATGTCGCCCGGACGGAAGATGCCGATTGTCTGCTGCACCACGGGGCCGGCAACCTCCGGCACGAACATGACCTCGCGCCCCAGAACGTCGGCGAGCGCGCCCTGGATGAGGCTGGTGGACATGGTGGAATTACGTTCGCCCTTCGGCCGGCCGAAATGCGCCAGCAGCAGCACCTTGGCACCGGCGTCGGCGAGTTCCAGGATGGTGGGGGCGACAGCGCGGGCGCGGGTCAGGTCGGTGACGACGCCATCCGCCATCGGCATGTTCAGGTCGACGCGGACGAGAGCGACCTTGCCCGTCACGTCACCAAGATCGTCCAGGGTCTTGAACTGGCTCATTCCTCGATCCTCACTTCGTCGCCCACGGCGATATCGCCATCATCCAGCACCTCCGCCAGGAAGCCGCCGCGCCAGTCGGGCGTCAGCGCAGCCTTCAGGCCGGGGGCGATCTCCTCCATGCGGCTGCACGGATCGCATTCCATGGTGACGCGCAAGCGACAGCTCGCCCCGATGCGCAGCACGATACGTTCCTGCCGCGGCAGGCGGATACCCTTTAGCAGCAAATTGGCGCGGCGGTGCCACCACTGGTGCTCCACGTCGCCCAGATCGTGCAGCGCAGCCGCCCAGCTCTCCGCCTCGATCAGGGAGACCTGTCGCTTGAAGACGTTCTTCTGCGCGGCAAGGCCGCCGCGAAAATCACCGGCGATGCCGGTAGCGCGGCTGACGTGCACATGGCTGATGCCATGCTCGATCGGGCCGCGGGGCCGCGCGTGCCGCGCGATCCCCGCCAGCCGGCCTTCTCCCTGGCCGGCCGCAACCCACCCGCTCAGAGCAGGCCCGCCATCACACCGGCGGTGTCGATCATGCGGTTGGAGAAGCCCCATTCATTGTCGTACCACGACAGCACGCGCGCCAGCTTGCTCTCCAGCACGGTGGTCTCCAGGCTGTCGACGGTGGACGAGGCCGGATAGTGGTTGAAGTCCGAGGAGACGAGCGGCTGATCGGTGTAGTCGAGCACGCCCTTCATCGGTCCGTCGGCGGCAGCCTTCAGCGCGGCGTTGATCTCCTCCACCGACACTTCGCGGCCGGGTACGAACACCAGGTCCACGACGGACACATTGGGCGTCGGCACGCGGATGGAGGACCCGTCCAGCTTGCCCTTCAGCTCCGGCAGCACCAGACCAACGGCGCGGGCGGCGCCCGTGGTGGTCGGGATCATGTTGGTGGCGCCGGCGCGGGCGCGGCGCAGATCCTTGTGGATCTGGTCCAGCATGCGCTGGTCGTTGGTGTAGGAGTGGATCGTGGTCATGAAACCACGTTCAATCCCGAAGCCGTCGTTCAGCACCTTGGCCAGCGGCGCAAGGCAGTTGGTGGTGCAGCTGGCGTTCGACACGATGATGTCGCCCGCGGTCAGCTTGTCGTGGTTCACACCGTACACGATGGTCGCCGATACACCGGTCGCCGGAGCGGAGATCAGGACGCGCTTCGCACCAGCATCGAGGTGGGGCTTCGCCGCATCGTGCGACTGGAAGAAACCGGTGCATTCCAGCACGATGTCCACGCCCATCGCCTTGTGCGGCAGCTTGGCGGGATCGCGTTCCTTGGTGACGGCGATGTCCTTGCCGTTGATCTGGATGGAATCGCCGTCGCTGGTGACCGTACCGGGGAAGCGGCCATGCGTGCTGTCATGCGCGAACAGCAGCGCGTTGTCCTTGGGTTCCGCCAGGTCGTTGATGGCGACCAGTTCCAGATCGTGGTCGTCACGCTCCATGATGGCGCGGGCGACCAGGCGGCCGATCCGCCCGAAACCGTTGATCGAAACCTTGGTCGCCATACTCATCGTCTCCTGTGTGTCAGCCAAGCTTGGCCGTGATCTGCGGCACGATCGCGTCGGCAGTGAAGCCGAAGCGCGCGAAAAGGTCTTCCGCCGGGCCGGAGGCACCGAAACGGTCGAGACCGATATTGAGGCCGTCGAGGCCGGTGAAACGTTCCCACCCGAAGGTCGTGCCCGCCTCGATCGAGACGCGCAGCACGCCTGCATCGCCGAGCAGACCGGCGCGATATTCGGCGGGCTGTTCCATGAACAATTCGGCGCACGGCATCGACACGACGTCGGCACCGATGCCCTGCTGTTCAAGGGCGGTCTGCACCTCCAGCGCCAGGCCCACTTCCGAGCCGGTGGCGATGAGGACCACCCGCTTGTCGGCAGCGGCCCCCTTCAGCAGGTAGGCGCCTTTCGCGCAGAGATTCTCCGACGCGTCGAAGCGGACCGCGGCAAGGTTCTGCCGGGTCAGCGCCAGCACCGTCGGGCGGTTCGCCTCGCCCAGCGCCAGCTCCCAGCATTCGGCCGTTTCCAGCGTATCTGCAGGGCGCATCACCAGCAAGTCGGGGATGACGCGCAGGGCGGCGAGATGCTCCACCGGCTGGTGGGTCGGGCCGTCCTCGCCCAGGCCGATGCTGTCATGCGTCAGCACATAGATGGCGCGGACCTGCTGCAGCGCGGACAGGCGGATCGCGGGGCGGGCATAGTCGGAGAACACCAGGAAGGTGCCGCCGTAGGGGATGATGCCGCCGTGCAGCGCCATGCCGTTCATCGCCGCGGCCATGCCGAATTCGCGGATGCCGTAATTGACATACCGGCCGGAATAATCGGTCGCGGAAAGCGACTGGGTGCTGGGCGTCTTGGTGTTGTTGGAGCCGGTGAGGTCGGCCGAGCCGCCGACCAGTGCGGGCACCGCCTGCGTCAGCACGGACAGCGCCGCCTCGCTCGCCTTGCGGCTGGCCATCTTGGGCTTCTCCGCGGCGACCTGCGCCTTGTAGGCGGCCCAGTCGGCGAGGTCAGGCAGTTCGCCATGCATGCGGGCGGACAATTCCGAACCGCGCGCGTGACCCTGCAGCCGGGTGTGCCAGTCGGCATGGACCTGCTTGCCGCGCTCACCGGTGGCGCGCCAGTCGGCGGCGATTTCCGCCGGGATCTCGAACGGGGCGGACGTCCAGCCCAGCGTTTCCCGCACCAGGGCGACTTCCTTGTCGCCGAGCGGGCTGCCGTGGGTCTTGGAGGTGCCCTGCAGGTTTGGCGCGCCCTTGCCGATCACGGTGCGGCAGGCGATCAGGCTGGGGCGATCATCGGCCAGCGCCGCATCGATCGCGGACCGGATCGCGGCCGGATCGTGGCCGTTGCAGGCCGCGACGTGCCAGCCGGCGGCGGTGTAGCGCGCGGCCACATCCTCGCTGGTGGACAGGTCCGTGCTGCCATCGATGGTGATGCGGTTGTCATCCCATAGGACGATCATGCGGCCGAGCTTCAGGTGACCGGCAAGGCCGATCGCCTCGTGATTGATGCCTTCCATCAGGCACCCGTCGCCCGCGATCACCCAGGTGCGGTGATCGACCAGATCGTCACCATATTCGGCATTGAGGTGACGTTCGGCGATCGCCATGCCGACCGCCATGGCGAGCCCCTGCCCCAGCGGGCCGGTCGTCGCCTCAACCGCGGGGATCAGGAAGTTCTCCGGATGGCCGGCGCAGACGCTGCCGAGCTGGCGGAAGTTGCGGATGTCATCCATCGTCGGCTGCTCGTACCCGGACAGGTGCAGCAGCGCGTAGATCAGCATGGAGCCGTGGCCGGCCGATAGCACGAAGCGGTCACGATCGGGCCATTGCGGCTGGGCAGGATCGAACTTCAGGTAATCCGACCACAGCACCGTTGCGACATCGGCCATGCCCATCGGCATGCCCGGATGCCCGGAATTGGCGGCCTGCACCCCGTCCATCGAAAGAGCGCGCACGGCGTTGGCCATCGCGGAGAAGCGGGCAGGATCGTGGGTCAAGCTATGCTCCCATACATCAGCCGCACCGATGAAGCGGGCATGATTCGAGGTCTTGTGCCCCCCTTGCGAACCCCGCCACGCCGCGTCAAGCGCGCGGCCCGGCCCAATCCCAGAACGGCTCGCAGCAGCGGCATGCAAGATTTTGCCTTCGCTGGCGAAACTGATTACGCAGCCGCCGATGCAGCAGGAACGGATCAGGGCGGCGATGGAGCGGATCGGCATGGCGGCGGAGCGGATCGCCGCACGTGGCCCAGGCGATCGGGATCTGGCGGCGCGTCACGCAAGCTTGCGGCAGGAGGCGGAAGGCGCGCTGGCCGAACTGGATCGCCTGATCGCCGGGCTGGAAGGCTGACCCGGCCATGAGCAATGTCGACGTGACCATCGGCGGCCGCGCCTACACCCTCGCCTGCGCGCCGGGCGAGGAGGCGCATCTGCAGGATCTGGGGCGGTTCATCGACGAACGGCTGCAAGGGGTGCCGGGCGTGTCCGGCCAATCCGAAGTGCGGCGGCTGCTATATGCAGCATTGCTGCTGGCCGACGAGTTGCACGAGGCGCGCGAGCAACTGGCCACGGCGCGCGGTGATGATGGCGACAGCGACATCGCCGAAGCGCTGGAGGCACTGGCCGATCGCATGGAAGCGCTGGCAGACACGCACGGGGCTTGAGCCGGGCGCGTCCCATCCCTAGATTGGTGGTGGCGGGACTGCCCGGCACGAGCTGCATGAAAATCCCTGAGGCTATAAGCAATCCTTGGGTGCTGTCCCTGCCCGGCCTGCGGGTTCGTCCCGGAGGTCGGTGCACATGGTGCCCACCTGACGTCGAGGCGTCAGAGGATTTCCCGGCAAACGACCCATGGTGGTTCCGCCACACCATCCGCCCGGCGCCCGGGCTTCTTGCCAAGGGGGCCCCGTGGCCGAGATCATCGAGGAAAAGCGCCTGCTGCGCGAGCGGCTGCGCAAGGCGCGGGTCGAGCATGCGGCGACCCTACCGCGGGAAGTCAGCGCGCTGGTGTTCAACCGCCCGCCGCGCGCCGTCACGGATCTGGTGCCCGACGGCGCCACGATCGGGCTCTACCGCGCCATGGACGGCGAGGCGCGCACGGCCGGATACCTGCGCCACTTCTTCGAGGCCGGGCATCCGGTCGCCCTCCCCTTCGTGAAGCGGGACGCGGGCATGACCTTCCACCTGCACACCGATCCATACGAGGAGAGCGACCTGCAGCCGGGCCCGATGGGCCTGCTGCAGCCCGACCCGGCGACCCCGGTCGTAACGCCGGAGGTGCTGTTCGTGCCGCTGGTCGGCTTCACCGCCACTGGCGAGAGGTTGGGACAGGGTGCGGGATATTATGATCGGTACCTGGCGGAACATCCCGGCGTCATCGCCATCGGCATGGCGTGGGACGTGCAAGAGGTGCCGAGCCTGCCGATCGCCGTCCATGACATGCCTCTAACCGCGATCGTCACGCCCACGCGGCTGCTGGGGCCGTTCTGATGCGGGAGCGGCCGACCCTGCGCATTCCGCTGGGCGTGCTGCTGCTGCTGGCGGGACTGGCGCTGTATGCCGGGCTGGTGGTGCAACTGACGCCATGGATCGGCACGCTGCCGGTCTGGCTGCAGGCGGTGGTATACCTGTTCCTGGGAGTCGCCTGGCTGCTGCCCTTGCGACGCTTCCTGATCTGGATGGAAACCGGCCGCTGGGGATGACCGAACCGCGCTGAGCGCCACCGGAGCTATGAAAGCCCCAAGTGGCGCGAGTGACGGGGCTCGAACCCGCGACCTCCGGCGTGACAGGCCGGCGCTCTAACCAACTGAGCTACACCCGCTTACAGGCCGTGGCCCGCTTGGGAGACGCGCCTCTACGGGCGGTGCCGCCCCCTGTCAACGCCCGAAAACACCTGTGGAAAAAACCTTTGTTCCTGCCGTGGCTCAACCCGCCAGCAGGCGGGCCGGCGTCTCCAGCAAAGCGCGCAGGGCCTGCAGGAACAATGCCGCATCCTGGCCATCGACCACCCGGTGGTCGCAGGACAGCGACAGGCTGACGAACTTGCGCTTGGCCACCCGCTCCCCACCAAGCCCGTCGGCCACGAAGGCAGGACGCTCCACAATACGGCCGGGCGCCAGGATGGCGACCTCCGGACGGTTGATGACCGGCGTGGCGGCAATCCCGCCAAGCGGCCCAAGCGAGCTGATGGTGAAGGTGGAGCCGGACAGTTCGGCACGCGCCGCAGTACCGTCGCGCGCAGCGGCCGACAGGCGGGTGATCTCGCCCGCAAGCTGCCACAGCGTCTGTCCCTGCGCGTCGCGGACTACCGGTACGATCAGCCCGGCCGGCGTCGCCGTGGCCACCCCCATGTGAACAGCGCCGTGGCGCGTGACGGAGCCGCCCTCGTCATCATAATGGGCGTTTAGTGCGCGATGATCGGCCAGAGCGCGACAGGTGGCAGCGATCAGCAAGGGCAGCAGGGTCAGGCGCGGCCGATCCGCCGGCCCACTATTCAGCTGCGCTCGCGCCTCCTCCAGCGCCGTCACATCCGCCTCGTCCACCAGCGTGAAATGAGGGATGTGTCGCTTGGACGCGCTCATCGCCTCAGCGATGCGACGGCGGAGGCCGATGACGGGCACGGTCTCGTCCGCCGGAACACCGGCGGGCGCGCTATAACCGGGCGTGTAGGTCAGGAAGGCGTCCAGATCTGCGTGGCGCACGCGGTCGCCTGCCGCGGGGCGCACCTGGGCGAGGTCGATGCCGAGCGTGCGTGCGCGGTCCCTCACGGCGGGGCTGGCGAGGATGCGGGTACCCGTTGGCGGATCGGATCGAGCCGGTGCAGGTGCGGGTGATGCCAGCGGTGCCGTGGGCTGCTGCTCTGCGACCGGGTCAGCGGCCGGTTTCGAAGCTGGTGCAGGAGCTGGCGTAGGGGCTGGTGTCGGGGCTGCTACCGGCCCGGCCTGCTCGCTCTCCGTCTCCAGCACCACCAGCGCGGTGCCGATGGCGATCACATCCCCTTCCTGGCCGGCGATCTCCAGCACGCGGCCGGCGACAGGCGTCTCCATCTCCACGGTGGCCTTGTCGGTCATCAGGTCGGCGACGGGCGAGTCCTCCGCCACCCAGTCACCCACGGCGACGTGCCAGCGCACGATTTCCGCCTCTGCGATGCCCTCGCCGATATCGGGCAGGTTGAAACTGTAACGGGCCATGTGCCCCTCCCTTGTCAGTCGGCGGCCAGCAGCCGCTCGATCGCCTCGCCGACCCGGACGGGACCGGGAAAATAGGCCCATTCCAGACTGTGCGGATAGGGCGTGTCGAACCCGGTCACACGCTCGACCGGAGCTTCCAGGTGATAGAAGCAGCGTTCGGTGACGAGTGCCGCCAGTTCAGCGCCGAAGCCGCTGGTCCGGGTCGCCTCGTGCACGATCAGGCAGCGCCCGGTCTTGCGCACGGATGCTTCGATCGCCTCGATATCCAGCGGCACCAGCGTGCGCAGGTCGATGATCTCCGCATCAACGCCCGTCGCCTCCACCACGCCGGCCGCGACATGGACCATCGTGCCATAGGCGAGGATGGTCAGCCCCTCCCCTTCCCGCACGATCCGCGCCTTGCCGAGCGGGATGGTGTAGTGCCCGTCAGGCACCGCCGCGTCGGGATGGTTTTTCCAGCCCTTCGCCGGGCGGTCGTAATAGCCGTCGAACGGCCCGTTGTAGAGACGCTTGGGCTCGAAGAAGAGAACCGGATCGTTGTCCTCGATCGCGGCGATCAGCAGGCCCTTCGCATCGTAGGGCGTGCTGGGCACCACTGTCTTCAGGCCAGCGACGTGGGTGAACAGCGCCTCCGGGCTCTGGCTGTGAGTCTGGCCTCCGAAGATGCCGCCGCCGAACGGGCTGCGCACCGTCAGCGGCGCGATGAACTCCGCGGCGGAGCGGTAACGCAGGCGCGCGGCCTCGCTGATGAGCTGATCGAGGCCGGGATAGATGTAATCCGCGAACTGGATCTCCGGCACCGGGCGCAGGCCATAAGCGCCCATGCCGACGGCCACGCCGATGATGCCACATTCGCTGATCGGCGTGTCGAACACGCGGGTCTTGCCGTGCTTCGCCTGCAGTCCGGCGGTGGCGCGGAACACGCCGCCGAAATAGCCGATGTCTTCCCCCAGCACGACCACGTCGGGGTCGCGCGCCAGGGTGATGTCGAGCGCGTCGTTGATCGCCTCGATCATGGTCATGTCGCGCGTGCTCATGCGTGGTCCGCCGGCGGGTACTTGACCGCGCGTTCGTGCAGCGCCTGCGCCATCTGTTCCTTGAGATGCCAGGGCATGTGCTCGTACACGTCCTCGAACATGGTGGTGTCGGGCTGGTGCAGGCCATGGCCGAGGATGCCGTTCGCCTCCGCCGTGCGGATCGCGGTGCGGACCTCCGCGTCCAGCTCCTCCAGCATGGCCGTGTGGCGATCCTCCGACCATTCGCCGAGTGCCGTCAGGTGGGCGGCGAGGCGCGCGATGGGGTCGCCCAGTGGCCAGCCGCTGCCCTCGTCCTTCGCGCGGTAGACGGTGGGATCGTCGGAGGTGGAATGCCCCTCCACCCGGTAGGTGAAGTATTCGATCAGCGTCGGCCCGCCGTTCAGCCGTGCCCGTTCCGCCGCCCAGGCATGCGCGGCGTAGACGGCGAGCGGATCGTTGCCATCCACGCGCAGGCCGGCGATGCCGTAGCCGATCGCGCGTGCGGCGAAGCTGGTCCGCTCCGCCCCGGCGAAGCCCGCGAAGCTGGAGATCGCCCACTGGTTGTTCACCACGGCGAACACGACGGGCGCGTTGTAGACGGCGGCGAAGGTGAGCGCGTTGTGGAAGTCGCCCTCCGCCGTGGAGCCCTCCCCCACCCAGGCGCTGGCGATGCGGGTGTCGCCCTTGATCGCGCTGGCCATGGCAAAGCCGGTCGCCTGCGGCAGCTGTGTCGCCAGGTTGCCGCTGATGGTAAAGAAGTTCACCTCCCGCGCGGAATAGAGGATCGGCAATTGCCGGCCCTTCAGCTTGTCGGCACGGTTGCTGAAGATCTGGTTGACCATCTCCAGCAAGGGGTAGCCGCGCGCGATCAGGCAGCCCTGCTGGCGGTAGGACGGGAAGATCATGTCGCCCGCATCCAGCGCCATGGTGGCGGCGACGCTGGTCGCCTCCTCCCCCGTACATTTCAGGTAGAAGCTGGTCTTGCCCTGCCGTTGCAGGCGATACATGCGCCCGTCGAACACCCGCACCAGCGCCATGGTGCGCAGCATCGCGCGCAGCCGATCCGGCGAGAGGCGTGGGTCCCACGGGCCATGCGCGCGATCATCGTCGCCCAGTACCCGGACGAGATCGATGCAGAGCGGATGCGTCGCCGCCGCTTGGCAGGTCTCCTCCGGCCGGGACTGAGCGCCGGCGGGTGGGATAATCAGGTGGCCGAAATCGACCGGGTCGCCCGGCCGGAAGGCAGGTTCCGGCACATGTAGCGCCAACGCCGGACGGTTCGCGCCCTCGCGTGGCGCTGCCTCGGTGGTCATGCTCTCTCTCCAGACCGGGCCCGGTTCGTGCCGGAGCCCTTGTCAGCGCCGCTGTCTAGACAGCGACGGGTGCGCGGATCGCGCCTTGCGGATGGTAATCGGCCACCGCGAAATCTTCAAACACATAATGGAAAATTGTTTCCGGGACGCGCAACATTCGGAGGCGCGGCTCACCAGATGGAACCCGCGTCAGTTGCTCTTCCACCAAGTGCGCGTGATTGAGGTAGAGGTGCGTGTCACCGCCGGTCCAGATCAGCTCGCCCGGCTCCAATCCTGCCTGAGCCGCCACCATGCGGGTCAGCACAGCGGCGCCGACGAGGTTGAACGGCAGGCCCAGTGCCACATCGCAGCTGCGCTGGTAGAGGTGGCAGGACAGCCGATTGCCGGCGACGAGGAACTGGTAGGTCTTGTGGCACGGCGGCAGCGCCATCTGCGGCAGTTCCGCGACGTTCCACCCTTCGATGATGTGCCTGCGCCCGCCGGGATCGCGGCGCAGACCTTCGATCACCTGGGCGACCTGATTGATGCCAGGACCACGGCGATAGAGATCGTCGCCTGCCGGTTCAAAGGTTGGCCAGTCCACCCATTGCCTGCCGTATACCGGTCCAAGATCGCCCCAGCGAGCGGCGAAGGCGGCATCGTCCACGATGCGCGTCTCGAACGCCTCCTGCGTTATTTCCTGTCCGGTCTCGCGCCGGTAGCGGGCGAGCGGCCAGTCGCTCCAGATGGTGACGCCCTGCTGCAGCAAGGGGCGGATGCTGGTATCGCCGGTCAGGAACCATAGCATCTCCCGCAAGGCTGCCTTCCAGTAGACCCGCTTGGTGGTGAGCAGCGGGACCCGGTCGTCAGCAAGATCAAAGCGCAATTGTGGCCCGAAGATCGCGCGCGTGCCCACACCCGTGCGGTCGAGCCGTTCGTCCCCTTCGGTCCAGATACGGCGCATCAGGTCGAGGTATTGCTGTTCCCAGTGCGACGCGGCGGGCGATGAGGCGGTGTCCATGCCTATGTCGCTATCACCGCAAATGGCCGCTTGCCAGCCCGCGAACCCCTGCTTATAGGGCCGCCTCTGCCTTGCCTCGCAGCCGCACAAACGGCTGTGTTTCAGGTCCGGTCGGGGAGTAGCTCAGCCTGGTAGAGCACTGTCTTCGGGAGGCAGGGGCCGGAGGTTCGAATCCTCTCTCCCCGACCAACATATTCAGCCGATGACGGCTCTTTACGCCAGCTTGAAATCCGATGTCGGCCCGGTGAAAGCCTCCGGGGCAGACACCTAGCCGGCTGGAAGGCTGCCCGCATGGCGGGGTTCCGCCGGGGCTTGCAGGTGGTGCCAGACGTCGGAGATGACTACGGATCCCTCTCCCACGGCAGAAGCGACCCGCTTTACCGATCCGGCGCGCACATCACCGACGGCGTAGATGCCGGCCTGCGACGTCCCATAGCGTGACGGGCTGCCTACCGCATCGCCGGTCAGCACGAACCCGCCCGCATCCAGTTGCAGCAGGTCTGCGAGCCAGCCGGTATTGGGCGCGGCGCCGACCATCACGAACAGGCCGGAGACATCAAGCTGCCGCTCGCCGTCCTGCCCCTGCGCGATCGTCACCTGCGCCAGCTGCGCGTCACCCGCCAACGCACACACGGCGGTCTGGTAGTGGATGGTGATCGCCGGGTCCTGCTCCAGCCGGTCGGCCAGGTAATGGGACATGGAATTGGCGAGCGAAGCACCGCGTACCAGCAGGTGAACATGCGCAGCCGTCCGGCTGAGAAACATGGCAGCCTGGCCGGCGGAGTTGCCACCACCGATCACCGCGACCTCCCGCCCGGCCACCCGACGGGCCTCCGTCTCGGTAGCGGCGTAGTAGACGCCCGTGCCCTCGAACTCCTCCAGTCGGTCGATCGGCAGGCGGCGATATTGCACGCCGGTGGCGACGATCACCGCGCGCCCACGAACGCGACGCCCGTTGGCGAAGGTGGCACAGAACTGGCCATCGTCCAGCCGATCGAGCTGGGCGACGCGATGCGGCAGGGCGAAGCGCGTACCGAACTTCATTGCCTGCACCTCCCC
Organism: Croceibacterium sp. TMG7-5b_MA50; assembly: GCF_039830145.1. Taxonomy (NCBI): domain Bacteria; kingdom Pseudomonadati; phylum Pseudomonadota; class Alphaproteobacteria; order Sphingomonadales; family Erythrobacteraceae; genus Croceibacterium; species Croceibacterium sp. TMG7-5b_MA50. The sequence goes on along the minus strand of NZ_CP156082.1, from coordinate 863,292 downwards.
GCGCCAGACCAGGTCGGCACCGGATATGCCGGTGGGGAAGCCCATGTAGTTCTCTATCCGGCTGGACGTGCCCGCCTGTCCGCCGATCGTCAGATCCTCTACCACCAGCGCCGACAATCCTTCCGCGCCGGCATAGACACCGGCGGCCACGCCTGACGGTCCACCGCCGATCACCACCACGTCGAACGCCTCGTCATCCAGCAGGTCCCGGCTGAGACCAAGCAGTTGCGCGACCTTGGCGATGGTCGGATCAGTGATTGCGTTGTCGCGGCCGAACACCACGGCGGGCTGGCCATCGGGCACGGCGCAACTGGCAGCGATGGCGCCAGCCTCCTCGCTGCCAAGCGCGTGCATGCTGCATGGGATGCGGTTGCGTCCAGCGAACGCGGCGATGGCCGCGATGGCAGGATCGTTCTCGGCCCCCAGGACCGCCAGTGTCGCGTGGCTCGATTCCAGGTGCTTTCGCCGGCGTGCGGCGAGTACGGTGATGATGATATCCGACATCTCCGGCACGGCGGCCATCAAGGCCAGCATGGCGCGACGCGGCACCTCGACCACGGTGGTGTCTTGCGCCGTTCGCATCGGCAGCGTCCAGCTGCCGCCGTCGAGGAACGCGATTTCCGCCATGTACTGCCCGGGACCGATGGTGGATGGGACCAGGCGTTCATCTCCGAATGGATCGACAACCTCGATCTCGCCGCTTTCCACATAGGTGAAGCAGTCGGCGGGATCGCCTGGACGCACCAGCATGGTCCCCGCGGGATAGTGGCGACGGGTACCGGCCGCCACGATGGCGGCGACATGTTCTGGCAGCAGGGGGATGCGTTGCATCTCCTGCAGGTCGCGGCCGATCGTCTCCATGATTGCAGTCCTCCTCGCCACGCGGCGCTGCAGCATAGCAGATCAGATGCACTGACAAGGAGGGTCAGCGCAATTGGGGTCTTCCGGCGGACGGTGGCTTTGATATTGCTGATTCATGGCTTCGGCAGAGAAAGCGCCACCCGCGGGCATGGCTGATGGCAAACGGAAATGGTCCGACGATGACCGGGATGCTGCGCTGGCGCGGTACTATGTGCTGGACACCCCGGCGGAACCGGAGTTCGACGATCTGGTGCGGCTGGTTTCCGCAACCTTCGCGGCCCCCATCGCCGCCATCAACCTGATCGCGTCCGGTCGCCAATGGTTCAAGGCCGAGGTCGGAACCATCGCGCGCGAGTTCCCGCTGGACATGTCGATCTGCGCCCATGCACTAGACGATCCCGAGTGCAGCCTTCTGGTTGTGCCAGACCTGAGAGACGATCCTCGCTTCGCCGACAATCCGCTGGTCCGCGCGACCGACGGCCTGCGCTTCTACGCCGGTGCGATGCTGCGCAATGCGGCAGGCCTGGCGATCGGCACGCTTTGCGTTCTGGATCGCGTCCCGCGACCGGACGGAATAACGCCCCACCAGCGTGATCTGCTGGAGGTGTTGGCCCGGCAGGTGATGTCCCAGCTGGAACTGCGGCGGGCGTTGGCCAATCAGGTCGAGCAGGCAGGTGAGTTCGCGGCCATGCTGGCGGAACGCCGGCAGTCGCAGGTGATCCTGAAGGCGATTGAGGAACGTTACCGCCTGACGGCGCTGGCGACCAACGATGCCATCTGGGATTGGGATTTCACCACCAATCATGTAGCTTGGAATGCGGCGCTTTCGGCAAGTTATGGCCATCAACCGGCCGATGTAGAGCCGACCGGCGAGTGGTGGCTGGGGCGCATCCATCCCGATGACCGCACCCGGGTGACCACCAGCATCCATGCCGCCATCGACGGAAACGCCGACAGCTGGTCCGACGAGTATCGTTTCGCCCGTGCGGACGGCACCTACGCAGAGGTACTGGATCGAGGGCATATCATCCGCGACGAGGGTGGACGCGCCACGCGGATGATCGGCGCGATGCTGGACATCAGCGAACGCCAGAAGAACCGCGCCGCCCTCGCCCTGAATGAGGAGCGCTTGCGGCTGGCGACGGAGGCGGCGGAGGTCGGCTTCTGGGATTTCAAGCCGACGGACGGCGGTTTGGCCTGGCCGCCCATCGTCAAGCGCATGTTCGGCATCTCCGCCGACAAGCCGATCTCGATGCAGGACTTCTATGACGGGCTGCACCCGGACGATCGGGACGCCACCACCCTCGCCTTCGCCGCGGCATGCGACCCGATTCAGCAGGCGTTGTACGATGTGGAATACCGCACGATCGGGAAGGAAGACGGGCTGCTCCGCTGGGTGGCTGCGAAGGGGCGCGGAATCTTCACCGAAGACGGCCGGTGCCTGCGCGTGCTGGGCACCGCCATCGATGTGACGGCTCGCAAGCTGGCAAACCAGGCTGTGCGCGAGAGCGAGCGGCGGTTGCGGTTCCTGCGCGGGATGGACGAGGCGCTGGGCGGCGCAGCCGACGCGCCGGAGGCGATGCGGGCCGCGGCGGAACTGCTGGCGCGGCGCCTGGATGCCTCCCGCTGTGCCTACGCCGATGTGGATGCCGATTGCGACCGGTTCGTGATCCGCGCAGACTGGGTGGCGGACGACGTCGCCAGCTCCGTCGGGGTCTACAGCCTGGACCTGTTCGGATCACGTGCGGTCGCCGACATGCATGGCGGACATACGCTGGTAGTTCATGACGTCAGTCAGGAACTCGCCGTGGATGACGGGCGGGAAATGTTCCAGTCCATCGGGATTGATGCGATCATCTGCTGTCCGCTGGTAAAGGATGGCCGGCTGGTGGCCATGATGGCCGTTCACCAGACCCGGCCACGGGTCTGGACGGCCGAGGAGATCAGCCTGGTCGAGGCCGCGGTCGAGCGATGCTGGGCGCATGTACAACGGATTGGCGCCGAAGCCCGGCTGCGCGACAGCGAAGAACGTTACCGCACGCTGTTTGCAGCCGTCGATGCCGGCTTCACGATCGCAGAGGTGAAGTTCGATGCCGATGACCGGCCGATCGACTACCGCCTGCTGGAGATGAACCCGGCTTTCGCACTGCAGACCGGGATGGACAATCTGCTCGGCCGTTGGGTCCGCGAGGCCATACCCACGCTGGAGCAGCACTGGTTCGACATCTATGGGCGAGTCGCCCTGACCGGTGAAGCTGCGCAATTCGAAAACCGGGCGGAGGCGATGGGCCGCTGGTTCGACGTTCAGGCATTCCGCATCGGCGCGCCTGAGGATCGGCTGGTTGCTATCCTGTTCAACGACATAACGGAGCGCAAGCAGTCCGAGAAACTGCTGCGCGACCTGAACGAGGATCTAGAGGCGCAGGTGGCGGCGCGCACGGCCGAGCTACGGTTCAGCCGCGACATCATCGAAGCGACGACCTCCCCCATCTGCGCCTTCGACCGTGACCTTCGCGTGCTCGCATTCAACAAGGCGCATCATGACGAGTTCAGGCGCGTGAACGGCTTCGACGTAGCACCGGGCGACATCTTGCCCGACTTGTTCCCTCCCGATCAAGGCACAAAGTTGCGCGCGCTGATGCAACGCGCCCTTGGCGGGGAGAGGTTCACGGCGCGCGAATCCTTCGGTCGCCCGGAACTGGCTCAACCGTGCTGGGAGATCAGCCTCACGCCCATGCGGAACGAGGACGCCGAAATCGTCGGCGCCTTCTACCTGGCGAACGACATCTCCGATCGGCTTCGGGCGGAGAAGGAGCTGGCTGCTGCTCAGGAAGCGTTGCGGCAGAGCCAGAAGATGGAGGCGATGGGCAGCCTGACAGGCGGCGTGGCGCATGATTTCAACAATCTGCTGACGCCCATCATCGGCGGATTGGACCTCCTGCAGCGCAAGGGGGTGGGCGGCGAGCGTGAGCAGCGGTTGATCGGCGGCGCGCTGCATTCGGCAGAACGGGCCAAGACCCTAGTCCAGCGATTGCTGGCTTTCGCCAGGCGGCAGCCCCTGCAGGCGCGCGCGGTGGACTTGGCGGCACTGGTGACGGGGATGGCGGATCTCGTCGCGAGTACCTCCGGCCCGCAGACCCGGTTGATCCTGGACGTGGGGGACGATCTACCCGCCGCGCTGGCCGATCCGAACCAACTCGAGATGGCGATCCTCAATCTCAGTGTGAATGCACGGGACGCGATGCCCGATGGCGGCCGGCTGAGCATCTCCGCCCGGCAGGTGGAGCTTGGCCGTGACAATACCCCCGGCCTTGCGCCTGGCCGCTATGTGCGACTGTCGGTCGCCGATACAGGGATCGGCATGGACGCTGAAACGCTGCGGCGGGCGGCGGAGCCGTTCTATTCGACCAAAGGCATCGGCCAGGGGACCGGTCTGGGCCTGTCGATGGTGCATGGCTTGGCCGCACAGCTTGGCGGCGCGCTGACCATCGACAGCCGCCCGGGACTGGGCACCGATGTGCAACTATGGTTGCCGGTGACCGACGCGGCGGCGGAGACGACCGAGCATACCGAGGAGAGCGTCGCGTCGGTCACGGTGGGGCTCGCGCTGGTCGTGGATGACGAGGCTGTCGTGCGCGCCAGTACTGCCGACATGCTGGCCGATCTCGGCTACGACATAACGGAAGCGGACAGTGCCGAGCAGGCGCTGCAACTGATCGCAGACGGCCTGATGCCGGACCTGCTGGTCACCGATCACCTGATGCCGGGTAAAACCGGCACCGATCTGGCGCGCGAAGTGCTGGCCCGCCTGCCCGGCACCCGGGTTCTGATCGTATCGGGCTATGCCGAAGCAGACGGGATCGCGCCGGACCTGCCACGCCTGGTCAAGCCGTTCCGGCAGGCGGACCTGGTTGCCAGCATCGCCGATCCTACCTGACGCGGCATAGCTCAGGCGGCCGGCGTATCAGGTGCTGTGGCCGGCATGTCCTGCTGCGCCCCGGGCAGACGATCCGCCAGGATGGCGATGTGTTCGCCATGAAGCTCGGCAGTGGATACACCGTCCAGCATCAGTGGTCGCTCAGGAGTGAGGATCGCGCCGTCCCGGTGCGCCGGATCCAGCGCCCGCCAGGCCCGAACCGCGCCTTCCAAGCTGGTCACTTCGGCAAGCTCTTCCTGGCCGCGCACGACGTTCTGCAAGGCCGCGCTCATCTTCCAGTCGATCCCGGGTGATGCGGCGTCGCCCCACACTGCTTCGGTCATCGCCCTGCCTCCTCGCCTATGCTGTGGTTACCAGCGCCCTGCCAGGCTCGCGGTTCCTGCCGTTAGCATCAGGGCGCGTCCGCGCCCCAAAGGCGGCCCTGCGGAACCCACCCGCTGCGCCGGCCCACCGTGAACTGACACCATCCATCCTGGCAGCGCCCAAGCCGCCCGACCACACCCGCTTCCAACCGCCAGCGCAATGCGGAGGACTGGTCGGCCGCAGCACGCATCGGGACGAGGTCACCTTGCGTGACAAGGGCGGCCCGCTCCGGATCCAGCAGGCGGGCAGCAATCCACCCACGGGCACCATCCGCATCTTCGACGAGGCGCCACCCTTCGTTCAGGCGAATTACCTTCACCGGCAATCCTGCGCGACGGTAGATCCACTCGATCGGGAAATCGACGGACGGACCCACGCGCATGTAAACCTCGTCAGCGCGAAGACTGGCCCAATAGGGTACGTCACGTTCCTGTGCAGCAACTGTCGTTGCGGGCAGCAGCAGGACGGCCAGGATGAAGAGGAGCGATCGCACAGACACCGCCTACGGCCAAGCACCGCGGGATGGCAACAGCAGGCTGGGACTAGAGCCGGCGATCCTAGCGCCGGCCTTTCCCAAAGGAGTCGATCAGATCGGAATACGTCGCCTCCGCCTTGCCGTAGGTGGTGCCTGCCAGCAGTTCGAGCCCGCCGCGATCACGAATGGTGATCCGCCCGCGATTGGCACGAATCAGTCCTTCGCCTTCCAGCAAGTGCAGCGTGACAGTGACGCCGCTCCGCTGCGCCGAGATCATCGTGGCCAGAAACTCGTGCGTCACGGGGATTTCGTCTCCCGGCATCCGGTCGTGACACATCAACAGCCAGCGCGCGAGGCGCGCCTCCATCATCTGGTTTGATCGGGACACGACCGAGAACGACAGCTGCAACATCGAATAGAGCAGGTAATGCGACACCAACTGGCGAAGCGCGGCGGATTGGGCATGCTGAGCAAGCATCACCTCAGCCGGGATCGCGATGGCGGTCGCATTGTCCACCTGAACGATGCTTTCGAAAATCTCCGACCCGCCGAGGATCGTGTTCAAGCCGATCATACCCTCGCGGCCCACCAGCCCGACTTCCGTTCGAACGCCGTCGACCGCCATCGTGGCCACGATGCCGCCTTCCGGAAACAGGAACATGGGCGATCCGCCCCCAGGGCCAGCAAGGCGCTGTCCACGATGCAGATTGATCCTGGTGCCATGGGGGGACAACGCCGCACGATCCATAGCCCCCAACTGCCCAAGCAGCATGTTGGTGGTAGATCCATCGTCTACCGGCTCCCTTACCATGACGTAAGGCACTGGCATCGGCGCGGAATAGTTCATTGAAACCTTTCCGTCATTTACGCACCTGAACACCCTAAATGCATCTGACCGTCTGAGGGAAGCTAAAGAGCCCATTCGTGTTGTAGCAAACAATTCGCGTTCACGGCTTCCACTTCCCGGTCAAGCCCGCGACGATCAATCCCCGGTGAGTATACGGTCCACCAGCTGTTTCACGGTCGGCGTGAAGTTGTTCGAGTAGAACGGATCCTGCTTGAAACGGTATGCGGCATGACCAGCAAACATCAAATTCTCGTCCACAGGCTCACCATGCGCGATGTCTTGCAATGTCTTCTGAATACAGAAGCTGCGCGGGTCGGCAAGTCGTCCGGTGGTATAATCGTCGTGATCTTTCCATGACGAGAACCCGCAATGCGACAGGCAACCCATGCAATCTGCCTGATCCTTGCGAATAATTGCCCGTTCTTGCGCATCGACGAAGACCAATGTGTCGTCCGGCGTCTTCAGCGCTTCCGCGTAACCTGCCGCCACCCAATGACTGGCGCGTTCACGATCGCCTGGCGTGACCCAGAAGTTCTTGCCCTTCACGCCCACGTCCAGCTGCACGGTATGATCGCCCGCCGCGACGCGAGACCACGGGATCTGCCGTTCGGAGCGCGCAACGAGGTTCTTGAGGAACGGGTTGAGCACGGCGGAACTGTAGAACCCGGTTGGGCTGAAGCGGTGCAGCAGCACATCGCCAGGCTCCAGATCGCGTAGCGCATCCTTCCAACCCTGCGGGATCGGACTTTCATGGGTAAGCAGCGGCCGGGTGCCATATTGAAAGGCGATGGAGCCGAGTTCCGGATTGTCGATCCAGTGGTCCCATTCGCGCAGGAACCATACGCCGCCCGCCATCACGATCGGCACGTCGTCCGAAATGCCCTCGGCACGCATCGTGTCGCGGACGGCCTTGACCCGCGGGAACGGGTCCTCTGGCTTGCGCGGGTCTTCCGCGTTGGACAGGCCGTTGTGACCGCCGGCCAGCCACGGATCCTCGTACACCACTGCGGCCATCAGCTCGCCGACCTTGTGATATGCTCGCTTCCACAAGGCGCGGAACGCCCGCGCGGAGCTGATGATCGGCAGGTAGCTGACATTGTAGCGGGCGGCGATCTCGGACAGGCGGTACGGCATGCCCGCGCCGCAGGTCACGCCGGCGACCAGTCCGCGGGTACGTTCCAGCACACCTTCCAGCACGGCCTGCGCGCCGCCCATCTCCCACAAGACGTTGATGTTGATCGCGCCCTGCCCACCGGAGATCTCGTGCGCGCGCTGCACCTGCGCCACGGCGCCATCGATGGCGTACTGGATGAGCTGCTCGTGCCGTTCCAGCCGCGTCTTCTGCCAGTAGACCTGCGGCACGATCTTGCCGTGCGGGTCGTAGCTGTCGGCATTGACAGCGCTGACCGTGCCGATGCCGCCTGCCGCCGCCCACGCGCCCGAACTGGCGTGATTGCTGGCGGATACGCCCTTCCCGCCCTCGATCAACGGCCAAACCTCGCGACCGCCATAGCTGATGGGCTTGAGACCCTTGAACGTCATCACCTGTCCTTGTCGCGTGTCATTGCGGCACCCGCCCCGCGCGGTCGCCGGCGGCCGTAGCATTGCCGCCGGACCCACTCATGGTGCAGGGCCTGATCTCGTCCGGCTGCGGCCTTGCGGGCAGCACTTCGAACTGTGCATAATACCCGGCGAGCGCCGGGTGGCGAACAAATTCGACCAGCCGGAAACCGACCTGTCCGAATTCACAAAATAGCAGCTGTGGCGGGATGCCGTGCTGATCGGGAAGGCGATCCGTCTCCACCACCACGATCTGGCCACCTGGCCTGAGCGCAGGATGGAGCCGCCACAGGAAAGCGTAGGGCTCGCCTACCTCATGGTACATATGGACCAGGAATATGCGGTCGAAGCTGCCCTCCGGCAGGCGCGGATCGTCCGGCAGGCCGTTGACGACCGACACATTGTCCAGCCGTTCGCGCTCAACGCGGTCGCCCAGCCGCAGCAAGGCACCGCGATCGATGTCCTGCGCCAGCACGCGCCCTTCCTCACCCACGCTTTCAGCAAGACGGACGGTGTAGTAGCCCTCACCCGCGCCGATATCGGCGACGCTCATCCCCGGGCGCACCCCGGCGAGCTGCATCACGGTGGCGGCCTCCTGCCGACTGTCGCGCAGACCCTCGTCGGCGAAGGCCGTCGCACCGAGCGAGGATACGGGGCGATCCGCCGCCGGGAACTCCGGCGTCGCCGCACGCTCCTGATGCTCAGCCGCGGGGCTGCACGCCGCCAGCATGAGCGGCAAACACAGGCTAAACCCTTTCAGCATCCTGCCGGGGCCCTTAGCGAGTTCACGCGCCCATGGCAAAGCCGCGGGCCGCTGCCGCTCAGTCCACATCCTCCACCTGCACCCGCTCCCCGGTCACACGCTGCGCCAGTGCCGCGGCGATGAACGGATCAAGCGCGCCGTCGAGCACGTCACCTGGTGCGGTGGAGGTGGTGCCGGTGCGCAGGTCCTTGACCAGCTGGTACGGCTGCAGGACGTAGGAACGGATCTGGTGGCCCCACCCAATCTCGCTCTTCTCCTGATATTCGCCGCTCGCCGCAGCCTCCCGCATGGCCATCTCGCGCTCGAACAGGCGCGCTTTCAGCATGCTCATCGCGGTTGCGCGGTTCTTGTGCTGGCTGCGGTCATTCTGGCTGGCGACGACGATGCCGGTCGGCATGTGAGTGATGCGCACGGCGGAGTCGGTCGTGTTAACGTGCTGCCCGCCGGCACCACTGGCGCGATAGGTGTCGATCTTCAGGTCGCTGTCGTTGATCTCAATCTCGATATTATCGTCGATCACGGGATACACCCACACGCTACTGAACGAGGTATGGCGCCGGGCTGAACTGTCGTAGGGGCTGATCCGCACCAGCCGGTGAACGCCGCTTTCCGTCTTGGCGTAGCCGTAGGCGTTCTCGCCCTTCAGCAGCAGCGTCGCGGACTTGATGCCGGCCTGCTCACCCGCCTGATACTCGACGGTTTCGACCTTGTAGCCCTTGCGCTCCGCCCAGCGGGCATACATGCGCAGCAGCATCTCGGCCCAGTCCTGGCTTTCAGTGCCGCCAGCGCCAGCATGGATTTCCAGATAGGTGTCGTTGCTGTCGGCCTCGCCCTTCAGCAGCGCCTGCACCTTGTCCGCATCGGCGCGCTCGGCCAGCTTGGCGAGGCTGGCCAGACCTTCGGCCACCGTCTCTTCATCGCCTTCCGCCTCGCCCAAATCGACGAACTCCACCGCGTCGGCCATCTCCGCGGTGATCTCCTTCACGGTGCTGATCGCCGCGTCGAGCTGCCGGCGCTCACGCATGACCGCCTCCGCCTGCTTGGGATCGTTCCACAGATCGGGATCTTCGACACGGGCGTTCAGCTCGTCCAGTCGACGCAGCGCACGCTCCCAGTCGAGCGAACGGCGGACCAGCGCCAGGGCACCCTGGATACGGTCGATGTGGGCCTGCCCTTCGGCACGCATGATACAGGTAACTCCTTGGGATCGGTCAGGCGGCGGCGCCTAGCGCATGGGACTGCGCATGGGAAGGTCGAGCGCCGTCAGCGATGAAGCGCGCGCACTGCAGCGAGCGTCCGCTGCACATGCTGGCGCCAGTCACCGTCCGAATGCACCATCACCACGCGGCCGTTCCGCCCGATGACATAGGACGTCCGGTCGGACAGGGCTGTCGCCTGACCATCACGTTGCAGAACCACGTCAAAGGCACGGATCGTTGCAGGCGTGGCGGTGGCCACGGGGAACGCGTCGCGACACTCCTCCCGTGAGAAACGCTGCAGGGTCGGCAAGTCATCCGCGGACAGGCCGACGACCTGCGCCCCGGCGGCGCGGAAGTCCGGCATCGCCTCGGCGAAAGCACGCGCTTCCAGAGTGCAACCTTGCGTGAAAGCCTTGGGGAAGAAGTACAGCACGACCGGCCCGCGCCGCACAGCCTGCTGCAGGTCGAAGGTGAAGGTCCGGCCGGCCAGCGCACCCTGCGTCCGCAGCGCAGGCACCTGCGCGCCGGTGCGCAAGGCAGCGCCGGCGGGGACAGCCATGACTGACAGCAGGGCCGCGGCCGCGAGCAGGAGTTTGCGCTTCATGGCGCAATCATGCGCCGACCGGCAGTGCAAGTCCACCGCCGATCAATAAAGGCCGCCCTGCTCTTCCACGAAGTCCGGCTGCGCCGCCTCGGCAGCGGCAGCATCGGCCCTGGCACGTGCCTGCTCTCCACGACGGAGCTGCGCCAGGATCAGCTCACGCACGGATGCGACCCGGTCCCCGCGCCGTTCACGCGGAGGTTCGCTGTCAGGCTTGAACGCTTCCCAGATCACGCCCGCCTTGGGGTCGCTGTCGCTCGGCCAGCTGCCGAACACGCGTTTCCCGCTGCGCCGGTCAACCCGGACCAGCCGGACACCCGATGGTGCCAGGAACGGCCGGCCGCTCCATTTGTCAGGCGTGGCCTGAACGAACTGCTTGAACATGGGCGCGGCCAATCGTCCGCCCTGCGCCCAGCCGCCGAGGCTGCGCGGCTGGTCGTAGCCCATATACATGCCGGCAACGATCTCCGGCGATCCACCGACGAACCACACGTCGGTCGGACCGGTGGTAGTGCCGGTCTTGCCGAACAGCGGTATGCCAAGATCGCGCAAGGTCGTGGCCGTGCCCCGCTGAACCACACCTTCCAACATGTGCACCGTCTGGAACGCGGTGCGAGCATCCATCACCTGCCGCCCGCGTTGCGCCAAGCGCGGCATCGCGCGGCCATCCCAGCGCGCCATGTTGCAACCGGTGCAGTCACGCGGGTCGGCGCGCCAGATCACCTTGCCGCGGCGATCCTGCACGTAGTCGATCAGGCTGGCGTCGTGCTGCAGCCCATGGTTCTCCAGCGCAGCATAGGCGTTGGTCATCCGCAGCACGGTCGTGTCGCCTGCGCCCAGAGCATAGGACAGGTAAGGCTGTTCGTAGCTGCCGATGCCCACGCGACTGAAGGTCTTCAGCACGTTCGGCATTCCGGCATCTGCCGCGATGTGGACTGTCATCAAGTTGCGCGACTGTTCCAGCCCCCAGCGCATCGTATGCGTGCCACCGCCATCGCCGCCGAAATTGCGGAAGCATTTTTCGCCCAGCCCAGCACCCTGATACACGCAGTAGCTGGTGTCGGGCACCATCGTCGCCGGGGTCATGCCTTGGTCCAGTCCGGTGGCATAGACGAACGGCTTGATCGTGGAGCCAGGTTGACGCTGAGCCTGCGTCGCGCGGTTGAAGCTGCCCAGGCGGAAGTCGAACCCGCCCTGCATCGCCAGCACACGCCCCGTGGATGGATCCTGCGCCACGAAGGCCCCGGCGATCTCCGGCACAGTGCGCACGCGGAACGCGCCGCCGCCCACGGGCGAGACGGCAGTGACATCCCCGACCTTAATCTCGTCGGGCAAACCGCGAAGCGGTGCCTCGTCACCGTTGGCAAAGCCGATCGTCGCACTCTGGCCACTGCGTGCAGTGACGACGCCAATGCGCCAGTTCTCATACGAGATGCCGATATTGGCGGAGGCGAGTTGCTGCGTCAGGTCACCGTTGTCGGGGTCAATCGTCGCCACCGGCCCATGCCAACCGCGTCCACCGGCATAACGCAGCAGACCGGCACGCAGCGCGTCGCGTGCGGCATCCTGCAGCTCGGTGTCGAGCGAGGTTCGCACCCACAGGCCGCCACCATAGACAGAGTTGCGTCCATCATCGGCCTGCTCGCCATAACGTTCGATGAGCTGGCGTCGCACCTCCTCTAGGAAGTAGCCGGCGTCCGCCGAACGCTCGGCGGGGCGTTGCTGAATCAATCCAAGCGGCTGCGCCTTTGCGGCGCTCGCCTCTCCGGCAGAAACGTGTCCGTTCTCGACCATCTGGTCGAGCACCCAGTTGCGCCGCGCTATCGCGCTGCCTTCGTTACGTGACCGGCCGTACACTTCCGGCGCCTTGGGCAGGATCGCCAGGAATGCCATCTGATGAAGCTCCAGATCCTCCACATCGCGATCGAAATAGGCGCGCGATGCCGCCTGGACGCCGAACGATCGCCGGCCGAGCGGAATTTCGTTGAGGTACAGCTCCATTATCTGCTGCTTGGTCAGCACACCTTCGATCCGGGCCGCCAGGATCATCTCGCGCAGCTTGCGGCTGATCGAATACTCGTTGCCGACCAGAATGTTCTTGGCGACCTGCTGGGTGATGGTGGAACCGCCACGCGCCCGTTCCCCGCTGCCGATCTTGCTGGCGTAGTCGAACACCGCGCCGGCGAGACCCGGGATGTCGACTCCCGAATGGCTCCAGAACGTCTTGTCCTCGGCAGAGGTGTAGGCGTTGACCAGCTGTGTCGGGAAATCCTTGAACTGCAGTTGGACTCGTCGTTCACGAGCGAAGGAATGCACAATGTCGCCGTCGACGCCGCGAACCACGCTCGGCAGTGGCGGTTCGTAAGTGAGCAGCCGGTCCGCGTCAGGCAGGTTGCGCAGCACCAGCAGCCAGCCAATGACGATCACCGCCAGCACGATGCCCACAGCATAAGTGATACGACGCAGGCGCGGGCGGGTTCGCCAGCGATCCCGCAGGCCTTCAACAAGGCCTTGTGCGCGGTGCAGGCGATAGCGGGATGGAGGTGCAGCTTCAGCCATGATCGCCCGCGCACTAGCACGCGAGCGCGCGCCTGTGGAACCCCGCCCGCATGCCTTGCGGAACAGCAACCTGTGGGCCCTGCGCAACATGGTTGCCCATCGCGGCAGGTGCTGCTAGCAACGACTGGCGTCTGATCCTTGCAGGTACGGGCGCCTCTCCCGGCAGGAAGCGCTCACCTGATCGTCGACCGCCGGAACTTTACCGACAGGTTGATGCCGCAATGACAAGAACAGGACCGTCCGACGCGCTGCAGCCAAGCCGCTGCATCGTGGTCGTGGCCCCTGCGCGGACACACCCGCGCCTTGCCCTGCCGGCAGTGACATCCGCCGCCCGCCCGCCCTTGCCGGCTGGCCATCGCGGCAACCCCACAGATTGGCGCGCGCCCGCCCGCCGGCACCCGGCCTGTCATGGCCGACCGGCAGCCGCGCGCGCCCGGAGAATATATAATGGCAACACGCATGCTGATCGATGCGCGCCACCCGGAAGAAACGCGGGTGGCGGTGCTGCAGGGCAACCGCATTGAAGAATTCGATTTTGAATCTGCCGAACACAAGCAGATCAAGGGCAACATCTATCTCGCCAAGGTAACCCGCGTCGAACCGTCGCTGCAGGCAGCGTTCGTCGATTTCGGTGGCAACCGGCACGGTTTCCTCGCCTTCAGCGAGATTCATCCTGACTACTACCAGATTCCGCAGCAGGACCGCGAGGCGCTGATCGCGGCCGAGCAGGAGCAGGCTGACGAGGAAGCCGCCCTGCGTGCCGAGGAAGATGACGAGGACGGCGACGACGATTACCTCGCCGGCGAGGATGGCGTCGAAGAGATTGATACCGACGAGAAGGACGACGTCGCCACCATCGAGGATGGCCATGTCGATGACAGCGCCGAAGACGAGGATGGCGAGCAGGCCGATAGCGCGGCCTCTTCCCGCCCCCGCCGACAAGGCCGCCGCACCGGCTCGCGCGCCAAGGAGCTAGACGAGCTGAAGGCAAAGCGGATGGCATTGCGCCGCCGCTACAAGATCCAGGATGTAATTCAGCGGCGCCAGGTGCTGTTGGTGCAGGTCGTCAAGGAGGAACGCGGCAACAAGGGTGCCGCGCTCACCACGTATCTGTCGCTGGCCGGCCGTTACTGTGTGCTGATGCCCAATTCCAGCCATGGCGGCGGAATCAGCCGCAAGATCAGCAGCGGTGCCGATCGCAAGCGGCTGAAGCAGATCGTTTCCGAACTCAGCCTGCCTCGCTCCATGGGTCTGATTGTCCGCACCGCCGGGCTGCAGCGCACCAAGACGGAGATCAAGCGCGACTTCGATTACCTCGCCCGTTTGTGGGACGAGATCCGCGAAACGACGATGGCCAGCAGCGCACCCGCGCTGATCCATTCGGACAGCGACCTTATCAAGCGTGCGATCCGCGACATCTACAATCGTGAGATCGAGGAGGTCGTGGTCGAGGGTGAGGAAGGCTTCCGCTCCGCACGCGCCTTCATGAAGCTGCTGATGCCAAGCCACGTGAAGCGAGTGAAGGCCTATTCCGATCCGGTGCCGCTGTTCCAGCGCTATGGTGCTGAAGATCAGCTGTCCGCCATGTATGATCCGATGGTGCAGCTGAAGAGCGGCGGCTACCTGGTCATCAACCCGACCGAAGCACTGGTTTCGATCGACATCAACTCCGGCCGCTCCACCAAGGAGCACGGGATCGAGCAAACCGCCGTCGCCACCAATTTGGAGGCCGCGCGCGAGATCGCCCGCCAGCTGCGCCTGCGCGACATGGCCGGTCTGGTCGTGATCGACTTCATCGACATGGAATATTCCAGCAACATCCGGAAGGTCGAAAAGGCCATGAAGGATGCGCTGAAGAACGACCGTGCGCGCATCCAGGTGGGCCGCATCTCCGGCTTCGGCCTTATGGAAATGAGTCGGCAGCGGCTGCGCACCGGTGTGCTGGAAGCGACGACGCGTTCCTGCCCGCATTGCGACGGTACGGGCCTGGTACGGACCGCCAGCAGCGCGGGCCTGTCCGCCCTGCGCATGATCGAGGACGAGGCGGCGAAGGGTCGCGGCACTGTGATCTCCCTGTTCGCCTCCACCGAGGCAACGATCTACCTGCTCAACGTCAAGCGCGCCGACCTGGCGGAGATCGAAAGCCGTTATGGCGTGCGCGTAGAAGTTCTGCCGGAAGGCGAGGAAGAGGGCGCCAAGATGCGCGCCGTCAGCAGCGGCCCACGCCCTGTCGCTCCTCCCCGCTTCGACCCGATCGTCGACGAGATCGAATTCGACGACGAGCCGGAGGAAATCGAGGACGAGGAAGAAGAGGACTTCGAAGCCGAGGAGCAGACCTCTGACCCTGCAAGGCAGGGCGATAGCGACGAAGATGGAGACGGCCGCAAGAAGCGTCGTCGGCGTCGTCGGGGCGGTCGCAACCGCAACAAGCGCCAGGGTGACGAGGGCGAGAGCGATGTCGCCAGCACCGATGGGGCCGAAGATGACAGCGACGTCGCCGATGACGAGGCTGACGAGGCTGAAACGCGCGGCGACACGTCCGTCGAGGCTGCGGAAGGCGAGGGTGCGCCACGCAAGCGGCGCCGGCGCGGCGGTCGCCGCCGGCGGCGCGAGGGTGACGCCGGTGAGATGTCGGTCGAAACTGCCAGCGACACGGATGAGACGCCCGAAGCCGAGCTTGCGGAAGAGGCTCCGCTGGTGGACGCCGCCGACGCCGCCCCGGCGGTCGATCCTAGTGCGATCGAGGACGAGGTAGAGCCTACTCCGGCGAAGCCCAAGCGCACTCGCCGCAAGAAGGTCGAGGAGCCTGCCGAAGCATCGGCCGAGCCGGCGCCGGAGCCGGTGGAGGAAGCGCCGGCCAAGCCGAAGCGTACCCGCCGCAAGAAGGTGGAGGAGCCCGCCGAAGCATCGGTCGAGCCTGCGCCGGAGCCGCTGGAGGAAGCGCCGGCCAAGCCGAAGCGTACTCGCCGCAAGAAGGTGGAGACGACCGAGGTCGAGGCTCCCGCCGAGCTGGTGGAAGCGGCCGTCGCTGAACCTGAAGCCGAGCCGGAGCCTGCCGAGGCGGGCGCTGGCGATGCGACTGCCGGCGCATCGCCGCGGCGCGGATGGTGGCAGCGCACCTTCGGAGCCTGAACGTCTTGATGGGCCGGCTTGCCAATCGTGTGAGCCGGCCCCCTGCCCTGATCCGATCAAGGCCCTGCTGGGCTCCGATCGCGCTGCTTGCCTTCGGCAGCTTGGCCGTCAGCCTTCCCGCTCACGCCCAAGGGCTGGACGAACTGATTACCCTGGATGCTCGTGCCGGGATGGTGGCGGAACGGCTACTTTCGGCGAATAGTCCGCTATGCCGCAGCCATGCGCCACTGACGGGGATGGTCCTGCACAGCCGGGACCAGTACAAAGGCGACTGGGCAGACCGTTTGTTTGTCGCCGGTCCTTTGGCGGTTGCAACGGTACTGCCCGGCTCGCCTGCTGCGGAAGCCGGGGTGCAACCCGGTGACACCATCATCTCCATTGGTGGTGAGATCCCGGTCACTGACGGCGGAACTTTGCGGGAAGCGGGTGTGGCGCTGCTCGCCGCGCGATGGCAACCAGGCACGCCGCTAAGCGTGCAGGTGAGCCGGAGCGGAACCGCCCATCAGGCCGGACTGTATCCGGTAGCCGGCTGCGATGTTACAGTCGAGGTCACGACTGACGACGGCATGGCAGCGCGAACCGACGGGCAGATCATCCAGCTAGGTCATCGCCTGGTACAGGCCGCAAGCGACAGCGACCTGGCCGTGATCCTTGCGCACGAGCTCGGGCATGTCATCCTGCGCCATCGTGAGCGGCTGCATGCCGCACACGGGGGAGACAAGGCTCCGCAGAAATACCGCCGACATGCAGAGGAAGAAGCAGACCGGCTGTCGCCCTATCTCGTGGCGAATAGCGGGCTGAATCCGGCCCTGGTGCCGGATTTCTGGCGCAGTCCACTCGGTCGACGCGTCAACCGCGGCCTCCTGCGTGACCGCGCTTACCCGCCGACTTCCGAACGAGTGCGCCAGACCCAAGTTGAAGCGACCGCCCTTGCCGCCGGCCGCTTGCCGGTCCCGCCGGACCTACTGGCCAGCCGGGACCAGGCGATCATCACCGATGATTAGAGCGTGCTGACTGGCGCTGCCGAAATGTCGATGTAGCTGCGATCGTAGTAGGTTAGCGGCGCACCATTCTGCCGGTGCCAGGCCTCGACCAGTTCCCCCACCACGATCGTGTGCGTGCCGAAGGTATGGCAATCGACACGGCGGCACAGCATCGCCGACTGTGCGCCCAGCAGTACGGGCGCACCGTGATCGATGGACCAATCCCCGACAGAAAATCGTTCAGCCCCCCGTGCTTCGGCGAAGCGTTCCGCCACGTCACGGTTGTCGAGCCCAAGCACATTCACGCCGAACAGCTCCGCCTGAGTGATCGGGGAGTGCAGCGAGGCGGCCTGGTTGATGCAGACGAGCAGCGATGGGGGATCAAAGCTGAGCGAACTCACCGCCGTCGCCAGGATGCCGTGGCACTCGTGCGCATGGAGTGCAGTGATCGCGTGAACCGTCGATGCGATGTGGCGCATCGCCATGCGGAAGGTTTCGCGGATGGCAGGCTGATTCTCGCTCACAGGCAGTTAGATGGCGGTTGCGAACATGGGTGGCAAGACCCACCTGTGTGATCTCGATGTGATCGTAGGTTTGACGATCACATGCTGATGTGAGAAGGCAGCGCAATGAGCGACAATGTCATTAACCGAACTCGCCAGCTTGTTGCCAGTGGGCAAATGACCCGGGCCGGTCTGGCGAGGGCCGCAGGCCTGCACCCGAACACGTTGCGTGACTGCAATGACCCCGCCTGGAATCCCACGGCGGAGACACTGCGCAAGCTCGAGCAGTTCCTCGACGAGAATGACACGGATGATGCCGTCCTCGTAAGTATCGAGGAGATCATTGACGAAGCGCGCAACGGCCGCATGTTCATCCTGGTGGATGACGAGGATCGCGAGAACGAAGGCGATATCATCGTCCCTGCACAGATGGCTACGCCGGATGCCATCAACTTCATGGTGACTCACGGGCGCGGATTGGTGTGCCTCGCCCTTTCGCCGCAGCGCGTGGCTCAGTTGCAGCTGGAACCCATGAGCCGCAAGAACCGCAGCCGGATGGAGACCGCCTTCACCACCAGTATCGAGGCGCGGGAAGGTATCAGCACCGGCATCAGTGCCGCGGACCGTGCGCGCACGGTTGCCGTCGCCATCGATGCGACCAAGGGTGCGGAGGATGTCGTCAGCCCGGGTCACGTCTTCCCCTTGATCGCGCGGGAGGGCGGCGTTCTGGTCCGGGCGGGCCATACAGAGGCATCGGTGGACATCTCCCGCCTCGCCGGCCTCAATCCCAGCGCCGTGATCTGCGAGGTCCTGAACGAGGACGGCAGCATGTCCCGGCTGGACGATCTTATCGCCTTCGGGCGCAAGCACGGTCTCAAGATCGCCACCATTCGTGACCTCATCGCCTATCGCCGCAAGCACGACCATCTGGTGGAGCGGCGGAACGAAGCGATATTCACCAGCCGGTGGGGTGGCGAATGGCGAGCCATCAGCTTCTGGAACAAGGCCACGTGTGGCGAGACGCTGGCCTTGGTGAAGGGGCGCATCGATCCGGCTCAGCCAACTCTGGTACGCATGCATTCCATGTCTGTTTTCGACGACATCTTCGGTCAGGAGGGTGCCCGTTCCAGCCTGCTGGCCCAGGCCATGTGCGCCATCGGGGATGAAGGCAGCGGCGTGGTCGTGCTGATAAGCCGGCCAGGGCAGGATTTCGCCAGCCGAGCAATTCGCAATCTTGGCAGCGCGTCCCGCGATGTCGATGGCGCCCCGGTTGAACAGCGGGATTACGGGGTGGGTGCGCAGATCCTGACCGAACTGGGTGTCAGCGACATGGTCCTGCTCACCAACACCCGCCATTCGCTGGTCGGCCTGGAAGGCTACGGCCTTTCAATCGTCGGCGAACGACCCATCAAACAATCTGAGGACGATGCCTGATGGCCAGTTTCCTGATCGTCGAAGCGCGCTTCTACGCGCACCTGAACGACATGCTGATCGCCGGCGCCCGGACCGCGCTGGAGACCGCCGGCCATGACGTCGAGGTACTGACCGTGCCTGGCGCACTGGAGATCCCCGGCGCCATAGCCGCGGCAGTCGAGAGCGGCCAATATGACGGGTTTGTCGCGCTGGGCGTGGTCATCCGCGGCGAGACCTACCATTTCGACATCGTCGCCGGCGAGAGTGCACGTGCGATCATGGCGCTTACGCTGGACGGTGTGCCGATCGGCAACGGTATTCTGACCACGGAGAACGAGACGCAGGCGATTGTGCGCGCAGATCCTGCCCAGGCCAACAAGGGCGCCGGGGCGGCCGAGGCGGCGATGGCGTTGCTGGATATCCGCAATCGGTTTGCATGACGGGCACTTGTGCCGCCCTGCTCCGTTGTGCGCGGCATGACCGATCATCCGTGCCTTGCCGGGCTCCCGCTGGTTCTGGGCGGAAATGTATTTGGCTGGACCGCTGACGAGGCCGCCAGCTTTGCCGTTCTCGACCGCTTCTACGAAGGCGGCGGACGGATGATCGACACGGCGCAGGGCTATTCCGACTGGGTACCGGGGCATCAGGGCGGCGAAAGCGAGACGATGATCGGCCGCTGGTTGGCGAAGAGCGGCGTGCGTGCAGAGATGCGGATTGGCACCAAGACTGGCATGCATGGCGAGACAGGTGATCTGCGTCCCGAACGTGTCGCGGCCGAGCTAGACCGATCGCTGGAACGGCTCGGTACCGACTACATCGATTTGTATTATGCCCATCGGGACGACACCGCGACGCCACAGGACGAGGTAGCCGCCGGCTTCGATGCCTTGGTGGAGAGCGGCGTGGTGCGGGAAACCGGGGCTTCCAATTTTACTCTTGCCCGGCTGGCGTCACTCAATGAGGCCGCTCATCGGGCGGGCACGCGGCGGTTCACGGTGCTGCAGAACGAATACAATTTGGTTAGCCGTGACGAATATGGCGCCGACCTGCAGGCCTATTGCTTAACGCATGGCATCGCCATGCTGCCCTTCTATGGCCTTGCCTCCGGATTTCTGACCGGCAAGTACCGTGAGCGGAGCGATCTGGCGGGTCAGGCGCGTGGCGGCGGCATCGGGCCGCTGCTGGAGCGTGGGCGGCCGGTGCTCGACGCCATGGATGCAGTCGCGGCCGAGACGGGCGCCGCGCTTGGTTCGATCGCGCTCGCCTGGCTGGCGGCTCAGCCGGGTATCGCCGCACCGATCGCCAGTGCGCGTACGCCCGCGCAGCTCGACATCCAGTTCGAGGCGGCGACCCTGGAGCTCTCGCCCGACCAGCTCAGCCGCCTTACCGCGGCCGGTCTCTGACCAAGGAACAGCCTGATGAATGGGATACTGGAATGGGTCGCCGCTGGCGGCACCATGCTGGCCGCGGGTCTGATCGCCGCGGACCTTGGCCGGCGTGCGACCGGCTGGGGCTTCGTGCTGTTCTGTGCCGTGGCAATCTGCTGGATCGTGTCGGGCCTGACCAGCGATGCCCTGCCGATCGCGGCGATGAACAGCGTTCTGCTCGCCATCAATGCCTGGGGTGTCTGGCAGTATCTGCTCAGCCCCAAGAACCGGGCCAAGCTGGAAAAGATGGAAGAAATCGCCGGGCAGGCCGACGAGGAACTCGCCAAGGAAGCCGCCTGAAGACAATGGGCGCCATCCGGTCTCTGCCAGGCGGCGCCCACCACGAAATCAGGAGCTGATGCGACCGAAGCACCCGGTGCCGGCATAGGCTGCCGCGGCACCCAGTTCTTCCTCGATCCGGATGAGCTGATTATACTTGGCCAACCGGTCCGACCTGGCGAGCGAGCCCGTCTTGATCTGCCCGCAATTGGTGGCGACTGCCAGATCCGCGATGGTTGCATCCTCGGTCTCGCCTGACCGGTGGCTCATCACCGCGGTGTAGCCGGCGCGCTGTGCGATGCTGACCGCCTCCAGCGTTTCGGTCAGGGTGCCGATCTGGTTGACCTTCACCAGCAGCGAATTGGCAAGGCCCTGCCCGATTCCCATGCGCAGCCTTTCCGGGTTGGTCACGAACAGGTCGTCGCCAACCAACTGCACGCTGTTACCGATCTGATCGGTCAGCGCCTTCCAGCCGGCGAAGTCATCCTCCGCCATGCAATCCTCAACCGACTTGATCGGGTAAGCCGCGCACAGATCGGCGAGGTAAGAGGCCATCTCGTCAGGGGAGAGCGAGAGGCCCTCGCCCGAAATCTCGTACTTGCCGTCACGGAAGAACTCGGTGGCGGCGCAATCCAGTGCCAGCATCACGTCCTTGCCTGGCGTGAACCCAGCCGTGGTCACGGATTCCATGATGAAGTCGAGTGCCGCGCGCGTGCTGGCGAGGTTCGGCGCAAAGCCGCCCTCATCCCCCACGCTGGTGGCGAGACCCTTCTGATGCAGGCCCTTCTTCAGCGTGTGAAAAATTTCCGCACCCCAGCGCACCGCCTCCGCCAGGCTGGGCGCGCCGACGGGCATGACCATGAATTCCTGGAAGTCGATCGGGTTGTCGGCATGTTCGCCGCCATTGATAATGTTCATCATCGGCACCGGCAGCACGTGGGCCGACACGCCGCCGATATAAGAATAGAGCGGCAGACCACGGGCATTGGCCGCCGCCTTTGCGACCGCCAGACTGGTGCCCAGGATCGCGTTGGCGCCGATACGGCCCTTGTTCGCACTGCCGTCCAGTTCCAGCATGGCGAGATCGATGTCGCGCTGGTCTTCCGCATCAAGGCCGACGATCTGTTCCGCGATCTCGCCGTTTACAGCCTGCACTGCCTTGGTGACGCCTTTGCCGAGATAGCGCCCATTGTCGCCGTCACGCAGTTCCACCGCCTCATGCGCACCGGTGCTGGCACCTGAGGGTACCGCGGCCCGGCCGAAGCTGCCGTCATCGAGCAGCACATCGACTTCGACGGTGGGGTTGCCGCGACTGTCGAGGATCTCGCGGGCGTGAATGTCGATGATCGCGGTCATGGCGGCTCCGATGCTGGCGATGAAAGCTGGCCGGGCACGATTGTGCCCTCGCCAGCCTCCTATGCGGCGGAACTAAGCCGTGCAAGGCACGTTCGATTTCGCAACCATGGCTGCTTCATTGCAGCCGGTCATTGAAGAAGGGGACCAAGCATGGCCGACAACTTTGGCAACACGACCACGCCGGACATCCAGCCGATCACCGATGTGACCCCGGTTGCTCCCCCGGTTTCCACCGGCGCGTCGACCATGGCGGATACGCCCGCCATTGGGTCGAGCAACACTGCGGAGGCGAAGAGCCGTTTCAGTGCCGCCCTGGAAGAAGCCAAGGCAGGCGCCGCCGCGCTGGGAGCCGAGGCGAAGGAGCGCGCCACTACCTACAAGAGCCAGGCGACCACCAAGAGCCAGACCTACAAAAGCGATGCCACCGGCAAGGCGACTGACATCGCCTACGAAGGCAAGGCAAAGGCGAGCGAGGCGCTGACCAGCCTAAGCCGGTTGATCAACGATAATGCCGGTACTGTCGACGAGAAGCTGGGCGTCAAGTATGGTGATTACGCCCGTACGGCCGCCACCTCGATCGAGGACACCGCGGCCAAGCTGAACAGCAAGTCGCTGGACGAACTGGGCGAAGATGCCAAGGCTTTCGTGCGGACCAGCCCAGCCACTGCCATCAGCCTTGCGGCCCTTGCCGGCTACATGGTCGCGCGAATCCTGCGCAAGTAATCTCACATGGGATCAACGCCAGCGGCAGCCGCCCCGGGAGACCGGGGCGGTGATCTACCGCCTGCCACCAGTGACAGCCTGCCGAACGGCGCCGCCCCATTGGGTAGTGACGCACATGAGGAGCCTGATCGCTCATTGCTAAGTGATCTCGAGGCTGCCTGGACTGACGGCAAGACCTACGTCGCGGCGGAGCTTGCCTTTCAGAAGACGCGTGCTCGCTTCGCCACTGCGAAGCTCAAGACCGTCGTGGTCTTTGGCGCAGCTGCTTTGTTTGTCGTGGTGCTCGCTCTCATCGGTTTGACCGTAGGTAGTATCCTGAGCCTTGCCACGCTGATCGGCCCGCTGGCAGCCACGCTGGTCGTAGTCGCCCTGTTGTTGCTCGTGGCCTTTATTCTTGCGCGGAGAGCCTCCGCTAGCTGGGCTGCCGTCAGCAAGGCATTCGGCAGCGATGGAGATCAGGCATGAAGCCCATCGACGCACAGATGGCCGAAGATCTGGCTCTGCGAGATGCCGCCAAACGGCTGCTTGATGCCGACATCGCTTATATTCGAGAAGATGTGGCGCAACGCGGACCCGGTGCGCGGATCGCCTGCCGTATCGGCGACGCGGCCCTCGATACGTTCGACGATGCTACGGCATGGGGGAACGAGCATCGAAGTCTGCTGCTCGGGGTAGCGACGGTGGCGGTCGCTTGGTTTGCTCGCAAACCGCTGATGCATGGGGCCGAGTTCCTAGCTGAGAAGGCCGAAGACACCTTCGGCTAGGAACAGCGGTGCAACACAGGCCGTTCTCTGGCCAGTTGCCAACAACAAAGGACAAGAGAGATGAACGTCGTCAAGCGCAACGAGTTGAAGGACCAGATCGCCGCAGGCGAGGCCCGGCACCGCGCGCGAGAGGAAGCGACGCTGCTCGACCGTGCCGGCGAGCGTGCGATTGAGGCAAAGGACGGGTTGCAGCGCTTCGCGAAGGATCACCCGGTCGCCCTGGTCGCGGGCGGCCTGGCGCTGGGCGTGCTGGTCAGCGGATTGTTCCGCAATTCCCCAACCCGCCGCGCGGGACGCGCAGCCGCCGCGAAGACGTCCACGCTTTCAGCGGTCGGATCGCAACTGGCCGCGAGCTGGTTTGCGCAGGCGATGTCGGCGGCGGGCGAGGCGCGCCGCGCCGGCACAGACCATCTTGCCGACATTCGTGACGATCTTTCTGTCGCCGGCCGCAAGGCTCGTCGTGAAGCTGGGCACCTGACCCACGAGGCCGGGGCCAATGCCCGTGAGTTCAAGCGCGACGCGCTTCGTCTGGTAGGCCGCGCGCTCAGCAGCCGGACGCACTGACCGTTCCGTTCGCGGGTGGGGGCGCGAGGTTGCACTTTGCGCCCTGCACCGTATGGCTTGCCGGCGTAGACAAGGCATAACGGAAGGGTTCTGACGCATGAGCAAGCAATTGCTGCATCTGGTAATGGGCGGCCGGGTCAAAGACCCGCAGGGTGTAGATTTCGTCGATCCCTACTCCGTGCATGTCGTCGGCGTGTACCCTAGCTATGATGAAGCGGTCGAAGCATGGCGGGGACAGGCTCAGCGCACCGTGGATGATGCGGAGATGAAGTATGTCGTCGTCCATCTCCATCGCCTTTTGGAACCTGACCTGCCCAGTGCGTGATCAATAGCAGCAGGCGTAAGAAAAAGGCGGCGGCTCCCATCGGAGCCGCCGCCTTTTTTCTTTCTACTACAAGCGGTCAGATAAACTCGATCTTCTCGACCAGGTAGAAGCGATCGCCGCTTGGTACGGTGACCTCGACCTCCTCGCCCACTTGCTTGCCGATCAGTGCACGGCCAAGCGGAGAATCGTAGGAGATCCGACCCTGCTTGGCGTCCGCTTCGGTCTGGCCGACGATCTGGTAACGCTGCGGCTTCTCATCATCGTCGAGCACGGTAACAGTCGCGCCGAAGATGATGCGGTTGCCCGACAAGGTTGCCGGATCGATGATCTGTGCGCGAGTTACCTTGTCTTCCAGCTCGGCGATCTGCGCCTCGACCTGCCCCTGCCGCTCCTTCGCAGCGTGGTATTCGGCGTTCTCCGACAGATCGCCATGCGCGCGCGCTTCCTCGATCGCGTCCACGATACGGGGACGTTCCTGCCGGAGAGCCTTCAGATCGGCGGTGAGCTTCTCATAGCCCTCTGCCAGCATCGGCACTCTTTCCATAAACGGTCCCTGTCTTTCTATCTCTTGGCCAACCGCCAAGGTCAGCATTCCATCATCGCCGTGAACGGGCGATCAGCGCAAACGGATTGTCGGAAAATCGCGCTCAGCCATAATAGTCCTGCAGGGAACGCACTTCAAGCGCAGCCGCCGGTCCGGAGCCCACCGGAATAGAAGCAATCGCCCGTGCCGCCGCAGCACTTGCCGCCGCAGTGGTGTAGTACGGCACTCGCCGGTCGATGGCGCTGGCGCGGATGGACTGGCTGTCCTTGTGGCTCTGCCAACCTTCCGTGGTGTTGAAGATCAGGTCGATTTCCCCATCCACGATGCGATCGACGATGTGCCGGCGCCCTTCCGCCACCTTGTTGATGCGCGTCACCGGCACGCCGTTATCGGCCAGGAAGCTCTGCGTGCCACCAGTCGCCACCACATCGAAGCCCACGGCAGCCAGCGTGCGAACGGCCTCCAGAATGTACGGCTTGTCGCTGTCCTTGACCGACACGAACAGGCGACCGCTGGTCGGGAGCATGTTGCCGGCACCCAGCTGGCTCTTCAGGAAAGCGGTGGGGAAATCCCGGTCGATCCCCATGACCTCGCCCGTGCTTTTCATCTCGGGCGAGAGCACCGGATCGGCGCCGGGGAAGCGGCTGAACGGGAATACCGCTTCCTTCACCGCCATGTAGGGCAGGTCACGCCGGATTGCGGGGAAGTCGACCAACTTCTCGCCCGCCATGACTCGGGCGGCGATCTTCGCCACCGGCTGGCCGATCGCCTTGGCGACAAAGGGCACCGTCCGGCTGGCGCGTGGATTGACCTCGATCAGGTAGACGACGCCGTTCTTCACCGCGAACTGGACGTTCATCAGCCCACGGACGCCAAGTGCCAACGCCAGCTCGCGCGCCTGCCGCTCCATCTCCGCCACCGTCTCGGCCGGCAAGCTGTAGGGCGGCAGGGTGCAGGCGCTGTCGCCCGAATGGACGCCCGCCTCCTCGATATGCTGCATGACGCCGGCGATCACGACATTCTCGCCATCACACAGCACGTCCACATCGCATTCGATCGCGTCGCGCAGATACTGATCCACCAGCACCGGGCTGTCGCCGGACACGTTCACAGCCGTGGCGATGTAGTCATCCAGCTGCGCCTCGCTATCCACGATCTCCATCGCGCGGCCACCCAGGACGTAGGACGGGCGCAGCAGCACCGGGTAGCCGATGCGCGCCGCGGCGGCCGCCGCCTCGTCCCGGCTGCGAGCAAGGCCGTTGGCCGGTTGCAGCAGCTTCAGCTTGTTCACCAGCAGCGCAAAACGCTCCCGATCCTCCGCCAGATCGATCGCGTCTGGGCTGGTGCCCAAGATAGGGATGCCCGCCTTCTCCAGCGCGGCGGCGAGCTTCAGCGGTGTCTGCCCGCCGAACTGCACGATCACGCCCACCAGCGTGCCGGCGGTCAGTTCAACACGCAGGATCTCCAGCACGTCCTCTGCAGTCAGTGGCTCGAAATACAAGCGGTCGGACGTGTCGTAGTCGGTGCTCACCGTCTCCGGATTGCAGTTGACCATGATCGTCTCGTAGTCCGCCTCCGCCAGCGCGAAGCAAGCGTGGACGCAGCAATAGTCGAACTCGATGCCCTGCCCGATCCGGTTCGGCCCGCCGCCCAAAATGACGATCTTCTTGCGATCGCTCGGCGCGGCCTCGTTCTCCGGCTCGCCGAAGGTCGGCGCCTCGTAGGTGGAGTACATATAGGGCGTCACCGCCTCGAATTCGGCGGCGCAGCTGTCAATGCGCTTGAACACCGGCAGCACGCCCAGCTTCTGTCGGAGGGCACGGACCTCATCCTCGCTGGTGGCGCCGGCCATGGCGCGCAGCGTATCGTGCAGCAGCCCGCTGCGCTTCGCCTGCGTTTCCGCGAGGCCACCGGCCACGCCGATCGAACGAACCGCCAGCGTGGCCAGCCGCTTGTCCGAAAAGCCCATCGCCTTCAGCCGACGCAAGCCATCCGCGTCGTTGGGCAGGCCGTTCTGGCCGATCATCTGCTCCTCGTAGATGATCTCGCAGATGTGCCGCAGGAACCACTTGTCGTAATGAGTGATCGCGTGGACCTCGTCCACGGTGAAGCCCTCGCGGAAGGCCTGCCCCACCTGCAACAGCCGGTCAGGCGTCGCCCGGCTCAGCGCGGCGACGATCTCATCCCGTCCCGCGCCTTCCAGCTCCAGCACGCGGTTGAAGCCATCGAGTCCGGTTTCAAGGCCACGCAGCGCCTTCTGCAGCGATTCCTTGAAGTTGCGGCCGATCGCCATGACCTCGCCGACCGACTTCATCGCGGTGGAGAGGTCAGGCTTGGCGCCCTTGAACTTCTCGAACGCGAAGCGCGGGATCTTGGTGACGACGTAATCGATCGTCGGCTCGAACGCCGCCGGCGTGGCGCCGGTGATCTCGTTGGTGATCTCGTCCAGCGTGTAGCCAACCGCCAGCTTCGCCGCGACGCGCGCGATGGGGAAGCCGGTGGCCTTCGATGCCAACGCCGACGAGCGCGAGACGCGCGGGTTCATCTCGATCACAATCAGGCGGCCGTCACGTGGGTTCACCGCGAACTGCACGTTGCTGCCGCCCGTCTCCACGCCGATCTCGCGCAGCACCGCGATGCTGGCGCTGCGCATGATCTGGTATTCCTTGTCCGTCAGCGTCAGCGCCGGTGCGACGGTGATGGAATCGCCGGTGTGGACGCCCATGGGATCGACATTCTCGATGGAGCAGATGATGATGCAGTTGTCGTGCCGGTCGCGCACGACTTCCATCTCGTATTCCTTCCAGCCGAGCAGCGATTCCTCGATCAGGACCTCGGTCGTCGGGCTGGCATCGAGGCCGCTGCGCACGATCGCCTCGAACTCGCTGCGGTTGTAGGCGATGCCGCCGCCGGTGCCGCCCAGCGTGAAGGACGGGCGGATGATGGAGGGCAGGCCGGTGCGTTCCAGTACGGCGAACGCCTCGTCCAACGTATGCGCGGTGCCGCTGCGCGCGCTTTCCAGGCCGATCTTGTCCATCGCCTCGCGAAAACGCTGGCGGTTCTCCGCCTTGTCGATCGCGTCGGCATCGGCGCCGATCATCTGCACGCCAAACTTCTCCAGCGTGCCGTCCTCGTACAGCGCCAGCGCGCAGTTCAGCGCCGTCTGCCCGCCCATCGTGGGCAGCACCGCATCGGGCCGCTCCTTCTCGATGATCTTGGCAACGATCGCCGGTGTGATCGGCTCGACATAGGTGGCATCGGCCATGTC
This sequence comes from Croceibacterium sp. TMG7-5b_MA50, assembly GCF_039830145.1. NCBI lineage: Bacteria > Pseudomonadati > Pseudomonadota > Alphaproteobacteria > Sphingomonadales > Erythrobacteraceae > Croceibacterium > Croceibacterium sp. TMG7-5b_MA50. Next base: position 834,846 of record NZ_CP156082.1, on the reverse strand, counting down.
CGGATCGGTCATGATCGTCGCTGGATTGCTGTTCACCAGGATGACGCGATAACCCTCCTCACGCAGCGCCTTGATCGCCTGCGTGCCCGAATAGTCGAACTCGCACGCCTGGCCGATGATGATCGGGCCAGCGCCAATGACGAGGATGGAGGAGATGTCAGTGCGTTTAGGCATTTTTACTCGCTATCCGGTGCTGAATGAGCGGCACGGTCTTGGCTGGTGTGCATTTTGCTGCGAACGTCAGGGCCGACGAATTTACCCATCGTTTTGACGCCGTTCAAAGCACAAGCAGCTTTCTGGTAGTCTGCGTTGCGAGACATCGTTAACCGCCCTGAGATGGAAAGATAGTCGTCGGCTGTGAGCCCACATTCCACGATGATGGCATCAAGCTGAGAGTCTGTGAGACCTTCTGCAACATCATAGTCGCTGCCCCTGCACGCACCCAGCAAGATCATGGTGCAGACAAGGAGTCGCCTCACCCCAGCATACCCACGAACCGCTCGAACAGGTAAAAACTGTCCTGCGGCCCTGGGCTCGCCTCCGGGTGGTACTGCACCCCGAACGCCTTCTTGCCGCGAATGCTGATCCCGCAATTCGTGCCGTCGAACAGGGAGACATGCGTCTCCTCCACGCCGTCAGGCAATGCAGCATTATCTACCGCAAAGCCGTGGTTCATGCTGGTGATCTCCACCACGCCATCCTCCAGCCGCTTCACCGGGTGGTTGGCGCCGCGGTGGCCCTGGTGCATCTTCACCGTGCGCGCGCCCGCCGCCAGGCCCAGCAACTGGTGCCCGAGGCAGATGCCGAAGATCGGCATGTCGCGGTCCAGCAATTCGCGGATCACCGGCACTGCGTAGCTGCCCGTTGCCGCCGGATCGCCGGGGCCGTTGGACAGAAACACGCCGTCGGGCGCCATCGCCATGATCTCCGCGACGGAGGTCTCCGCCGGCACCACAGTCACCCGCGCGCCGGCGCGAGCCAGGTTGCGGAAGATGTTGTCCTTGCTGCCATAGTCGATCGCCACGACATGCGGGCCAGCCTTGGGCGAGGCGCCGTAGCCCTTCCCCAACTCCCACGGGCCGCCTTCCCAGCCATGGTGCTTCTCTCGCGACACGGTCTTGGCGAGGTCCATGCCCTCCAGCCCCGGCCAGTCCTGCGCCATGCGAAGCAGCGCCGGGATGTCGAACTCACTCTTGGGTGAATGCGCGATCACCGCGTTTGGCGCGCCGGCCACGCGGATACGGCGGGTCAGCGCGCGGGTGTCCACGCCGGACAGGCCGATCTTCAAGTGGCCGGCCATCCACTCGTCGAACTCGCGCGTGGCGCGGAAGCTGGAATGGGCGGTCACCTCCTCGCGCACGATGCAGCCGACTGCGCCCTCGACCTCGGACTCGATGTCCTCCTCGTTCGTCCCGACATTGCCGATATGCGGGAAGGTGAAGGTGACGATCTGCGCGGCGTAGGAGGGATCGGTCAGCACCTCCTGATACCCGGTCATCGCGGTGTTGAAGCACACTTCGCCCACTGCGTGGCCGACATGGCCGAACCCCTTGCCCCACACCACCGTGCCGTCCGCGAGTACCAGGACCCCCGTTGCGCCTGCGGGAGGCGCGGCAGAGGATGCGGAAAAGGCCATTGTGGGCTCCCGTTCAGGTGAATTGCCAGCGATGTTGCTAAGGCGCGGCGGCTACTCGCGCCACCCCCCGCCGTCAAGGCCGCGCTCCGCAGTTTGACGGATCGTGCCCGATGACGGATGGGGCGCGGCAACACACATCCTTGCGAAAGAGGCACATATGATCAGGGACCGGATCAAGGCGGAGACCGTGACGGCGATGAAGGCGGGCGACAAACCGCGGACTGCCGCTTTGCGGCTGATCGCCGCCAAGCTGAAGGACCGCGACATCGAACAGCGCACCGCGACGCAGCCGGTGACGGATGACGACACGCTGGTGATCGACGTGCTGCAGAAGATGGCCAAGCAGCGCCGCGAATCGATCACCATGTACGAGCAAGGTGGGCGCGACGAACTCGCCGCGCAGGAGCAGGCCGAGTTGGTTGTGATCGAGGAGTTCCTGCCCCGCCAGCTGGACGAGCCGGAAACCCGCGCCGCGATCGAGGGCATCAAGACGGAGCTCGGCGCATCGGGCATGAAGGACATGGGCAAGGTAATGGCGGAACTGAAGGCGCGCCACGGCACCGTGCTCGACCTTGGCCGGGCGAGTGGCTGGGTGAAGGATGCGCTCGCCTGATCGGGCGGATGCAGGCATAATCCCACCCCATGGCCCTCACCCCGCAATGGCTGGACGAACTGCGCGCGCGGATCACCCTGTCACAGGTGATCGGCCGCACGACCAAGCTGACGCGCGCTGGCCGGGAATGGAAGGCATGCTGCCCGTTCCATAATGAGAAGAGCCCCTCATTCACCGTCAATGACGAGAAGGGGTTCTATCATTGCTTCGGCTGCGGCGCGCATGGCGATGCGATCCGCTGGATGACCGATCAGCGCGGCCTGGGCTTCATCGATGCGGTTGGCGAATTGGCGGCGGAGGCGGGCATGGAAGTGCCCCGCCCCGACCCGCGCGCCGCGCAAGCGGCGGAACAGCGCAACGGCTTGGCAGAGGCGATGCAGGCGGCGCAGGACTGGTTCGTCGCCAATCTGCGCGGACCAGACGGCGCGCGAGCGCGCGATTACCTGAAGGTTCGAGGGCTGGACGCACACACGATCGAAAGGTTCGGCTTCGGCTACGCGCCTGACAATCGCAACGCGCTGAAGGCGGCGCTGGAACGCTTCGGCGAACCCATGTTGGTCGAGGCAGGCCTCAGGATCGAGGCCGAAGGGCGCGAGAATTACGACCGGTTCCGCGGCCGGCTGATGCTGCCGATCCAGGACGCGCGCGGGCGAGTGATCGCGTTTGGCGGCCGCATACTCGACAACGAAAAAAAGGATGCTCCCAAATACCTGAATTCGCCTGATACCCCGCTGTTCGACAAAGGCCGCACGCTCTACAATCTGCATCGCGCCAGCGCCGCCAGCCGGCAGAGCGGCCGGGTGCTGGTTGTCGAAGGCTACATGGACGTGATCGCTTTGGCGGCCGCGGGGTTCGAGGATGCGGTGGCGCCGATGGGCACCGCGCTGACCGAGCAGCAGATCGAGCTACTGTGGCGCATGGCGGACAAGCCGGTCCTGTGCTTCGACGGGGACGCCGCCGGGCAGCGCGCCGCCATTCGCGCCGCCACCCGCGCCCTACCCATGCTGCGGCCCGGTCACTCGCTGCAATTCGCCATCCTGCCTGCCGGGCTCGACCCGGATGACCTGCTAAAGCGTGACGGCCGGGCGGGAATGGACATGGCGCTGGCGGAGGCACGCAGCCTGCTCGACCTCGTCTGGCAGCACGAACAGGCGGTCCAGCCGCTCACCGGGCCGGAGGACAAGGCTGGGCTGAAGGCGCGACTGCTCGCCCACGTGGAGGCGATCGCCCAGCCGGATATCGCCGCGCTGTACCGCCGCGACTGGCTCGACCGGTTCTCCGCCCTCGCCTTTCCCCGGCGAGAAAGCTTTAAGCGCAGCCACAATAAAAAGGAACGCAACAATGTCATAAGATTTGATTTTCGTCGACCTACATCGGCGGCTGACCAAACTGTTGGCATATCCTCTAAAGCTACATTGTTTAGCAACGATGCATTGCATCGGCGGCTTGGAGCAGCGATAACTGAAGGTCTATTACGTTATCCATACCTCATAGAAATTTTGTATCAGAAAATTTTTTCTACTGACTCAAAGTCCTTGGATGCCCGCATTGGAGTTTTGGTAACCGCTCATCTCGACGGCATCACACCGAGCCCCGCGCTGTATGAAGACGCCCTGATGCAGGCTGGGTTAAAACGACCCGAACCGGAAGAATACGACCACTTGCGGTTTCCGTTCGTCTGGAAGGCGGAACATGACCGAGCAACCGAGTGCCTTGTCGATGCGGTCAGCCTGTACGTCGATCAATCAAATATCAAGAAAGCGTACCTCAATGCTTCGGAGCACTTCCAACGTGAGATGACCGATGAGGCATGGCACGAGAAGCAGCGCCTATTTGAACTTACTCAGAGGTATCAGACGCAAGTCAGAAAGCTTGAAGCGGCATAGGCGTCCCTTCTGATAGACCGCTTGATCCCCATTGAGCCGGTACCATATCGGGTGCTCGCACGAAGCACCATCGCCCAATAAACGAAGGCTGGCATTCGATCAGCGACTCGGGCAGATGGCAAGAAAACCGGCCGCCGGTGCGGGGGTCGGGGAACAGGGTGAACCCGGCGCGGCCCCGCTGCCGCCCGGCGCACAGGAAACAGGTTAGAACACTCAATGGCGTCGGAAGACACGACCACCCAGGCCGAAGATGCTCCGCTGATCGACCTCAACGAAGCGTCGATCAAGAAGCTGATCGCGAAGGCGAAGCGTCGCGGCTACATCACCGTGGACGAGCTGAACGAGGCGCTGCCCGAAGACCAGATGTCCACTGACCAGATCGAGGACGTGATGTCCGCGATCAGCGAAATGGGCGTCAACATCGTCGAGAATGACGAGGACGCCGCCGAAGAGGACGAGGACGGCGAGCGCCGGACCGAGGAATCCGGCAGCGCGGACGAGGACGAGGACAGCGCCGAGCCCGACGAGGCCGCCGCCGCCACCCTGCCCGAGAAGAAGCGCAAGGAAACCACCGAACGCACCGACGATCCGGTGCGCATGTACCTGCGCGAGATGGGCGCCGTCGAACTGCTGAGCCGCGAGGGCGAGATCGCCATCGCCAAGCGCATCGAGGCGGGCCGTGACATGATGATCATGGGCCTGTGCGAAAGCCCGATCACCTTCCACGCCATCATCCAGTGGTCCGAAGCGCTGAACAATGGCGAGATGCAGCTGCGCGAGATCCTCGATCTCGACGCAATGCTGTCCAAGGAGCCGCCGGTCGACAAGATGGAGTCCGACGAGGACGACGACGGCGAGATCAGCGAGGAGACCGCCGGCCCGTCCTACAAGGAGGAGGAAGAGCCCGAGGAGGAAGCCTCCGCCGACGAGGATGAGGATGGCGAAGGTGCCGGCCGTCGCCGTCGCGAGGAAGAGGAAGAGGAGGACAACACCCTTTCCCTGGCCCAGATGGAAGCCGCGCTGAAGCCTGACGCGCTGGAGCGCTTCGCCCGCATCACCGACCTGTTCAACCGGTTCGAGACGCTGCAGGCCGAGCGCGTGGACGTGCTGGGCGCCGGCAACAGCTTCGCGCCGGCCAAGGAGCGCCAGTACGAGGAGCTGCGCGATCAGCTGACGGCAGAGGTAGAATCGGTCCAATTCCACGCGACCAAGATCGAATACCTCGTCGACAATCTCTACGCCTTCAACCGCCGGCTGACCACGCTGGGCGGGCAGATGCTGCGTCTGGCCGAACGTCACAAGATCAAGCGCGTCGACTTCCTGAACTCGTACATGGGTAACGAGCTCGACGATGCGTGGCTCGGTTCCGTGTCGAAGAAGGACAAGAAGTGGACCGCCTTCGCCACCAACGAGGCGGAGCCGGTGGAGCGCATCCGCGCGGAAATCGCCGACATCGCCGCGCAGACCGGCATGTCGCTTGGCGAGTTCCGCCGCATCGTCAACATGGTGCAGAAGGGTGAACGCGAGGCGCGCATCGCCAAGAAGGAGATGGTCGAGGCGAACCTGCGCCTGGTGATCTCCATCGCGAAGAAGTACACCAATCGCGGCCTGCAATTCCTTGACCTGATCCAGGAAGGGAACATCGGCCTGATGAAGGCGGTCGACAAGTTCGAGTATCGCCGCGGCTACAAGTTCAGCACCTACGCCACCTGGTGGATTCGGCAGGCGATCACCCGTTCTATTGCGGACCAGGCGCGGACCATCCGCATCCCCGTTCACATGATCGAGACCATCAACAAGCTGGTGCGGACTAGCCGCCAGTTCCTGCACGAACAGGGCCGCGAACCGACGCCGGAGGAGATGGCCGAACGCCTTTCCATGCCACTTGAAAAGGTGCGCAAGGTCATGAAGATCGCCAAGGAGCCGATCTCCCTCGAAACGCCGATCGGCGACGAGGAAGACAGCCACTTGGGCGACTTCATCGAGGATAAGAACGCGATCATCCCGGTGGATGCGGCGATCCAGGCAAACCTCAAGGAAACCGTCACTCGCGTCCTCGCCTCTCTCACCCCGCGTGAGGAACGTGTTCTGCGCATGCGCTTTGGTATCGGCATGAATACCGATCACACGCTTGAGGAGGTCGGACAGCAGTTCAGCGTGACCCGCGAACGTATCCGGCAGATCGAGGCAAAGGCGCTGCGCAAGCTGAAGCACCCGAGTCGCAGCCGCAAGATGCGCTCGTTCCTGGACCAGTGAGCCTGTAATAGGACCGCCGCCCGCGTGGTGACGCTCGACTTCGCGGCGCTGTTCGCACGCTCGCCCAACCCGTACATGGTGCTGGACCGCGATCTGGTGATCGCGTGGGCGAACGATGCATATCTATCCGTCACCATGCGGCAAGGAACGGAGATTTTCGGGCGCAGGCTGATGGAGGCCTTTCCGGCTGATCCTGCGTCCGAAAGCTACAAGCTGCTCAACGAGTCGCTCCAACGCGTATTGAGAACTGGCGAGCCGGACGAAATTGCCATCATCCGCTACGACATTCCTCGACCCGACGGAGGAATGGACGTGCGGTACTGGAGTGCCACGCACACGCCCCTGCCCGATCAGTCTGGCGCACTCAGCTACATCCTGCAGCACACGGTCGACATCACCGAACTACACAATCTGCGCCGGGCGCGGGATGAGGCGGACCTGCTTCGCCGCGCGAGCGCGGTGCAGGAGCGTAATACCGATCTTGCCGCAGAAAGCCGTCGGCTGCTCGACTTCTTTGCCCATGCCCCCGGTTTCGTCGCGCTGCTGGAAGGGCCCGATCACCGCTTCACCATGGCCAACAGAGCCTATTGCGAGCTGGTCGGCCGCAACGACCTGATCGGCCAACCGGTCAGCGACGCCCTGCCCGAAGTGATGGAGCAGGGTTTCGGCGAGATCCTGGATCAGGTGCGCGCCACCAGGCAGCCCTTCTACGGACGCCGCACCCGCGTACTGCTCCGCCGTCTGCCGCAGGGCCGTACTGCCGAACTGTTCCTGAACTTCATCTTCCAGCCCGTGTTCGCGGCAGATGGCTCCGTCGGCGGCATCATCGTCCAGGGCTACGACCTGACCGAAGAGGTCGAGTACGAACAGCGCCAGACGCTGCTGATCGGCGAACTCAGCCATCGCGTGAAGAACACGCTCGCCATTGTCCAAAGCCTTGCAGGTCAGTCCTTCCGCGCCGTCATTGGGGCGGAAGAGGCGCAGGCGATCTTCAGCGCCCGACTGAAGGCGCTTGCGGCCGCGCATACCCTGCTGACGGAGGCGCAATGGGGTGACGCACCACTTGCCGATGTCGTGCGCCGGGCGTCAGAGGCGACCGCCGGAGATGCAATTGCCCGCTTCACCCTCGCCGGCCCGGATGTGGCGCTGCCACCGCAAACTGCGGTTTCGCTGGCCATGATCGTTCACGAATTATGCACTAACGCGCTAAAATATGGTGCTCTTTCCAACGAGCAAGGACAGATCGCCATCACCTGGTCAGTGACTGATAGCTCAGCGCTGCGGCTTCATTGGAAGGAGGCCGGCGGACCGCCTGTGCGACCACCAAGCCGGCGCGGGTTCGGCACTCGCCTGATCGAGCGCGGCCTTTCCGCTGACGGCGATGGCCGCGTGCAGCTGACCTATGCGCCGGAAGGTCTCGCCTGTACCATCGAGACACGCCTCATGCCTGCCACTCAGGCGGATGCCGGAGTGTGAAACTCGCCGGACGCAGGGTTCTGCTGGTCGAGGATGAGCCGATCATTGGCTTCGCGCTGGAGGACATGCTACAGAGTGTCGGCGCATGCGCCAGGCTGGCTTGTTCGCTGGACGAAGGGCTGCGCTGCGTAGACGAATGCACCTGGGATGCGGCAATCCTGGACGTAAATCTGCACGGTCGTCAAAGCTTCCCGCTGGCGCGCGCGCTTCTTGCAGCGCAGGTGCCGGTGGTGTTCGCCACCGGCAACAGTTTGCAATCTTGGCCGCAGGATCTCGCCGCCGTTCCCACCATCAGCAAGCCCTACGACCTCGCCGCCATTCGCCGCGCGTTCGAAGGCTAGGCCCGGCTCTTTCTAAGGCTCGGCGACGATCCGCGCCGACCTGCCGGCTGGTTGCCCGGCGAGCAGAACCCGGATGCTATGCGCATAGATCGCCTGCGCCTCCACCAGCGTTGCTGGGAGTGACTCGCGCTCGGCGACTTCCGGCGTTGCCTCCGGACGAGCCGAAGATGCCCTCGCCACCTCCACTGGCGCGATCCGCAGGCGAACATCGTCAAACTGGGCAACGCCAATCTCCCTCACCGCGGCGAGATGGCCCGCCGGCGTCGCTGAGGCTGGCGGGCTGGCAGCCTCGGCGACATGGACGGGCGATTGTGACGGTGCCGGTCGCGGGTTGTAAGTGACCTCTCCGTCCTCCCCCGCACCTGCACTGTTGTCGGCTGCCTGCGGATCGCGCGCAGCATCGTCGCCCTGTTCCGCAGTCGTCGGCGGTGAAGTCGCAGGCGCTGCTGATGGCAAAGGCGGCGGCGCCGGGGCAGGGGCCGGTGTAGGGGTCGGAGTCGGTCTGGCAGGGCCCCGGCCCATACCGACAAGATTTATCAGGCTCATATCTCTCAGCTTTCTGGCAGCTTCCCGTCGGATGCAGTCTAGTCGGCTCTCCTTTCCCGCTTCACTGCCAAGGACGGTTACCGGCAGGTTTTTGCCGGTCCGCCGGCAGGATAATGCCGCTGTCGGAGCGGGTGGCCAGCGATGCCCGCTTGCGCTATGGGCGCGCCCATGAAGATCGCGATCGCGTCCGACCACGCCGCTTTCGACCTGAAAGCGGATCTTGCCCAGTGGCTTGCCGACATCGGGTACGAGGTTGTTGACCTTGGCCCGGACAGTGCCAGCTCGGTCGATTATCCCGACTATGGCTACCGTCTGGCGCAGGCGATCGGCGACAATCAGGCGGCGCTCGGTGTAGCGCTGTGCGGGTCGGGCATCGGCATCTCGATTGCCGCCAACCGCCATGCGGCTGTGCGCTGCGCGCTGGTCAGCGAACCCTTGTCGGCCCGGCTCGCGCGGACGCACAACGATGCGAACGCCATCGCCATGGGCGCGCGGCTGATCGGTCCGGAAATGGCCCGGGCATGCCTTGCGGCCTTTCTCGACACCCCCTTCGAAGGCGGCCGGCACCAGCGCCGCGTCGACAAGCTTTCCCAGCCTCAGTTGAATCAGGAACCGGCATGACCACGCCCACGCTCGACCGCGATCAAACGGCCACCTCCACTCCGCTCAAGACCTTCTGGCACGACACGCTGGAAGATGCCGATCCCGATGTCGCCGCAATCATCGGCCGGGAACTCGGGCGCCAGCGTGACCGGATCGAACTGATCGCCAGCGAGAACATCGCCAGCCCCGCCGTGCTGGAAGCGACCGGATCGGTCTTCACCAACAAATATGCCGAGGGTTATCCTGGCAAGCGCTATTACGGCGGCTGCGAATACGCAGACGAGGTGGAGCGGCTCGCGATCGAGCGGGTGACACGGCTGTTCGGCTGCAACTTCGCCAATGTGCAGCCCAATTCGGGCAGCCAGATGAACCAGGCCGTGTTCCTGGCACTGCTGAACCCTGGTGACACCTTCATGGGGCTGGATCTCGCCAGCGGCGGGCACCTGACCCATGGCAGTCCCGTGAACATGAGCGGCAAGTGGTTCAACGCCGTGCCTTACGGCGTGCGGCGGGAAGACAGCCTGCTCGACATGGAGCAGGTGACCAGCCTTGCGCGGGAGCACAAGCCGAAGCTCATCATCGCGGGCGGCACCGCCTATCCGCGCCACTGGGACTTCGCCGCCTTCCGAGCCATCGCGGACGAGGTGGGCGCATACCTGCTGATCGACATGTCGCACTTCTCCGGCCTGGTCGCCGGCGGCGTGCATCCCTCCCCCTTCCCTCATGCCCATGTCGTGACCACAACCACGCACAAGAGCCTGCGCGGCCCCCGTTCGGGCGTGATCCTGACCGATGACGAGGCACTGGCGAAGAAGTTCAACTCCGCCATTTTCCCCGGCCTGCAGGGCGGGCCGCTGATGCACGTCATCGCGGGCAAGGCGGTCGCTTTCGGGGAGGCGCTGCGGCCTTCCTTCCGTGACTATGCCGCGCAGATCGTCGCCAATGCCAGGGCGCTGGCCGACTCGCTTGCGCAGGCAGGCGTACCCTGCGTCTCCGGCGGGACGGACAACCACCTGGTGCTGGTCGACCTGACCCAGGCGGATGTCACCGGCAAGGCGGCGGAAAAGGCGCTCGATCGCGCTTTCCTGACCTGCAACAAGAACGCGATCCCGTTCGATCCGCGCTCCCCGTTCATCACCTCCGGCATCCGGCTCGGCACCCCGGCTGCTACGACCCGCGGCTTCGGCACGGCCGAGTTCGCGCAGGTCGGGCGCATGATCGCCGACGTGGTCGCCGGCCTCTCCCGCAACGGTGAGGAGGGCGACGCGCAGGTAGAAGAGGCTGTGCGCCGCCAGGCAAGCGAACTGTGCCAGGCCTTTCCTGTCTATCCCGGGAGATAATTGATGCCCTACGACAACGATCCGCAGCGTCCCGGCAGCCTGCTGGACGATGCCACCTCCGAACTGAAGGGCATGGCCAAGGGCGGGATGGCTCATCCTTCGACCAAGCCGGTGCTGACCGGCGCAGCCGTGGGTGCGGTCGCCGGCGCAGTGTTGCCGGTCGTCACCCTGCCCATCGGCCTGATCGCGGGCGCCGGCTACATGCTCTACAAGCGGCTGCGCCCCTGATCCATGCGATGCCCGTTCTGCGCGCATGACGACACCCAGGTAAAGGATTCGCGCCCCTCCGAAGACAGCACCGCCATCCGGCGACGGCGGCAGTGCGAAGGTTGCGGGGCGCGGTTCACCACGTTCGAACGGGTGCAATTGCGTGAGGTGATGGTCGTGAAGGCGAGCGGCCGGCGCGAGCCGTTCGACCGCGGCAAGATCGAACAATCCGTCGCCCTCGCCTGCCGCAAGCGTCCGGTACCGCAGGAACGGATCGATCAGTTCGTCTCCTCCATCCAGCGCCAGCTGGAAATTTCGGGTGAGGCGGAGGTACCCTCCGCTCGAATTGGCGAGCTGGTGATGGACAATCTGCGTGAACTCGATGCGGTGGCCTGCATCCGCTTCGCCTCCGTCTACCGCGACTTCGAAGATGCCCGCGATTTCGAGGATTTCGCCAGCACCGTGCGCGACGTGGGCGGTCGCTGATGGCCATGGAAGCGCTCGGCGCTCCTCCCATCATCGTCCTCGTGCGGCCGCAGCTTGGCGAGAATATCGGCAAGGCGGCGCGCGCCATGCTCAATTTCGGCCTAACCGAGCTGCGGCTGGTAGAACCGCGTGACGGTTGGCCCAACCCATCCGCCGGTCCGGCAGCCTCGGGTGCCGACATCGTGCTGGAAGGCGCCAAGGTGTTCGCCAGCACCGCCGAGGCGGTCGCCGACTGCGCCCATGTCTACGCCACCACCGTGCGCAAACGCGGCGTCACAAAGCCTGTCGTCGGTCCGGAGGAGGCCGGTCGTGCCATCGCTGAGGCACAGGGCCGCAGCGCCATCCTGTTCGGGCCCGAGCGATCGGGTCTAGAGACGGAGGACGTGGCGCTTGCCCGGGCGATCTTGACGGTGCCGATCAATCCCCAGTTCGCCTCGCTCAACCTGGCCCAGGCGGTGATCCTGGTGGCGTATGGCTGGTCCCGTACGCAGCATCTGGCGGTGCCGACGACCGAGGAGCTGCTGCCCCCGGCCCCGCAGGAGGAACTTGAGGGCATGATCGCCCATTTGGAACGTCTGTTGGAACCGCGCGGCTATTTCGCGCCCGAAAGCCGCGCCGCCAGCACGCGCCGCACACTCCGCACGATGCTGACCAAACCCGCCTGGAATCACCTGGAGGTCCGCACCATGCGGGGGGTCCTGTCCGCGCTAGAGCGAGAGCCGCGCGACTAGCTGGAGCTTGTGTGCGGGCGCGGATGGCGTATCCTTCGGCTGCGAAGGAGATTTGCCATGCAGTCCCTCACCATCATCGCGCTGCCCTTGCTCCTGCCGCACCGGTCACCGGCCCGCTCGAACCCAACGCGCGGCGCTGCGCGAACGTGATGCCGATACAGGCGGCTGACGAGACCGTACCCGGACGCCGCGATGGCACCGCTCATGCGGACACGCCGCTGCTTTACAAGGCTGTCGAACATCGCCTGAATGGCTGTTCCGTCCTGCTGATGCAGACTGGCGAACTCAGACACGTACCGAAGATTGACCCGAACCGCCCCTTGCTGGTGCCGGCGCGCTGATCAGCCGAACGGATCGTCGATCGAAGGCGCCGGGGTGCTGAACCAGCGGGGGCCGTCCTCCTCCATCCAGAAGCAGTCTTCAAGCCGGATGCCGAACTGGCCGGGAATGTAGATGCCCGGTTCGTTGCTGAAGCACATGCCGGGCGCCAGGCGCGTCTGCTCGCCGCGGACCAGGTGGACCGGCTCGTGCCCGTCGAGACCGATGCCGTGGCCCGTGCGATGGGAGGTGCCGGGCAGGCGGTAGCCGGGGCCGTAGCCCAATCCTTCGTAGAAGCTGCGTACGGCGTCGTCGATGCTGCCGGCCGTGGCACCGATGCGGGCGGCGGCGATCGCGACGTCCTGACCCTGACGCATCTGCTGCCAGACCTGACGCTGGAAGGCGGTGGGTTCGCCGAAGACGAAGGAGCGCGAGATATCTGACTGATATCCTTCGACATTGCACCCGCTGTCGAGCAGGATCACTTCGCCGTCGCGCACTTGCTGCGGGCGACCACTGCCGTGGGGATAGGCGCTCGCCTCCCCTAGCAGAACGAGGGCGAATTCCGGGTTGCCGCCCATCTGCTTCGTGGCGCCGTTGATCAGGGCGGAGATGTCGGATGGACCCATTCCGCGCTCGATCCGTGGCGCCGCATGGCGATATGCCGCCATCGTGATGTCCGTGGCGAGCTGCATCAGCGCGAGTTCGGCGGCGCTTTTGACCATGCGGCAGCCACGGACCACGGGATTGGCGCTGACCAGCGTGGTACCCGGCAGCGCCGCGGCGAGGCCATCGACCGCGAAATAACGGACGGTTTCCTCGATGCCGATGCGCCCCTGCCCCAAACCACGCGTTTTCAGCCAGTCGGCCACCTTGGCGGTAGGGTCCTCATCCTCGTCCCATGGCAGGATCTCCGCAGGCAGCGCCAGCGTCTCGCGCACGCTGGGTTCTTCGAAGAACGGGGTGACGACGGCGATCTCCCCCTCCCGCGTGATGATGGCGGCGGTCAGACGTTCGCTGCGCCACCATTGCACGCCGGTGAAGTACCTGAGGCTGGTGCCCGCCTCCACCAGCACGGCGTCGAGATCGTGCGAACGCATCAGTTCCGCCGCGTGGGCGACACGGTCCTGTCGCTCGCCAACGGTGATCGGAACCGCCCGGGCGCCGAGTTTCGGCAGACCGTCCTGCGCCATGGCGAACGGCGGCACCAGCGTAGCAGCGAGCCCCGCGGCACTGCCCGCGAGAAAGGAGCGGCGACGCATCAGCGGTACAGCAGCAGCGGCGCGATCTCCGCGCGCCACGCTGCCTCGTCAGGCGAGGTCACCGCGTCGAGGTCGGCAGGCCGGGCCGCCGGGTCGTCGACCCATTCGCGCAAGACGGGGCCACCATTGATGACGTCGATCGCCAGCCGGTCGAACTCGTATTCATACGGGAAGTCGCGCCACAGCGGATAGTCCGGGTACAGCGTGCGGATCGCCTTCCAGGCGAGCGCCTGCAACCGCCAGGGGCGGAACGCCGCATGGTCGTAGAACGTGCCTTCCGCGTGGACAAACAGGGCGTTGCACAACACACCTGCATGCTTGTGGAAGGTCGGCGTGAACCATGCCTCCCGCAGGCCGCAGCCGGTCAGCCAGCCGGGCGCGAGCCGCCGCATCTCCACCAGCACGTCCGACGCGGAGATGTCGGGGGCGCCGAACAGCACCTCCAGCGGGCGGGTCGTACCGCGCCCTTCGGACAGAGTGGTCCCTTCCAGCATCACCGTACCGGCATAGGCACGGGCCATGTTGAGCGTGGCGGCATTGGGGCTCGGATTGATCCACAGCCGGTCTTCCGGCCAGCCGAAGCCGGGCATGGCATCGGGCTGCCAGCCTTCCATCTCAATGACCCGGTAATCGACGTTCAGCCCGAACCGGGCAACGAACCAGTGCCCCATCTCCCCCATGGTCAGCCCATGGCGCATCGGCATAGGACCGGCGCCGACGAAACTTTCATGGCCGCCCAGCAGCAGCGTGCCTTCGACCGGGCGGCCGGCCGGATTGGGTCGATCGAGCACCCAGACGCTCTTGCCCGCAGCTTCCGCCGCCTGCAGCAGATAAAGCAACGTGGTGCAGAAGGTGTAGATGCGGCAGCCAAGGTCCTGCAGGTCGAACAGGAACACGTCC